>NZ_JACJQG010000050.1 GCF_014696435.1 Calothrix anomala FACHB-343 | reverse complement strand
ATACGAAGCCTGCCTTCGCAGGCTATCAAACTTTTAGCCTGCGAAGGCAGGCTTTGTTGGTATAGCAATACCCTTCTAGGGTATTGCGTCAAAATTGGGATGCTCCCACTATTGACTATTGACTATTGACTATTGACTATTGACCAATGACCAATAACTTAGATTCCTATCGAGCCTTAGCACTGCAAGTTACCTGTCATGCAGTTAATCAAGCGAGCGATCGCACTGAAGCTCGTGCTTTAATGCAAAATACCATAAACCGCTTATCACAGCAAATCGCCGCTAGTCTTGCATTTATTGGTTTTGACTGTAAATTAATTGTTTTACCAGAATATTTCCTCACAGGTTTTCCGCTAGGTGAATCGTTGGCGGTGTGGGCTGATAAAGCCTGTTTAGAAATGCATGGGGCTGAATATGAAGCCCTCGGTAAAATTGCTCAAAAGCATCGGATATTTTTAGCAGGAAATGCTTACGAATTAGACCCGAATTTCCCTGAATTATACTTTCAAACCTGCTTTGTAATTGACCCGTCGGGAAATATCGTCTTGCGATATCGACGGTTAAATTCTATGTTTGCACCCACACCCCATGATGTGTGGGATAAATATCTCGACTGCTACGGATTAGAAGGGGTTTTTCCCGTAGCTAAAACTGAAATTGGCAATTTAGCTGCTTTAGCATCTGAAGAAATTTTATATCCAGAAGTCGCCCGTTGTTTAGCCATGCGCGGCGCAGAGATTTTTCTCCATTCCACCTCGGAAATTTACAGCAAAAATTTAACGCCCAAAGATGCAGCTAAAATTACTCGTGCGGTAGAAAATACAGCATACATTGTTTCTGCTAATACTGCAGGTATCGCTAATATCCCCATCCCCATATCCTCAGCAGATGGCGGTTCTAAAATTATCGATCATCGGGGAATAGTTTTAACAGAAACAACTACAGGCGAAAGTATGGCAGCCTTTGCAGAGATAGATCTCGCTGCTTTAAAACGCGATCGCAAAAGACCAGGGTTAAATAATATACTTTCCCGCCAGCGATTTGAACTATACGCCCAAAGTTATCTGAAGTCGCAATTTTACCCACCAAACACTATGCTGAATACAGAAGTAGACCGCAAACACTTTCTGCAAACACAACAAGCCACCATTGAACGCCTAGCCCAATTAGGCATAATTTGATGGTAACTGATTAACTGTTGACTGTTGACCGTTGACTGTTGACTGTTGACTGTTGACTAATCCTCAATGCCCCATGCCCCATGCCCCATGCCCAACTCAATCGATGTTCGCAATCCTCGGACAGGAAAATTTGACTATGTGATTATCCCGCCGCCGCCTAAGCTGCTGGCGCAGTTGTGCAATCGACTGCGACGGGCGCAAGTTCGTTGGCAGCAGCTCAGTATTGATGAGAGAATAGAAGTATTACAAGAATGGAAACAAGCGATATTAGCAGAACGCGATCGCTTAACTGAAGCTTTGGTTAATGATACCGGCAGATTGTCAATTTCGGAAATGGAAATTGACTCTTTCATCTCTAGCATAGATCGCTGGTGTCGGTTAGCACCAGACTTACTACAAGACTCCGCCAAAAACACTAGCATTCCTTTTATCGCCTTACAACAAACAGCCGTTCCCTATCCCCTTGTTGGCATAATTAGCCCCTGGAATTTCCCCTTATTACTCTCAACAATCGATGCTATTCCCGCATTACTCGCCGGTTGTGCAGTCATTGTTAAACCCAGTGAAATAGCACCGCGTTTCGTCGCCCCATTAATGACAGCATTAAATGCTGTACCCAAATTACGCGATGTTTTTACCTTTATTGAAGGTGCAGGTGAAACCGGAGCAGCTTTAATAGAATATGTAGATTTAGTCTGCTTTACAGGTAGTGTTGCCACAGGGCGAAAAGTTGCGGAAATTGCCGCCAAAAGATTTGTTCCCGTATTTTTAGAATTAGGTGGTAAAGACCCCGCAATAGTTTTACAATCAGCTGATTTAGACTTAGCTACCTCAGCAATTTTATGGGGTGCGGTTGTGAATTCTGGACAGTCTTGTCTTTCAATTGAGCGAATTTACGTTGCCGAATCTATATTTAATAAATTTGTTTCTTTATTAGTCAATAAAGCCCAACAGATAAAATTAGCTCATCCCACATTAGAAAGTGGCGAACTAGGCCCCATTATTGCCGAAAAACAAGCAGCAATTATTAGCGATCAGCTTTTAGATGCTGTTGATAAAGGAGCAATGATTCATTGTGGCGGTAAAGTTGAAGAATTAGGCGGTGGTTGGTGGTGTCGTCCCACAGTTTTAACTAAGGTCAATCATACCATGAAAATTATGACCGAAGAAACTTTTGGCCCCATTATGCCAATCATGCCCTTTTCGCAAATTGAAGAAGCAATAAATTTAGCTAACGACTCAATTTATGGTTTAAGTGCATCTGTCTTTGCCGAATCCCCAGAATTAGCCTTAGAAGTTGCCCAACAAATAGAAGCAGGAGGTATTAGTATTAACGATGCAGCTTTGACTGCTATCATGCACGAAGGCGAAAAAAATTCATTCAAATTTTCTGGTTTAGGTGGTTCGCGCATGGGGCCTGCAGCGTTGAAAAGATTTATGCGTAAAAAAGCCTTTTTAATCAAAACCAACTCTGCAAATAACCCCTGGTGGTTTGATGAATGAATCACCATTGTACAGACGCGATTCATCGCGTCTCTCGCGTCTCTCGCGTCTCTCACCATTAACAATATCAAGGAGTTTTCTATGTCTACCATCCGCGAAGGAATGCCCGTACTTGTCCGTCATGAAGGAGAATGGGTAGGTACTTATACAGTAGTAGATAACGCCGGAACAATTCTCGATAAATATCAGTCTCATCTAAGTTGTCAATTCCCCGAAAATGGCCCCCATCCCTATTATCAAATCAATCGTTATACCTGGGCTGACGGGAAAAAAGAAGAACATCAATTTCCGGGAATATATCGCGACAAAGCCCTATTTTTTGATACCGAACGCATTACCGGAAAAGCTTGGGAAATCGACGATTCTACAGTCATATTATGGTTTGCTTATAAGAACGCACCAGATATGAATTTGTATGAAATGATTCAAATTAGTCCAGACAATAACTATCGCGCCCGTACTTGGCATTGGTTTAAAAATCATCAAATTTATCAACGTACCCTCATTCAGGAAGAAAGGTTAAAATAGTCATTTGTCAGAGACGCGATGAATCGCGTCTGTACAATAATCATTGTCATTCTTCCTTGTCCCCCTTGTCCTCCTTGTCCCCTTTCCCTTCCCTTCCATCTTCATGAGTAGATTATTCAGTAAAAAAATTAGCCTAACGGCAGGTTTAGCAACCTTATTATGTGTTGGGTTAGGTAGTAATCATTTATATGCTCAGTCAACAAATGAACAGGTAAATCAACAACAGCAACCTGTACAAAATGTTGCTTTAACTCAAAAAGCAGAAACCCTAACTCAACCATTTCTTTCCTTACCCTTCATTCAATCGGTTCAGCTAATCGCCACGAATTTATTAAATTTTGTTAATGATGACCAAGGAATTGAACAGAATTTAATCTCAGCCGCTACACCATATAAAGCTATTGATGAGTTAAAGAAATTTAAATTTAATGTCAATCCTAACCAAGTTTTTAATAGTGGAAAGTTACCAAGTACAAAAATTAAATTAAACCAAGCAGATTTACTTACTGTTCTCACCAACACCAGAAAATATTACCAAGACCACGCCAATGCAGACCCCGATGTTTTACGTAAAGGGATACTTGAAACTCAAGGGGTAACGGTAGACGATGTGATTAAAACCTTAGATTTCATGGTTGCGGTTTTAAAAGAAGATATTGCCAATAATCGCCCTACCCGCTTACAAGACCCTAACTTTATTAATAAAAATTTTAAAGTAATCAAATGGACTGCTTATAATCCCAAAGTTAAAAATCAACGCCAACTGCGGATTACTAAATATGCGGTATTTATTCACAATGGGACGCGGAAGAAAACTGCTAAATATAATATTCCTATTTATAGTTTAAATGATAACTTCACTGCTGATAAATTCTACACCAGATATACCAAGCAGGATGTATTATCGGGAATATATGAACCAGGTGGTAAAGAATTTGGCAAAGTTGAACCCTTAGCATATTTAACTCGCACCGGACTGGAAGAAGCACTCATGCAAGGCACTATATTAATTAAGTTTCCAGATGGTAAAGAGGGGTATTTTAACGTTGATAGAAGTAATGAAATACCTTATGTCAGGGGTTTAAAAGCAACAGCGCAAAAACGTTATTGGTATTTTAGAGAAGTTAATGCTATTAAAGGTTATGGATATAATATTGATGCCAAAATATCCATCAAACCCGGAGTAACTTTTGCAGGCGATGTCCTGAATATGGGTTTAGGTAAAGTAATTGTCATTGAGCATAATGCAGGTGGAAGCAAACAGTTACAAATGGGCGTAATTGCTGATACAGGCGGAGCCTTTTTACCTAATCTCTATCAACTTGATTTTTTAGCGGGTATTTTTCCCAGTCAGAAAGCATTTGTCAACCATATCAGCAAATTACCTGAATATGCTACAGCATATATTTTAGTGAAAAAATAATCTTGACTTTTGAATATCAAAAATTAGGGTGGGCATTGCCCACCATTTTTTTATTATAAAAATAATTAGCCTGATAAAATTTACAGCAATTTTCACCTATTTAAACCACATCTGTTGTAGGGGCACGGCACCGACAATCTTTTGGTACATACAATAATTTTACTAGTGCCGTGCCCCTACAGCGTGGTCTATTTACCTGAAAATAGCTGTAATTACATATTCTGTTTTATTAACTGTTTATTTTATACCTCTTAACCTAAGATATTTAATTTAAAGCTGATGCATTAAATCTTAGGAGTATTATTTTGATGAAATCAGCTAAAAACTTAGTAGTAGCAACAATTGCAACCGCTATTTCCTTGATAACTATTACTGCTGCTAAACCAACACAAGCTGCAATTATTAATTACAAATTCAAAGTAAATGCAACATCAGGAGATAATCCTGGTAGATATTTCGGTTCTTTTCGCTATGATGACTCAAGTTTAACTAAGACAGGTCTGGAAACTATCGGAGTTGAAAACGGATTAGCCTTAAATTTTAATTACTTGGGTAAGAATTATACACAAAAAGATGATTTTGATTTTGATGCTTTCCCCATTCTTACCTTTAATAATGGTACGCTTCAGGGATTAAGCTATTTTGTCGCTGATAAGTTTGCGATCGCATCTGAGAATCTCAATAACCCAGATGTAGGTGGAAACAGATTTTATTCCCTAAACCAATCTGTAAACGCCACCGAAGTAGGTACAGTCAGCTATCAAGTACCCGAACCACTAACTGTTGGCGGAACTGCGATCGCAACTTTAATGGGATTGTGGATGAAACGCAAAAAAGCCACAAAACTTGCAGCTTAATCACAATATAGTAGGGGCGGGGTTTCCCCGCCCACTCATAGAACGGGGATTTTCGCTAATTTTTGTTACAGTCCACCAATCACACCACCATCAATGCGAGTAATCACCACAGTTGCAGAACGTGGGCGACCGGATGGGCCATAACCTTGACTAGCCGGCCAATTACTAGTCTTGGTGGGGTTTAAGGTATCGCCGCTATCACCTGGATGCTGAATATTAATAAACATCGCTTTTCCGTCAGGGGTGGTAGTTATACCTGTGACTTCACAATCTGTAGGACTGGTTAAGAAGCGTCTAACCTGTTTGGTGTTGGGGTCAGCACAAGACATCGTATTGCTACCAATATTTACCAAATCACCAGTACCATCACCTGCGTGGTCGGTCTGAATCCATAAGCGACCGAAGTCATCAAACCACAAACCATCTGGCGAACTTAAGTCATCGCCTTTAATATTTCCTTGAAGATTTGATTCTGTCCGAGTTTTATCACCAGCTTCTAAGAAAATATCCCATGTAAAAGTTGTTGTTGTGACGGTGCGTCCATCTTCACGCCAACGAATGATGTGACCAAAACGGTTGTCAGGACGGGGGTTAGCTGCATTTACAGGAGGACGCGCACTACCTGCTCCTGTTGAACCATCGGCATTGTTGATGGAGACTGGAGTTGTACCCCGACGGTTATTGTTGGTCAATGTGCAGTAAACTTCAATCTCTTTATAACCGCCAATGCGAGGACGTACTGCTGTCCATTCTGGTCTATCCATCATGGTTGCACCAACCCGATCCGCCGCCTGACGAGTCTTGACCAGGACTTCAGCTTGGTTTTTAAAACCATTTTCGGCTGTCAGACCTCTTTGACCATGCACTAAAGGAATCCATTGGCCAGTACCGTTATCGTTAAACTTGGCAACGTATAACACCCCATTGTCAAGTAAATCGCGGTTAGCATTACGATTTCCCGGATTCAAACGCTGGGAACAAACGAACTTATAGATATATTCGTTGCGTTCGTCGTCTCCCATATAAAAAGCCACATTATTTCTGTCATCGACCACAACCTGAGCGCTTTCATGCTTGAATCTACCCAAGGCAGTACGCTTAACTGGTTTGCTTTGTGGATCGTAAGGATCAATTTCTACTACCCAGCCAAATGAATGGGATTCGAGGGGGTTAGTGCGGTTGTTGAAACGTGGATCGGCTTGATGCCATTTATAGCCAGCACCAGAGGCGGAAAGACCGTAACGATTCTGTCCTGCAAGAACCTCCGCGTCTGGGATTCCGGGAGTAGAAACTAACGCCTCTCCATTGTTTCCGAAATAGCCATTCCAATTCTCTTCACAGGTTAAATAAGTACCCCAAGGTGTGTAACCGTTGGCGCAGTTGTTAACTGTGCCGTAGGCGGTGTAACCGTCGTTAAATCTGCCGGTGTCAACAGAACCATCAGGTCTAATATCAAACTTCTTCGATTTCAAAAGTGGATCGCCAGCCGCAGGGCCAGAAATTCGCATTTCGGTGTTAGCTGTGATACGGCGACCATAGGGTGAATTGGGATTGTATTTCCATTCCTTACCTTGCTTAGAAATTTCTACAACCGATACACCATGCGCTGCCTGAGACTTGCGTACCTTAGCAATTGAAACTGGATCTAGACCGTCACTATGGAGAATTGATTCTTGGGTGTACTCATGGTTGACACACAACAAACCATTATTAATTGGTTGGTTGATAAAGCCTCGTAAGGATCTGGCTTGTGAACTGACTGCACGACCTACAACGTTTCCTGGAGAGAGGGGGAAGTAGTGCATACCATCGGCGTGCATCCCAAACTGTTTTTCCTGTGCGGCTGCATCTTGGGAAGCATTAGCTAGCCAAGTCGGGCCGCCAGAAGCGATAGGATCTCCCCAAGCTACGAGTACTTTAGCTGTGTAACCAGCAGGAACACTGACTAGATCATTTTTTAACCTGTCACCGACACGCAGATTTGGTGGAATACTCTTGAAACCAATACCAGCAAATCCTTTACTTTTGCGAATGTCCGAGGCTTCGACGGTTTGGATTAAGCCACCAATAGATATATCGCCGACGACGGTTAAGGCGGCTGTGCTGGCGGCTGTGATGAGGAAGCGCCGACGGCTGACACTCATCCTATCGATGACATCACGAATTGATTCGTTAGCAGAGGGGTTGAGACTGACATTGTTTTTTGGGTGAAAGCGTCCTTTCATTTGTTGTTCTCCAGATTTAAGTTATTACTGATAAATTGAGCAATTAGTTAATCAAAACTGCATATATTTAATTAAGTCTTGTCTTTTGTACAGCTAATAACTGTTAATTAATGGCACGTTAAACTTCATATAATCTGCTGGTCAATGCATAAAACATCATGAATATATATTTATGTGACAAACATTAACATAAGTTTATGTAATGATTAAAATGAACTATTTATTGTGATTTTAGTGAGGAGTTGGTGGCGATCGTATATCCGACTTCTTAAAGAAGTAGGGGATTTAGGAAAGCAGCAAAATTAATAAAACAAAGCACTAAGCTAGGCTCAAATTAACTTTGATAATGACATCATTATGATGATGTGAAAATCTCAGTTGAGTCAGAATTGAGAATTAACTTAATTAATAATTCCAAAATCTCTAGTTTCCAGAATTAAGGCACTAATTTTAGTACCTTAGTTTTGAGTAGAGAACTTAATTTTATGTAATACAACAGATGTGGTTTAAATAGGTGAAAACTGCTGTAAGTTGACACAGGTGGGCAATGGCTTACATGAATATTAAGAGCTATTTAACAAAAGATAAAATTTACATTTACCAAGGTTTTATATATCAAATAATCTAGAAATAATAACTGCTACCAATTTGAAACAACAATAATATAGATGGTAGGTGCATGGCAATGCCATGCCCTCTAGAATATATTGATGTGTCGCAAACATTATTTAAATTGATATGACAACTGACAATCCAAGCGCCATAAAAAAGTGAGGGATAGTTACTCCCTCACATAAGACAATTAGTACAGCCTAAACAAATTCTAACTAATTTTGTTGATTAAATTTCAGCAAAATTCTATGCAAAAACAAAATTATTATCAATTAGGCTGCTAGCGGTAATTCCTAATAATGAAACTACCTCTGTATTGCCAATTTTCACTGAGGTATCGCTACCTTGTTGTAAGAGGGTCAAGTCACTAAACTGAGTTACTCCAATACCACCTAATCCAATTACATCAACTCCTGATGTAAAGTCAGTGACGATATTTTTGCTAGTAGGAAGACTACCATTAGCAATCCAGAATTGGTCAGCACCAGCGCTACCAGTCAAGCGATTACCACCACCAGAAGCAGCAAATAACACATCATCACCATCACCACCCACTAAGATGTCATTGGTGTTGGAGAAGAGTTTGTCATCGCCGGAACCACCGTAGAGTCGGTTGTTGCTACCGTTACTCGTGATGGTATCGTTACCGGAACCACCAAACAAGAATTGACGAGAACCTTCAACTACTTGCAAAGTATCAGAACCTGCACCACCAAACAGGTTATTACTACCACTTGCTTCAACTACGGTGATTTCATCGTTACCTGCGCCAGCATCAACATTAGTATTGCTAACAGAACCATTAGCACCAATTACCACTTGATCGCTACCCTCGCCAGTCGCCACAGCAGAGTCACTACCCGCTAATACAGTGTCATCACCCTTACCGGTCTGCACTGTATTACCTTTGTTAGCATCTACCGTATCTGCGCCATCGCCTGTAAATACGGTTTGATTTGGCTGAGTGGTAATATCATCGCTGGAAGTAGAACCAAAATTGATATCTAGTGCTGAGGGTTGACCGACACCAGGCGCAAGGTTTAGGGGTTTCTCTAACTTCAGCAGCAGAATTTCGTTGTTGTCGATTTGGGGATTTTGCGGATCGTTCCCTGGACGACCGGTGGAGAAAGGATAGTTGTTGTCGTTAGCTACCAAAATGGTATCTTTGTCAATCACTAAGACATTTTCAATGGTGACAAAGGGGAAATCAAAAGTTGTCTTACCATCACCATTTAAGTCATTGGGGTCTTGGATATTCAACAAATCGGCAATTTCTATCTTTTCCACATAGCCTTTAGCATCAGTCTTTGACAAGTCTACTTTATAGACGCGCTTGAATTTAGCTGTGGCTCCTTGACCGCCATCTCTTTCAACAACCAGGTATTCATTGTCATTCACAACGGTGAAATCGCCGATCGCATTTGCGGGATTATCTAGTTTGTAGTACAGCTTCTTGTCAGTGTATTCACGATTAGCAATGTCAAATTCATTAATCCGTAAATCACCAGGGCGATCGCCATTAACTGTACCTTCCAACAGCATATACAGCTTGGTTTTGCTGGCGTTGATTGTCCCGCCTTCAAAGCCTTTCGAGCCGCCTAAGTTCGCAAATGCTTTACCAGCAAGCACATCAGGGTTTTGGGGAGAACGTACCAAATTATTCTCAGGTTCGCTCAGTAAATCTCTGACTTTATCTCCTGTAATTGGGAAGTCTGTAAAGAATGCATCAACACCCAATTGAATGAACTGCTGAAACTCTAGTTCTGGATTACCTTTGTAATCGGCTGCGAGGTATAAATCTTCATCACGGAAGGTGTAGGGGTGAACCTGTAAACCTGCTGCATGAGCATCTTGGATTAAGGTTGTCGGTGGTAAAGTTGTTCTGTCAGCATCATTAACTGTACCATCCTGATTCACATCATCTGCTTTACCATCATTATTAGCATCAGTTCCTTTGACACTGACAATCATGCGTTTCCAAGGGCCAATACCATCAGCATATTTAGCAATTTCCGCCAAACCTTCTGGGGTGCGTAAATCGCCATAGGTGCGTTCGTCACCACTAACTTGGAAATCGTATGGCTGATTTTCAATCAGTTTACCGTTAATGTCAATGCCATCAGCATCAAAAAGTTGTACCAGTGGGATATCTACACCAGCAGCAGGCATGATGATATCATGCAGTTCCTTCAGGTTCCCGACTTCAAAGGATTGGATGAAAATGCGACTAGGATCGGTGAAGTTTTCAGCTTTGAGGGTATCGATGAGTATCTGACCCAAACTGCGGTTAATCTTGGTGTCAGTCCCTACATAAGTAGCTTCGCTAGCAGTATAGGTGGGATGCTTGGTTTCTGGGTAGATACCAATCTTTTTACCTGTCTGCGCTTCCACATCCTTAACTAAATCAATGATTTCCGTTAAAGTCGGAATTTCAAATTGACCGTTGTAGGATTGATCGCGGAAAGATAAACGTTCAATGGCGCGTAGTTCTTTGATTTCCGCTAAGGTGAAATCTTCAGCAAACCATCCTGTAACTGTGGTTCCGTCCAAATTGACTGTTTTTTTGCGATCGCTAAATTTGGCAATCTCAGCTACATTTGTGGTTGTATTGCTAGTATTTAAACTGCCATCAGCATTTAAAATCGCTAAAGCAGGTTCATGACGAGCAATCAATACACCATCTTTGGTAACTACCAAGTCAGGCTCAATAAAATCTGCACCTTGCTCAATTGCTAGTTTATAAGCTTCGATGGTATGCTCTGGACGAAAGCCGCTTGCACCTCTATGACCAAGAACTTTCGGTGCTTTACCGTCTAAAGTCTTGAATTCGTCTGGTGTGGCGATGGGAGCTTCTAATAATTTACCAGTGCGATCGAAATGTAACAGATAGGGGCCAAACTCATCCCCAATCCAGAAGCTACCGTCTTTATCAACAATTAAAGATTCAACATCAAAGTCTGCACCGGTGAGGAATCTTTCACTAGTTCCTTCATTAGTAATTTTGAAAGGAACCTTTTTATCTGGGTCAGATAGTTGAATATAGTCTAAAACTTTGACAGTACCATCACCATTTTCTGTTCCCTTGAAATTGGGATCTAAACGTTGGATACGTAGCAGAAAATCAGCACTATTATTTTTGCTACCGTAACCATTATCTGAGAGGAAATAGAAAGAATTACTGTTAGCAAATTGGACACCACTGAAACCTTGTATTGGTTGTCCGGGGAAAGGCCCGGTTCTACCATTGGCGGAAATTCCTTCACCAGATGCAGGCCCCTCACCATAGGTATCAGCCGGAAGAGAAGCAAAGCCAACTAACTCAACTTTAGGAACAGCATTCGGCGCAATCAGGAAACCGAGTTGACCACCTTCTACTAAGTTATCTGTGCGTTCAACAGTCCCATCGCCATCGGTATCAATACCAGGAACAGTAATAATTGAGCCATCCCGAATGCTGTGTGCTTGGACATTAAACAGTAGCAGTTCGCCGGGATCGTAGTCAAACAGCTGGGAAACATCGAGGATACCAGAAGATTCCCAGTTACCTAGATCTGTAGGGCTAGAGTCAGTTTGACCGGAGGGTACAGCCGTGCGATCGATTTGTGCTATGCGGGTTGCTGTGGTTTCTGGGTTAGTAGCGCTGGGATCGATGCGCCAGATAGAAGCTTCTTCTTTAGAGGTAGCACCAAACAGGTCAGCACCGATGGCGCGGTCTTCTTGAATATAGATTTTACCATCATCAGCCCAATCTAGGTTATCAGGGCTGCGTAACCCAAAATCTTTGTTACCCTCGTCATTACCGTCGTAGAGAATGTTGAGGCTAGCTGTGATTTGATTGCTGCTGAAATCAACATCAATTTTGTAAGTTGTACCCCAGGTATCAGCATTATCAAACAAACCGGTGCGACCAGTAGAAGCTAATACAGCTTGTGTACCATCTGCTGGGTTGGTGGCGACATCTTCAGGACGAGAGAACAAGAAAGCTTTAACTTCATTAGCTAAAGCATCTTGTTGGGCTTGGGTAGCAAAACCTTGGGCATCATAACCCAATTCATTTTGAATGCTAGTATCGGCATCTGTACCATCTACAGCTGTACCGGCTAAGTCAGGGCGATAGTGCTGAATCTCGACAAACTTACCAGCGCGACTGTTACCACTACCTTGGAAATCTCTAGCATCTAGTTCAATAGAATCAGAGTTATCTGTGGGATCGTCAGCTACCCAAACGTAAAGCTTTCCTTGCGCCAAGCCATTGCGATCGAGGAAACTACCGTCACCCTTAGCGTTTTTGTCACCAACATATAAAATTAAAGGAGCTGGGCCGCGATCGTCACCGATTAATAAAGCTACTTTATCAGTGCTACCTGTGTTAATCTCAGTCACACTTTCCCAAGCAGCACGACCCATCCAAGGTACAGCCCAGAGTTGATTAGTGGTAGTATCTAGGGCAAACTGTGTACCACCATCGGTTTCTTCGCCTGTAAAATAAATGCGATCGCTAAATCCAATCCCCGCGCCAAAGTGGTTAGCTTCCATCAAATTTGCCGAACAAAAACGATTAAGTCCAGCAAATTCTAAGTCAGAAGCCGCATCGACAACTTCACCAGCGCGGTTGTAAATTGTGTCAAAAGCTAAACCAGAATCAACTATTTTTAAAGTACGCTTATCAATATCAAAATAGCTAATTCTAGCACCAGGAAGAGAAGCCCCACTTTTGAGGGTGTAATTATAGCCGACATTGTTAGCTATTTCGTGGTTAACTAACAATCTCACAGTGGTGTCATTGAGTTTAAAAGCACCTGTACCATCGAGAATTCCCGGTGGCGCATAATCATCTATTTTTTCACCCACAGTAAATATAGGGTTAACAGTATAACCGCCTAAACCCTTTACCTGTGCAGGCTGATTTGTATCGAATGGTGTATTAGCCATGCCAAAATTCCCTCAATTGTGATTAGCAATATTTGTTAAGCAAACAGTTTTCTAGCAGTAGTCAAAAAAGCCAACTAATTTTTGTCTACAGCAATATAACTGAGTAGTTGGATACAACTTTTACTAGTTAGTTCAGTTAGCTGAGAATTACTTGATAAATCATGAAAACCTTTCTCAATCTAGAAACCAGAGTTAAGGTGCGATCGCGCATTTGAACATAATTTACACATTGCTGTTAGGTTTAATGCCAATTTTGAGTTTTTGAAGAATACATTAAACAAACTGCAACGCTCCCTGATGATCTAAGTGATTGTAACGATATTAATAGTTAGTTTCTAGAACAGAAGGCTAAAACTTCAAATTCAAATGTATCTACATAACAATTCTCTAAATTTTGTAAAAAAACTTATTAATAGATTAAAAATTTTTAACCTACATCATTATGAGTTTTTTACTAATTTTTTTAAGGATGTTATGTAAGTAGAGACTAACTAAACTAGTACCAGTCATATTTCCCCGGCAAGATTAAGAAAAAAATAAGTTAGCTCAAACAAATAGTTAAAATATACACAACTAAAATAGTCTGAATAAAATTTTTTTATTAGGTTAAGGCAAAAATAAGGTAGATGGCATAAAAGATTAAGTCTTTTTAGGTAATACCTCTATGGCGCATTAATAAATACTTTGTTAATAGTAAATATGCGATGTTATTTAATTGCTACATATTTATCCATAGCAGGACAAACACTGTTAAAGTATTGACAAAATAGATAATCTAAATATTTATATGAAAAGAATGAAATTTACTAAGACTTTCTTAATAATGACAAATGCTACAGTGTTACTTTCAGTATTTTGTCAAACAGTAGCATCTCAAATGACAGACTATCTTTTACCAGAAGACTTTAGAGTGTATGTCAGCGCTGAAGGCGGCGTTATCAACCGACCAGCACCAGGATATAGAGAGAAAATTTTGCCCACCATTAACAAATATATGAAGCGAGATGGTGGTTATATTGCTTGCTATTCTCGCAATGAAGCCGGCAGTATTTATTCTGTTGGTGACGGAATCTATGTCATGGGTCAAATCCGTGTAAAAGGGCGATACATTGGGCGGATATTTCATCCCCACGGTTATGAAGGTAAAGATATTAGTGCGGCTAAAAAATTCAAAACCCTTTGTAATCAAACATTTCCGGCTGCACGTTCTGGCGGTTGGGCTGGTGGTGATACTGGCGGTTGGTTTGGAATTCAGTAAAAAAAATGCGGAATATAAAATTCCGCATCCAGAGCAGCATCTTAAATAAGAGATAGATATTTCTTACTCATACTCATGCAACGCGCCTAACTTCCGCATTTCCGGCCAAATCATCGCCGTTGCAATAACTACGAGAATTGTGCCAATTCCACCACCAACAACGGATACTATGGGGCCGAATAAAGCCGCCGCTAAACCTGACTCAAAACCCCCCAATTCGTTGGAAGCGCTAATAAACACGCTGTTAATTGCTGCAACTCGACCGCGTAAATGATTGGGTGTGCGAATTTGCACTAAAGTATGACGAATAACCACGCTAATGCTGTCTAATGCGCCACTTAATGCCAGCATTAGCAGTGATAGCCAAAACGATCGCGATAAGCCAAAGATGATCGTCACGACACCAAAACCAACCACAGACCAAAGTAAGGCTGGCCCGGCTTTACGCATGGGTGGTAAATGTGCCAAAGTTACCGCCATAATTAGCGCACCAATGGAAGGAGCCGCTTGCAAATAGCCTAATTCTACAGGGCCGACATGTAAAATATCTTTGGCAAAGATTGGTAGTAAAGCTACTGCTCCCCCTAGTAATACTGCGAACATATCTAGGGTAATTGCTGCGAAAATTATCTGATTTTTCCAAACAAATTCTGCACCTCCAGCTAAGGTTCTCAGCGAGATTGGTTCTTGGGAAAGGGCAGTATTTTGTTGTTTAATCGGCAATGTTAAGGCGAAACATAAAAATGCAGCCACAGCCGCCAATATATATACCCCTGTAGCATTTCCTAAACCAGCGATCGCAAATCCTCCCAATGCTGGGCCGATAACTGTCGCTAGCTGAAAGCTGGTACTGTTCCAGGTAGCAGCGTTGGTAAATACGCTCGTCGGTATCAACTGCCACATCATGGCATCGCTGGCAGGTTTTAAGAACGCCCTGGCAATACCTGTAAAAACTAAGCAGGTATAAAAAAGACTAATTGCACCTTGAGTATAGGAAACCACAGCTAACGCCAAGGAGCAAATAGCTAGCAAGAAAATAGATAGTAAGGTGGTAAATTTGCGATCGCGTCTGTCAGCTACATGTCCAGCAATTAACGTCAGCGCGATCATTGGGATGACTTGCGCCAAGCCTACCCCGCCTAATACCATCGCTGAGTTGGTGCGCTCGTACAGTTCCCAACCAATCGCCACTGTCTGCATTTGGGAGCCTGTAAACAACAGTACGCGCCCAAGGGTAAATAGTCGATAATCGCGAAACCGCAAAGCTGCAAAAGAATCGTGTTCTTTTCCTTCTCGGTTAAGGAGCTTTTTTAATTTCTGTTTGCTCGAAGACATTTTTTAATAAAGTCAAGCCTTCTTCAAGATTTGATACTTGCTCTGGCGTTAAACTCTCAAGAATATCGGCAATATGAGCGCGAGTAGTTGCTTGGGATTGCTTTAACAGCATTGTTCCCGCTTCCGTTAAATTCAGCACTATTCGCCGCCGTTCTTGGGGGTGATCGTTACGTTCTACCAGATTGCGTTGAACTAAGCGTTCAATTGTAGTTGATGCTGTAGCGCAGGTAACGCCTAAATGCTCTGCTACCTCAGATAATGATGCACCAGGATTGCGATTGAGAAAAGCGAGCGATCGCAACTGAGGTATCGATAAAGATTCAGCATTATGACTGCGCATATCTGCTCGGATAAACCGCATTAGTAAAGGAACTGTTTCCATTACTCTCGCAGCACATTCTTCCGTTGGTTTTCCGAGCTTGGCCATCTTTTTCTCCTAATTACATTGCCACCCGTGGGTAAAGTCGTCCACAGATCACAGTTAAGCCTATTAATGTTAACAAGAGAATTGTACAGTCCATACCAAACCCATAAACACTGGAACCATGAGCGATCATTGTGCCTCGTAAGGCATCAACTTCATAAGTTAAGGGATTGATGCTAGAAATCACATGCAGCCAAGCTGGCATCAATGTTAAGGGATAGATAGCATTACTGGCAAAAAATAACGGCATTGTAATCAGTTGTCCTATACCTGTAAACCTTTCTCGGCTTCTTACCAAGCAGCCAATAATTAAGGAAAAAACACAAAAACAAGCTGCACCTAACAGCACAATCACCACTACTTGCAATAAAGCTAGGGGGTGAAGGTTGAGTTTTACACCTAACAATAGTGCCAATCCATAGATGATGACTATTTGCGATAAGCTTCTCACGCCACAAGCTACAGCTTTACCCAACACCATCGCCGCACGAGGTATGGGACTAGCTAAGAATTTATGTACAATTCCTAAATCTCGTTCCCAAATCAACGTCATCCCACCAGTGAAAATGGCAACAAATAGCACACTCTGCGCCAAAATCCCTGGAGCCATAAATTCTAAATAAGATAAGTTACCTGTGGGGATAGCGCGAGTGCGAGTAAAAACTTGCCCAAAAACTAACAGCCACAATGCAGGCTGTACGCCACGAATGAGTAAATCATAGGGATCGTGGCGAAGTTTGCGTATTTCTAGTTCTGCGATCACAAGAGTTTTTTGAAATAGTTCTGCGATTGCAGAGATAAAATTGCCTTTAGCTGTAGGCTTTGGTTTAACCCAACCGTTGAGCATTACGTCTGGTTCTTTTGATGTCATGATAACTAACTCCTGATGCTAATTCGTCCCCTGTGTAGTGAATAAACACATCATCCAAGGTGGCGTTTTGTTTATTTAAACCAGCCTTTAAATCTGTAGGTGAACCTGTGGTAATTACCTTACCCCGATTCATAATTGCTACTCGATTACACAAGTGATCGGCTTCCTCTAAAAAGTGAGTTGTCAAAAAGATAGTTGTGCCGTAATTTTCTCGGAGTTCCTGCACCAAATTCCAGACTTGATTACGCGCCACCGGATCTAATCCCACTGTTGGCTCATCGAGAAACATAATTTGCGGTCGATGCAAGATAGATTGAGCAATTTCTAGCTTGCGAATCATCCCCCCTGAATAATTTCTCACCAAGCGATGCGCTACTTCCGCCAAACCCATAAATTCCAAAACATCCCAGATGCGCTGTTGGCGTTGTTTCGCGGGAATGTCATATAATTTGGTAAAAATTAACAGATTTTCATAACCTGTCAATGTCCCATCAGCAGACAGCGCTTGCGGTACATAACCAATCGCTCTTCTCACCGCCTGAGATTGATGGGTGACATCATAGCCGGCGATGCTTGCTTTACCTGCACTTGCTGGCAGTAGGGTTGTTAACATCTTAATTACTGTACTTTTCCCGGCTCCATTGGGGCCGAGCAAACCAAACACTTCACCAGCTGCAACAGTAATATTTAACCGATCCACTGCTGTGAAGTTATCAAAACGGCGCGTCAGTTCCTGTGTTTCCAATAAAACCGATTCCGGATAGTGACTAGGCGTTGCTAACCAATCGGCGCTTCCCGTCAAATTTGTCACGAGTTAGATGCACTTCCTTCGCAATACATTTAGATAGCCTAATAATTAGCTTGACATATATTCGCGTTAAGTCAAGTACCTGGTTTGAAGATAGGGAACAGGGAATAGGGAATAGGGAACAGGGAACAGGGAAGAGAAATTTTCATGCTTGGTTGTGGGTTTTTACCATGAGGGGCTGTCTTGAAGATAGGGGCTAGGGGCTAGGGACTAGGAAAGAGAGATTTTCATATTTGGTTGTGAGATTTTCTCGTGATTAACTAGCTTGAAAATAGGGGCTAGAGAAGAATAGTTTTGATGCCCCTGTAGTATGATTTATTGAATAAATACACAAAATTTATTACATTCATTGCGAGTAAAGTATAGACGCAAAGCGGCTGATTGAAGCGTTGTCTATTTCCTGTATGCGCCAGTTAACTCTTTACAGCAAATCTGATGATTAAAAAAAGATTACAGCAGTTTTCATACATTTGAACCACAATCGTAGTAGGGAACATCCACAATCTTCTCGTATATACAATAATGTTACTGGTGCCGTGCCCCTACAGTGTGGTCTATTTACCTGAAAATTGCTGTAATACAGATAAAATTTAATACAAACTGATATATCGCAATCTGCTCTTGGACTTGTGCAATCTGACATAAAGGGTTGTTCACTGTCAGCAGTCAACAGTCAACAGCCAAAACTGATATTTTTCACAACTTAAAATAGGAACGCTATATTTTTCTTTTATTACATTTAATAAATCTTAAAATGATAATTAGTTTAAAAATTAACTAGCAAGTATTTTCTAATACTTACTTTGTAAGCAGATAGATTTTAAAGATTAGATAAAGTTGGGATAAGCACGGAAAATTTATGTTAAATAGATAATCAGTTTATGATTTGTTTAAGAAACTCAGACTAGCCCCAAATGATTTGTAAATGTGTAGTCGATGAAAGAGATCCAATACCTGAAGAAGAGAGCGATCGCTCTCTTTAAACTTGAGTATGTAGTATTTATCACACACCTCTAGCTAGCATTTATTTCCCTTATTTAGCTTCATTCTCCTTGCGTTGTGGAGGCTTTCAATAGTCATCCCCTAGCCGCGTCATGTGAAATTTTCTGTATAAAACTTTTCCATTGAACAATTATTAAGAGGATTTACGATGGCAATAATTAATGTTTCTGCTGGCCAGTCTATTCAACAAGCCATCAATGCTGCCAAAAATGGAGATACCATTATCGTTGCTCCGGGAGTTTATCGCGAAACACTAACTATCTCTGGAAAGGCAATTACATTGGCTTCTGAGTTTTTAACTACTGGCAATGCCAATACCATTATGACAACTATCATCGATGGTGGCGGGTCGTTAGTAGATTCTGACCCTGATGTGGTGCGATTTACAGATACAGTTCCTCCAGGTGCAAAATTAATTGGTTTTACCGTTCGCAACGGTGGAGATGGAATCAAAGTAGAGGGAACGAAAGTAGAGATTCTCAACAACTACATTACTAACACCATAGATGGGATTAACTATAAGTTGGTTTCTAGCGGTGTAAGTGGTGGTATAGCTCGTAATAATATTATCGAAAAAAATAAGGATGATGGTGTTGATATTAATCAAGTTGCAGATGTAGTTGTTGAAGATAACATCATTCGCCAAAACGGAAATGATGGTATTGAAGTCAGAATGAACAGCTATACAGGTACTACAGTCCTGAACAATATCATTCGCAGAAATATTATCTCCGCTAATAATGGCGATGGTATTCAGCTGATTGATTATCCAGAGGTTTCTCAACGTTACTACCGGATAGAAAACAATCTGATTGAAGGAAATAGAGATGCCGGTCTAGGCTTGATGGATAACGGAGACTCATCGGAAGATTATCGAGCTGCTAGTATTCCTGAACCTATAGATGTAATTGGTAACACTTTTAAAAATAACAATCATGGACTAACTGGTGGTGACAATCTAGTTGCCATCAATAATATTTTCATCAATCACACCAGAATTGCAATGAAGGGTGTAGATGGAAATTCTATTGCTGCCTATAACCTCTTTTGGAATAATGGTACGAACACTCAAGGTAGTAATGTCGATACTAGTACCACTATATTTGCCGATCCCCTATTAAGTCCGACCTCGCAATTACAAACAGGTAGTCCAGCAATTGATAAAGGAACTGCATTATTTCAATGGCGAGGTAGAACAGTAATTAACCTTCCTAGTAGTTCATACAAGGGTTCTGCACCGGATTTAGGAGCTTTTGAAAGTGGGAGTACATCCCAACCTCAACCCCAAGGTTCAATCGGTAATCGCATTTGGAATGACACCGATGGCGATGGTATCCAAGACGCTGAGGAAACTGGGATTGCCAATGTTAGTGTCAAACTGCTGAACTCATCTCAACAAATTATTGCGACTAAATTAACTAACAGTAATGGTCACTACACATTTAATAATCTATCGGCAGGTAATTACACTGTTCAGGTAGATAACAGTACCTTACCCAGTGGAGCCGAGATAACTAGCGATCCGGATGATACTAAAGACGGACAATCGCTAGTTACCTTGGCGACAGATGAGACAAAGGTGAATATAGACTTTGGTTATCAATTTCCATTGCAACCACCGCAACCAAAGGTAATTGAAGTTCGGGTGAATTCCAGTTCCGATGATGCTGAACAGCGTCTGACGACTGGATCAATGAATTTAACAAGTACAGATTTAGAACTAATCAACGATAGTGTCGATCAACTTGTAGGTTTGCGCTTTGTAGGCGTGAATATTCCCCAAGGAGCAAAAATTACCAATGCTTATATCCAATTCAAGGTTGATGAAATCGGTTCAACTACAACAAACTTGACCATTCGCGGGGAAGATGTGGATAATGCCCTCACCTTTACTACTTCTAAAAACAATATTTCTAGTAGAGTGACTACAGATGCTGCTGTTGTTTGGAATCCTTTGGCCTGGAGTACTGTCAGCCAAGCAGGTATTAACCAACGAACTGCCAATATTGCATCTGTGATTCAAGAAATTGTCAATCGTCAAGGTTGGAGTAGTGGTAATTCTATCGCCACTATTATCAGTGGGACTGGTAAGCGTACAGCCGAGTCATTTGATGGTGATGCGCTAGGCGCTCCGTTGTTGTATGTGGAATTTACTCCTCCTACGTCTTCCAATATCTAGACGAGCAAAAGTAGCTAAATGGCGATCGCATTTGCATCTACATCGCCAAACCTGTGCAATTGTAGCAGAATGTAATTATGCAAGATTTTGTGGCTATGAGCATAGGCGATCGCTCGCATTCGAGTACCAAGTGCTGAGTTTCGCCTTGATTCCCTATTTCAGGCTGAAATCTCTCCATGCAATGCTGTGAGATCAATTGGCGAATGTCTCAACTACCAGTTTGATGCAAAAAGCGATCGCCAAAACTTAACCAATCTTTTCCATCGCATCTATAGCGCCTTAACTCCTGGGGGTGTCTTCATTTTCGACATTGCACAACCAGGACAGCTAACACCAGGAATTAGCAAAGGATTCACAGAAGGTGAAGATTGGGTAGTACTCGTGGAAAAAGAAGAAAATCAAGAACTCAGCACCTTAACCCGTCGGATTATCACCTTTCGCAAGGTTGGCGAATACTATAGACGGGATGAGGAACTACATCACCAACGTTTATATACAGCGACCGAAATTGCCAATCAACTCCATCAAATTGGCTTTCAGGTTGAGACAATGGCTAGTTATGGTCAATATTCTTTACCATCAGCTCATACAGCCTTTCTTGCGCGTAAATCTTGAATTTTCTCTGTTATTAGTTTCTTGGCTTGTTTTTCCCTTCCCGCATCACAGCATTAACAAATATACGCTTAATATTTGGTTGGCGTTAGAGAATTTTGCGCTTATAACTGAATAGTGAATTTACTGCTGTCTATAAACCGCGCTCATGAATAGGGAGAGATCATCTACCTAATGCTACGGGTTGGTCAAACTCTTCACCCGTTACTATGTTCCATCCCATTTAGGTGTGTCATCAAAAATTATATTGTGTAATTTTTATACTCAGGTGTACATAACAGTCACTATTCATCAGAGTACGGTAAAAATTGAACAGCAGATAATTTTTTCACAACTTTTATTGTCTCAGTAAGTAAAGCGAAAGTTTATCCATGTTAAATCTTGTAAAAACTTGTATAGCAAGCCTTGCATGGGTTATACATATCTAAAATCTCAAAGAGTTCCTTCATCCATCTTGTATTTATAAATACTTTAATATAGGATGAATCAACCCTGTACAATCTGTAATTTTTTCCATGTGTGAGGAATTTACTCGTGATTAAACAAAATTTAATAGGTATACTACTACTCAAAAATGGGCAGTATTTTTTCTCTGGTTTAGGAAGAATCATCGTTACTAGTTTGTTACTGACTACAGCTCTATCCACCCATGCCGCAGCTGCTGAAGATAAATTGATAGTTGATCATCTCATCAGTAACTTCAGTTCTGAAAATCAACCACAAGCGAATTCTGCCAATTATGAAACTATGGCAGAGCAGAAAATCAATTTCAGCCAAGTAACTGTAGAACAAAACAATCCCAATGGGGAATTCACTCCTGTTCCTACATTGGAAGCATCTTCTACTACCTCAGATATTCCAGCCAAGCCCAATGCAAACTTTAAGCAAAAACTACCGCAGCTAATTGCACAAACAGATTCTTCCGGTACTGTGGGCGATACTCTAGGAGATGCCAACAAAATACGCCAAGATCTGTTTATTGAACCCATACTCACCGAAATTCCCAGACCGCGCAAGGGCGGTTCACCTGGTTCTAGTGCGGGAACACCCACTGCTTACGGTGCAAGTTGGGGTCAAGCCTTTATTGGTGGTGGTGGATTCATACCTTTTGAAAAAGGAAAAGTAGATGGTTCTTTATCGGCTGGTTTTGGTTTAGGAGATGCAGTTAAATCAGTAGGCCTAGAAGTCGCCTTCAATATCTACAGTGTCGGTGGTCAAAAGGAATTGTTTGGAGACTTTGGCGATAGTGGCGGTATTGGGTTCAAATTACATAAATTCTTTGCTGACGGTACAGCAGTAGCCGTTGGTTGGTCAAACCCAATTACATGGGGACAAGGAAATAAGTCTAAAGATACGATCTATGGCGTAGTTACCAGAGCATTTTACTTACAGCCTGATAGCCCCACTAATAAATTACCTTTGACTGTTTCTGTGGGTGTTGGTAGTGGTGCTTTTCGCTCTGTAGGGGCCCTGAGATCTCGCTCAGGAGATAATCCACCAAATTTCTTCGGGAGTGTAGGTTTACGAGTTATACCTGAAGCATCCCTAGTAGCTAGTTGGACTGGAAGTGCTTTAAATTTGGGTGCGTCTTTTGCTCCTTTCCGAGACACCCCTATAGTTATTAACACTATTTTCACAGACGTAACTGGTAATTCAACTAACGCTACTGGTTTTAGTTTAAGTGCCGGGTACAGTTTCCAGTTCTAATTGTTAGGTTTTTTGCTACTTAAATTTGAGATAAAAACATGAACAAGCAAAAATTATCTTTAGGGTTGAGTTTGGTGTTAGTTTTATCAAGTTCTTTAGTGGTTACGTCTAATAGAGCAAATGCTGGTACTGCTGGTGCTTTAGGTATTCCTGCAGATTCATCGGGTATTTCTGGTGATAGTTTTGTTCCTACTAATGTGGAAATACCTGGGTCATCAAATTCACTGCTACCAGGCGTTAATTTAGAAATTAGTGCAAATGGAGAAATTATCGTTCCACAAGAAGTTCAAAATAATCTGAATAACATTGCCATTAATATAATTAGACAAACACCTGAACCTAATACTTTTGCAGCAGCAATTTACATTGTTTTGGTAGGGGGAGTTGGTGCAGAAGAAGGAAAAGCGCAAATTCAATCTGCTTTGACAAGTTATGGAGTTACTGCACAATCGGCACAGGCATTTATCAGTTCCATCACCGGTTTGTTAGCCAGTGGCGATGTGAATGTTACGCAATTGGCTGTGGCTATTAATAATTGGAATGAGATAGTGAAACAACTTAGCCCTAACGAGCTGCCAAAGGTTGCAAATAACCCAGGTTTAGGAAAACTAGCACGGGATATCAAGCAATTAAGAGCAGCTTTGAAGAAATTACGTTAAGCTAGCTCTCTTTTTGGATAGAATGAGTTTTCCGTGACATCTTCCCCTTTCTGTGAGAGGGGAATTTTATTGAAGTGCGATCGCTCAACTGCAACATCATTCCATAATGGTATATTATTGAACCTGAGCAAAACGGCTACATAAGTGCGATCGCTCATATCCTGATGATTGGCAATGTTACAATTTAATTAGTAAGTGCGCTAAATTATAGATAAAATCAGAATATTTGGTGATATTTACTGAACTATGTTTTCTCGGCTCTGATATACCATAAATACTCATAGATTTATGGCAAAACAATGATTTATCTTTTGCTTGCTCTTCTATCAGGATTGGCTTGGTGGCTGATTTCATTAATTATTCCCATACCAATAGCTTTAGTAGTTGTGCCATTATTAGTTTTTTTACTTGCAATTATAAGTAGTGCTGTAGAGCCTGAAGAGGAAGAGAATATTCAAGCTAATCCCCAGGAGAAACAGAGGGTTAAGTAAGACCACCACACTTATTTTATGCAAGTAAAAACCGTAGATGCATTGGTATACAATATTAAAAAATATACCTTTAGACAGATAGACATACGATGAAAATCATCGAAACTACTAGAATAATGATGCTTTTTGCCCTGCAAGTATAATCCTATATACGTGTAGGGTTTTTTATTTGTAGAAAAAACTCGTACCCTCCCTTAGTATTTAGCGGCTACGATCCTTATTGATCAAGCTTGTCAAAAAGGCGATCGCTTTTTTTAAGTGTTTCAGGCATAATTTTTTATGTCTTCTTGTGAAAGGTTTCTTACCAGCCATACTTGCGATCGCGATCGTGCTTAAATTTGAGTTGGTGATATTTAGATAATATTCGGAAAATCATGCATCTTCAATAATTTAAGGTGCGTTAGCCTACGGCATAACACACCCTACGAAATCCGAATTGTTGATTAAAGTTTTAAAGCTATATCTTCAAACTTTTCATTCTTGGTTAGAAACTTATCTGCCTTGATACCTTTAGGAGTGTCAAATAGTAAATCCACAGAACGAGCTTCACCTGGAGCAAAAGGTTTACTCAATAAATTAGTATCAAATTTGAACTCAGTCTCTTTAACATCATATTTATTATTTTGTGAGTCAGCTAAAGTTGAAATAAAAAGATAAGTCAATGCATCATCTTGTCGTTGTCTTTTGTTAGTTGTGTTTTTAAAAGTTACAGAAACAACTGTCCAAATTTCGGCTGCTTCATATGTTCGGTACTGTCCTTTAATTGTTTGTCCTGCATATTTAACACCTGTAACTCTAATTTCCCAACCTTTAATATTAAGTTTACCTTTGACTGCTTTTGAATTAGCTTCAACTTTAGAAGTATCAGCAGCATTTGCTTGAGATGATGAAGACTCTACTTTTGCTTGTTGAGAAGGTGTACAGGCAGAAATTAGCATTAATAATGTTCCAATAAATAGGTATTTAAGGTTATTCATGCTTACACTCTGGTTATATATCAAAACTTCTTTCAGTCTTTTGAAAGGTTCGTTATTATAGTTCCCAGAAATTGACGAATATTCACAAATAATAAAATTTGCTAATTTTAAGTCTGTCTCCGCATCACTAAAGCGAACAATGGCAACAAGCCAAATAGGAATTCTAGTCTTTGCAATTGTTTTGTCGTTCTTCTTCGCAATGATATCTTATATTTCAGTATGCATTTAAAGTTTATTTCAGTGTTTTTACCGGATTGATGTAAAAAAATGCAGATTAAAATGTGTAGTTGGAATTCTCAACTATATATTAGGTTTATTGTGATGAGTAATAATTTTATTACCCTTGATTGTGATGATGATATCATCCTCATTGCTACAGATAGTTTTACGATAAGTAGATTAAAAGAGTTAGTTATTAAAGGAATTAGAGAAAAGGAACCTTTGAATTGTGGTAATAACACTACTGTTAGAACTTCATCTTTTATTGGTCACTTCCAAACTTTTAAAATTTATGAGCAATATATCACTATAGATGAGATTCAATTTCAAGTAGTAAAAGAATGCCAAATGTTAAAAATAGGTAGTCAAGGTTGGCAACCTGGAAAGATAACAATAGAGTTGTCTATTTCACCTACTGGAAAGACACAAGATAATGTTAAACTAAAATTTTATCCCGATCAGCCTGTTGAACCTGAATCACCTTTAGATAATATTCGGAAAATCATGCAACCAAGATGAAAAATATCTTTCATATTACCCAATCGGAAAAATGGGAACACGCAAAAATCCTTGGTAGCTATCGCACTGATTCGCTGGAGACTGAGGGGTTTATTCATTGTTCGGAAGTCAATCAAGTAGTTAATTCTGCAAATAAGTTTTTCTTTAATCAACAGGGCTTGGTATTACTATTTATTGATGCTGGTAAGGTGAAGGCAGAAGTTCGTTATGAGGAAGCGGAAATTGGTGAGTTGTTTCCGCATATTTATGGAGAATTAAATATTGATGCTGTGTTTGGGGTAAGTGATTTTGAACCTGGGGAGGATGGTTTGTTTAATTTGCCGCCAGAGGTTGTAGATTTAGAATAATTAACCGCAGAGGACGCAGAGAACGCAGAGGAGAAGAGATGGAGAGTCAAGGGTTTGATGTGGGGGAGTATGTGGAGCAAATGGCGTGGCTGGTGGATTTGCGGTTGCGGGATGAGTATCGTGATGGGGTGGTGGCAAATTTTGAGAGAATTAAAGCGATCGCTTCTCTTGTCACTGAATTCCCAATACCAGAAGATATTGAAGTTGCACCTGTGTTTGAACCATGAATGATGCTGTATCTATAGCTGCGGCTGTGCGTGAGGGTAAAATTAGCGCGGTGGAGGTAACTCAGGCGGCGTTAAATAAAATTGCGGCACGCGATCGCCAACTCAATTGTTTTACGGCGATAATGACTGAAGCAGCTTTAGCAGATGCCAGCAGAATTGATCAAGAAATTGCCCAAGGTAACGATCCTGGTGTGTTGGCTGGCGTACCTTTTGCAGCGAAAAATCTCTACGATATCGCGGGATTAACAACTCTCGCTGGTGCGAAAATTAATGCTGAAAATCCCCCTGCTACCGAAGATGCAACAGTAGTAGCGCGGTTAAAGCAAGCTGGTGCGGTGTTGGTTGGTGCTTTAAATATGGATGAGTACGCCTATGGGTTTGTGACGGAAAATTCCCATTACGGCGCGACTCACAACCCCCACGATTTACAGCGCGTGGCTGGGGGTTCCTCTGGCGGTTCGGCTGCTGCGGTGGCGGCGGATTTGGTTCCTGTAACGCTGGGTTCTGATACAAATGGTTCGATTCGCGTACCGGCGGCTTTTTGCGGTATTTTTGGGTTAAAACCGACTTATGGTAGGTTATCGCGGGCTGGAGTAGCTTTATTTTCTACCAGTCTCGATCATGTCGGCCCTTTTGCCCGTTCGGTGCGGGATATTGCTACAGTATTTGATATTCTCCAAGGTGCAGACGATCGCGATCCGGTATGTACAAAACGTCCCCCGGAGTTATGTTTGCCCCAAATTAATCAAGATATATCTGGTATCAAAATTGCTATTGCTGATGAGTATTTCGCTAGGGGTGCAGTACCAGAAGCCTTGGCAGCATTGGAACAGGTAGCCCAAGCTTTAAATGTAAAGCGGTATGTAACGATACCAGAGTCAGCACGGGCTAGAGCAGCCGCCTTTGTAATTACCGCCAGTGAAGGGGCAAATCTGCATTTAGATAAATTGCGATCGCGTCCCCAAGATTTTGATATTGCTACACGCGATCGCTTTTTGGCTGGGGCGTTAATTCCGAATCAGTGGTATTTGCAAGCACAGCGCTTTAGAAGATGGTATCGCGATCGCCTGCGGGAAATCTTTGCCGATGTTGATATCATTCTTGCGCCGACTACACCAATTCCTGCGCCATTAATTGGGCAACAAACTATGATTTTAGATGGTGAGGAAATGTTAGTTCGTCCTCACCTGGGATTATTTACCCAACCATTATCTTTTATCGGCTTACCTGTCTTATCAGTGCCAATTCAGCGCCCGAATTCTCTACCTTTAGGCGTGCAAATCATCGCTGCACCTGATAATGAAGCCTTAATTTTAAAAGTTGCAGCAGTATTAGAAGCTCAAGGTGTAGTCTCAGCAACGACAAAATAATAGTAGAATTACTGACTACTCCAGAATCGCGCCTTTGCATTCAGCCCACGCAGGTGGGCTTTGTACTGATAGCCCCAGGCTTCCAGCCTGCGGGCGTTATGTGGCGTATCGAACTTTTACCAATTTAAATAATGTTTGCGACACATCAATATATTCTAGAGGGCATGGCATTGCCATGCCCCTACCATCTGTCTTATGATTTTTTCAAATTGGTATCAAATTTTCACATTTCCCCACTTTCTCCAAGTTTTACAATAAATTTATAAAATCTTCAGCATTTTCACTCAGGTGGATACTCGACAATATCATTAGCTGACAAAACTGCATAAGCTCACTCCCCTGAGAGATATTGATTGATAAGACAGCAACGGATAGAGATTCCATTTAGGTAAAACAGCTTATATCAAGCTATTATCTATCGCTAATTTCTACCAAATTCTGATTTTAAGTAAATACGCAACAATTTTTGTCATGTATTTTATTGGAGAAATACACATGAAAGGCTTAAAAGTTTTAGCATCGGGTATGATTTTATTTGGTTTAATGCTATGTGCCCCTAAAGCTAATGCTGAAAATTTATCTAACAACTTAACAAGCGAAATAACAGCAAACTTTACTCAAATTACAAATAATAAATCTAACGCCAAAGCTTTTATAGACCAAGGTTTTGAATTACTAGATAAGAAAAATTATCGCGAAGCTATTAAAACTTTTAGTCAAGGACTTAGTTTAGCACCTGATAATCCCTATGGTTACCTGGGTAGAGGTATCGCTTACTTTAGTATTAAGGAATATCAGTCAGCTAGATCTGATTTTGGACAATCTATAACTATAGATGGGAATATTGCTTATGCTTATTTATTTCGGGGGATGTCTCATTTTGCTTTAGGTAGTAAAGAATCAGCAATTTCTGATTTAGAAACAGCCGCCAATCTCTTTGACAAAGAAGGTGAAAAAGAGATGGCTGAACAAGCTCGTGATACCATTAAACAGATTCGTAATTCGTAATTCGTAATTCGTAATTCGTAATTTACAAGAGGTATTAATAAAGCAATTTATACCAATTTAAAATCCAAAATAACGCTCGATGACTCGCTAACAAAATTCAAAATTGAGACTGTATCTAAGTTTTTGGTTTTGATTGCGTTGCTAGATTTTAGAGAATTGGTATTGCGTTTTTAAAGTATGAAACTGCGATTTGTTGGCGGAATCTACTGGAATGAAAACCCTCACAAGGGCGGGGAAACCCTCACAAGGGCGGGGAAACCCTCACAAGGGCGGGGAAACCCTCACAAGGGCGGGGAAACCCCGCCCCTACGCATGACAAATGACTATTGTACAGACAAGGGTTATCGCGTCTCTATTGACTATTGACTATTGACTATTGACTATTGACCATTGACTATTGACTATTGACTATTGACTATTGACTATTGACCATTGACGAACTGTCGCTTGGACGAAAGCTTGAAAAATTCTTTGATGATGGGGATCGTTAGCAGATAGCTCCGGATGCCATTGTACACCCAATGCCCAAGGATGATATTCGCATTCTACGGCTTCAATTACTTCATCTTCTAGAGCATGGGCGACAACGCGCCAACCGGGAGGTACTTTGTGTACTGCTTGATGATGCCACGATACTACAGAAATGTGAGTATTTTGCACGCAACTAGCTAAACGGCTTTTGACATCAATTTTAACTATGTGTTCTGTGGGCAAACGCTTTCCAGCTTCAGGTTCTAGACGATGTAAAACTGATGTACCATATACTTCTGGTACGTGGGGAATTAGCGTACCACCACAGCCAACGATGAGAATTTGTAAACCCCGACATATACCTAACACTGGTAAATGACTTTCTAAAGCTAGTTTAGCTAGTTGTAGTTCAAAAGCATCGCGCTCGCAATCTACAGAATATATGCTGGGGTGATTGCAACCGTTATAGCAAACCGGATTAATATCTCCACCACCAGAAATGATTAAGCCATCCAGAGGTTCTAACAGGATGCTGGGGTCAGTTTCTCCTGGTGGTAATAATATGGGAGTACCGCCTGCTGCACGGACTGCATCTAGGTAATCTCTGGCAACAGAAAATGGTAATGCTCCATGCTGACCACAGGTAGTAATACCAATCAATGCTTTGTGAGATTTTCTACTCATCGTCTTTCACCAATTTAGCCGAAAACTTTAATCAGTTTTACCCTCCTTTAACATTTGATCTAACAATTTTCTCGCAGGTTGTGCTTTAGTCAACGCTGTTTGATGATCGCTATAAGCCCGAATTAAGCGCGTCAAACCGTTCACACCTACTTTAAGTTGCTCTAAATCTTCACCAGTTACTAGCTCGCCATCTAGCATCCGCCCAATTAAAGGTTTAATATCACCTACTTCTTGACGTACTTTTTGCAACTTTTCTAAAGCACTCAACAAACTTTTGAGCGAGTTAACAATTTCATCAATATTCTGAGCATCCTCTACTGGTGCAGGAGAATCTGTAGCTGTGACTACATCTTCAGTTTCTGCAACTGCGGGTAATTCCTCGGTAGAAGTTTCACTTTTAACCGCGTTTGTCTTTGCCATCAACGCTTCCTCAAGAAATTTACAGAAAGTCGGCGGGAAAGATTAATTCTGCAAGGGGTGAGATAAACTTTTGCCCGCCGACTTGGGGTATGGGGCATAGGGCATAGGGCATCGGGGAGCCAGCGCAATCGCGGGTTTCCCGCGTTAAAGCAACTGGCTTCATTGGTAGCTTTTCCCATGTTCTATGCTCGCAAAATCCCACTCATTTTAGGGGTGGGATAAGCTTAACACAGTGTATCGTGCTTATTGCTTTTCCATCACTCTCAAGTAACCCGATCGCCAAAAAATCTATTTTTCCCATGCCCAATGCCCCATGCCCAATGCCCAATGCCCCATGCCCATTTCCCTTAAAAACATAGATTTTCGTTATCGAGAACCGATATATTAAGTTTGTCCATAAAATGATTAGGAAAACTATAGTGACGCCGGAAGCTGAGGGTATCGAGAAAGAGCCGGAAGCGGTTTCCTATAACGCTTTGACTCCCAGAGAACAAAAGCAGCGATTAACGGAATTAGCAACTATATTTTTGCGCCTGGGTGCGATCGCATTTGGCGGCCCGGCTGCCCACATCGCTATGATGGATAATGAGGTGGTAAACCGCCATCGTTGGATGAGTCGGGAGAAACTGTTAGATTTACTGGGGATTACGAATTTGATTCCCGGGCCGAACTCTACAGAATTAGCAATTCACATTGGTTATGAGCGCGGTGGATGGCGTGGTTTACTAATTGCAGGTAGCTGCTTTATTTTACCTGCTATGCTCATCGTTTGGACGTTAGCAGCAATTTATACTCGCTATCAGACTGTTCCTCAGGTAGGATGGTTGCTGTATGGTATCAAGCCTGTAATTATTGCCATAGTGCTGCAAGCCTTGTGGAATCTAGGAAATAAAGCAGCAAAAGACTGGCCGACAAGAATTACCGCAGTAGTCGCGATCGCAGGTTACTTTGCGGGTTTGAATGAAATTTTGCTACTAATTGTTCTCGGTGTTATTGTCATGCTCGTGAAGAATTGGCAAACAAAAAGCCAAACAAACGGTGCATGGTTGTTACCTTTGTCTGGTATTTTCGCACAAATAAGCACGACAACAGCCGCAGTCACATCAGTTAGTTGGGCTAGTGTATTTCTGTTCTTTCTGAAAATTGGCTGTGTGTTGTATGGTAGTGGTTACGTATTACTAGCATTTTTGCAACGGGATTTAGTAGAACGCAACCATTGGCTAACCTCTCAACAGTTATTAGATGCGGTAGCTATTGGTCAGTTTACACCGGGGCCTGTATTTACTACTGCTACATTTATTGGCTATTTGTTAGCTGGAAATGCGGGAGCGATCGCAGGTACAATTGGTATCTTCTTACCAGCTTTTCTTTTAGTGTTGGTAGTTAACCCTTGGGTACCTAAATTGCGTCAATCGCCTTGGGCTAGCGGCTTTCTCGATGGCGTGAATGCAGCCTCAATGGGATTAATGGCGGGGGTTACCTATACTTTAGGAAGAACCGCCTTGATAGATTGGGTGACAATTATTGTGTCCATTGCGAGTGCGATCGCTGTTTTTCGATTTAAAATCAATTCTGCTTGGTTAGTGTTAGCAGGTGGATTGATTGGGCTTGGCTCACATGTATTAGGGTTAGTCAATGGTTAATAGATTAATCGCTTCTGTATAACTCAGTATTATCCCTGAGTTTGACCCCTGATTTTTTAGATGTTAATACAGAGTGGTCTTAAGAAATTGACCAGTATTTAACGTCTAAAAAATCAGAGTAAGCCAATGGATATAATAACTTTAACTACTTTTCTCACCCCATTTTTACCCTACTTGCTCAAAGCTGGAGAGACAGCAGCAGAAGAAGCTGCTAAGAAACTCGGTGAAACTTTGGGTGCTAATAGCTGGGAAAAAGCGAAATCTTTGTGGAGTAAACTGCAACCAAAAGTAGAAGCCAAGCCAATGGCTAAAGGTGCAGCCGAAGAATTAGCTAGTTCGCCTGATGATGCAGATGCGAAAGAAACGCTGCAAAAACAACTCAAAAAATTAATTGATGAAGATAAAAATTTAGCGGCAGAAATTACCAAATTAATGCAAGAAGATACAGAAGCAATTGCTCAAGTTGTAAATAACTTTAATACAACAATTTCTGGTGATAATAACTCAGTTCAAAATACTGCTGGTGATGGTAATAAAGTAATTGGTACTGTGGGAGGTAATGCAACTATTAACTAGTAAAGCAGCCATAATATAGAAAAATACAGTTCAGTTAAGCATTAATTTCTTCGATTTTTTCTTCTCTCTGCGTCCTTGGCGTCTTGGCGGTTCATTAAAAAAAATGACCTTTATAACAGCATTTTACTTTAACTGAACCGTATTAAAATATAGGAAGTTAAAACAGTGCCACAAAGCAGCTTAAAAAGGTTATGGAAGCGAGTATTACTTTTTTTCTCTAAGTTGGCTGGCGTTTTCACAGGTAAACGTCGCCGATTAAAACATCAGCGACAAATATTAAAGAATGAAGTAACTCAACCCAACTTAAATCAGCATTGTCCAACTAATTTAACTCCCCATATTCCTATTCAAGTTGCTCATACAGCACAAACAATTTCTGGTAACGAAAACGTTGTGCAAAATGTCCAAGGCGATCATAATATTATTGTTGGGCGGGTAGAAGGTAGCTTAACTATTAATTATCGTCGCCCTATAGATAGGCCTTTTCAAGCTCCGAGTTTACCTGCTAGTTTTGTCGATCGTCCACAAGTTACTTTAGAAATTAAAGCGCGGTTACTAGCAAATACATCTGATAATGGTGCATTATTAATTAGTGCCATTCACGGTTTAGGTGGCATAGGTAAAACAACTTTAATTACAGCTATTGCGCACGATGATGATATTCAAAAACGTTTTTCAGGTGGCGTACTTTGGGCAACTTTAGGACAAGAACCAGATATTCTCGCTCTACTTAGTAGCTGGGTACAAGCTTTAGGCGACTATGAATTTCGTGCTGTGAATATAGAAGGAACCTCAGCCCATTTACGCAGTTTATTACATAATAAAGCTGTTTTATTAGTAGTAGATGATGCTTGGGAACCAGAGAAAGTTAAACCCTTTATGGTAGCGGGTTCCCAATCTCAATTATTAATTACTTCCCGGCGTGCTGATGTGGCTAATACTGTGGGCGCTCATTTGCAAGAATTAAATTTGATGACGCCAGCAGAATCTCTAGAATTACTTGCTAAATCTTTAGGACGAGAAATTACAGAAGTAGAAAAACCAGAGGCTTTAAGAGTAGCTGAAACTGTAGGATATCTGCCAATTGCTCTGAATTTGATAGCCGCTAGAGTTAAATGGGGTATTACATGGGAGAAGTTAGAAACAGCTTTAAAGCAAGAAGTTGCTAATTTAAAAGTATTATACGGGCCGCGTCAAGAAAATTCATTAGAAGCGACTTTTAATTTAAGTTTAAAAGCTTTGCAAGACTATGATAAAGAAGCTTGGAAAAATTTTATTTGGTTAGGCGTTTTACCAGAAGATGTCACCATAGCTGCACCAATGGCGGTGACATTATGGGGTATGAAATCTCAGGATGAAGCTAATGAATGTTTAGAGTTACTGTGGAATGATGCTTTACTGCAATCTGATGCACCTGTATTTATTGGCGGTGTAAAATTTAAAGCTTATAGGTTACATGACTTATTACATGATGTCGCTCGTAGTCGCTTAACTCAATCTCCGCCTACAGGGATGGGTATTGATTTAATTGATGCACATAGCCAACTACTAAAACGTTATCAAGAAAAGACAGAAAATAATTTTTGGCATAGTTTAATTCCTGATGGTTACATTCATCAAAATTTAGTTTGGCATTTAGAAAAAGCGCAACAAATAGCAGAAATTCACGCCTTATTCCGGGAAGAGTCAGTAACAGGAAATAATGGCTGGTATGCAGCACAAGAAAAACTTGGACAAGTGGGGGGTTATATCCGCGATATTTCTCGCGCTTGGGAATTAGCTGAGGCGAATTGGAGTGAATCAACGCTGTCTCATGTGGTAAGTTTGCAATGTCGCTATGCTTTGATTAAAGCTTCTTTGAATAGTTTGGCTGCTAATTTACCTGCAAAAATGCTGCTAGGGTTAGTTAAACACAAAATCTGGACTCCGGAGCAAGGATTAGCTTACGCCTTGCAAAAACCAGAACTAAAACAGAAAGTAGCAGCGATTACAGAATTAATTAACTATCTGCCAGCAAATTTAGAGCAAATCGCTATATCTGAAGCAATTACTATTACTAACGCGATTCAAGATGAGAAGTATTACGCTGATTTTCTGATAGCATTATCAGGAAAACTACAAGAAGTATCGCCAGAATTACTTTCATCTGCTAAGGCGATTAAGTATGAGTTATATCGTGTCGAAGTGCTGATTGCATTCGCTGAGAAACTACCAAAATTGTTACCAGAAGCGCTGTTAATTGCTAAGTCGATTGAATATGAGCGCGATCGCGCGACAGCTTTGAGAATATTAGCACCAAAATTAACCCCAGAGTTACTACCACAAGCTTTTTCCGCCGCTAGAGCGATTGAGAATGAAAGCGATCGCACTTACGCTTTAATAGCATTAGCCGAGAATCCACATTTAGCACCAGAGTTCTTACCAGAAGTACTTTCGGCGGTGAACACGATTAACTATGCAAGCGATTGCACTTCTAGTTTGATAACATTAATCGATAATTTACCACCAGAATTGTTACCAGAAGCACTCAATGCTGCTAGAGTAATTACGGATGAGCGTTGTCTCGCTCCCGTTTTGATAACATTAGCCGATAAACTACCACCAGAATTGTTACCGAAATTACTCAATGCTGCTAGAGTAATTACGGATGAGCAATATCGTGCCTGTACGCTGATAGCTTTATCTCAGAGATTACCAGAGTTATTACCAGAAGCTCTCTCCCTCTTCATGGCAATGGAGCGAGAAATATATTATACCTCTATACCCTTAATTAACAGACCTCACTCTGGAATACCATCATTTTTATCACCAAAAGCGATCGCTATCTGGATAGCAATTGAAGAAGAAAGGTATCGCGTTTCTACCTTGATAGCATTAGCCGAGAAACTACCAGCAGATTTGTACCTGAAAGCAGTCACCTCTGCTAGGGAAATTAAGGATGATAAATATCGTGCTGAAGCCTTGAGAATATTAGCCGAAAAACTACCACTAGATTTATTGCCAGAAGCACTCTCCGCCGTCAAGTCAATGGATATTGAGTGGTATTATGCCGAAGTCTTGATTGCATTAGCCGACAAACTCACACCAGATTTGTTATCAGAAGCTCTGACTATGGCTATGGCTCAGGATGAATATTCTCGCGCCTCACTCTTGATAGCATTAGCCGAGCATCTATCACCAGAGTTGTTACCAAAAGCACTCTCAGCCGCTAGAGCAATTGAAGATAAAAACTGTCGCATTAAAGTTCTGAGTAAATTAGCTGACAAGCAACCAGAATTACTGCTAGAAGCGCTAACTGTGGCGAAGACGATTCATTATGAAAGCGAGCGCGCTCCTTTCCTCAGTGCATTAACGGAAAAAATGCCAGCAGAGTTGTTACCAAAAGCACTCTCAGCTTTAAAAGCAATTGATGATGAACAGTATCGCGCCCAAGCTACAAGTGTATTCACAGAGAAAGTATCGCCAGATTTGTTACTAGAAGCATTGAAACTAACGAGGGCGATTCAGTATGAAAGCGATCGCACTCTAGTTCTCAAAAATTTAGCCGCAAAACTCCCAGCACAGTCATTACCAGAAGCAATCTCAATTTTACAAGCAATTGAAGACGAACAATATCGCGCCCAAGTGCTGATTGCATTAGCCGAAAAACTCCCACCAGAGTTGTTAAAAGAAGCACTCACCATTGCTAGAGCAATTCAAAATGATTATTCTCGCGTTCAAATTTTGAGTGCATTAATGCAAAAACTACCTGATTGTATACCAGAAGCGCTTGCTGTCGCGAGGGGAATTGAGAATGAGCGCGATCGCGCCAAAGGTATGCAGATATTAGCCGAAAAACTACCAGAATTATTACCAGAAGCACTGTCCAGCGTTAAGGCAATTGAGGATGAGTATGATCGTGCCGAAGTCTTGAGTGCATTAGTCCCAAGTTTACCACCAGAATTATTACCCGAAGCTCTCACTGTGGCTAGAGAACTGGAAATCAAGTATTTTCAAGCTCAAGCCTTGATGGTATTAGGAGAACGACTACCAGATTGTATGTCAGAAGCACTCACCGCAGCTCAGGCGATTGACGATTATGAAGACTTACGCGCCGAAATTTTGGTAACATTAGCCGAGAAACTACCAGCAGAATTGTTAAAAGAAGCACTCACCGCCGCTACAGTAATTGAGAATGAGGAATATCGCACCCAAGTTTTAATTGCATTAACCGAGAAACTACCAACAGAATTATTACCAGAAGTATTCAATACAACTATGGCGATTGACTCTGAGCATTATCGCGCCGAAGTTTTAGCGACATTAGTCAAGAAACTACCGCCAGAGTTCTTACCACAAGTACTCACCGCCGCTAGAGCAATTGAATATGAAAGCGATCGCGCCCCAGTTATGATTGCATTAGCCGAGCAACTACCAGAATTGTTACCAGAAGCAATCACCACTACCAGAGAAATTCAGAATGAGCGCGATCGCGCTAAGATTTTGAGTATATTAATCAAGCAACTACCAGCAGAATTACTACCAGAAGCAATCACAGCTGCTAAGGCGATTGAGAATGTGCAGTATCGCGTTTCCATTCTGACTGCATTAGGTTTATCACCAATATCAGCAACGGAACTTTTCCCCCTGTGGCGAGATACTCTTCATAATTTATCCCTGCATACTCGCCCTATTTTGTTACCCAGTATCAAGGAACTCTTTCCAGTTATCTTTGCATTGGGTAGTGAAGCGGCAACGGTAGAAGTTGCGCGTGCGATCGCGGATATAGGGCGATGGTGGCAATAACAAGCCAATATCACCGCTATTTGCAAAGTGCGAATGACAAATGACAAATGACAAATGACTATTGTACAGACGCGATTAATCGCGTCTCTACTGACTATTGACAGCTTTCTCCAACTATTTTTAATTGCACCGCCCTAATTACATTAAGTAGTTTCACTGAAATTGACCGCTTATTTTTTAGATGTTAATACAGAGTTGCTTATGGCAATTAACTAGTATTCTATATCTAAAAAATCAAAGTATGCTCATAAATATCGTAATTTTGACTACATTTTTCACCTATTTTTACCATACTTATTTCCGCTTCTACTGAGAATTTAGATTAGGCTTACCCTGTGTCATATAAAAATTTGTCAATCATTTTGTGAGTAAACACTCCAGTGCTGATTTACAGACTAAATTACTCCCTTTGAGAAGTTCTTGCTAGCTTCCTCAGAAGGCTAGAATACAAAGCTTTAACTATTTACGCTTCTATTTAGTTCATTAGCCAGAATATCGGAAGTTAACAAAGTGCTACAAAAAATTAAGAACACTATGAAAACGGATAATATTTTTTTCATAGACTATTTAGCAGCTTTTATCAGCCATAACTAGAAAATATCAAGCATTATATGATGTTAAAAATATTTAAATATCTTAGTATTTGTCTGATTAGCGCCTGGTTGCTATTTGCTTGTCATCATTCAGCATCGAAAGAATTTAAACGCCCTCCCTTGAAAGTACAATTTGGATCTTTTGTTGGTGAATATCCAGGCTTGATTGCTCAAGAAAAAGGCTTATTCAAAGCCCAAGGCGTAGATGTGGAATTAATTTATAAACGACACACCAAATTAGAGCAAGCAAATTTTAGTGCAGGTAAGTATGATGGTATTTCATTATCCTTGGGAAGTTTTATTATCTTGAGTGCCACAAATCCTGATATACAAGGCGTGATGGTTATAGATGAATCAACAGGAGCAGATGTAGTAGTTGCTCAATCACAAATTCAAACCATAGCTGACTTAAAAGGAAAAAAGCTCGGTGTGAATTTAGGCGGTTTTAGCGAAGTTTTTGGAACTGAGATGTTGAAAACTGGCAAATTAACTAGTGATGATGTGAAGTTAGTTCAAGCAGAAGCTTTAGAAATTCCTCAACACCTGAAAAATAATGTTATTCAAGCCGGACATACTTGGCAACCCCATGTTTCTAAAGCTATTAAATTAGGGGAACATATCTTATTTACCAGCAAACAAACCCCTGGCTTAATTTTAGATATGATAATCTTTCGCCAAGATATAATTCGCGATCGCCCCGAAGATATTCGTGGATTTGTGCGCGGATGGCTGCAAGCCTCAAACTACTGGAAAGCAAATATTCAAGAAGGAAACGCTATCATCAGCAAAGCCTTAAAAATTCCTAGCAATAAACTTTCATTAGAGGGAGTAAGCTTAACAGATTTGGCAGAAAATAAAAAATTATTTCAATCTAGTAACCCGAATTCTATCTACAAAACTGCTGAGATATATGCAGATTTTTTTATTCGCTCTGGGAACGTAACGCGCCTTCCTGAACTAAAGAATTTGTTTAATTCTTCCTTTTTGCAAAATCCTTCTTAAGATATAGCCATGCAGCAGACTTTTTTGGGTGGCATTCGGACAAAGTTAATTGCTTCGTTTCTCATTGTAGCTTTGATTCCATTGCTTTTATTAGCATTTATCAATAAACAGACAACTGAAAAAGCATTAACTAGCAACGCGCAACAAGCTCTATCTGCTGCTGCGAAAGAAACAACTTACAGAATCGATGCTTTTATTGATGAAAATCTTGATGCTGTGCGCGTAGAAGCTATTCTTCCAGGGTTGGCACAATACCTCAATTTACCACCCAAACAGCGAAATAATAGCCCCGAAATGCAATTGGCGATAGAAACATTAATTCGTCTGAGTCGCAAAGATATGCTTAATATTCTTTCCTACGCTTTGCTTGACTTAAACGGTAAAAATGTCTTGGATACATCTACATTAAATATTGGTAAAGATGAATCAGTAGAAGATTATTTTCAACAACCACTGCAAACTAAGTTATCCTTTGTTTCTGCCATGAAACTATCGCCAACAATTCCCGATTTAGTGACGCTCTTTTTTAGCAGTCCAGTTCGTAATGCTCAAGGAAAGATATTAGGTGTATTGCGCGTAGCATACAATGCAACTGTTGTCCAACAGTTAGTAACGCGAGAAACTGAAAGATCTGGGGCAGAATCCTTTGCTATTCTTTTAGATGAAAATAATATTTATCTTGCACATAGCACTACACCAAAACTGCTATTTAAATCAATTGTGCCTTTACCTTTGAATGTTGTCACTCAATTGCAAAAAGAACGGCGTTTACCTCATGCACCTATTAAAGAATTGGCAACTAAGGAATCAAAACTTAAGCAGGCATTAGACAATCAAGATTCATATTTAATTGCATCTTTATCAGCAACAGGCGATTGGGTTAATTTGATTGCGATTTCTCAGTTAAAATATAAACCTTGGTCTGTGGTATTTGCACAGCCTATTACTGTGGCTTTAGCACCTGTGAAAAAGCAAATTCATGATGCAATGTGTCTATTTGCAATTATCGCCGGCATAGTCACAATTATTGCTTTTGTCATTGGAGAACTGCTAACAAAACCAATAATTTACCTGACAAATATAGTTTTTCAATTTACAACAGGTAACTTAGATATCCGTGCTAAAGTTAACTCAAACGATGAAATAGGTCAACTAGCAAAATCGTTTAACAACATGGCATTTCAGTTACAAACATCTTTTGAAACTTTAGAACAAAGGGTACAAGAAAGAACAGCAGAGTTATTAATTGCCAAAGAAAAAGCAGAAGATGCAAACCAGAAACTCGAAAAACTAGTTAATCTAGATGGTTTGACACAGGTAGCTAACCGTCGCTGCTTCAATGGACGACTACAAGCAGAATGGAATCGCCTTTTAAAAGAACAACAACCCCTGTCATTGATTTTATTTGATGTCGATCAATTTAAATCCTATAATGACTACTATGGTCATCTCAAAGGTGATGATTGTCTAGTCAAAATAGCTCAAAGAGTCCAACAAATAGTTTATCGTCCTGCAGATCTCGTAGCCCGTTTCGGTGGAGAAGAATTTTCTGTACTTCTCCCCAATACTGATTTATTCGGAGCAATTCAAGTAGCCAAAAATATTCAACAAGCAATTCAAGATTTGAAGATTCCCCATGCCAAGTCTGAGGTACAGGATATAGTCACAGTTAGTCTAGGAATTTCATCTCTCATCCCCGCTTTAGAAATCAAGCCAGATATACTGATTGCTTCAGCCGATGAAGCCCTGTATAATGCCAAACACAGAGGACGTAATCGCTATTGTTACCCATCAGATGATATATATGTAGCTTAACTGCGATCGCAAATTCAATCAGCGCACAAAATAGACAAGGAAGACAAGGGAGACAAAATTGTTGTCGCGCAGCGCAACGCACCTTGAATTTTTAATCTCTTCAACATTGTGTTTATTGTCGTCAACGTTGTATTTATTGTCGTCAACGTTGTGTTTATTGTCGTCAACGTTGTGTTTATTGTCGTCAACGTTGTATTTATTGTCGTCAACGTTGTGTTTATTGTCGTCAACGTTGTATTTATCGGCGTCAACGTTGTGTTTATTGTCGTCAACGTTGTATTTATCGGCGTCAAAACAATGTTGACGCATCACAATAAGGTATTTGTGTGTTGGGTTACCCTACGGGAAGCCGCTTTGCGTCTACGTTCTTCAAAAAACCTATAAATATACTTTATTTGCATGGTTCTAGTTAATCAAGAATTTAAGACACAGCAAAACCTGTATATTGTCGTAATTCCTCTGGATGAAAAGCTAATACAATATCTTCTTTAGGGACACCAGCATCTATCAGTGCTTGTGCTAAAGGTTGAGAACAACCATCATATTGAATCCAAACTTTTTCACCAATAATATCAAGATGTACAGTACAGCCATGTACGCGCCGCACGCCATCCCAGCCTACTTGTACAACTTGATAACGGTCATTTTCTGTGTCAATAATTGGTAAAGGATCGATTTTGCCGTGATAAGGTTTATGCTTGGCGTATTCATTGATTATTTGTCTGACAATTTCTCGATATTTAGTTAATTTATCCATTGCCAAACCCTCTCAATTTTTTCGTCAAATACAATAAGTATCTTATCTGAGTTGTGAAATTATTTTTTTCATGAACCGCCTTCTCTGCGAGAGGCTTCCGCCAACGCGCAGCGTCTCGCAGAGAAGACGCCAAGTACGCCAAGGATAAGAGAAAAAACTGAGAATTGGTAAATTTCACAAATGATTTAGGATTGCTATATCTCTAGCAGGCATGATTGAGAAAGTGTTGAGACAATACAATTTTAGGATTTGCGATCGCTTTTGCGCAAGGCAGCATTAGCAAGACCACACCATACATTTTATACCTCTGCGTGGAGAAATATATCGTAGGGGCACGGCACCAGTAAATTATTGTACATACCAGAAGATTGTGGATGCCGTGCCCCTACTGCCTACTTTTTTCAAATTGGTATTAGCTTTGTCAACCGCCTGAGAATGAATTCTCAGGCTAATAGCCAAAGTAGGGGCGGGTTAAGCGAGATAGTCGTGAATTATTGGAGCATATCTGTGAACCCGCCCCTACTGATAGACTCAAGATTTTGAGGATATTTAGTCATCTTTAGATGACTTTGGCTATTAGCAAGGAACTTGAGTTCCTTGCGCTAGACGGGTTTTGTGTTAAGTTGACACCAATGGCAGTGCCATACCCCTACTATCGCATTTTTGTTTCAAACATCACCATCCGATGATGTTACCCATTACCGATTTGCTAAATATTGATACATCTGCCAACGTGCATCAACTTCGGCTTGGGCTTGTTCTAGCAGTTGTTTGGCGACTTCTGGCTTACTCTTGGTGAGCATTTTGAAGCGATTTTCTTGATACATTGATTGCTCTACCGATTGCTTAGGTGGTCTCATATCCAATTGCAAGGGGTTTTTGCCATCTTTCTGTAATTCAGGATTATAGCGATACAGCAACCACCTTCCTGATTCTATCAGAGATTTTTGGTGATTCATGCCTGTGGTCATGTTGATGCCGTGGGCGATGCAATGGCTGTAAGCAATAATTAAGGATGGGCCGTTGAAAGCTTCGGCTTCTAAAAATGCTCTCAGGGTATGTTCGTCTCTTGCGCCTAATGCTACACTAGCTACGTAGACATTTCCGTAGGTCATGGCGATTAAACCCAAGTCTTTTTTCGGCGCAGGCTTACCACTGGCGGCAAATTTGGCGACGGCTGCTTTGGGGGTGGCTTTGGATGATTGTCCGCCTGTGTTAGAATATACTTCTGTATCCATGACTAAGATATTGACGTTGCGACCACTGGCTAAAACATGATCGATACCGCCAAAGTCAATATCGTACGCCCAGCCGTCACCACCGACAATCCAAACGCTTTTTTTGACGAGGTAATCTGCAATCGATTTTAGATTTTGGATTTGGGCATTGGGTATTGAGAGATTCGGTTTTTGCAATAATTCATCTAGCTTTTGTTTGAGGATTTCTACTCGTTCCCGTTGTTCCCAAATGTCAGCTTCAGTGTTTTGTTTCGCATTGAGAATCGAGTCTACCAAATTACTAGATATTCCCAATTCCCCTGTCCCGCCACCAGCCCCATTTCCTAATTGTTGCAGTAATTCGGCGGCAAATTCGGCTTGTTTATCTAAGGAAAGGCGGAAGCCAAAACCAAATTCGGCGTTATCTTCAAATAAACTATTAGACCATGCGGGGCCGCGTCCTTGGGCGTTGGTTGTCCAAGGGGTTGTGGGTAAGTTTCCGCCGTAGATGGAAGAACAACCGGTAGCATTGGCAATGACTGAGCGATCGCCAAATAATTGTGTCAATAATTTTAAATAGGGTGTCTCTCCACAACCAGCACAAGCACCGGAAAATTCAAATAATGGTTCTTGCAGTTGTTGTTGGCGAATTTGGTTGATTTTTAGCTGTCTGCGGTCAGGATGGGGCAAACTTAAGAAGAAATCCCAGTTTTTCCGTTCTTGTTCCCTTAATGGTAACTGCTGCGCCATGTTAATGGCTTTTTTCAACGGCTCAGTTTTATTTTTCGCTGGGCAGACGTTCACGCAAATCGCGCAGCCTGTACAATCTTCTGGGGCTACCTGGATGGTAAATTTCTGATTTGCGAAGTCTCTATCTTTTGCATCCACTGACTTAAAGCTGGGTGGTGCATTTACTAACTCACTCGGCTGATAAGCTTTGGCGCGGATGGCGCTGTGAGGACATACCATCACGCATTTACTACATTGTACGCAAAGATTTTCATCCCATACAGGAATTTCTTGGGCGACGTTGCGCTTTTCCCATTTAGTTGTACCTGTGGGGAATGTACCGTCTGCTGGTAGGCTACTTACAGGTAAATCATCGCCTTCCCAAATCATAATTTTACCCAGAACTTCGCGGATAAATTCTGGGGCGTTATCAAGCTGTGTATTTTCGGTTTGGGATTGAGGCTGGTAAATTGTTTGGGGGATATCTACTTTATGTAGGTTAGCGAGGGTATTATCTACGGCTTGCAAATTCATGCGCACAACTTCCGCGCCTTTTTTACCGTAGGTTTTTTCAATTGCTTGTTTAATTTTCGCGATCGCTTCTTCTTGGGGTAAAACATTCGCTAAGGCAAAGAAGCATACCTGCATAATAGTATTAATTCTACCACCCATGCCGCTACTGCGGGCGACTTGGTTGGCATTAATTACGTATAATTTCAGGTGTTTGTCGATAATTTGCTGCTGTACCTTAACAGGTAAATGTTGCCAAACAGCATCCGCATCGTAGGGACTATTAACTAAAATCGTCGCTCCGGGAATCGCTGCTTTGAGAATGTCAATATTTTCTAAAAATCCCCAATGATGACAACCAATAAAGTTAGCTTTGTCGATGAGGTAGGTTGAGCGAATTGGCTGGAGTCCGAAGCGGAGGTGAGAAACTGTCATCGAACCAGATTTTTTGGAGTCGTAGACAAAGTAACCTTGGGCGTAATTGTCTGTTTCCTCACCAATAATTTTAATAGAATTTTTGTTAGCGCCGACTGTTCCATCAGAACCTAAGCCGTAAAACATCGCCCGGACAACGTTATCGGGTTCTGTGGAGAAGTTGGGGTCAAAATTCAGGGATGTATGGCTAACATCGTCATTAATACCGATAGTAAAGTGATTTTTTGGTGTAGGTAAGGCGAGATTGTCAAAAATTCCCTTCACCATTGCGGGGGTGAATTCTTTCGAGGATAAACCGTAGCGCCCACCAATAATAGATTTTAGATTTTGGATTTTGCGAAAAGTTGCGTGCGGGGGTTCCCCCCCGTTGAGCAAACTTTTCAAGACGGATTTTGGATTGGCTTCATGAATGGCGGTGACTACATCTAAATATAAGGGTTCACCGGCGCTTCCTGGTTCTTTGGTGCGGTCGAGGACTGCGATCGCTTTTACACTATTAGGTAAGACTGCGATAAATCTTTCCACATCAAAGGGGCGATATAGTCTGACTTTGACAACGCCGACTTTTTCCCCTTGGTTGTTGAGGTAATCTACAGTTTCATGGACTGTTTCACAACCAGAACCCATGATGACAACGACGCGCTCGGCATCGGGTACGCCATGATATTCATATATTTGATAATACCTGCCAGTGCGATCGCCAAATTTATCCATTAAGCGTTGCACAATTTCGGGGGTAGCGCTGTAATAAGGGTTAGCGCCTTCACGAGATTGGAAGAAAATATCAGGGTTTTGGGCTGTACCTCTCAGTACTGGGCGGTCTGGGGTAAGGGCGCGGCTGCGGTGAGCTAAAATGAGATCGTCGTTGATGAGCGATCGCAAATCATCATCGGAGAGTAATTTTACTTTCTGCACTTCGTGAGAGGTACGAAACCCATCAAAAAAGTGCATAAACGGAACTCGCGTCTCTAACGTCGCAGCATAGGAAATCAGCGCAAAATCGAGATTTTCCTGCACCGAAGCCGAACACAGCATGGCATAACCTGTTGCCCTAGCTGCCATCACATCGCTATGATCGCCGAAAATAGATAAAGCATGGGTAGCTAAAGAACGTGCAGCAACGTGAATTGTCGTACTTGTTAATTCCCCGGCGATTTTGTAGAGATTGGGAATCATTAACAATAACCCTTGAGAAGCGGTGAAAGTAGTACTCAAGGAACCCGTTTGTAACGCCCCATGTACAGCACCAGCAGCACCACCTTCACTTTGCATTTGTACCACACTGGGAACCGTACCCCAAAGGTTAGGACGATTTTCCGCCGCCCAAGCATCAGCCCATTCACCCATTGTTGAAGAGGGGGTGATAGGATAAATGGCGATTACTTCATTTAATTTGTAAGCAATCCGGGAAACAGCCTCATTCCCGTCGATAGTAGCAAAGGTTTTGTTCATTATTGACTCCTGCTTTGTCAGCCAGATGCGAGGATATTCTCATTGCTCTGTAGAAGGGCATAAACACACTTTAAGAGTCCATAATTTGGACTCTTTACTTATACTTTGGAAATGGGCATAGGGCATGGGGCATGGGAAAGACAGATTTTCATAGTTGGTTGTGGGTTTTCCCATGAGGAACTAGCTTAAAAATAGGGGCTATGGAAGAGAGATTTTCATATTTTGTTTTGAGATTTTTTGTGAGACAAGCTAGTTAAATTAGTTTGTACGTAAGTCGGCAATTGCACCAAGCTATGTGCTTTACATAAACATATTTGACACCTTAGCAATAACAAATAACCAATGCCCAATGCCCCATGCCCAATGACACATTGACACACTTTTATCTCTAATTCTTGTATTATTATCTCACAAGTTATTTTGTCTGAATTTATATATATTAATCTTGTACTCAAGAGGCTGAAAAACCTTGCGCTATATATTTCAGACAAATGATTGATGATTTGGGGGTAGAGGTTCGAGAATTAAATAACTTTCTTGATGGGTGTCTACTGTTGAAGACATAGCAATAATCACAAGCTAAGGGACTTCCAACTAAAAAAATACTCCATCGCTGTGTATGCAGAGAAGGCAGAGGAAGTAGAGGAGAAATAATTTGCCACTATGAAAATGGGATAATTTATTTTCTCGAAGTCTCTAATCAGCTAATCTTTAGCCTCAGAAATGCGTGGGGATGTGATTTGAATGATTATTAGCTCAAATTTCACCACTTTAAGTATTATTACTGTGGTTAATCAGTATTAAATAAATAGATACTGCGATCAATATCTAAAAGATATGCGTGGTTGAGAAAAACTACTTAACCACGTAAACCTGAGTAACAGAGAATCTTACGGATAATTCATGAAAAAATTCACTTCCTTGCTGGCTATTATACTTAGCTTTGTTGTGTATCTAAGTGGTGCTAGCCCTGCTTTAGCTCAACAATCGCCTCCGCCTCCGTCTCCATCTCGTGGGATAGTCACTTTTTACCTCACTCCAGAACAACAGGCACAAGGAGTAAAGATATATGGTGATATCTTAAAATATGACTTAGCTCTTCCTAATCCCGATATAAGTGCTATTCTTCCTGAAAATCTCAGCGATTTTCCAGCAGCTTATAAACAAGTAATCGCACAAAATCAGCAGAAAAACGGAATTAATGGCTCATTTACTGAAGCTTGGTTTGATTTCCAAGCAGCAAGGCCTTTGAGATCTGGAACTAACACATTGTTCACTGTTAATGCTCCTATTAACGGCAGAATATACAGTGTAGTAGCTGGATTACCTGTAGCAAATCAATGCCCTCAGAAAATTAAACAAACTGAAATTGCTTTCTTTGATAATGTAAGAGATGCGGAAAGCAAAGCTGATGAATTAGATGCAAGAGGATACTTGGTTTATGTTTCCCCTAAAGATGATTTGACAGTCAAGGCATTTTCACAAATTTTCTATGACCAAACTACTGGGAAGAAACAAGCTAATTCATCTTGTTTGCTAGTTTCAGGTGCTACTGAAAAAGTTATAACCGATTTCAGACAAATCTTCACTTTACTACCTCCTGCTTTACAGCGGGAAGCACATCAACAACCATTTGAATTTAGTCCCAGAGTAGGAAATTCCATCTATGTTGCCAATGCAGTAACGGCTCTCTCCAAGCCTAATACTATTAGTATGAAATAGTCCCTGATTGCTGTAAATTTGTAGGACAAGCTAATTAAAAAAGTTAGTGCCTAATTGCGAGATAGAAATTAAATAATGCTATTTAAGATTTATAGCAACCGCGCACTAAAACAAATCAGCAAAACACCCAACACTTAATTTTTTTTGTTGGGTGTTTTAGTTTTTAGGGGAAGCACCCACCCTACAGATACGGAAATTTTTCAAAAATAAAATCGGATTCTTATATATCCCTAAAATTCAGGACTTAAGCACTGACTACGAATTTATTGATAAAAAATGCGGAATCACTAGGTTGCAGTGTGTAGTTGTAATGCTCAAGGTTTAGCTAGATGCGTTCTCAGCTATTACTGTTGAGGTTGCTATTGAAAAATTTTAGTTGTCAGTATAGAGAGAATCGAGAACAAAATTTAACTTTAAATAGTCAAGATAATTAAGTTTAACCAACACATCATCAATAGAAAAACATTTTGTAATTTTAAATCGGTGATAAATCATGCTGACTGTAAATAACCATTATATCCGTTGGACTTTATTTTTAGGAATCATACTAAGCTTGAGCAGTTGTACTGCTAAGAAACTCACAAATGCGCAAGCGGAAATATCTTCCCCAAAATCTCCGATTGTTAAACGAAATGTAACCGATTTAACTCCCAAAATTCAACTCGCTGAAGAACCGCAATGGTCACCAGATGGTAAACAGATAGCGTTTATGAGTTTGGATAATCCAGGAAATGAAGAAATTTATGTAATAAATATTGATGGTTCAAAAATGAAGAATATTACTAAAAATAAAGTCAAGGATCGTTCTCCATTATGGTCACCTGATAGTAAAAAAATTGCCTTTCTCTCTGGACGGGATGGTAATTCAGAAGTGTATGTCATGAATGCTGATGGTTCTCAGCAAACTAATTTAACAAAACACCCAGCAGATGATTATCCTTATGTCTGGTCACCTGATGGTAAAAAGATTGCTTTTGGTTCGCGTCGGGAAAATCGGGAAAATAATGACTATGAAATTTATACGATGAATGCTGATGGTTCTAATATTACCAGAATCACCAAAAATCCAGGCTATGATTCGGTGCTTTCTTGGTCGCCAGATGGTAAAAAAATTGCTTTTATTTCTGGACGCGATGGTAACGAAGAAATTTATGTAATGAATGCTGATGGTTCCGATCAAATTCGCTTGACTAATGACTCAAATAATAATGCAGGTGCAGTTTGGTCACCAGATAGTAAAAAGATTGCTTACCATACACTTCCTGACCCTTTTAAGAAAGATAGTTACATTTATGTAATGAATGCTGATGGTTCTGGTAATACTCAACTTACAAATCAAGGAATATCCCAAAATCCAGCTTGGTCGCCTGATGGTAAACAAATTGCTTTTGAATCAAATCGTGATGGCAATTCCGATATTTATATCATGAATGCCGATGGTTCCGGTGAAACTCGCCTGACAACTAATAAAAGTAAAGATTCTCATCCAGTTTGGTCACCGGATGGTAAACAAATTGCTTATGAATGTCTAAATAATCAACAATCCCACATTTGCTTGCTGAAGTGAATATGAGTCACCGTTGACTTTTAATTTAATGTATAGGAATCTGATTTGATGATTAAAAATATCTAAGTATTTGTAGTATTTGTAGGGTGTGTTATGCCGTAGGCTAACGCACCTTTTAATTTTAGTAGCACATAAATATATTTTAGAGGGCATGGCACTGCCATGCCCCTACCATCTGTCACATTCTTTTTTCAAATTGGTATGACTATCTCAAATTTTATGATCTTTTACCCAATGCCCAATGCCCAATGCCCAATACCCTATCTATCTTAAGTTAATTGTCATTGGTAAGGCTTTCCGGTATATTTACGTTTCGTAACATAGCTGTGTTGACAGGAGTTGCTATGAGTAATTTTTTATTCGTATCCGATTTAGATCATACCTTTGTAGATCATGATGCAGGTAACGATGATGCTCTCAGAGAGTTAAGCGATCGCCTCCAGCAACATCGTCAATTATATGGTACTAAAATTGTCTATGCTACCGGGCGATCGCCTCACCTTTACCAAGAGTTACAAATCGAAAAAAATCTTTTACAACCAGATGCGCTAGTATTATCTGTCGGTACTGAAATTTACTTCGATGGTAGCGATACCCCAGATCCAACTTGGTCAGAAATTCTTGCTCCAGGCTGGGATCGGGAATTGTTACTATCAATAACAGCCAAATACCCTGAGTTAATTTTGCAACCAGAATCCGAACAGCGCCCTTTTAAATTGAGCTTTTTTTTAGAAAAATCTGTGGCACCTGGAATTTTATCTCAACTTGAGTTAGAGTTACAAAAACATAAATTAAACAAAAAATTAATCTATAGTAGCGGAATTGATCTTGACATTGTTCCCCTTTCCAGCGATAAAGGTCAGGCAATGCAATTTTTACGCCAAAAGTGGAAATTTGCAGCTGAACAAACAGTTGTCTGTGGCGATTCGGGTAATGATATTGCTTTATTTGCTGTAGGCAACGAAAGGGGAATCATTGTTGGTAATGCTCGCCCTGAGCTAATTCAGTGGCATAATGAGCATCCAGCTGACTACCGTTACCTAGCGCAAAACTTTTGTGCTGGTGGCATTCTCGAAGGCTTAAAATATTTTGGATTTTTAGAATGATTAGCTATCTCAAAGGTATCGTTGCTGGTGTTCAAACAATTAGCAGTAATCGGGTGATACTGACCCTTGAGGTCAATAACATCGGCTATGATTTGCACATTCCCCAACGGCTGTCAAAGTCTTTACCAGAGTCAGGGGGAGTGGTGCAAATCTTTACCCATTACCAAGTTCGCGAAGAAGTGCCCTTATTGTATGGCTTTTCTTCCCCAGCAGAAAGAGATTTATTTCGTCATTTGCTGAGTGTGAGCGGAATTGGTGCGGCTTTAGCGATTACTCTGTTAGACACCTTAGAACTCCCAGATTTAGTCCAAGCAATTATTGCGGCGAACATTCAAATTCTCATTCAAGCGCCAGGCGTGGGTAAGAAAACCGCCGAACGTATTTGTTTAGAACTCAAAAGCAAATTAATCGAGTGGCGCAAATCCGCAGGGTTCTTCGTCGCTACAGGGGGGCCAGCACCAGGTATTTTAGAAGAAGTGCAAATGACACTGTTTGCTTTAGGCTACACCGCCCATGAAGTCAGCCACGCCTTACACGTAGTCAGCGAAGATATTGGACTTCCTAAAGATGCTTATGTAGAAGATTGGATTAAACAAGCGATCGCTCATCTTAGCAGTAGCGAGCAAATTAGTTAATAGTCAACAGTCAACAGTCAACAGTCAACAGTAAATGTCCATAGATCCTTATGCTTGGCTAGAGCAGTCTTTGGAAACTATTCATCGGGCGGATTGGTATCGCTCAGTCCAAACGATTGATGGGCTGTGTGGTGCTACTGTGTTGTTAGAAGGGCGAGAAGTAATAAATTTTGCCAGCAATGACTATTTAGGTTTAGCGGGGGATCGGCGTTTAATTACAGCCGGGGTTGCAGCTACCGAAAAATTTGGGACGGGAAGTACTGGTTCGCGATTACTTAGCGGACATCGGGAATTACATAGAGAATTAGAAAAAGCGATCGCATCTTTGAAACAAACCGAAGATGCATTAGTATTTAGTTCAGGGTATTTAGCAAATTTAGGTGCGATCGCTGCATTGGTAGGTAAGCGCGATTTAATCCTCTCGGATCAATACAATCATTCCAGCCTAAAAAATGGAGCAATTCTCAGTGGTGCCGCAATTCTCGAATATCCCCATTGTGATATTACAGTCTTAAAAAATCAGTTAATTGAGCAAAGAGAAAATTACCGACGCTGCTTAATCCTCACTGATAGCGTCTTCAGCATGGATGGCGATTTATGTCCCTTACCCGCATTAATAGATATAGCAGCAGAATTTAGCTGTATGCTCCTAGTAGATGAAGCCCATGCAACCGGAGTTATGGGTAAAACTGGCGCAGGTTGTGTGGAACATTTTAATTGTACCGGAAAACAACTGATTCAAATCGGCACATTAAGCAAAGCCTTAGGTAGTTTAGGCGGATATGTCGCCGGCAGCGCCACCTTAATAGATTTCTTACGCAATCGCGCCCCCACTTGGATTTATACTACAGGACTTTCCCCCGCAGACACAGCCGCAGCCTTAGCCGCCATTGAAATAGTACAACAAGAACCCCAACGCCGCAGCCAATTGTGGGAGAATGTCGCATACCTCAAAAAATTAATGCAAGAACAGGTATCTGAATTAAAACTACTCCCTTCAGAATCACCTATATTATGTTTTCAATTACCAACCGCCGCAGACGCCTTAAAAGCAGGTAAATATTTAAAAGATGCGGGAATTTTCGCCCCAGCCATACGCCCCCCAACCGTACCCACAAGCCGCATTCGCATATCTGCAATGGCGACGCATCAACCAACGCAGATTGAAAAGTTAGTAGATGCATTAAGAGAATTCGTGAATTACTAATTAATTAGAACTTATGCACACTCTACGAACTCTTGGCGTTCTTCTCTTCGAGACGATTCAAACAAGCATTCAAAACTGACCAATGACGCGGCGGGGGGAGCAACCTCGCTACCCCTTGAAGGGGCAGGCTTCCCGCCGCCTTTGGTGATGTTAAACTGGCAAATTATTGCTGGCGGTGGCTGTGACTATCTTACGTACTTGAGCATCAGTGAGATTTTTATTCGCACTGAGCATTAAAGCGACTACCCCAGCAACATGAGGCGTCGCCATAGATGTTCCGTTCCAATTAGCATACTTATTATTGGGGACTGTGGAATAAACACTCACACCGGGAGCTGTAATATATCTGATAAGTTCAGAGCCAGCAAAGTTAGAGAAGCTAGCTATCTCACCATATCGATCCACTGCTCCTACAGCTAGTCCCCAGTTTTGAGCATAGTTGGCGGGATAGTATGGTGCAGAACCGCCATCATTGCCTGCTGCCATAACCACGATCGCGCCTTTGCTGCTAGCATATTGAACAGCTGATTTGATTTCTGCGTTACCGAGATACTTACCTACACTCAGGTTAATGACATTTGCGCCATTATTAACTGCATAGCGAATACCAAGTGCGATCGCTTTATCGGTACCAGAACCATTATCATCTAAAACTTTCACTGGCATAATCTTGGCATCATAAGCAATACCAGTCACGCCAAAGCTATTTTTTACCCCAGCAATTATACCTGCAGTATGAGTACCATGACCCTTTTTATCTAAAGTGTTGTTGTTGTTAGCAGCAAAGTTCCAGCCATAAACATCATCTATATAACCATTGCCATCATCATCTTTACCATTACCAGCAATTTCTTGGGTATTTTTCCAGATATTCGCCTTCAAATCAACATGGTTGCGATCCACCCCAGTATCCAAAACAGCTACAGTAATTCCCTTACCTGTATAGCCTTTAGCCCAGACTTCAGGTACATTAATTAAGTCTGCTCCCCAATTATTTCCTCCTAAATTAGGAACATCTGTAAAGCTATTTTGACCATTAGCTTGAGCCACTGCGGCGGCAGCATTAATTAAGCCATAACCATTAATAGAACTAAAGTTATTCTTGACAGTGACAGATCTAGCAACAATATTATTGCTTTCATTCGTTTCAATTACACTATTGTAGCCATCAGCTTTGTACAATAAATAATAGCTACCTGCGGCGATATTCTTGCCAATCCGCAATGAAGATGTTTTTGTAGCGTAAGTACCAGCTACTAGACTACCAACATCAGTGTCACCTAAATATAAATCATTCTGACTCAATGTTTTATCTTGAGATAGATAAAACATGGTGACAGTCGGCAATGATTTATCGACACCTTGATTTTTAATCTGATAACTAATTGTAAATTTATCTGCAACGGTTACTACACTAGGAGCCACAGGCTTTTGCACTATCAAATCTACTTGAGTCTGAGTAATATTGATAGCCTGGGTAAAAATATTATTGTTTTCATTGCTTTCTGGCAAATCACCATTACCATCAGCTTGCAATATTAAATAATAGCTACCTGTGGCAATATTATTTGGGACTTGAAATCTAGCTGATTCGGAACTATAAGCACCTGCCATGAGAGTATCTACATAGTCTGATCCCAGGTAGACATCATCATCGCTTACTGTTTTATCTTTAGAGATATAAAACAGCGTATAGCTAGAAAAAGCAGTTTCTGAACCTTGGTTTGTCACCTGATATTTTAGATGGATACTATTACCAACTACTGTGGCACTAGGAGAAACAACATTTTGGAGCTTTAAGTCTGCTAAAGCCGGGTTAATATTAATAGCACTAACAACAATGTTGTTACTTTCGTTGCTTTCATTGACAACCCGATCGCTATCAGCTTGGGAGATTAAATAATAACTACCTGGTGAGATACTATTGTCGATTTTAATTGTAGTTGATTCAGAAGTGTTAACACCTGCGGCAATAATATTCACAGCATCGTAGCCTAGATATTTATCATCGTTGCTCAGAGTCTTATCTGGAGATAAATAAAATTTAGTTGTACTAGCGATCGCATTGCTTGTACCTTGATTTTTGACTTTATATTTTAATTCGATATTACTACAAATAGATGCTGAACTAGGAATTACAGCATTTTGCAAAATTAAATCTGCCCGATCAACAGCAACAACAATAGATTGAGGCGTCAGATTAATATTTTGACTATTGGCGATAGGGGTATTAGATGTAGCATTATTTAATGGTAATGCATAATTTTGCCAGTTTGAAGTGAATATACCGCTACTAGTAAAATTGTTATTCCAGCCATCAGCTATTTGTGAAACATAGTTACCTGATATACTAAGTGGCTCGATGGGGCTATGATTCATTTCTCTAACCTCCCCTTAGTTTACTATGGATAAATCCTTCAGTAAGGTCGCATGGTTTTTGCAATTAAAGTTAAAAAATATATTAAAAATTAACATTGTTAATCTAGCTAACATAGATGAATGTGATGTTAGTAAATGCATCAATTCAAAATTCAAAATTCAAGACAGCTACCCACAAGGGGATGGAGTTTAGGAGCGGCACATTAATATATTCTAGAGGACATAGCAATGCCATGCCCCTACCTTATCATCAATGGTATGGAATAAAAAATTAGCCCTATGACAGATTTTTACTGATAAAAAAGGTATAGGTGAAGTCAAATTGCTTGGTAAATGGGATATTCAAGCTTACCCTGTTAAGCAAATTAAACGTGTTAGGCTACTCAAAAAAGCTGACGGTTACTATTGCCAATTCTGTATTGATACTGACGTTAAAACAGAATCTAGAATTGCTGATGGTGAAATAGGTTTAGATGTAGGTCTAGAGTTTTTCTACTCAGATTCAAACGGTAATCATGAGGAGAATCCTAGATTTTTACGCAAAGCTGAGAAAGCGATTAAACACGCTCAACGCCAAATTTACAAAAAAGAAAAAGGTAAAAATCAAAGCCGGAAAGCACGAGACAGATATGCACGAAAGCATTTAAAAGTAAGTAGGCAACGGAAAGAACACGCTCTTGAATTAGCGCGTAACGTATGCAAGCTTAACAGCTTAGTAGCCTATGAAGATTTAAACGTTAAAGGCATGGTAAAAAATCATTGTTTAGCCAAGAGTATTAATGATGCTTCTTGGAGTCTGTTTCGTCGTTGGTTAGAATATTTTGCGGCTAAATTTAACAGTACAGTTGTTGCCGTCAATCCTAAAATGACATCTCAAAAATGTTCAGATTGTGGAACAATTGTGAAAAAATCTCTCTCAACTCGTAGTCATGTTTGCAGTTGTGGATGTAGTTTGCAAAGAGATGTTAACGCTGCCAAAAATATTTTAAATCTTGCAAAAGCTAGCTTGGGGCACAAGCAAAGTAACGCTTCAGGAGTTGGAATCTCTACGCTAATTGGCGTAAGCCTGTTAGAGCAAATTCTGACGGTGAATGAAGAATCCCCCGCCTTTACGACTAAGTGAGCGTAAAGCCTTCGGCATAGCTTCGCTTAACGCGCAGCGTGTCGTCAGACAAGCGATACTTAGTCAGGCGGGGGAGTGTCAAATCAGTCCTGAGTCTCTTTTGAAACGTCCTGATATGCGCAGTTGATAGTGGCTATTTAAAAAAAAGCGATCGCTGATAATTGGTTATGATTTGTCATTTTCTCATTGGTGTACCTGGTAGCGGGAAGTCTACTTTTGCAGCTGAATTTGCCAAGCTGGGGAATTATCGCATTGTTTCTACTGATGCAATTCGTCAACAACTCTATGGTGATGCCAGTATTCAAGGTGATTGGTTGGCGATTGAGGAGAAAGTTATCGCTGAGATTGTAGACGCGATCGCTCAGGGTTATGAAGTAATTTATGATGCTACTAATGCCAAGCGGATGTGGCGGATGGTTTTCTTAATGAAACTCAAAGCGCTAACTCCGGCTGTGTGGATGGCTTGGTATTTGCAAACCCCCATCGCCGTTTGTCAGTTACGCAACCAAAAACGCGATCGCCAAGTGCCACAGGTCATAATTGAGAGTATGTACAAATCTTTGCAAGACTTTCCACCCATAGCTGCAGAAGGTTTTGCCGCAGTCAAGCAAATTAATGTCACTTCAGCAAATTTCAACTTTCAAGAAATATTTACCCACATCGCAGAACTTCCCAGTAGCATCATCAACTATGCTAACCAAAATCGCCAAATTACCTTACACCCCTACAGCGAGTTACTAGATTTTGAACGGTTAATGCATCTGATTTCGCTGACGATTCGCTATCCGGGAATAGGAAATCTGCAAGCAACCCAACCCAGTCAGCTAGAAACTATATTTGGTACCCTTCCAGAGTTTGCCAGTTCTCTAGAAGAAATCACCGCCTGTATGGGGAAATTGTGTGGTAACATCTACGCCGATGCTCAAGCGATCGCATCTGATTTACATTGGTTACAAAAAAATGATTTCATTGGTGATTTGTTAGTTGTCACTCAGGGTGGATTTATACAAGATAGTCATGAATCAGTAAAGATATTTGTTAACCCCCCCGTAGAGTTGTCAGTTGTTCATCCCTCTATATCTCCATCACCACCTCATCCATATTCTGATTTAGCGTCATTTCAAAGGTTGCTGCAAACAATTCGTTGGATTGTGCATCATCCGGTTTTACCAGAATCGGGTGAGGAAAGTTGGGAAACGCTGATATCTGTGCTGAAGGAAAAAGGCATTATTGATACTAATGATTTAGACAATCTCCGTAATGATATTGAGAATGTGCTAAAGCCATATAAACTATTACCCGATATATCTTTACTAAATCGCTAGCCTACGCAGACAGATATTTTAGGACTGCCGATCCTTGCGTTTTATTTTTTCCAGCAAGTTCCCAAAGTATGCAAAATTGTTTGAATATTATATCATATCCGCCTAATCAATTGCGATTTCATAGTCCAATACCAATTGGAAACAAGAATGCGACAGATTGTAGGGGCACTGGCACTGCCATGCCCTCGATAATATTTTGATGTGTCGCAAAAACCCAACACCCGAAAATTTTGGTCTTGTTGGGTTTACACAAGGTAAGCCCAACCTACATTTATTTCCCCCCTGCTCCCTGCTCCCTGCCCCCTGCCCCCTGCCCCTCTGCTACCTTCACGAAGATATTATTTCTTCCCGCTCAATGCTTGAGATTGCTCTACCAGACGAATAAACTCACCTCGATAGCCCTCTTTATCCTCACCTTTACCTTGAGTTGCCAATTTGATTGCTAAATCATAATTAGCACTCCCCTTATACTCAGAATCACGTAGTAACATCCCAAAAGTAGCCACAGCCGCCGCAAATCTTAGGTTGGTTGAGGGTATCCGTTCGCTGCGGGAATCATCATCTTGGATAGTTTGGCTAATTAGTTGACTGTTACTATCTTGAGGTAATTTATAACGCAATTTGACTTGCATTAACTCATTGCTGGTATTATCCGCTTGAGTTACACCAGAACGCTGATAGCGCAAAGGGTCTACTGTTGGTAGTTTCACATCACTCTTGATACCAGTAGGAACGATTTCATAAAGCGCTGTCACAGAATGACCAGATCCAATATCGCCTGCATCTTTCTGATCATCATTAAAATCTTGGTTTTGCAACAAGCGGTTTTCGTAGCCAATCAAGCGATAAGCCTGAACTTTCGCCGGATTAAATTCCACTTGAATTTTCACATCTTTGGCAATGGTAAATAAAGTTCCTCGGAGATCGTTGACTAAAACTTTTTTGGCTTCTAATAGGGTATCAATGTAAGCGTAATTGCCGTTACCTTTATCGGCAAGTTGTTCCATTTTTGAGTCTTTGTAATTGCCAGTACCAAATCCTAACACTGTGAGAAAAATTCCTTGGTCTCGCTTCTGCTCAATTAATCGCGTCAGTTCCCCATCGCTAGAAACCCCGACGTTAAAATCTCCATCGGTAGCTAAAATAACTCTATTATTACCAGATTTAATCAAGTTTTGTTTAGCTATCTTGTAAGCGAGTTCAATACCTTCGCCGCCAGCAGTAGAACCTCCAGCCCGCAAGCGGTCAATTGCTGCCAAAATTTTTGCTTTCTGACTACCAGGAGTAGCAGGTAATACCAATCCCGCATTCCCTGCATAGACTACTAAACTGACTCGGTCTTCAGGACGCAGTTTATTAACTAGCAATTTCAGGGACTGTTGCACCAAGGGTAATTTGTTGGGTTCATCCATAGAACCGGAGACATCAATCAGAAATACTAGGTTACTAGGTGGTAAAGTTTCGCTCTCGCTGCGTTTACCTTGCAAACCTATCTGCACCAGCTTATGTTGTGGATTCCAAGGAGCAGCAGTTACTTCCGTCGTCACAGAAAAAGGGCGATCGCCTTTTGGTTGGGGATAATTGTATGTAAAATAGTTAATCAATTCTTCAATTCGCACTGCATCCTTAGGCGGTAATTCTCCTTGAGTAATAAACCGTCGCACGTTACTGTAGGATGCCGTATCTACATCAATGGAAAAGGTAGAAAGTGGGTCATTATTGACAAGATGAAAGGCATTATCATCAATTCGGTTATAGTTTTCTGTGTTGAATCTATCTGGCTGAGGTTCAGGGCTAACGATTCCTCTGATTCTCATAGCTGGTAGTTTAGGGCTTACTGGGCGGTTAACAGCTTGCTCTTGCGCAATTGATGGTAGGGGTTGAGTTTTACCATTACTCTCAGTATCAGTTACACCAGTACTAGCATCCAATTCTTCTGTCTGTTTTTTGAGGATTGCTAACTCTGGCGCAAATTCAGACTGCAAACGTTGCAAGGTTTGTCTATCTGCTGGGGTAACAATTTTCGGATCTGTTGCTATTAGTTGATTGCTACGATTCACGCAGGCATTTAAGATGGTGGCAAACTCAGCTCTAGTTATAGGTAAAGTGCCAAAGTTAGTGATTGAGACAACACAACTATACTTTTGTACCAATGCTTGAAGTGACTGATAGTCAGGGTGATTGACTGGAATGGGGTTAGCTGCGGTAGAACTTTGAGGACTCTGATTGACTGGAATCGCCACCGTTGCAGATTGACGTAAAATTGCCATTCCGACTGACGGTATTAATAACAACATTGCTCCAATACTGATTCGCTGCCAGAGTTTGGATGGAATCGGGTAAGACATGGCTGAATTCTCACACTAATTCTTGTATCGGCTCAAAACCTCAGAGGATGTGTGGTAGACCTGTTAATTGAGACAGGGTTGCTGACATTTGAAGTTTCTCATTACCTAGAATAATCTTCAGCTACCGGGGATTTTATGGCTGTTACAGTTTTAGTAACTGTAACAGATGCTTGACAGTGATTATACTGATGCAACAGGAAAAAGCATTTCTCAAAAGAAAAATTTTTAAACATTCTTAAATCTATCGGAAAACTGTATAATAAATTAAATACTAAAAGTCGAGCGATTAACCGTAGTTGGTTGTCGCGATCGCAATCATCAAAGAAAGCAAATATCAAAACCATCCATTGAGAGTGTTTGATGTTTGCGAAATTTGGTTGTGCTTGTTTGCATAGCTTTGCAAAACCGACTTACCAGCAGTTGCGCAGCTGCGATGCGTTCCACAGCAATTGCATTGTTGAGTGTAGCGATTAACGAAGGATTAACACCAGAACAAACCTTAAATAAAGCCAAGAATCTCGGCTTTGGCTTCTTTAAACATGCTGGTGTCAGTCCGCGCCTGAAGCAATTATTCATCAACTATCTGCATAAACATCAAAAGGTAGCTGTACCTTATGCATTGACTGTATAACATGAAAATTGCGATCGCCTGTTAGTCATTGGTAGAAAAATCTTTTAGATCCCTCCAAATCCTCCTTATTAAGGGAGACTTTGATTCTTTTCCCCCTTTTTTAAGGGGGGTTAGGGGGGATCGATTAGTATGAAGATACAGCCAATCACTTTTCAAACAACCTCTGATACTTGACTGATTACCCATACCTGCATAATTCTCACCTGCCAATGCATAGAGTATAAAAAGTTCTGTTGTAGCAGGTTGAGTTACAATGGTTTTTTTACTAATTTAAATCAGCTTAAAAATCTTTATTTATCTTAGACAACCGCAATAGACTGTTGATTTCTCGAAAACATAACCTTGTTAAATAAGTCAACCAAGTACTAATACCAATTATTTTGAATACATCTTCCATTACAGCAACAATATGGTGATTATGAATTTTATCAGACAATATTGATAAAATAAAAAAACCTACAGATGCAGATAGAATGATAAACTCCGTTTTCTTGATTGCTTTAAAGTTTTTACCAAAACCAAATAATATTGTCATTAAATATAGAACATAAAATAACTTTTCTGGAAACTTTAAATATAGAGGAAAAACTTCCTCGTGCAGCATCAATAAATCGTCAAGCGTTAAGAAAGATGTTAACAGTCCAGAAAATAATAAAAACCCAGCTAATTCCCGAGAACGATTATTTTGTTTGAGAATTGCATAACTAAACAGACAAATTGTTGCACAAGAACACCATAGCAATATACCAATATTGGAGAACAATCCGATGTAAAAAGGTGTATTAGTAAGTGCTGCTGTATCTCTTGTTAAATAACCTAGCCCAGTTTTCTGCCCTATATTCAAGAGGAGAAAAATTAAAGTGACTGGTGTGATTGTTGCTAAAAATGTGAAAAATACAATTTTTATTTGATAACTAGGCTTTGTTTGACTAGGATGGATTAAATTTTTATCAATTAAATCTTTCATAAATCTTACCAATCCTTATTTTACACTCGTATTTCTAGATATCAACACATCAATATAATTCCTACTCTCAGAAATTTAATTATGAAAAAATTGATTAAGACTTTTTCGATCAAATGTTAATATTCGCTGCTTCATCAAGCATGAATAATTAACCCAAAAATTAGTTTTTGAGTGCAAATATTATTTGATTTTTGCAACCCTAAATGCTGGCTTATGCACCTATCTTAAAATGGACTCCCATAAAGCGTCAGTTTAATTTAAGCTTATCTAAAAATTAATTTAAGGTTAATTAATCACTATGTATAGTTGCACATGTATAAGAAAATATCAAGATTATTGTGTTTGATTTTTTTAAAGTTTTGATGAAGTAGGACTGCTTTATCAGAATAATTACTTAGAACATCTATCAACAGATAGATTTAGGTTGAGTCGATAGAATTAAGTGAAGAAATTTACTCTAGAGAAAACTTAAAACCAACCAAAAAATATTAGCTTGAGGCTGTTGAAAACATCAATGTAATTCACTAAATAAAGCAATTATCAATCGTCCCTACTGCTTTTCCAGAAGATAATTAAATAATTCAACATAAATAGACTAGAAATGCTTACCAGTATTTTCATTACATCGATTTAATTAAGTATTAAAAAAACCACAGATAAACAGCAAAGAATGCGGATATCTGTGGCAAATAACTATCTATTTGTCAATTTCTTAATCTAAATCATCTGCTAGGTTTGATTGGAGATATTTGTACATCTAGAGGAACTCTCACCTTGAGAGATTTTTGAAAATAGTCGCGGGCATAATAATTTTGCCGACCGCTATTATCTAAAAATTGAGTGAAGCTTTGCAACATAATTTGAGAGCCAGCATAATCTAAAGTTAATAATGTATTGGAAAAACCTTGATTGTAGTTAGCTGTTGCATAGGTATGGTTAGTATCTTGCACATTCAAACCATAGGTGACAACTGATGTTGTTCCCCAATCACAATCTGTGGGATGACATTTACCAAACACTTGAATATTTAATTTATTGCTACCTGCTGAGGTAACAACTAAGCGAGTCACACCACGAGTATTGCTATCTTTATTCACCCAAGTACCAATAAAATCAGCAGGTGCTGCTAATGTAGGACTGATAAGAGAAGCAGCTAAACTTACACTAGAAGCAGCAATCATCAAATAACGTTTCAACATTTTATGACTCCATTATTAGTAATTAATTTTGGGATTTGTCTAGAAATATGAAATAGATATTGGCTAAAATTAGTAATAGAAACATACTAATTTATTACTGCCATTTTTCACTCCAAGCACCTGTGACTTTAAAACCGCCACCTACAGGAGTTAACTGCAATGAACCCCAACCAAAGGTGTTACAAATAGGGCCGAAACCATTACCGCAAATATCGCCAGCACCGTAACCATTAAATGAACGAGTACCGATGTGTGAATAAGTAGAACCGCCCCAATTTCCGTTACCAAACCAAGTAGTATTCTTGAGTCCGACACGGAGAACACAACGCAATCCTTCACCGTTACGAGTTCCATTTAAATCGGAAACTTTGTATTCATCAAAATAGCCACCACAAGTTTTTGGTCTGGGTAAAGGTTGATAGTTAGTAGCTGAGACTAATTGCCATTCTTCATTCCATGCACCAGTGACACGAATAGTTGAAGAACCGATGAATTGTACGTTGAGATTTCCAGGAAAGTTATTATTAATATCTTCGCCATTTCCGTGAATATCCGATGCAAAGCCGACAATATTAGCACCTCGGTAAATTGCCTGTCCTACGTGACGGTAAGTAGCGCCACCCCAATTACCTTCGCCGTACCACGCTAGTCTGGGGATTTTCGTTCCTGGTCTACCTTCACTGAGTTTGACGCAACGGATACCTTGACCTTGACGGTTATCTAAAGGCTTAACAATGTAAGTTCGCAGATGGGGGCCGCAATTAAAGCTGGGTACTTGAGTCAAATGTATATTTTTAATTACAGGAATTTGCGCTACCGCACTAGTTACTGTAGTTAGGGCTACCATGCTAGCAAGTGCTAAAGATTTCATTGAAAGTCGCAACATGATTCTCATCCGGTGTAGTAAAGTTTGTGGAGGCACTTTATTAATGCCTTCACTACTTCTCTAGGTAGGCTTTACGTTTTTTATGCACCCTCGGCAAAGCATCATTGAAAATTTTTCAACTTTTGTGCAATTTGTTGCCGATCGCTTTAGTCATTGGGCGACAGAATCAAAATTGCGTAGTAGTATGCAAACTTGTCTCAAACGCACACCGCAAGAAACTTCGGAGTACTTTTGGGCGCTTTACTGGTATAAGTCTTGGCAACTTCCAGAAACTCAATCTTTGGCAAAGCAACATCTAGCAGCTTATTTGCAAGAGTCTTGCTATTGGGTATCGCAAAAAACCGTCAACAGTTTTGCTAGTACCCAGTATCAATTATCAGATTGTTTTCAAATAGCGATCGCTCAAATCGATCGCGTCCTCAAAGGTTTTAACCCCAATCACGGCTATACTCTCAAAAACTACGCCAGCCCAATTTTTGCTAGCGCGATTCGCGAAACTTTACGCCAACGTCATGAAGTCGATATCTGTACAGATTGGGCTTTGTTACGCAAAATTTCCCAAAAGCGTTTACAGGAAGCGTTGCAAACTGCGGGTTTAACTAAAGATGATGTTCATAGCTACATCCTAGCGTGGAACTGTTTTAAAACCTTGTATGTTCCCACCGTCACTGGAACCTCCCGCCAACTTTCTCGACCAGACGATCGCCTTTGGGATGCGATCGCCAAAGCTTACAATAGCCAAAGTAGCCAACAGCAAAATATTCCTACTTTAGAAAAGTGGTTACTTCATGCAGCTAAAACCACCCGCAAATATCTTTATCCCAGTGCCGAATCTCTCAATATCACTCAAGGTAGTGACGATTCTTGGGAATTACTCGACAATTTGCCCGGAAATCAACAACCATCCTTAATTGAAGAATTTATTTCCCAAGAAGAACAAACAACTAGAACTGCCCAACAAACTGAAATTAACCAGATTTTAAGGAATGCGATCGCTCAATTAGAACCAGAGGCGCAACAGATTCTTCAACTCTACTACACTCAAGGACTCAACCAGGATAAAATCGCCAAACACTTAGAAATCAAGCAGTATACTGTATCACGGCGATTGACAAAAGCCAGGGAAAATTTACTCAAGTCTTTAGCTACTTGGAGTCGAGACACCCTGCATATTTCCCTCACGCCCGACCTACTCAAAAGTATGAGTACAGTAATGGAAGAATGGTTACAAAATTATTTAGGGCATGGGGCATAGGAGACTGTTGACTGTTGACCGTTCGTTGTACGGGCGGGTTTACAAATATCTTCGATTGTTAACGAGAATCTCGGTTAACCCGCCCCTACAGACTGTTGACTGCTGGCTGTTCCCTCTAACCACTGACAACTCTACAGACAAAGGTTATCGCGTCTCTGACAATTGTACAGACGCGATGAATCGCGTCTATAACAACTTACAATTAACAATTTCCCGGAGGAACCGCCATGAATGCAATGACTTTTGCCAATCCCACAGATTTATTATTAGAAATTCCCGTTAACGTGCAAAATCGGGCGGATATTCAGAGTCCATCTTTCTCTAACCCCCTTTCTCGCTATCAAGGCTATATTAATGAACTTTGCCTGGGCGCAGTCTTACCTTGGTTGCAAGAAGATTTCGCACCACAGGCAAAGGTCTGGCCAACTACCACTGCTTTACCTAGTTTTTGGGAACTGGTAAATGGAACCGCACTCTTGGTAGACGACAAACGCTTTATTTTGGTTCCCAGTGAAACCATAGATTTAAGTGAAATCCGCGTACCCCAAGAATGGGTAGATTTACTTAGCTGGGCTGGTGATTATTATTTGGCAGTGCAAGTGGAAGCAGATGAAGGTTATGTCAGAGTTTGGGGCTATTGTACTCACGCACAACTTAAAGAACAAGGCAATTACGATCCAAGCGATCGCACTTATTCTCTAGATACTACTGAATTGATTAATGACATTAGCGTATTAGCTGTTACCCAAGAACTTTGCCCGCAAATAGCTACGCGCGGTGTAATCGCAACCTTGCCCAGCCTACCACACCCACAAGCTCAAAACCTCATTGCCCGCCTGGGAAAGTCCGAAATCGTGACACCGCGTTTAGAGATACCTTTTCAACTTTGGGGTGGGTTAATTGAACATGGTGGTTGGCGAAAAAGCTTATATCAGCAGCGTTTGGGAATTCCCGAACAATGGTCTATAGTAGAATGGTTGCAAAGCGGCGTTTCTCAAGTGGCTGAAAATATCGGGTGGGAAAGGTTAAATCTGCAATTGAGTTTTGTGGGTAGTAGAGGTGTAGAAGAAACGCAACCCGATTCTATCCTGTCTCGCCAATTAGCGATCGCCGGGCAAACCTACGAACTCCTAGTTATCCTCCAAGGCGAACCAGATGAACCCATTTGGCGCTTTCAATTGCGTAACGCCACAGTAGGCGCAGCTATCCCTGGTGGCTTTAAATTGCGACTACTCACCGAAGATTTACAACCATTCCCTAATAATGAAGATATCGCCGCAACTGCCGTAGAACAACTTTTTGTAGAAGTTGCCCTAGAACCAGGTGAAGGTATAGTCTGGGAAATAGAACCACTGCCAGATAATTATGACCGCGAAATACTCAAATTTTAAATTTTGGCTGGGCTTTTTTTATAGATACTAAGATGGAGGATTATTTCTTCAATTCACTGCAAATTAAAAATCCATGAGAGAAAAACCAAAACAACAAATGCGTATCTGGGCGATGTGTTGCCATCTCTCGGCTTTATGCGCATGGATGTTATTATTTTTTTTGGTATTTCTCGGTATTCCCTTATATCTCCCGTTAAATATTTTCTTTCCCCTCATAATCTGGCGCTTAAATAAATCTAAATCTCCTTGGGTAGATTTTCAGGGTAAAGAATCCTTAAATTTCCAAATTTCTCTCACAGTTTATATTTTGATTATAATTCTCTTGTCATTGCTGATGCTGCTCACTATTTGTGGTATATCAATAACAACTAATAGTACAGGACAAGAAATCAAAGCACTTTTAGATATTTTATTATTTCTCTGGTTTGCAATTACATCATTCATGATATTACTACAAATATTTTTAGTAACTTTTGCTGCTGTAAAAGCTTATAACGGCGAACATTATCGCTATCCTTGGACAGTGAGATTTCTCAGATAAAATTACAGTGTCTTTTAAATAAATGCAATAGAGGCACAACATTGTTGTGCCCTAAAAATATCTATATATAGATGAAATAACTAATTTATAGTTTTTTTGATTTCATCTTTGATATTTTCTGCGGTGTGAGTCACTTTGGCATCAGCTTGCTTGGCTTTGCCTTCAGCCTTATCTGCGGGATTACCAGTGACTTCACCAACAATTTCTTGAAGTTTACCTTCAATATTTTTAGCAGTAGCTTCTACTCTTTTTTCAATACTCATAGTTTCTCTGTTCAGCCCTTAGCTGTATTTATTGACAAAAAATAATCTATAGCATCCACTAACATCATGTATCTATCATGAGATAGCTTATAAATTTCTTATTATCTTTACTTAAGATAGATGCTAAGTTAAAAACTATATATTAAAGAATAGTATATGTAGTAGATTTTGATGATTTCAGCTAGCAAATACATTAATCAAATTTTACACATAAAAGCTTTTTGGAAATAAAAAAAATGATTTTTCATCTAAGGAAAGTATAGGAGTGAACGCAAAACGCCGGAAAAATGTTTGGAGAAGTGAGATTAATGACATCATTCGCGGTACCTGTGGCGGGTTTTTATTTGGGATTCCCTTGCTGTATACAATGGAAGTATGGTGGATTGGATCGCTAGCAAAACCTCAACTAATGATGACAGCGATCGCATTGATGTTTATTGGTGTCTTTTTACTCAATAAAAGCGAAGGCTTCCGCAAACGCCGACGCAGAAAGCGTCCTTACGAAGCAGCCATAGATACTGTAGAAGCGATCGCGATCGGGTTAGCATGTTCTAGCTTTGTATTATTTCTATTACAAGAATTAACCATTGCAACACATCTAAAAGAAACCTTAGGGAAAATTATTTTTGAAAGCGTACCCTTTACCCTTGGTGTAGCATTAGCCAACCAATTTTTAGGAGATACAGAAGGTGGTAATAGTAGAGAAACTGAAAATAAAACACCCAAAAGTGAATTATCCGCTACCCTTGCCGATTTAGGTGCAACAGTAATTGGTGCTACCGTCATTGCATTTAATATTGCCCCTACAGATGAAATTCCTATGCTAGCAGCCACAGTTTCACCACCTTGGCAATTACCAATTATCGCCACATCCTTAATAATTTCCTATGGCATAGTCTTTCAAGCCGGCTTTGCCGATCAGCAAAAACGTAGGCAACAAAAAGGTATTTTTCAACGCCCATCTGGTGAAACAATTATGTCCTATTTAGTTTCGCTCTTAGCAGCTGCAATGATGCTATGGTTCTTTCAAAAGCTAACATTAAGCGACCCTTGGACAATGTGGTTAGATCATACATTAATGCTAGGTTTACCTGCAACTATTGGTGGTGCAGCAGGTAGGTTAGCAATATGAATAATACAGAAGAAAATTACCAGCAAGAACGTTCTATGGCTGAATGGGTGACATTTAGCATAGCTTCATTTATCTTGGCAGTAATAGTTGGTTTAGTAGGATATACCTGGTTAACAGATAAAAATCAACCGCCTATTGTTTCTGTTAGCAATAAACAAACAATCCGCGAAAGTGATGGAAAATTTTATGTTCCGTTTGAAGTCGTCAATACAGGCGGAGATACGGCTGAGTCGGTGCAAATAATTGCGGAATTGGAAGTTGACGGTGAAGTTAAAGAAACTGGAGAACAACAAATTGACTTTTTATCGCGTGGGGAAACCGAAGAAGGCGCATTTATTTTTAGCCAAAATCCCAACCAAGGTAAATTAACTATTCGCGTTGCTAGCTATAAGTTACCTTAGTCGAACTTTGTCATCATAGCGATCGCCTACCTTCCTCAACTTTTTTCCACATCGTCAGATACTACCAATTTGAAAACAGAATATAACAGATTTGCTAGGAGCAATATTGTTTAAACTTGAACCTAGTTAATAAGTCTTGGAACCTAATCAATAAGGATATTTTCTTCATCAATAAACTTTTGATACCAATAGGACTTACACAATAAATCTCTGAAACCGTCTTTACTTCGTCTTCTTTGCGTGCTTCGTGGTTCGTTTTTTCATGATTTTGTGTAAGTCCTGATCAATCCTCTGTGAAGCTACGCACTACATTAATGCCTGCAGGCTCTAAGCCCTTGTCATTACCAACATCTTTTAAAGTGGAAATGGGGTGTATTAGAGTCAGAGTATGAAATTAGAAAATTTCACAGACCTCCAAACTTGGGCAGTTGAACAATGGGG
>NZ_JACJQG010000005.1 GCF_014696435.1 Calothrix anomala FACHB-343 | reverse complement strand
CGTGAAGGAGGTAAGCAAGTTCTCAAAAGAGTTAAGCAGTCTCAAGATCAGGTATTTCGCTTGACAACCATTTGGGTAGATGGCGGCTTTGATGGTGAGCCTTTTATGCAGTGGGTAATGAACTTTTGCCGATGGATTGTGCAGGTGGTTCTGCGACCAGAACAAACTAAGGGCTTTGTGTTACTCAAAAAACGTTGGGTGGTCGAGCGCACTTTCGGTTGGCTGATGGGGTATCGGCGATTGACCAGAGATTATGAGTTATTACCCGAAACTTCAGAAACCTTTATCTACCTTGCTATGATCCGTATTATGGTGAGGCGGCTAGCATAAAATTTGACCCCTAAAAACTTTTCAAACACCCTCTTAGATGAAGCTGTATTAGAATGTTGGTCTAAACTCAATGTTACAGAACGTTATTTCACCTTAATGGAAGCTTGGTTAATTTGGGGAAATAATGAAGTTTTAGGCGAACGTCACGATTCATGGAATAATTTATTTAAATGTATTCAATTTTGGGGAAAGATACCCGATAAAGGCTTAAAATTTACTAAATATGATGACCAACAAGGTCTTGGCTATTATCCTGGACTGCATAATGTCGCTTTATTAGAGTTATTTGGATTCTTAACTCTTCAACCAGGAAAAGCTCAAGAAGGTAAAGGCTGGCGCATTGCTAGTGTAGAAAGGTTACCCCTTGGTGATGCTATATTTATGTTGCTATTTCCTATTGGTCTTACTGGAAACTTTGATGAAAATATTAATGTAAATTTTGGACAATTACAGCCAACTTTACAGCCATTTTTCCCAGAATGGCACAATAATTTAATTCTTCCTCAGCAAGGTTTTACAGATGGAATTTATATTTTTAAAGTCTCGGTTTCTAAATCTTGGCGAAGAATTGCTATCCCTGCAAAAAGAGAATTAAGCTGGTTAGCTGGGACAATTCTAGATGCTTTTGATTTTGATGATGACCACCTATACGAATTTATTTATAAAGACCGTTTTGGTCGCACTTGTACAATCGGTCATCCTTACATGGAATCACCCCCATTTGCAGATCAAGTCCGCATTGGCGATCTACCTTTAGAACCGGGTTCAAGCATGATTTATCATTATGATTTTGGTGACAATTGGAAATTTAATGTGCAATTAGAAGCCATTGAACCACCAGATAACAAAATTAAAAAAGCCAAGATTTTAGAAATTCACGGAGATGCACCTCAACAATATTGGAGTGAAGATGATGATTGGGTAGAAGATGAGTAAATGATTCAAATATTCAACATATTGGGTGATATCTAAATCTGAAAAAAGATAATTTTTCACTATTCACTCCGAGGAAATAGACGTTCTAATGTTTCCTGGAGATGTTTATGAGGATAGATATCCGCTTTTTTGCTCCATATATAATCTAGAGTTTCTTGATAAGTCCAATGTCGATTTTTGTAAAAGCAGTAGCCAATACTGATCGAACCGCTTCTACCTATTCCAGCTCGACAATTGATTAAAACTTTTTTACCCTGTTTAACCTGTGATTCTATCCAATTTATAGATTCTAACAATGCATGATCTGGGATAAAATTCTGCGCTCCATCGATTAGGCTAATCTTTTTATAAAGAACATTAGAACTGGCAGAAAAAGCTAAATTAAACTCACTAGCTAAGTTAAGTACAGCATCAATTTTAAGCTGTTCAGCCTGAGAAGCTGCTATCAAATTACCAACATAAACTCTTGGAAGAAACTCAACATGGTTTGGCCCTTGTGTCCAAGTCATTGCAGCAGATGGTGCCTCAACTTTAAGATAACCATTTTCCCCAAATCCTCCAGCCCATTGCCATTTATTTTCTTGATTATTCAGTCTAATTCTGTAAGTAAATTGATAATTTCCTGGGCTAGTAGGTAAAAATCCACCTTGGAACATATACGTATCAGTTTCATCTCGATTTGTGTACTCTAAATCTATAGCAGACCACAAACCTTCACTATTAAACTTGTTTAATGTATTTGTCCAAATTTGTACTTGGATTTCTGCGGCTGGATACGGACTTTTTAACTTCACTGTAGCAGCAAAACTTTCCAGCATATAAAGAGTTAGCTGAGAACCTAAACTAGGATAAATCTCTTGAAATTGTACAAGAGAATTTGTTGATGAATAACTCATATTGAATTTACTTAAATCTCTAGGCGTATTTCAGAACTTCTTCTATAGAGAAATTGCGCTGTGCGTTTAACTTGATATAGCGCAGTTTTTCTGCTAGAAATGCTTTTCCATAATATTCATATAAATCTGCTTCGGCTTGTTCATCAGTTGCTTCCCATAGTTCTTTGAAATGGCGATAGCGCTTTTCACACATCACTAGTTCTATACAAGTAATCGCAGCCTGAACTACTTGCGGAGTACGCATGATATCTTTCTTGCTTTTCTCGTTCAAGTAAAACAAATGCGATATTAAACTTAAATCTTCAGATGATTCCAAGTAACTATCTTGCAAATTAGAAATTAAGTCTACTTGCTGTATTGGTAACTCGAAAATCTTTTGCCACAATAAGCGGTGGTGAGAAAGACTAAATTGTAAATCTCTCTCTTCTAAAGCGTTTAAAATCGTTTGGCGCTGTTCGGGACAATGTAAGTAAATCCGCAATAATAAACCCTCCGCACGTTCTAACAAACCGCGTTCGCTAGAACTAGGTGAAGCCTGAGAAGCTTGATTAATCTCCGCTTTTCTCTTGAGTGGTACGGGTTGAGAATAGCTGCTAGCAGGTGAAATCTGAGTCAGCAAATTTTCGACTCGTAGGGGAATGAGTCTGCTATCTCCTAAGCTGAGGATTTCCGCGCAATAGGAAATATAATAATTTTGCGTATCTTTATTAACTATATTTTTAAGTAATTTTACTATACCCTGAGTTACTTGCTGAAAATCTGTAGCCTGTTTTAAATCCCGGTCTTTGAGGATTTGGTCAATTTGCCAATTCAGCCACAAAGGCGCATTAATTAACAATTCCCGATAGTCTTCTGGGCTATGGCTATGTAAGTACTCATCAGCATCTTTACCATCAGGAATATTGAGAATTTTTAGCTGAACTTCGCCCATATAAGCGAGTTCGGCAATTTCCCCGATCGCTCTATTTGCAGCATTATTTCCTGCTTTATCAGCATCAAAGTTAAGCACCAACTGTTTAGACTCGGTATAGCGTAATACTAGCTTTACTTGCTCTAAACTTAAAGCTGTACCCAAAGAAGCCACAGCATTATTAATCCCCGCAGCATGAAGAGCGATCGCATCAAAATATCCCTCCACCACCACAGCTTGATCGAATTGGGAAATCCCCGATTTAGCTTGATCGAGGGCGAATAAAGTTTTACCCTTACTAAAAAGCTCCGTTTCGGGGGAATTGAGATACTTTGGTTGCTCATCGGTGAGAGTGCGCCCGCCAAAGGCAATCACCCGCCCTTGGATGTCACGGATGGGAATCATTAAGCGATCGCGAAATACATCATAATAACCGTTCCCTTCCTTGCGCGGTTTAATTAATCCGGCTTTTTCTACCAATTGCACCGGATAATGTTTACTATCCACCAAATAACGGTATAGTGTTTCCCAACCTGCAGGCGCATAACCCAAGCCAAACTGCTGTATGGTTTCTTCTTTCAGCAGGCGATCGCTTTTTAAATACTGTAATGCTTTTTGACCAGCAGATTGTCTTAGAGCATGTTGATAAAATTGCGCTGTGGAAGCTAGAACTTCAAATAACTGTTCGCGCAAAGAAATCTGTCGTTGTAATTCCTGTCTTTGCTCAGGTTCTAGGGTTTGTACAGGGACTTGATAGCGCCTAGCTAAATCTAAAGTCACCTCCGCAAACGAACGCTTCCCCAAATCCATCAAAAACTTAATTGCATTTCCTGAAGCTTGACAGCCAAAGCAATAATACATTTGCTTCGTTGGACTCACCGTAAAGCTAGGAGTTTTCTCATCGTGGAACGGACATAAACCCACAAAATCTTTGCCACGTTTGCGTAAAACTACGTACTCTGAGATGACATCTACAATATCAGCGCGTTGTTTAACTTCTTCAATTGTATTGGGGTGCAAGCGGGGGATGTACATAGTTGGTTATTGGGCATTGGGCATTGGGCATTGGGCATTGGGCATGGGGCATTGGGCATGGGGCAGAGAAACAATTTTGAATTTTGAATTTTGAATTTTGAATTGTTTGTCCTCCTCATCCCCTCAGGCTGCTGTTTTCTTTAAGAAACAAATGATCAATCGCTCCTGATGGCTATTATATTGTTGATGCTAAACCAAGAAATGATATATAGGATTGCTGAGGCTGATTCTTATAAGAGGAAATACTGAACATGGGGCGTATTTTTATTTCTGCTGCTCACGGAGGCAAAGAAGCCGGAGGAGTCGATCCGGGGACGATCGCAGGCGGGACAACAGAAGCTAGAGAAATGATTCTGCTGCGCGATTTGATTGTAACTGAATTGCGGGCGCGGAGTTTTGAAGTTTTAGCAGTTCCTGACGATTTGAGTGCAGCCGATACTATCGCCTGGATCAATTCTCGCGGGCGTTCCACTGATGTGGCGTTAGAAATTCACGCTGATGCAGCTAGTAGCCCCACTGTCCGGGGGGCTAGCGTGTTCTATATTGCCAATAATAATCAGCGCAAAAGCAATGCGGAACTTTTATTGTTAGGATTATTACGCCGCGTTCCCCAGTTACCCAATCGGGGAGTTAGGCCTGATAGCGATAGTGGATTGGGGCGGTTAATATTTTGTAGACAAACTGCGATCGCGTCTTTGTTAATGCAAGTCGGTTTCCTCAGCAGTCCAGAAGACCGTGCTTTACTCCAAAATCGTCGTCGCGATTTTGCTTTAGGAATTTCGGATGGCTTGGCTTCTTGGAGTCGCGCAGTTGACCCAAATCAAGGAACTCCCCCAGCACCAAATTATCCAACAATTAATATTACTGTTAACGGTCAAAAATATTCAGAACAAGGAATATTAATTAATGGCAATGCTTATATCCCCATTGATTTAGCTGACCGCTTACGAGTTGATTTAACTAAAATACCAGAAGTTCGCCGGATTACTTATCATAAAGTAGTCTATATTAAAGCAATTGAACTGCGAGATTTTAACGTATCTATAGGTTGGGATGCAGCAACTCGCACTGTCAGTTTACGTTCAATTTTAGTAGTTTGTCCTGGTCAATTTGACCGCATTATCTCCAATGGTAATACTTCCGAAGTTCAATTACAGTTATTTCTCAGAAATAATAATGAAAATGCTTTAGTGCAATTTCCTGATATCCCCAAACTCTACCGCGAAGAAGCAAGTACAGAAGGAATCAACTACGATATTGCTTTCTGCCAAATGTGTGTAGAAACCGGATTTTTACGCTTTGGTAATGATATTAGACCAGAGCAAAATAACTTTGCCGGGTTAGGTACAATTGGTGGTAGTGCCGAAGCCGCATCTTTTACCAGTGCGAGAATTGGCGTTAGGGCACATATCCAACATTTAAAAGCTTACGCCAGTTTAGAACCTTTAGTAAACGAAGTTGTAGACCCCAGATTTCGTTTTGTCACCCGTGGTGTTGCGCCCTTAGTCGATCAATTATCAGGGCGCTGGTCAGCAGATTTAGACTACGGTACAAAAATTACTGCTATGCTCAAACGCCTTTATGAATCAGCAGGGTTTTTATGATTATTTGCTCAATTGTACAGACGCGATTCATCGCGTCTGTACAATTGTCATTGGTCATTAGTCATTGGGCAAAAGTGAAAATTAAATATAGAGTTCTTAATTTTGAATTTTGAATTTTGAATTTTGAATTGTTTGTCCTCCCTGTCCCTTACTGCGGCGGTCTTACGCAAGGTGAGGTACTAGAAGAATCAGTATCAGGAAACACAGCTAAAGTATGATACTCTGGACTGCCATCGCCATATAGAATCCGAAATGTATACAATTTAGTGTTTTGTCCACCTTCGGTAATTACGGTTAATAATGTATTATCTGTATAAGGTAAGCCGGGAATTGCCAATTTTTTAATTCGTCTGAGTTGCATGACATTAGCTGAAGAATTTTGGCAATCTCCTGTACCAGCACCTTGACCGAATTGCATACACATCGGCCCGTCAAAGTCTATCGTTACCTGGGATGGGTCATTTAACCAAACTTTTCTAATTTTTTCTCCGGCGGGAATAAAACTAAGGTTTGTTCCCTGTTGATACCAAATTTTAATGGTAGGTACTACGCCACTTAAACCTTGAGCTTGACAAGAGAAAATCGAGCGCAAAACAGCATTTTCAGCTACAGCACGGCCTCCTACCAATACAATTGCAGCCATAAACCCAAAAGCAGCCCAAGGCAGAAATTTAGAATTATTCAATATATCCAGGCAAAAAAGGCGATTTTTTCTCATATATGAACTCAGGCGCGTGAGGAGGAGCAGAGGAGGCAGGGGAGCAGGGAGCAGGGAGCAGCGAGAGAGGACAAGGGAGACAAGGAGGACAATTGTAGAGACGCGATTCATCGCGTCTCCGCCCAATGCCCAATGCCCAATGCCCAATGCCCAATGCCCCATGCCCCATACCCAAATCCTAAAACTCCATTGTTTGATTGATATAAATTTCCACTTCTGTACCGGCGGGTAAGAACCAGACGTTAGTGCGTTGCATCATCTCGGAGATGGCTTGTTGATTGCGTTGGGCAATTTGCGGTACTACCGTGTTCATCCCACCTTCTAAGGCGGCGGCTATCATGTTGCGTTGAGGGTTATTGGTAGTAACTACAGTACTTCCGGCGCTGGTACTTACAACTTGGGAGTCTGTACGATTCATTAACTCAGCAGCTTTACCCAAACCACCCAAAACAAACAATCCGATATCCATACCGGCAATAGATGAGCCGCGATTAGGATATTGTTTGGCTACTAGCGGTCTACCTTGAGTACCGCGAATCACGATCGCATTTGGCGGTAAACTATTTTCAGTGATGCCATTGCTATCTTTAGCGATCGCTTTTACAACTTTCAGCTGTACTAATCCCTGTTCAGAAAGGGAGCTTATTTCTGTTAATAACTCAGTCCCCGCCGGAATAGCCACGCTGCCATCTACGCCTTTTAAAGGCTCTTGTACCCGCACGACAAAGGTATTTTTAGCGCTCTCGCCTTCATTCTCGCCATTGTTAGCGGATGCATTAGCAGTTTCGCCAAATACAGCCGTCGCTAGCACTGCTTTAGCGCTCGTTCCTACAGCTAAGGACTTAGAACTCTTTGCTTCTTTATTCGCTATCAGAGTAGAGTTGTCTGTTTCGCTGGCTGTTGTTTGTGATTCTGGTGTAGATGCAGCAGCAGGGTTATTTGCTTGTTGTTCTGGATTGGTATTGCTGGCAGTTGGAGTATTGATATTTGCTGATGCTATATCTCTAACAGGTACTTGACCATAACTACCTAACTTAGCCAAATTATTCCACATCTGAAAAGGATCTAATTTAGGTTGAGGCGTGGCTTTAACTGCTGGGGGAATATCTGGTTTGACAGCTACTATTTGCGGTGGTTGGGGTACTGGTAACGGTTGAGAGGCGATGGGTGTTTGTGGTGGAGTGGGTAAATCAACCATGCGCTCAACAGTCATAATTCTGGGTACGTTGCTTGTTGTTGCGGTAGATTTTGCAACTGTTGATGGTGATAGATTTTGCGGTTGATTTTGAATATTTCTCAGTTGTTTTTGTGCTAACTGTACCGCCTCTGCTTGTTCAGTCAGAGCTAATTTAGTTTTGAGAGTTTCAATTTCTAACTCTTTGGGTTGCGATTCATTGAGTAGCGGCGTTTTTACCGGGGAAGCGATATTCTTCTTTTTTGCCTTTTGATTGTTGCTAGACATAAGTTGAGTTAAAAACCCACCAGCACACAAAGCCACAGCAAAAGTCGCCGTACCTACCAAACCTAATTTGGCAAAGGGATTGGAAGCAAAAGATTGTTCAGTTTTAACTTCTGATGGTTGAGAAAACGATGGTTCTAAGTTAGCTGATTTATTAACTGATTCTTCTATTGTGTCATCGTGGTCAAATGAAAACTCTCCATTTTCTAACCCTACTAACTTTGCCATCCTTAATTCCCAATCTTGAGAATCGATTTCTAATTGAGAATCATCATTTAGGGAAATTTTGGTTGAACTTGAGTAGCGAGTCATAGTACGTCCTAAGGTAACTTTTCGGAACAGGTTTTATCTTTTAAGTCACAAACTTTGTAAATTTGCAGTCTAGCTGCACCAAGGCGATAAGCAGCCAAATGTAAAGCAGTGGGAGATTGAGGTAAAGAAGCAACAGGTTCATCGGTAGTCTGGATAAAAATTTGCTGATTGATGGGAATTGATTCACCAAGCCTATCGGAATTATGAAAAACTAAGAGATTAGCAATCATCTCGACTTTCCATTTACCCTCAGCGATTTGTTCGGGTTGAGAAATTCTTTGAATTGCCAATATCTGCTCAGTAGCTTGATAAGAACTAGATATTCTTTTTTCAGAATTTAACTTATTGATTTGTGTTTGTAATTTTGGCTGAAAATCATCAGTCACCAATTGAGAGCTAATGTCCCAAACAGTATTTGGTGGTAGTTGCTGTGACCAAGTTAACATTAAAGTCATAGTTTCGCCAACAAAATGGCGAATAGTTTGTTGATATCTTTCTTGATTTTCTTGTGGATTGGCTGTAATCGACCGACCATCAATTAGCTGTACCAGGCTTGGTAAGGCGATTTGCTGGTTCAATCGCTGCAACATCGACCCGTGAAACATCAAAACAAATAAAGTTAATATATTAACTCCCAATGTGCCAACGGCAAACATTGGTAAAATATTAGTCTTTTTATTTTCTGATTTAAGTAGCTGCATTATAGCGCTTCGCTTGTCAATTTTTAATTGGTAGAGACGCGATTAATCGCGTCTATTTAAATAGAGGTTTTATCGAGTAAAGTTACCTGTTTTGCGTTCAATTTCACATTGATTTGAATTTGCACCTTGTAAATTATCATAGGCGTCGATTAAACATAAATTGCGCATCTCGTAAATTTCTAGCTGTTCAGCACGTACAGCATAAATTGCTCTTTGCAAAACTGTTAATTGCTCAACTTGAGGGTAATCAAAATAATCTACTGCCCTCACCAATATATCTTTATTAAAAGGCACTATAAGTTTTTTACCATCAGATTTTTTAGTTTGAATTAAATCGGCTACCATCCCCACTTGCCATTTACCAGGTTCAATTTCTTTAGGAGGATAGACTCTTTTAATCACTAATTTACCGGAAATGACTTGTTCTTGATTATTTGCAAATACCTCCGGTGGTGTCATGACTGCAATCTGACTTAAAAAGCCTTTGCGGAAATCTTCAGATAAAGCAAAGCTACCAATCCAACTACTAGTAGTAACTTTTTGACTCCCACCCGATGGAGTTTTAATTAATATTCCTAAATCTGGTTTAGGGTTACCTACTTCTTCAATAGTTTGTGGCGGTAAAGTTCCTGACCAGTTAAAAATTGAAGTCATAGTTTTACTGACAAATTGGCGAATTCCTTCCGGGTCTCGTGCTAAATTATCAGTATTATCAACAGGTTTACCATCAACCATCTGCACAAAATTCGGCTGTTTTCGCAAACTAAGCTGGCGAATATTTAAGCCTTGCATCATTAAAAATAGCAGCAATAATACCTGCAATCCAAAAGTTGCGATCGCAAAAATTGTTAAAATATTAACTGTCTGTTTTTTCTTCTCTAATAACCTTACCATCTAGACCCTCGCTTTCACCCAGTTAGCTGTATTCGCAATCCCATTAAAAACTGCAAATCCTCCCGCCGCCGCCGTCAATAATGATAAAATTGGCGCTAAAATTCCTAAGAAAATTATGAACCACATTAAATCAGGATCAGCATTTGGATCTTGCGCCGGGCCATTAACAATTACAGATGCAGTTAACACCGCAATAATATTAAAAGAAATCTTGGCAATTCCCAAAGAAATAAACCCAGTCAGCCAAGCGAAAATCGGTTTACCTGCGACAGGTAATAATGAACTACCAACCGCTAGCGGCCCTAAAGCTGCTATTAGTAGCATTGTCGCTTCAATTAAATTTTGAAAAGCATATTGTAAGGAAACCAAAAAGTTTTTAATACTAGTTTGCACTGTCGAACCTAACAAAGCATTAAAAGCAGTTTCCGAAACATCGCCTGTACCGTAGCTAATCTGATTTACCTTATTTTCTAATCTTTCAATCCAAGTTTTATTACCGTAGGAATTTCTATATTCTTGCCAAAGATTATTGATTTTCTCTGTAGCTTTAGTAAAACATTGCGATTGTTGTTCCCCAGTTAAAGACTGACAAGGACGCAACAAAGAACCAGCCACCTCTTCCGCCACACTCATATTCAGCGCTTGCTGATAAACTTTATCGGTATCTGCTGTAGTCACTACCTGCTGATTCACCGAATTGATGTAGTTGCGTACCCCTAAAGTCAAACTCGAAAGAATACTTCCATTCCCAGTATTATTTAATAAAATCACCACCACAAACGGCCAAATCATCGATGAAATCGGACGAGAATATTCACCCTCAAGTACATCTTTCAGCCATTGGATGAGGAAAACTAATAAAGTTCCTACCGCAAAAAATATGCCTAAATTCGTCAGTGAACCATATATATTGTCACTGGGATTTTTTTGTAATAAATCTAGCCATTGATTCTCCCAGCTTTCAGCAATACTTTGGGCAGTTGTTACCCCATTACCGAGAACATCATTAATACCTGTATTCGCTGGAATTTGTAGAATATACTGCATTTTTAAATTTAAATTAAGGCAGAAGGCAGATTATGGTTGACGGCAGAAGGAAAGTTAACTGTTGACCATTGACTATTGACCATTGACTATTGACCATTGACTATTGACCATTGACTCTTACTTTTCTTTCCTCCCAAATAAATCCATTTGCGAAGTTGTGCGTAAAAGCCTAGCAGCTTCGGCGGAGGAATCAACACGCCGCGCCCGGTTATTGTCTTCGATTTGTTGGGAAATATTGGCTAAATTTAAATTAGAATATTGCAAGAAATGATTTACCTGCATCGTCTGCGCTAGTGTTTCTCCAACAATTCTGGATTGTTGACTTTGAATTTGAATATTTTTAAGTTGTAAATCTGATTCATTGCTATTCAATAACGCGCCTAAACCAGGAATACCCGCAGTAGTTAATTGACCGAGTTGTGATTGAAAGCTACCCAGAAAATTTTGATGGCTTTGATCCGCTTCTTGGGCAATTTGGGAAATATTTTCTAGGGTTTTTTCAGTATCTTGTAACTTAATTTTTGTTCTGATTTGACCAGTTTTACCCAAAACGCTAGCTACAGAACTGCGGGTAATCAGGCGATTAATTTCATTAGTAGCTGTTTTCGACTTCAACGCCGGATTGTTATCAAATTTATCAGAGATAGAATTGACAACCATCACATTCTCTAATCTATCTCCTGCTGTAATTGGATTAGGTAAATTCATCTGTCCTGTAGATTCATTCAGCGCACTTTGGGACTGCATTTCAACAGGCTTTAATGTGGAACTCAAATTATTTTTGAGATAATTTTGTAATTCGCTGGAATAGGATTGAAAATCGGCTAAAACACTGCCTAATTGTGCCATTGCTGGTAGTGTGGCTAGCAATCCTAAACTAAGCGTGAAAATAACGGTTTTTTTCATAAATTAATCATTGGTTATTTGTCAGAGACGCGATGAATCGCGTCTGTACAAGTGTCATTGGTCATTGGTCATTTGTCATTTGTCATTGAGTATTTATTGAGTTAGCCCCTATACCTCCTCTGCACCCCTGCCCCCTGCCCCCTGCCCTTCTAACTTCCGCGCAAAGAAGCGACTAATTGACGCGCAAAGACGGAAATTGCTTCATATTTATCGCGGTGGCGTTGCATTGATTGTTGACGCGCAGATTGTTCGTTGGGGTTGTTTGCAACTACGGCTAGTTGTTCGTAACCGGGATAGTAGCGACAGAATGTATAAATTCCGTTGTCATCTAGCAACCATTGGCTATAAATTCCCTCTTTGCGGGGGAAAAAGCTTTCGGTTGCGTTGCGGGCGATAATTTCTTTGGGATATTTCAAGATATTGACGAAACTATCCACAGCTACCGGCTGAATTCGACCGATTAATCTGGTGGTGAGGTTTTGTAAAATCTTGGCGGAGGCGGTGGATTTGGCGATGGTATCGGGGTCTTGAGCCGATAAAATGACTCTAATCCCGGCTTTAGCACCGTTAGCGCAAATTCTCCCGACTAAATTGGCAATTTGGTCAAATTCAAATAAAATTGGCGCTTCATCGATAAAGAATATCGAGGCGGGACTGCTGAGTGCGCGACGTAAAGCAGCAGAGTAAGCACTCAAGGAAAGTACAGCTGCGTCTTCACTATCGGAGAGGTTGCGGAGTGCAAATACTAATAGTTTGGCGTCTGTGCGGAAGCTGGAAGGAGAAGAAATCGCTTGTCCGACGCGGCTAGAAAGCCAAAACCGCAGGCGTAGTTGAATTTGACTCAATGCATCTTCTACTCTGCTGCTGAGAGAATCAAGTTGCAGATGTTCTGGGGAACAGAAATATAAGAAATCTTTCAAGGTAGGGGTTTTTTGCCAAGCTAGGGAACCGAAACCGCCAGTCATTGCTTCTTGATAACGCTGTTTGATAGTGCGATCGCTAAAAAAGGCTGACAATGCTAAGTTGATGATGGAACGCACTGTCTGTGCCAATAGAGGGTTTTCTATCGATGAACCCAATACCATTGTCATCAGCGCTGATTCTAAGAAGGCTGTATAATCGAGCATCCTATCTTTTTGTTCTTCTGCACTTAAAGCACGCAAATCTGGCTGCTCAAATAAGTTATTTGATTGTTTAGAAATATCAAAATAGGCTCCATTTCTCTCCATGAATTCTGTATAGTCAGTGAAGGTAGATGTGCCATCGGGTTTGGGGAAATCTAGCGCCACAACAGGAATATCGTGAGCTAAAGCTTGAGTTAAAATCCCCGACACTAACACCGATTTCCCGGCTCTAGTCGTCGCAAACAAAGCTAAATTTTTATGCTGAGTAAATAAATCTAAATGTACGGGTGTCCCACCTTCAGAAGCAATTAATTCAAACCCTTGACTATCACCTTGTCTTGTTAAGACTACAGGCATTAATCCGGGAACTTCACTAGTTAAATATAATTGTCTTCTGTTAAAGGGTTTAACTAGTAAACCTTCCCAAACTATGGGCAAAGATTGTAACCAAATCTTCCAAGCATATTCGGTTTCTCTAATTACCTTGGCTGGACGTTGGAAACAGTTTTCAATATATCTTGTAGCTTCATCCAATTGTTCCACTGTTGGACGATGGACAAAAATAGCTATACCTGTATATATAGGTATGGCTCCTTCATAAAGTTGTTCTTGTGCAGCGACAGATTTTTTTAACTTTAATTGGGCATTAACGTCAATTGTCCGACTTTTTTCTTGAGCCATCAGCGCTGTCATATTTGACTGCTTCAAAACTCGTTGTAAGGTAGTTTTGACTAAAGCTGGATTGGCGGCTGTCAACTGACAAAATATTTCCGTATCAACTACTGTTTCTCTTGATAGTAGTTCCCATAAATACCGCAGTTGAGAAGATTTATTTGCCCATCCACCGGGTTTTTCTAAAAATGTCAAAGCGCCAATATAACTATTATTCACATTTACCCACCGCCTGTCTGCACAAGGCACGCCAGATTCCATCAGTAAGGTGGTGCTGTGAATATTTTCTACTAAAAGTTTTGTACTCGGCAATTCCGAATAAACTTGTTCGCGGAGTCCGGTTTCATCTAAGGTGAGCAATTGAGGAATTTCTATCGGCGGTGTATCGTTAAATCTCCGCCAAATTTCTCCCCATAGTTGTTTAGCTGTTAATGGCTTGATATCTAAGCCCATTTTGTTAGACAACAACTGTTCCCAACGACTAAAACCTTGTTTATAGGCGTTAGTAATTACAGTCTCTAGACGCTGGTTTTCAACTTCCGCAATATCACCTTTAAATTTCAACCACCAAGCTTCACCTTTCGCCAAGAATTTTTCAATTAAATCATCGGCATTGCTGGCATTGGGTTCGACGGTATATGTCACGTAAATCCGCAAAAATTTCGGTTTACGAATGCCAGAATTTGTCAGTTCCTTGGTTCTGGCGCGTTCTGCCATTAACAAGTATTTAATATCTCGCGAACTGGTATTTCTGGCTAACTCGGCTAATTCTTTTTGGCGTTCTTTATCGTCAATAAACGAACCCAAATGCAACGTCATTTTTTCGCCGCTAGGGATATCCTTTAACCCAGCTTCGATGTTGTCAAAAATAGTATCAATTTGTTCGCTTCTCAGGGTACTGTGAATTCCTCGGCATTCAAACCCAAATACAAAGCAAAATCTATCTTTTTGGTTGCCTTTAGTTAATATATAACCGCCAACGTCGCGTCTATTAAACGAGACGCGCAACATTGTCGCTAAATGTAAAGCGTCTTCAAAGGGTGTTAACCTGGCGTTGCCGGCGATACCGATGCTTTGTTTTCCGATTTTTTGCTTCATGATTTATTTCTAACAAGCTTTGATAACGTGCAAAGCCTCTTGTCCATGAGGGAACGCCGATAAATTTACTTAAAAAACTCCAACTTCTACCACCAGTTAATATCCACCAAGTAGCCATTCCCCAACCGGCGATGAGGATTGTCCACAACCATTTTTTAAAGTCATCTTGGAATAGTCCGCCAAAGATGCCGTTAACTATAAAGTAGGCAGCTAAAGCAATGACTGTCCAAGGTAGAATTTGATCTGCTGGTAGCGGCCCTAATGATGGTTGGCTACCTAATATTTGATTGACTGGACGAAACTCTTTGTCTGGCTCTTGAGACATGATAATTTGTCATTGGTCATTGGTCATTGGTCATTGGTCATTGGTCATTTGTCATTGGTCATTTGTCATTGGTCATTTGTCATTTGTCATTTGTCATTAGTGAGAATTTGCCGCCTATTTATGTTGCGTGACATATTTGGTTACAATTAGCCACTTACTTAAATATGCGCCTTTATTTATTGGGATTACCAATGACAAAGCCTGTGAGTACATCTGCAATGGTGACTGCAACTACTACTAATAAAGGGGTTCTGGCGATGTTTTGCCAATCTTCGTCTTTGCGCACGGCATTGACTACGCCAATTAAGGCGACAGCTATATATAGTAGGTACAATGCGCGTAAGACGTTGAAGACTAATCCCACAGCTAGTTGAGTGTTACCGCCGGTGCTGGTGCCTTGAGTTAGGGTATTTTGAAAGAAGTCTTCAGCTTTTTTGAAAAATTGCGCTTGCGCTGGGGCGGCGAAGTAGTCCAGCCAGAATATACTCAATAGAGCGACTACTGCTAATATTTGCAGTGAAATTAACTGGCGTTTTGGTAATTTGATTTGTTGTCCTATTTGCTGTATGACTATGGCAATTAAACTGCCCATTAATAGACAAAAAAGTAATACAGGACTTTTCAGACTAATTACACTGATTAATACTGTACAGGCTAGCAAAAATGGAATTGATTCAATTAGCCGCAACCGCCAATAATTAAGGGTTTTGGGTAATTGAGTGTTCGCTAAGTTTGCGAAGAAGTGACTCTGATAAGAGCGTTGCTTAAACATTTGAGCAAATTTCCTATTGATGGTTAATCTCAGATAGCTCTGCCATACAAAACTTATTATTTCATCTATGCGCTATTCTGTGCGATCGCCTAATTTTTATTCTTTAGTGGCGATTTTTTTAATGCTAGGTATTCTTTTTCGCTTAACATCTTCATAATCTTGTTAACCTCCATGTGACTGATAATGTGCAAGTCAAAGTTGTTTGTCTTCACTCTCGACGACAAACTTAATTTACTGAGATTCAGCCATTTTTATTATGACTAACCTCTTGCGTAAATTTACGGTGGTAAATGCAAAATTTCAGGGGAAGAACTTCATCAAAATTAAACAGAACTATCTTCCCATACCCTGGAGCTTAATATTCAGGACTAGTTTAATACCTGATTCAGGTAATTCAAATGAGTAATAATACTCATTGACACAGATAAACATATTGTAAATTGCTACTAAACTCATCGGACAAAAATCCGCAAATCCCCTCAGTGACAATATGTCAACCCATCGACAGAAGTAAACTAAATTTAAGAAAAAACTTTATCAAATCCTTAAAATTGCAATTTGTTAAGTTTTTCTTTACCCTTTGTTAAAGAGACAAAAATCAACATGAACATAGATTCGCCAACCCCATCGGATGCAGAAGCAACAATGTTTTCCCATATTCCCGTTTTAAGTCGGGAGTTAATTGAAGGTTTAGCGGTGCATCCAGGGGGACATTATCTAGATGCAACAGTTGGTGGTGGCGGTCACACTCGTCTATTGCTAGAAGCGGCGTTAAATGTCCAGGTTACAGCCATTGACCAAGATGCGGATGCTTTAGCTGCGGCACAAAAGTATTTAGCTGGATATGAAGAACAAGTAAACTTCGTTTATAGCAACTTTGCAACTTATGAATTTACACACGGTATATTTGATGGTATAATAGCCGACTTAGGTGTGAGTTCATATCATTTAGATACACCGGAGCGCGGCTTTAGCTTTCGTCTTGCGGCTAACTTAGATATGCGCATGGATCGAGGACAATCATTAACAGCTGCTGATGTGATCAATGATTGGGATGAAGGAGAATTAGCAGAAATCTTCTTTAAATACGGTGAGGAAAGATTATCGCGACGCATCGCCAGACGCATTGTAGAACGACGTCCTTTACAGACTACTGTAGAATTAGCCGAGGCGATCGCATCTTGCGTACCACCAAAATATCGCTATGGACGCATTCACCCAGCTACCAGAGTATTTCAAGCATTGCGCATTGTTGTCAACGACGAGTTAAAAGTTCTAGAAACCTTTTTAGAGAAAGCACCCAATTCTCTAGTTCCTGGGGGAAGAATAGCCATTATCAGCTTTCATAGCTTAGAAGACAGAATAGTCAAGCACAGCTTACGAAATTCGCCATTATTGCGAGTTTTAACCAAAAAACCCATTACAGCCCAAGAATCAGAACTCGCCCAAAATCCGCGATCACGTTCTGCTAAATTGAGAATAGCCGAGAGAATAGATTGAGGGGACAAGAGGCAGGGGGCAGGGAGCAGGGGGGACAAGGAAGACCAATGATAATTGTACAGACAAGGGTTCATCGCGTCTCTAACAAATGACTATTGACCATTGACCATTGACTAATGACTATTGACTAATTTTTCTCGGTAATTCAATTTGAAATGTAGAACCTTCTCCAACTTGGCTGAAGACGCTAATTTTACCTTGCATCATCTGCAATAAGGATCTGGTAATGGCTAAACCTAAACCCATACCTTCATATTGACGACTATTACTTTGATCGACTTGGCGGAATTGCTCAAAAATACATTCTAGGTGATGGGGTGCAATTCCTATACCTGTATCTTGTACTGCGATCGCAATTTTATCATTGGAGATGTCCCAGACTTTAACTGTAACTTTACCTCTGGGTGTGAATTTGATGGCGTTTAATAACAGCTTAACTAAAACTTGTCTGAGGCGATCGCTGTCATTCATCATTGAGTTATCAGCCAGATTAATCTCTACCTGCAAATCTAATAGCTTTTCTTCGGCTAAAAAACGATGTTCGGCTACGGTTGTTAATACTAAATCTCCTAAATTAAATTCTTCTGGGTAAAAACAGACGTTACCGGCTTCCACATTGGCAAAGTCGAGCATATCTTCAATAATTGACAGCAGATGGTTTCCATTATTGAGAATGCGTTGCACCATTTCTATTTGTAGTTGAGACAAGCTGGAGGTGCGCTGACGCAATAATACCTGTGATAAGCCTAAAATCACGTTCAGGGGTGTGCGCAGTTCATGGGATGTGGTAGCTAAAAATTGTGACTTTAACTCTGCTGCTTCTAGTAGTTGTTGGTTTTGTAGCTGCATTTGCTGGCGAATTTGTTCGAGTTCGCGATTTTGCGCTAACAAAATTTCGTTTTGTTTGGCTAGTCGTTCTTCTCGCTCCTGCAAAACTTGCAGCATAATAGCATTGTTGATCGCGATCGCCGCTACTTCACCCAATGCATCTAATAAGTTTTGTGATGCTGCATTAAAAGCATGGGGATTTTCCCAGTTACCAAGAACCAATACTCCCAATCTTCCTGCTTGCGCTGATTTAATGGCTACAGCATACATAGAAGCTGGGGTAAACGTCGAGTATGTTGGCACATAGGAAAATAAAGGACATGAAACTAAGTCATCCACAACAGAGTCTGGCTTTTCCCTACTTCCTTTAAATAGCTGGGATACACCAGTAACAAATACCTGATTTAGTAAACTGGTATTGCGATAAAAAGGCTCATCATCGCCAATTGAGTTTTCCCATCCACCCCAGCAGCTATGTTTAGTTTTGAGACTTCTATTGAGCTGGAGAAAACGTAATTTTTCCGCACTTATTCCCACAGCGCTATTTAATTCTAACTCTTGAGTTTGATCGTTATATAAAGCTATCAAACAAAACTGAGCGCTTTCCACAGTATTACGCACTTCCCTGACTATTAATTCTAATAAATCTGGTAAATGGATAAGTCGCTGATTTGTCAGGTTAGTTAGTAGCTGGAGTATCTCTAGTTGTTGAGGTAGTTGGGGGGAGATTGATTCTTTCCCCATATGATTGTGCTTTCCAGTTAACATCATATATTGACTAACGGCGATTTGCTGCTATATCCGTTGGTGTTGCTCTTTGCCAGTGATGTTAAATCGCCAACTGTTCCAAACCTGTGCTGATGTAGGTTGTATTTAAGACTTACGCAGTGTCAGATATTTTTCCTGCTTTTTGTCAATGGTCAATAGTCCATAGTCCAAAAACCTGAATTTTGACCATTGACTTTTGACTTTTGACCACCCTTGTGAGGGTTTCTGTATTCGGTGCGTAAGTCCTAGTATTAACTTTTGGCCCAGTTTGACGAATATTGATTCTGCAAACACACAACGGCTGATCCCGAAAAATTTTTGCTTTACATACCTTGGCTACTGACAATTGCAGTTATCAAGTAGATTGTGGCTAAATTCAGTTGCTAACTATATTGATTACTTCATCTCAGGTTTACCAATGAGGTTTTGAAAGTTCACTCTGTAGTGATTATTTTATCAGTTTATTTCCATAAATACACTAGTTTCTAGTCAGTGATTATACTGGTTTTTTACTTTATTTATCTTTATATTTTATCTAGAAAAAAATAAATTTTTAGTAAAGTGTTTTACTGCCAGTATCTCAAAAATTTTGATAAACTTGACTTGGCTTTTCTCTAACACAAATAAGTATATTACAGAACCAAATCAATCGTGATTGATTTCTAATTTGTGAGGTATTTTATATATTAATGACTTATATAAGTAATGAGCTATTGCAGTAAACACAGGAGAATCAGCGATAAAATCCTTGCGAGATAGAAACTTATTAATTTAATTTTTTAATAAACTAGGTCAACTACTATTAATTTAGTAATGTGAATAATGCTAATAATATATATTTATTTTTAATTATAATTAAATTTATATATTTAGACAGTATTTGCATATTATCAATATTTATATTTATGAAATAATTGTGTTTGTATAATTAAAAAAATATAAAATTTGCCAAACTTTTACCTGTTTATAAAATATTTGTAAATTTATCCCAAGAAAAATATTAATTTGACGGATTTAAATTTTATCTAGATAAATAACCAATGAAAAACTCCACCCACAAGGGGATAGAGTTTCCTACAGTTTTTCATAAAAAATCAGTTGTTACCACCATCAAATAAATTCTGAAATTACGCATCACAAATTAGCTTTACTTATAAGAAAGCCAATAATGGCAGATTTGAGCAGATTGCTAGATTCCCACTCCTGGTGATGTTTCATACAGATATATTTAATTGATCCATCTCAGCTAACACTGAGCTTTTTCTAACATAAATAGCCGGCAGGGGGTCAAGACCTCTTGGGGGTGTCACACCTTAGGGAATTTAACATCCTGCTAATCCTGTTTATACAAGGGATTAAGCGTGAAAGCGATCGCAAAATCAGGTAATACCCAAGTAAATTTATATAATTTCTTCATGATTAGGTAGAGTAATGCCAAGAATAGTCATTGGTCATTGGTCATTTGTCATTGGTCATTTGTCATGCTAATCCGCGTTCCGATACATAATTAAAATTTTTGTAGGGGCGGGGTTTCCCCCATTGGTGTCAACTTAACGCAAAACCCTTATCCTAACTGGCTCCCATGCTCTGCGTGGGAGCGATGATCTGTGGGCTGCCGCCTCAATTGATCAGAAGACGAGGCAGAGCCTCGCAATACGCATTTCCAGCCGGAGGCTGGAAACGAGATATATAAAGGTTTTGAGCTTTAAGTTGACACCTATGGGTTTCCCCGCCCTTGCATGGATTTCCCCGCAAAAAAGGGACAAAGCATTGCTTTGTCCCTCAATTAAATAAAATTCACATGGGTAAACATACTATTCCATATGGCGCAAAAGCCAGGAATATAAGTCTTTTGACTTTTGACTTTTGACTTTTGACTTCCGCCTAGCGGTACTAGTTATTCCCATTCGATGGTTCCAGGTGGCTTGGAGGTGATATCGTAAACCACCCGATTCACACCTTTAACTTCATTAACAATCCGGTTAGAAATTACTTCCAACACATCGTAAGGAATACGCGCCCAATCGGCAGTCATCCCATCTTCGCTGGTGACAATCCGCAATACGATGGGGTAAGCATAGGTACGTTTATCGCCCATGACGCCGACGCTACGAATGGGTAGCAATACAGCGAATGCTTGCCACACATCATGATACAAACCGCGTTGGTTAATTTCTTGACGGACAATTAAATCCGCATCCCGGAGAATGTTCAACCTTTCCGCAGTCACTTCACCGAGAATGCGAATCGCTAAACCAGGGCCGGGGAAAGGTTGGCGTTGCACAATTTCTTCTGGTAAACCAATCGAACGCCCTACTTTGCGGACTTCATCTTTAAATAATTTCCGCAGTGGTTCTACTAGTTTAAATCTCAAGTCTTTGGGCAATCCGCCAACGTTGTGATGACTCTTAATTTTCACCGCCACTCGTTCCCCAGTTTGGGGATCGACGTTGGTATCGGCTGATTCAATCACATCTGGATATAAGGTACCTTGAGCTAAATAGTCAAAGTGACCGAGTTGCTTGGATGTTTCTTCAAAGACGCGAATGAATTCATGACCGATGCGGCGACGCTTTTCTTCAGGATCGGTAACACCAACCATGATATTCAAAAAGCGATCGCGAGCATTCACATACTCTACAGGAATATGAAATTGCTCTTGGAATAGCTTAACTAATCTTTCTGGCTCATACTTCCGCATAAAGCCTTGGTCAATAAACACGCAAGTTAGCTGATCGCCAATGGCTTTATGAAGTAAAAACGCCAAGGTAGAAGAGTCAACTCCCCCAGATAGGGCTAATAATACGCGCTTATCGCCAACTCTGGCGCGAATTTCCCGTACAGATTCTTCCACAAAAGCTGCTGTTGTCCAGGTGGGTTCGCAGTCGCAGATATGGTAAACGAAATTGCGGATTAAAGCCAAACCGCCGACAGAATGGACTACTTCTGGATGGAATTGCACGCCATAGAGTTTTCTCTCATGATCGGCGATCGCGGCGCAAGGAGTATTTTCTGTATGGGCCAGCAGTTCAAATCCTTGTGGCATCTTCATTACAGAGTCTCCGTGACTCATCCACATCGTCGTGCCATCTTCGACATTCGTTAGCAAATCTGTGGGATCGTCTATATATAGTGAAGCTTTACCATACTCGCCCCGATCCGCCTTTGCTACTTCCCCACCTAGCTGATTTACCATCAGTTGCATTCCATAGCACACACCCAAAATGGGAATCCCCAAATTCCAAATTTCTGGGTCACAATGGGGAGCGTACTCTGCATAAACTGAACTCGGGCCACCAGACAGGATAATTCCTTTGGGATTAAGTTGCCGTAAATGCTCAGCTGTCGTACGATAGGACAGGACTTCAGAGTATACTTGCGTCTCGCGGATGCGACGGGCAATTAGCTCAGAATACTGAGAACCGAAGTCAAGGATCACAATTATTTGGCGATTAAGCTGTCCCCAATGCTCATTTACTTGGGGTAATTGTTCAGTTAGTAGAGTCACCGCTGTATTCATGATGGCAAGAGAGTGTGTGTTAGACTAGATAATTGCTCTGTGGTTCAAGTTGATACCATTATTGGGCAGAGGGCTGAATAATGGTAAATAAATCCCCTAAACGCGCTTAATCAGTGCGTCAGTTTGGCCTAGCAATTTGACCTGGTATTAAAAAGACAAAATTACCCTAGAGTTGCTACCGAAAAACTTATTTATTGGGATTATTTATGATTATTCATATTAAGTTAACATAATTTTCCGGATAACATACAAGCAGTTTTACTCTTCACGATAATTTTGCGATCGCGGTCAAACATTACCGAACCACACACTAGGCTAGACATACCATTTTGGCTATGATTGCGGATATATTCTTGCACGCGAGAGTCAATTGCTTCGGCGATCGCAGTATAAACTTGATTCACCCAATCACTGCTTGTATTTGCATCTAGGGATCTCAGGTATGTTAATGCAGCTTCAGCCGTGGGACTATCAAAGATAACTTGGATCTCTGATTGTTTTAATCCCGCTAAACTACAGTAAGTAGCGAGAATTTCGCGCCTACCATCAGCTAGGTGATGATGGGTATGAAAAATCCCCCCGGCTAATTTCATGAGTTTGCCATGATAGCCAAATAATAAGAGTTCTTTAACGCCCAGAATATCCGCTTCTACTAACATTGGCCCTAACCAATTAGCAGTTTTGACTAACTGTTGGGGATTAATACCAATTTTTCTGGCTAAATCTAAACCATTCTCGCCAATACAAAATACCAAGCTGTCAAATTGACTGGCTTTTTGTTGTAAATCAGCGCGAAAAGTTGCGAGTTGTTCTGGTGTACTTAAAGGTTGGGAAATTCCCGAAGTTCCCAATAATGAAAGCCCTTCCACCACACCAAAAGCCGCATTAGAAGTGCGCAGTGCGAGCGATCGCCCAGCCGGTAAAATAATTGTGACTGTAATTCTTTCCCCTGGTGCTAAAAGTCGGCTTAAGTGCTCTTGCAATAATCTTTGCGCATAACCGTAAATCGCTGCTTTTCCCGCACCATTTTCTTGCTTACCAATCCCCTCGCCACCTTTAATAATTACTGCTTCGCCTTCACCCTCAGCCCATTCCACCATCGCCCAAATCGGTGTATTTTTCGTCAAGTCAAGATTGTCCCCCGGATCGCTGCGGGTAATTGCCAAAGCCATATTTTCAGATAAGCCAGCTACCTGTTCAATGGGGATCTCCGCAACTTCGGCTGGTGTAATTAAATCTACGGTAACTACTGTTAACGGTTGATGATGACGTAACCAATGTAAAGCTGCGATCGCAGAAGCACAAGCAAAAACGGGAAGAGTGTATCCAGAACCGGAAATTGTCATTTGTCAGTAGTCAGTGGTTAGAGACGCGATTAATCGCGTCTGTACAATTGTCATTTGTCCCTTGTCCCCTTAAACACCTACTTTTAATAATAGAGCTTCCATTTCTTCCCATAATATTCCTTGTTGAATATAACGAGGTGCTTGTGGATTGTAAGGTGTGGCGACGCGATCGATACTGATAATTTTCGCTCCATCTGGCAACACTGGTACATCTGGATCAAATGCGGTTGGGCGCATTAAGGAACTAGAAAAACCCTTAAAGATAGCAATTGTATCTTCTTCATTGTCAACTTCCACCTGTACAACTAAGACTTCTTGGGGGCGTTTATTAGTATATTGTTCCAGCCGCTTGCCAATGGAATTCATCTAACACCCCCAGGAGACTCCCGCCACAACGCAGTTTGGCGGTGAGAGGAATGGGGACGAGCGAGAAGCTTCACAATGAAGTCGAGTTGTGGAGTGCGAACGACAGACGACGGGGTGAGCGACGAGTGAGGAATTAAACTTTGGTGCATAGCGGGCTGTGCGTATTTCACAGATTTACAGATTTAATGATAAAATGTGAGGCGTGGAAAAAGCCTACCGTTACAGAGTGTATCCAACTGCCGAGCAAGAACAGATATTGCGCCGGACAATTGGTTGTGTGCGGTTGGTTTTTAACCGAGCATTGGCAGCGAGAACTGAGGCTTGGTATGAGAGACAACAGAAGGTTGATTACGTTCAAACTTCTGCTATGTTGACGCAGTGGAAAAAACTTGAAGAACTGGAATTTTTGAATGAGGTTAGTTGTGTACCACTGCAACAAGGTTTGAGGCATCTGCAAACTGCTTTCACTAATTTCTTTGCAGGTAGGGCAAGATACCCCAACTTCAAGAAAAAACGTAGTGGAGGTAGTGCAGAGTTTACCAAGTCTGCTTTCCGATGGAAGGATGGACAAGTCTACTTGGCTAAGTGTTCTGAACCATTGCCAATTAAATGGTCTAGGCAACTTCCAAAGGGATGTGAACCTAGTACCATCACAGTTAGACTTGAGCCTTCTGGACGTTGGTTTGTTAGTTTGCGAATCAACGATCCAACTGAGGAAACTTTGCAACCAGTCGATAGTGCTGTGGGACTGGATGTTGGCATTAGCAGCCTTGTTACCCTGAGTACGGGTGAAAAGATTGCTAATCCCAAAGCGTTTGACAAGCACTATCAAAAGTTGAGGAAAGCGCAAAAGTCTTTGAGCCGTAAACAAAAGTCCTCTCGCAACCGAGATAAAGCAAGACTCAAAGTTGCTCGTATTCAAGCTAAAATTTCTGACTCCAGAAAAGACCATCTGCATAAACTGACAACTCGACTGATTCGTGAAAACCAAACGATAGCAGTTGAAGATTTGGCAGTTAAGAATATGGTTAAGAACCCCAAACTTGCCCGTGCTATTAGTGATGCTGCATGGTCGGAGTTGGTGAGGCAACTGGAATACAAAGCTCTTTGGTACGGTCGAAACTTGGTAAAAATTGACCGATGGTTTCCCAGTTCTAAACGCTGCGGTAACTGCGGGCATATTCTTGATAAACTGCCGTTGAATGTCAGGGAGTGGGACTGTCCCAACTGCGGAATGCACCATGACAGGGATATCAACGCCAGCCGGAATATTTTGGCGGTGGGACACACCGTTAAGGGAGCGCGTTGCGGGGGTTCCCCCCGTTGTAGCGGCTCCCGTACAGTCTGTGGAGCGAACATAAGACCTGATGGGCATAAGTCTCTTGGGCAGTTGCGAAAATCCAGTAATGGTGAGTCTGGTGCGGTCTTCGGGTTTCCCCAAGTAGAGCAACCAGCGAACCCGAAGGGAAAGAAACAGAAACCTAAGTCGTGAGTCTTAGGAATCCCCCGCTACACCGTCAGGTTAGCGGTGGGAGGATGTCAATTTTGCTCGATACAGAATGTTGTAGACTAACTTGAAAATAGGGGCTAGGGACTAGGGACTGTTTTCAAACCCTAAATTATACTTCAATGTAGGTTGGGTTGAGGAACGAAACCCAACATTTACGTCGCTTCGTTGTGTTGCTTTCACCTTAAGCAACCTACTTTTGTAGTTTGAAAACACGCCCTAGGGGCTAGGGGCTAGGAAAGAGAGATTTTCATGTTTGGTTGTGGGATTTTTCCCATGAGGGGCTACCTTAAAGTATTTTGAAGTTGATTGCAGTGACAATTACTGTTGGGTAGCGGAACGTCCCTGTTTACCTAGCTTAATTAAGACGAAGTAGCTCAGATAAAGCACGTAAATAATTAAGGATGTGATGCCCAGAAAACCGAGAAATGCAGGTTTACTATTGGCATGAAAATATTCTTTAAATAATAATGGGGCTTCTAACCAAACTTGGCAATAGGAAGTTTTGAGAGTTCCAGCAGAAAAAGCGCAACCAACAAAAGGAATAAAGGCTATAGTTCCTAAAATTCCATAAATAGTCATCGCCCATCGCCAAGAAGTAAAAACTAATTTTAACGCCCCGTTTGCTTGATACTCAATTTCATCATTGAGATCTACCCAGAACCATAAAGAAATTGGGATCAAGATACGCCCTAGCAAACCAGAGAGAAAACTGACTCCAAACCCACCAATCATTAAGTAAATAGTAATTGCCAATAAACTAGATACTCGCCAATAAATCGTTAATAAGCGTTGTATACCATCAGCTTGTTGCACAAAAGCCCAAATTAGCAGAATCAGGGGAATAATCACCATAAATATTACCGCCAGTCTGTAATCAATCCAAACAAATTGGCGAAACCAAACATCATTTTCCATAGTTTTTCCTAAACTATAAATTAACTAATGAAACTAAAAACAACTACCCTCAAGGATCTACATAGAAACAATACCCAATTTGTAGGGTGTCAGAAAATAATACAACTGCTTGGCACACCCTACTCACTTAAATATAGGATGATTTGGATTATGTATTTTTTTGTACTTCCTAATAGGGAGTAGTCACAGCTATTATTTAGCTAACAGCTGTTACATGATAGCTAACAGTTTACATAAAACCAACTATTTAGCTATTTCAACAATAAACCCCACATCTGACTCATAGGGACAGTGTGGGATCAATTATTGGGCTTAATCTTTATAACAAGTTGCAAAAAAACAAGCAACTCAATCTTTCGTAACTTTTATTTTGCACTAAATCATCATAATCTCCAGATGAGTTATAAAAACTGCTCTAGAGATAGATGTGAGATTGACTTCCTACAAGCTCTAATGTTGACGAGGAGAGAGGTTTGGGGAAAATTTAAGCCTCTAAAATATTACCTCTAACAACCTTAAAGCTATTGATGATTGTTCCTACTTAATCAGCAAATCTTAAGATAAGTTGAACAAACATGCCAATAGGAGTTACATCAAGGTGCAAAATATCAGTAAAGCGAATCCTGGTTGCTTGTCTATTAGACCAAAATGACAAAAAGCCAGTTTACCAACTTAATTTTCAGTCATCGTAAACACGGCATTCTGCAGCTTCTGGATTGTCATCACAGTATTTTTCTAAGGAATTTTTCTGCTTATTTTGGCGCTGATGAGAGGCTTCAGCTTGCAGTTCTTCAACTGCATCCCAAGCCGCAGCACATTCAGCAGAGTTGCTACCTGAGATGTCACAGACAGCACGTGCTTGTTCAACTTCTACTTGGATTTGTTCTTGGATGTCGCTCATAGATTTAGTTTCGTTGTGTGGTGTTAATACCAGTATAGAAAAATCTAAAAATGGCGGTTTTTAGTTGTATCGTTCACCATTCTAACCACTTAGCTGTTAAGTTAGTGTTTGAGTCGGATGAACTATAACTAATACAATAAACGATCGCATAAGTACTAAATTTATATTTATCTTTGAAGATTTTGTAGAGTCGGTACTACAAAAGTATAATCATACAATATATTTAATGCATCTAGTAGGGAATCAAAACCCTAGCTCCTGATATCACAGCAAATTCTCCCCAGGAGCAAAAGTCACGCAAAACAGCCCAACCAAAGAAAGAAGCCTAAAACTCATGGCAGATCGAATGCAATGGACAAATGCCCTGTCAACCCGTCCTTCTTTAGAAGCAGCTATTACAGATGTGGTAGAACGGGCTGTGTCATCGTTAACAGCACCTCCAGATTTAGGGCTGGTATTCATTTCCTCTGCATTTGCTAGCGAGTATTCCCGCCTCTTACCTTTGCTGGCTGAGAAACTTTCTGTCCCGGTACTAATTGGCTGTAGTGGTGGCGGTGTAATCGGCACTACAACTCAGGGACAAACTCAAGAACTAGAAGCAGAAGCAGCTTTAAGTCTGACTTTGGCTCATCTACCAGGGGTGGATGTCAAAGTTTTTCACATACTAGCGGATGAATTACCGGATTTGGATAGTTCACCAGATGCTTGGATTGATTTGATTGGCGTACCACCATCACCAACGCCCCAGTTTATTTTGCTGTGCGGTTCCTTTGCTTCGGGAATTAATGATTTATTGCAGGGGCTAGATTTTGCTTATCCCGGCTCGGTAACAATAGGCGGACAAGCTAGCGCCGGGGGGATGAGTGGGCGGATGGCGCTATTTTGTAACGATCGCCTCTATCGCGAAGGTACTGTCGGATTGGCTTTGAGTGGCAATATTGTCTTAGAAACCATTGTGGCTCAAGGATGCCGACCAATTGGCGAGCCAATGCAGGTGACTAAAGCCGAACGCAATATTATCTTAGAATTGGATGAGCAAGTACCGTTAGTGTTATTACGGGAATTAATTGCCAATCTCAGCGAAAAAGAGCGAATTTTAGCCCAACATTCTTTGTTTGTTGGGGTAGCAATGGATGGATTTAAACCATCTTTACAACAGGGAGACTTTTTAATTCGCGGAATTTTGGGTGTAGATCCTACAGCAGGTGCGATCGCAATTGGCGATCGCGTCCGTCCCGGACAACGTTTGCAATTTCACCTCCGCGATGCTGAAGCCTCCGCAGAAGATTTAGAAGTTCTCTTGCAACAATATCAAGACAGCCAAGCTGATGAAGTTGCAGCCGCAGCTGCTTTAATGTTTTCCTGTGTTGGGCGTGGTGAAGGACTCTACGGCAAACCCAATTTTGATTCTGAACTATTTAGGCGCTACATCAAAGATATCCCCGTCGGCGGTTTTTTCTGTAACGGCGAAATCGGCCCTGTAGCTGGTAGCACCTTTTTACACGGTTACACCTCAGTATTTGGCATTTGCCGCGCCTTAGATATCGAAGGTGAGAAGATGGTGTAGGGCATTGGGCATTGGGCATTGGGCATTAGGCATTGGGCATTAGGCAGAGACGCGATTCATCGCGTCTCTACAATTGTCCTCCTTCCCCTTCCCTTGTCTCACACTTCAATTCTTCTCCAGCAAGATGCTGCTATTGTTATCAATAAAAGTGGGAGTACCGCCGGCGGAAATTGCGCCATATTTTTGCATATAACGGCGTAGTTTTTGGGGAAATTGGGGAAAATCTAGCAATCCGTCACCATCGGCAATGGTTGCCCAAAAATCCCGCAAACTTGGCGCTAGTTCTTGGGCTTGCTGGGTTGGTAGGTTTAATGGCGGTAGAGTTAATAATTTCATCAGGAAGGGAAAAGAGCGATCGCCCATCCATTGTTTAGACAGCTGTTGCAAGTCGGGAAAATCTGGTACTGACTCTACTCGATGTGACAAAATTTGCAGCCATTGTCTGCCAAAATTATCGCTGTGATACTCTAAAACTCTGTAAGGATGCGGATAACTGACTAAAGAGCCAGTAGTAATATCGTATACTCCTCCTCTATGGGCAACATCTTGTACATGTAAATGTCCTGTAAAAACTAAATTCACCCCATAGCGCTGTAGTAACTGTACTAATTCCTTTGCATTTTGCAGCATGTAGCGATTTGCCATTGGATGGCAAGATTGATTAGGCAGATGTTCAACTACATTGTGATGTATCATCACCAGCACTAATTCATTCTTGCTAGCTGCTAGTACCTCTTCTAACCAATTCAGCTGTTCGCTATCCAAACGTCCTATTTGTTGACCTTGCTCATTAAAATTGTTGGAATTTAACCCAATCAGCCGGACTCCGGATAGCAATTGAGTAGTGTAGTAAAGTTTATGAGGATTTTCATAACCAAATTTGCGGTAATAATGAGGAAAATCAGCAAAAGCAATAGATTGTTTATCTGCTATCACCACAGGGACATCATGATTACCAGGGACAACATACGCCGGAAAAGGTAACTGTGCTAAACGCTGTTGTAACCAAGCGTGATTTTCTGGTTCGCCATGCTGGGTTAAGTCACCTGGGAGGAGAACAAAATCTAAATCTAGTTGTGTTAAATGTTCTAAGACACTTTCAAAAGCTGGTATGCTGACCTCCACTAAATGAAATCGGCTAGGATGATCCCAGATGGTGTGGGGAAGGGCGATGTGTAAATCGCTCACTATGGCAAAACGAAAATTGAGAGACATTGATTCGGGATAGTTTTAAAAGTAGAGTTAAAACAAGTCTTTTCCAAAGAGTATAACGCTTGCTTTGTAACCCTGAGACGGATTGCTTTTACTTAATATTTATACACATTAAGGATTTATGATTTCCGTATGAAATTATCGGCAAAATATACCTACTATGCCTTGATGCAGATTATCTTGGTCATAGATGTTTATATATATTAGGGAGGTTGGCATCTACCATTAGTGAGTTTATGACAATTTTTAGATGGTAGGTAATAGGTATAAAAAATCAAAAAACACTAAGTATTCAGCAACAATAAATATTAAATATTTATTTGTTCTTACTTTGAAGATATTTACTTTAGGCTCACGAAAGCTATTGCAATTAGTGTAAAATATTAAATTCAATATTGTTACGTTAAGGAGAGTCTATCTTGTCCCCTGTCCGAGTACGTCAACATGTTAATCCACTTGCCCAAAAGTATCAAACAGCAGTCAAATCCCTAGATTGGGAAAAAGTTTATGCTCAACCGCACCAACCACTACATCTAGATATTGGTTGTGCTAGGGGTAGATTTTTGTTGAATATGGCAAAGATAGAACCTAACTGGAATTTTCTTGGTTTGGAGATTAGAGAACCACTCGTAACAGAGGCTAATCAGTTATGTTCTGATTTAGGTTTAACAAACCTCCATTATTTATTTTGTAATGTCAATAAATCTTTAGAAACTCTTTTATCTTCTCTACCTGCTGGTACTTTACAGCGAGTGACAATTCAATTTCCCGATCCTTGGTTTAAAACTCGTCATGCGAAACGGCGAATAGTGCAACCAGATTTAGTCTCAGAATTAGCAAATTATCTTGCTGTTGGTGGTGTGGTATTTTTGCAATCGGATATAGAATCTTTAGCAATTGAAATGCGTAATAATTTTTGCCAACATCCAGCTTTTCAAAAGCTTAGTTCCCAAGATTGGATGGCAGAAAATCCGTTACCAGTTGCCACAGAAAGAGAAATTGCGACTCAAAATAAAGGTGAACCAATTTACCGCACTTTATTTATCAAGCGGTAAAGCACATCATAATTCGTAATTACATTTTTTTATTGTTCTGATGTACAAATTTAATAATGTTGACTGTTGACTGTTGACTGTTGACTGTTGACGACTGTACAGACAAGGGTTATCGCGTCTCTAGCAACTGACAATTAACTAATTTCTTGCCATCCATGCATAGCAGCGATGGTTTTGATTGCCCATTCAATTGTGATGGGAGGTGCTTCGGAGATGATGGTACTAGGATAGACGGCTGTACCCCAGTTTGGATGTACTAGCATTCGGCATTTATTTTTAATAATCGGGTAATGAAGTAAAGCTTTGACGACGGCTGTGTCGTCATGGGGAACTGTTCCGGGATGGGAAAGTAAAGGATAACCGGTGCGAGGATCTATGAGATCGGTTAAATAGTGGCGATCGCGCAGATTGAAGGCTAAATCAAAACCAAACCGCATAAATCTTTCGCGTAAGCGTTCTTTTTCGGCTTCAATGATGGGGGTGCATTTATCTAATTGATACTGTGATTGCTGCAAAACAATCACTACCCATAAAACAGATTTCTGTTTCCAATCTGGTAATATCCGTTCGCAGTTGGCACAGATATACTGGCTAGGTGAATGAATGGAAATCTGAATAGCTTGTCCCGTTTTGCCAACTAAATTAATGGGGTAGCTTTGCTCAGAAGAGTAAACTGGCGAATAGTTCACTACATTTGTGATGTTTTTGCAAGTTTTTAAGTTTAATCCTTGGAATTAATAATAACTCTTAAAACTTTATAAAAATCAGCAAATTTCTATAATGTTGGAGTTAATTTACAGATTTGTGGGTGAAGTGTTAAGTTTTAATCTGATTTTTATCTTTTATTAACTTAATTCCCAGTAACCTGATTTGTTTACTTGCATTGAGTGTCAGTTGACAGTAGAGAGTTTTAAATTGCAGACTTTCCCAACTGAAAGTTGATGGTAGGTCAATGTCTTATCCATTGCGTTGAGTTAACCTACATCCCAAACTATCAGATATATCATCGGGAAATAGTACGCACAGCACAAATTATGCGATTTTCAGTCTATCAAGACAAAAACGTTATCCCAATTGAAATAGTGTTGGCGGTACATCTATATATTCTAAAGGGCATGGCAATGCCATGCCCCTACAATTTGTTGCATTCTTGATTTTCGATAAAATTAATCTAGCTTTAAAGCATTTACGGGAACATCATCCCAAGAATCAACCTTCCGTAATTGGGCTACCCAACCGGATGCTTTTTGTTTCTCGTTTAAGTTATTCTCAAAGGATTCATGACAATCTTTGGCTTGGGACTCGTTACAAGAAGCAATACAAGCATGGATCATCCCTGACGGATCGATTTGTTCGTTTACCCAAATAGTCATAGGTTTGCCCTCAAAACTGTAGCGAAAAAATCTATTTGTATTTCTAGAATAATATTAAATCTGAAATTTGCTGTTGAGCTAAACTTTAATTATTCTAATGAGTTAAGAATCATAACTAGCAGTAAGACTTTTTTTCACGCAGTCAGCCTAAAACATGACAAATCAAGGGTTGAGTCAGAGTTATGATAATAGTTGATTAGCAGAAATTTATATTCATTGATAATAATACAATAATCGTAATATTAGGGAAAAGATGAAACTTGTACTTTTCCCCAAAATAGAGAGTTGTTGATAGCTGACTAGTACAGAACGGCGTAAATAAACAGACTATTCAAAATCAACAAAAAGCTTACTCTGTCTTAATTTTGAATTTTGAATTTTGAATTTTGAATTCACGGCGGTACTAGGGTTTTTGAGTGGCGATCGCTAATTTAGCACCTTTTACCTGACGTAATCGATCCATGACAGCCACTACCTTACCGTGATTAACTCGTTCATCGGCGTTAATTACAACTAAGGCTTCGGGATTATTACCCATAAATGTACGGACTTGTTCTCCTAATACCTCGATATCGACCGCTTTGCGGTTTACACTGATTTTGCCCTCTGCATCTAATGTAACAGTAATCGGAGCGCTGGCTTGTTGTTGTGCCGATCCGGCTTTAGGTAAATTAACTGGTAACCCTTCTGAACGAGTTAAAAACAAAGTTGACATGATAAAAAATGTCAAAATCGCAAAAATCACATCAATCATGGGGACGATGTTAATCTGGGCGGGAATATCTGGTTCATCTGGTAGGCGCATAGGATCTGTCTCCTCTTTCATAGCGACGGCGGTAAAGTAATTCTAACTGTCCGCCATATTCTTGAATCCAAGCTATCTGGCGCATGTACAATCCGCGAAAGGAATTGGCAAAGAAAAGTGTAAAGATAGCCACGACTAATCCTGAAGCTGTAGAGACTAAGGCTTGACTAATCCCCCCAGTTACATTTGATGTTTTTGTACCACCAACATCACCAATATCTAAGGATTCAAAAGAGATAATTAATCCTAAAACTGTACCGAGAAGTCCTAACAGGGGTGCTAGACCAATGATAGTATCAAAAATGTTTTGAAAGCGTTTGAGTAAGGGAATTTCGGCTTGGGCTTCGCTTTCTAAGGCTAAACGGAATTCTTCTGGCGTCGGTTCTTCTAATTCTAAAGCGGCGAGAAAAATCCGCGACATGGGTAAATCAGCATTTTGCTGCAATTTATCTAAAGCGCCAACTACATTATCTAGACGATACAGTTGTAATACTTCTCGGACTACGCGATTTTGCCGATTATTTATTTTCACCCAAAAGACAATTCTTTCAATAATTAGCGCTACTGCTAAGATAGAAAATCCTAACAGCGGCCACATAACCACGCCGCCTGCTGTAAATAAATTACCAATATTATTCATCGAGAATTTTGCCACTCCTCAACAATCTTAAAATTACAGACTACTGGATTAACTAAGCTGGTATCATAGCTTAAAATCTCCAGTCAATCTTTGACAATGTGTCATAGTAAGAATTTTCATTTTTAATATATGCAGATTTTATACCAATTCAAATAATCTTGGCGACACATTAATCCAATCTAGAGGGCATGGCATTGCCATGCCCCTACAATATGTCACCTTATTTTTGTAAATTGGTATTAGGTAATCATAAAAAATATGTAAACTTGGCATTGCCCAGCCTACAGTATAAATATGATAATTTATTGTTTAATAAATACTTAATTAACTTTAGCGACAACATCTATATCATCACTTTTTAATTGCCCATCTTCCATATAAATAATGCGATCGGCAATATCGAGAATCCGATTGTCATGGGTTACTAATAATATTGTACAGCCTTGTTCTTTGGCTAATTTTTGCATTAATTCGACAACATCACGCCCTGATTTTTTATCGAGTGCGGCTGTAGGTTCGTCTGCTAAGACAATTTTGGGATGGCTGACTAAGGCGCGGGCGATCGCAACTCGCTGCTTTTGTCCTCCAGAAAGGTTTTCGGCGTAGTAATTGACACGTTCTCCCAGCCCTACAGTTTCCAGCATTGCGATCGCTTTACTGTCCAAATCTTGATGTAGATATTGATCGTGTAACTCTAATGACATGCGCACGTTTTCTTTAGCTGTTAAAAATGTCATCAAGTTATGGGCTTGAAAAATGTAACCAATCTGGCGACGTAGTGTAGTTAATTGCTGTTTACTAGCACCACAAATTTCTTGTCCTAAGATTTTTAAGCTACCATCTTGAGCCGATCGCAATCCCCCCATGAGGGTTAAAAGTGTGGTTTTACCAGACCCAGAGGGGCCAGTCATAATGACGATTTCACCAGCTTTAATGTCTAAATTAATATCAAATAATACTTGTTTTTTTAGCGCACCCGATCCAAAATAATGATTCAGGTTACTAATACTAATTACTGGTTCTACAGCGGTTGATGGAGATTCGATAAACATAGGATTTTGAGAGATTTAATAACAGTCAACAGTCAACAATCAACAACCAACATTTAAACTAGAAAATATCGGCGGGATCGGCAGCACGGAGTTTGCGCATAGCGATCGCACCAGAGAAAGAACACATGACAATAGTTAAAATAAATACCCTAATGGCTCGTTCTACTGTCATGGAAATAGGTAATAATGTTGCGGTGTAGGTTAGCTGATATAGCCCTAAAGACAGGAAAAAGGAGGGGAGAAAACCTAAGATAGCTAAGAATAATGCTTCTTGTAACAAAACTCCGAGTAAATAGCGATCGCTATAACCCATTGCTTTGAGGGTGGCGTATTCTGGTAAATGGTCGGAAACATCGGAATAGAGGATTTGATAAACAATGACGATCCCGACGATAAATCCTACACCGACACCTAAGCCAAAAATAAAGCCAATACCAGTACCAGTAGCCCAGTAATTTTTTTCAATTTGGGCAAAGCCTTCAGGGGTAAGAACGAGGACATCTTTAGGTAAAATCGCTTCTAGTTGCGATCGCACTTTTTCTGGTTCAGCACCTGATTTAAGTGTCAGTAAGCCGACTTCGATGCGATCGGCTTTGCGATCGGGGAAGAGTTGCAAAAAGGTAGAATCACTAGTAATTACATTCCCATCAGCAGCAAAGGAAGCACCATTACTAAATACACCTTTGACATTAATAGCTTTGCTATTTAATTCAGTTTGAAAGTTACCTGTTTGCTTTAAAGTAGTAGCAATATCGCCATATTCAGGACGACCGGCTTGGTCAAACATGACTTGATATAATTGCTTCAAATCATTTTGATGTTGCTTGATTTCTGGGAATGAAAAAGCGGGTTGTGCTGGGTCTATTCCCCAAACTAAAATGGCGCGATCGAGACGAGTTTGGGGATTTCGCCATTGTCCGGTGCTGATGTAAACCGAGTTTACCGATTTCACGCTGTCATGACTTAATGTTTGATATAACCGTTCGCGAGAAAAGCTTTTAACTGAAAATAAAGTCTGAAATTGGGGATTAATTAAAACTAAATCTGCTTGTAAATTCCGATGGGGTTTGATGGCTGCATCAAACAAAGCACTCTCAAAACCCAACTGAATAAACATTAGCATATCAGCAAAGGTAATACCTGCCACTGCTACAGCGAGGCGGGTTTTTTCTTTCATTAACTGTCGCCAAGCTAGCGGTGTTTTACGGAATTTAGGAAACATCTAGAAATCACCCCTGATTAACAATTCAAAATTCAAAATTCAAAATTCAAAATTGAATAATTAATAATTTGTCAATTGCGCAATCTAAACATGCTTGAAAGTCTTACCAATGACTAATGACAAATGACAAATGAAAAACCTTACTAGTTATTTTGAATTGCGCACCCTATTTACTGTTCAATTGCTGTCTGTACTTGCAAGTTTGTCAAACCTGCAACTCGTTTGCTATCTTCAGGGTTAAGGCGAATTTTCACTTCAACTACTCGGCTATCAAGGTTTTCTCCGGGTTGGTTGCTAAAAACGTTTTGTCTATTAACTTGTAAGCCTACTTGAGAAACTTTACCGCCTATTTCTCCTGTAAATGCTTGACCGGTAATTACGGCTTTTTGTCCTAGTTTTACCTTGCTAATATCACTTTGATAAACTTCGGCAACTGCTATCATTTGGTCAGTTTGAGCAAAATCTGCAATTCCTGATTCGCCGATTTTCTCGCCAGCGCGGTAATGAATTTTGAGAATTTGTCCGGCGGTGGGTGCTTTGATATAAGCTGCTGCTAAGTCTGTTTGGGCACGTTTGAGGGATGCGATCGCATTGTCTACTTCTGTTTGCGCTGCGGCTATATCTACGGGGCGGACTTCGGCAATACTATTTAATGTGGCTTTGGCTTCGCTGATTTGTTTATTACCTGTGGCGTTAATTCGGTTAAGTGCTACTTTCTCTTCTGCCAATTGTCTCTTAGCAGTAGTATTGATCCGGTTGAGAACGGCTTTGGCTTCATCTAGCTGTTGTTTGGTGGTTTCTACGCTCAAACGCTTACTATCAAACGCAGAGCTAGAAATTGCCCCATCTTTATATAATTGTTGATAACGCAGATATTCTGCTTCAGCATTATTCAATTCGGCTGCGAGTTTTTTAATTGTCGCTTCTTGGGCGATTCTATCTCCTTGCCATTGTGCCTCTAAACGAGCGATCGCTTCTTGTTGACTTTGGCGATCGCCTTGAGATTGGGCTTGTAAACGTTCCACTGTGGCTTGCTGTGCTTGAATATCGCCGGTTTTCGCTCCAGCTTTAACTTGCGCGAGTTTCGCCTGCGCCACTTGCACTTGTTTTTGCGCTTGGAGTACCGCAGTTTGCAAGCGATCGCGCGAATCTAAAACGGCGATAACTTGTCCACCTTTAACGCGATCGCCTTCTTCTACCAAAATTTTCGCAATGCGATCGCCATCTAAGGCTAAAGGCGCAGATAACTTAATTACCTCAGCTTCTGGTTGCAGTCTTCCTAAAGCCGTGACTTTTTGTACCACTGGTGCAGCTGGTACTTCCGATGAAGCAGTGCGACCAAATTGACCAAATTGAGAAATGGCATAAATTGCAATTCCACTAGTAATTGCTGTAGCCGCAATTCCTAATACAATTATTCCGCGATTTTGTGGTTTAAAAAACACCCTGTGTAGCATATTTTCCTCTTAATTAGTCAATAGAGACGCGATGAATCGCGTCTGTACAATTGTCATTTGTCATTGGTTAGAGATGCGATGAATCGCGTCTGTACAATTGTCCCCCTTGTCCCCTCTCTAGCCCCTAGCCCCTAACCCCTAGCCCCTATTTATCTGCAAATACGCCGCGAGCATTTTACCTAATAAAGCGCATTGTTCTGTAAAACAAATCGTTTCATCTCCCCATAGTTTTTCCAAAATCAAACCATTGACGAAACTCAATACAAAGGAAGCTAAAACCGGATCTTCAATTCCTAAAAAATCACAGGCTGCTTGTTGATATCGCTGATTAGCCCGCTTCAAAGCACCGCTAATTTTTATTTGTTCTGAGTCTTGATGTTGACAAAAATCAACCCAGATGTATGTCCATTTAATAAAGTAATCTTCGTTTTTGATTAAGTATCTGGCTAATGCTGCCATTGCTTCTGGTAGTGTTTTTTTACCTCCCAATTCTGCTAAGGCTAATGCCACATCTTGCTGGCTAATTTCTTCTAATAATTGTTCAAATAAAGCTTGTTTACTGGGAAAATAATGATACAGAGTTCCTGTAGATACATTTAAGCCTTGGGCTATTTCCCGCATGGTGATGGCGCTATAGCCTTTTTGCGCAAATAAATCAAAGCACTTACCGAGCAGTTCTTTGCGGTATTGTTCGCGATCAACAATCTTCGGCATAATTGGACTAATTTATATCGAACGCTCGTTATATATTAACGATATAATCCTTAACACTGAGTTGTCAAGATACAGTGGATAAGTTAAATATTTTTCTTTTTCTAAATCAATTGAAAACCTCAAACAACAGATTGATTGCCATGCATTTCTTTGCTGAGACTACGATGCATAATTAGTAAAAGGTGGCAACCTCCATTGATGGAAAAGCGTCTCATCTTTAGTTGTAGATGCGATTACTCCACAGCCTCAAACAGATACTAACGTGATTAAACGATCGGCATGAAATTTCCAGTTTTATTTGGCTCTATATTTTCCCAGATTAAAGGACAACATTGGTGGTTAGGTATTCTCTTGTGGATAGCTTTGGTTGCACCGGCGCAAGCATCTGTAATCTTACGCATCGCCATAGAGAGGAATGTTAATCAAGTAAAAGTTGGGAGTTCGACAGCAGCAGTCATCAAGGATGGAACAGGACGGACTCTCGGACAATTACCAGCGATGAGTGCGTTTTATGCCCAAGCTGTTGCTGGTGGTGTAGCTTTAGATAAATGGCAATCTGGTTTATTTTGGATTGAGCCTACAGGTAAAGGATTTGTTTATATTGGCGATCGCTGGTATCGTGGTAGAACTCTGGTTGTACCCACAGATAAAGGTTTAACAGCCGTTAACTGGGTAGATACGGAGGAGTATCTTTACAGCGTTATCGGTGGGGAAATGGACTCCCGATGGCCGCAAGAAGCTTTAAAAGCCCAAGCGATCGCCGCACGTACTTATGCTTTATACGAACGAGAAAAACAGCGCAGTAACCCCATTTTTGATTTAGGCGATACTCCAGATCGTTGGCAAATTTATAAAGGTGTCAGTAGTGAGTCTCCTGGAACCTACGCCGCAGTTGATGCTACAGCTGGGCAAGTATTAACCTACAACAACAAAATTATTCTCTCAGTTTTCCACGCTTGCTCAGGCGGACATACAGAAAATGTGGAAGATGTCTGGCAAAGCAAAGAACCTTACCTACGTGCAGTTCAAGATTACGATCAAAATATTAAAGAGTGTAATTGGGTGAGAAGCTTCTCACCAGGGGAAATCAGTTCAATGATTTCTGGTGTCGGTAATGTCAAAGATATGATACCCGAAGAACGTTCGCCATTCCAAAGCGTCAAAGCCCTGCGAATTATTGGCGATCGCGGTACGAAAGTACTCAAAGGCGAACAAGTACGTACTGCACTGAGGCTAAAAAGCACTCGCTTTAACGTTAGTAAAGGTGCTGATGGTAGCTTTATCCTCCAAGGGCTAGGCTTTGGTCACGGCATCGGCATGAGTCAGTGGGGAGCGTATAATTTAGCACGCCAAGGCGCAAACCATCTACAAATTTTGGGACATTATTACCAAGGTGTAGCCTTAACACCAATTAAAGCTAAGTAAGCTAATGCGCGTCTAAATTGCATAATTACTAATCAGGGCTGTTGACTGTTAACTGTTGACAGCCTTCATGATGGATTGTGCAACTTAATAGTCCATACTGAAAAACTTCACCCCCTGATGGATGGAGTTTTTGATTTTCTGGAAGTCCCTGAATCCTATTTTTGCACTCAACTGCCAAAAAACTGCATAAGCTGCAGATCCCTAGAGATATAGTATCTCGTAATTATAAATCCGCCGAGTCAAACAAATTTATGAGCTGTGCTTGAGATACAACAAAGCATAAAATATCCGCTCCATTCTGACTTGTAATTAGGGAACAAGTAATAGGTAATAACTACCTAAATACTATAGTGGTGAAAAATTTTTCATCTCATCCCTAACCCCTAGTGTGTGTTTTCAAAGTCTTAGATCCCCCCCTACCCCCCTTTTTAAGGGGGGCGAAAAGACCCTCAAAGTCCACGCCACTTGCTACAAGTCGGGGAACCCGCCCAACGCAGTGGCTCCCCTTTTTAAGGGGGATTTAGGGGGATCGAGAAATTTAGAAGGCTAAACGAGTAGTTTGCAAACACGCCCTAACCCCTAGCCCCTAGCCCCTAACCCCTACTTCTATCCTGGAGAAATCATTCAATGAGTACAAAACCAATATACAAGCAATATTTAGCTTTGTTTGCCGTCGGAGTTTTGAGTGCTTTTGCTGTCGGTGGTTCGATATCCGTACAAGCACAGACAGAATCACAACCAACTTCTGCACCTAAATTTACTGAATTCAAACCAGGTCAAACAAAAATTTCAGGTAATGGTAACCCCTTTAAACCTGAGTCCCTCAGACAAACTGAAAAACCAACTGGTGGTACAAGAGGAATTCCTGATGGTATAGACGATCGCGTCCCCATGTTGAGTCGCGATTATCCTTGGTCAACAATTGGCCGGGTAGAAGGAACAACAACTGATGCCAAACAATATCACTGTACTGGCACCTTAATTGCTGATGATATAGTTTTAACCAATGCTCACTGTGTAATCGATCCAGAAACTCATCAACTCAGTCAAAAAATTCTCTTTAAACCAAATGTAGTTAATGGTGCTGTCAGCAATAGAAGAGATGTAGCCCAAGCAGTGCAAGTAATTTATGGCACAAACTTTACTGGTAATGACTACAGTAACCAAGTTAACGATTGGGCTGTGATGAAAATCGATAAGCCCCTTGGGCGGAAGTATGGTTATTTAGGCTGGAAATCTCTATCACCTCAGACACTAATTAATAATAAAGAAAAATTATTTTTCGTTGGCTACTCTGGTGACTTTCCTAATCCTACGAAAAAAGGCTATGAATATTTGACAGCTGGCCCTGGATACACAGCAGGATTTCAGGCGGGATGTAGTATTGTGAAAGAGGAGGATAATGTTCTATTTCATGATTGCGACACAGCCGGCGGTTCTTCTGGCGGCCCCTTAATTGGTGTCATTGATGGACAACCATATATTGTGGCCTTGAATAACGCGGAAATTAAAAATCGCAGGACTAATCAAGATATCATCAACTTGGCAGTCAAAATCTCCTTTTTAGATGAATTGGCTGGCAATAGGTAAAATTTAGACTATTTGATTTTATTCTGTAGAGGCTTTGGCTAGAAAGTCTCTACATAAATTAGCAGCTAATATCGCTGATACATAATTTTTGCGGTCTGGATACTACTATTGTTCTGGCATAACATTCTCTGAACCCTATTGCCCTATAATTATGATGAATTTGTGCTTTTAAAAATTCACTTTTCACAAGTAAAGTAACTATTAATCAACAAAACTATATTATAAAACTTAAATAGACGGGAATCCCTTACCCATGACCAATGACAAATGACCAATTACCAATGACAACCCTTGCCAGCTATATTTAATTATGCAAACCTCCTGAAGTAGGAAAATAAAATAATTTAGGATATTTGCGATATGCTTTTATATAGCCATTCTATCTGAGTTGTGAAATTAATTTATTGTTGAGATAAGCCGTTCTAGGCGTTATTCTCAGAATTTTTTAACTATAATTCAGGCGAGCAAATTTTAGTTATCAAACCATAAGATTATTAATATATCTTGACTAAAGATAGATTGATTTAAAAATAAGATAAATTAATGGCAGACAGATGAACAATCTTTAGGCTGAATCGACTAAACTTTCTCTATTGAATAACTATTGGTAACAATAGGTTCAGAGTTATCAGTGTTGCTGTGTGGTGAATTGCGAAAACCGAATTTTGGGTATGAATTGCTAAGTTCTCAGTAGAGGAATGGGGATATATGGCGATCGCGATCTAATCCTGCTCTCATCTTCTTTCCTCTAATTGCTGCTGAGTTTTCATTCAGTCATTGCTTGAATGGTTATTCCCTCACCAATATGAAATACCAGGTATTAGAGCGGATTTTCAATAAACCTTCTTTCCAACGGAAATTTGAACGCTTGGAGTTAGATGGGAATTTACATATTTTAGATATGTCAGAGGCTGTAACCAGGTTTGCTGCTCAACCGGAAGAGGTAAGTTTAGGAAAAGATGTGCGCCTAAGTTTTCCAGAATTTATCGGCTTAGAAGAAATTTTAGCATCTATCATCGCCGGAGAACAGGAGTTATTTGAACTAGAAGGAATTAGACGAGACAGTCAGGAAATATCTGACAATCAAGAAATATCGGAAATCTACATAGATATATATATTATTGGCGAACAACTTGAACCCCAATCCGAAAGTAAGTTAATTGTGCTGATTGAAGAAGTGACAGATAGGTTAGCTTTAGAACATAAATTAGTGCAGCGATATCATGAAGCTAGCCTGCTATCAAGTACTTTAACAGCTTACAAAAATTACATGGAACAAGTTATCAATTCAATGGCGGATGCATTGTTGGTAACCAGTCCGGCGGGAATTATCAAAAAAATTAATTCAGCAACTAAAAAATTATTTGGTTACAGTGAAGCGGAACTATTAGGTAAGTCAATATCTGTAATTATTGATAATTATGAATTATTTCAAAATGTTCTCAAAAAATATTCCCTATCTCAGCAAAATTCCTCAAATATCGAAGTAGCTTGTCGGAGCAAAAAAAGAGAGAAATTATTAATTGCTTTTTCTTGTTCGGTTATTAAACATTTAGATAATTTAGAAGATATTATCTATATCGGTAGGGATATTACCGATCGCCAGCGTCGAGAACAACGTATATGTGCCCAGTATGCTATCACCCACATTTTATCAGAAGCCCAAACTGTCAAAGAGGCAATGCCGCGAATTTTGCAGGCAATTTGTCAAACTTTAGGTTGGGAATTAGGGGAATTATGGACGCCTGGTCAATATATCACGACATCGGTGCATACAGATAGTAACAATGTCGTTCTCAGATGTGTAGAACTCAAATCTACTCGTTTAGTTTCGGCGAGAGAATTTAAAGCAATTACTTGGCAGACGACTTATAACTCTGGTGTCGGTTTACCTGGGAGAATTTGGGCGAGACGTTCGCCATTGTGGATTAAAGAAATTGCCAATGATGATGATGCACAGCGATCGCAACCAGCCGCAACTGCGGGATTGCACTCAGCATTTGGCTTCCCGATTTTAGACGATAACAAAATTATCGGGGTGATGGTATTTTTGAGTCAAGAAGTGCAACCAAAGGATACAGAATTATTGCAATTAGTCGTAGCTATTGGCAGTCAAATTGCCAATTTTATCAAATGTAAATATACAGAAGCAGCATTAATAGAAAGTGAAGAAAGATATCGCGATTTATTAGAAAATGCTAACGATTTAATTCAGTCTGTTAATGTTTACGGCAGATTTTTATATGTGAATAAAGCATGGCAAAAAGCTTTAGGATATAGTCAAGCAGAAATTGCCGAGATGAATATTTTTGATATTATTCACCCCGATTATCAACAACGCAGCCGACAAAAATTTTATAACGTGATGATGGCGGGAGCAACTTTAGAACAGGTGCAAACGGCATTTGTCGGTAAAAACGGGCAAACAATCTTTTTAGAAGGGAATATTAATTGTAAATTTGTCGCAGGTAAACCAGCAGCGATTCGGGGGATTTTTCGCAACATTACTCAGCGAGTTTTAGCTGAACAAGCACTACGTCATCAACAGGAAGAAACTAAACGGCTATTACAAAATATTTCGGCGGAGGTAATTGTGCAACCTCCTCAACCAGTAGATGTGGTGGCGAAAGACTTTGCAGAGGTAACAGTTTTATTTGCAGATATTGTGGGTTTAAGCGAAATTGCTGGTTCTATGAGTGCAATTCAATTGGTGAGTTTACTCAATCCGATTTTTGCTGCTTTCGATCGCCTCAGCGAAAGATATAGCCTGCAAAAAATCCAGCCAATGAATGAAGTATATATGGTAATGGGTGGCTTTCCATTGCGGCGAGGGGATCACGCACAAGCGATCGCGCACATGGCTTTAGATATGCAAACTGCGATCGCCTTATTTAACAGCGAACATCACCAAAATTTTCACATCCGCATTGGCATTCACAGCGGCCCTGTTATTCTGGGGATTATGGAAGTAGAAAAATTTAACTATCAGCGCTGGGGAGAAACTGTAAACCTAGCTAGTTACATGGAATCTCAAGGAATTCCCGGACAAATTCAAGTTACACAAAATACCTATAAACGTTTGCGTCATGATTTTTTGCTGGAAAAGCGGGGTTACATTTCACTTCCAGAAGGTGGGAAAATGACAACTTATCTCTTAATGGGGCGCAAATAATAGGTTGGCGTAACGACAATACTGGCTAGGGCTGTCATTTGTCATTTGTCATTTGTCAATGGTAAGAGTTTACAGCCTATTTAAGTTTCGTAATATAGTTTGGTTTATTTACACTGACTTGCTTAATTTAGATAATTTTATTCAAATTATTGAAAATCAACAATTAGCAAATCAATTCCATTCATTATCGTTGCTTTTTTTTCTTCAGGTACATTTAGCTGCTGAAAACATTTACTTCGATGTTCTTCTTTCTCAAGAAAATTATTGATCGCTTTCAGTAGCGGCTTTCTAACTTCATAGGTTTGTTCAGCTTTAGCAATTGCTCCTAAAGAAATTTGATTATTTACTCGTAACATGGCTAAATCAATCAAATCTCTAGATTGTGTACTGGAATCGTTCCATCTATCAGCATTAGCCATAAGTTTTGATGTAAACCTATCACTGATACTCAAACAAGGAATATTTGCCCATTTTGGATAAACGGGAGGATCTAAAGTAAAAGCTCCATTGGCTACAATTTCTACTTTAATAGTTGTTTCATTAACCGTAACAGGGAAGCGAATACCATATTGATTTATTGTGCTTTCACCTAATTGAATATCTCTAGTGTTTTGAAATAAAATCTCAATTCCTGCATCGTAAACTAAATTTCTTAAATATCGATAATTTTCCGTTGCGTAGGGAAAGAGAAAATCAATATCTTTACTCAGCCTATATTCATCATATTCTAAAGCTAAAAGCGTACCACCAGCAAAGTGAGCAGCAGCATTTTTTAAAACTTCGGAATTAAAATTATTCAGAATATTGAGTATTGTATTGTGATGACTTAAATTAAACATTTCCAAATCTGACAAGATCCAAGATTTATATTTTTGGGCTAAATAATGTACAAAGTCTTTTTCTTCTTTGGAAAAATTTCTAAAAGTACTTTTGTGATGCCAATTGCGCTGGTACAATTGGAGCATTTCTTTTTCAGTTAATTGATTTATATTGTTTATTTGCCAACCAATAGATTTGAGAAATGGTAAATTCGGTGGGTTGAGCATCATATTAATCAGATAAATTAGGGGTTATTTTGACAATAACTGTAAAAAGTAATTTACCATTTTCATTAGCGCGTGTTTTCTGAATCTAATCCATAAATAAAATCAAAAACAAACTCTATATTTTTTATATCTTGTCGATAATTATCAATTTACAGCGCTATTCTCATCTTTAATTTTTTCTCTTGTATGAGTTCTACCTAGCATTGGCTTGCTAGACATAGCTTTAAGTTTTGATGTAAAAGATTCAGTGCGATCGCTTGTTTCGGGTGTAAATTGTCCAATCGGATGGTGGCTCGCACTTGATGGTAATAATCGCTGTTCCCGATAATTATTCTCTGGCTGGATGCTGGGTTGTACAGCCGCTACGGGCGGTACAGCACGAGAAGATACTTCTACCCTATCTTCCCTAACAACGGGCTGCTGTGCTTCTTGTAGGGCTTTTACGGATGTAAGTTTTCTTTGGCTATATTCTCGATCTAACTGGCTTGGTAATCCAGAAACATCGGCAGATGCTAAATGATAGTGATTATTTTCCGGAGAGAGGCTTTTCTTTGCTGGAGATAAAATAGGGGTGGGGATAGAAGTTAAGCTTTCGGGGAATTTGCTACAAATCAGACGCTGAAATTCCATATTGAAATGATAAGTCGCCTGACCGCGCCGTTGCCAAAAGTTTAAAATTTGCTGTACTGAAACTGCTTTATAGCGACCTTGATACAATGCTTCAATCACGGCAATATGCAGCCAATCAATTGGGTAATTGGTTTGCCAACGTTTAATTAGCTCACTGGCACTGTAACCACTGAGGTCAAAGCTATAGTGAGTTAATAATGCCGTTGCTAAGTCGGCATAGTTGTCTGTAACTGGTGTTAACATGGAGCTATGAGCTTCAGACATAAGTTATATTTTTTACCCATTGCTTGTCAGCACAAGAGCTTTTAGCTACAGGGTGCTTACCCAAGAGTTTTTTAAATTAATAGGAAATGTTTCTTATTCTACTTGGTCAATTGCTTGTGTGGGAGACGATGTAGGGGGAATTAATAGCTTTTGTGCGCTGAATTGCCACTAAAGCTTGATAAACCATTGCAGCAACTTCGGCACGTGTCGCTTCACGAACTGGCACAAGCTGCTGAGAATCTGGGTAATTAACTACTATTTGCTGTTGGGTGGCGGTGGCTACGGCTTGACGGGCATATTCGGGAATTGTATTGCGATCGCTATAAGCTAGTAAGTTATCAATATCGGCTGCGGGTAAACCTAAGCCGTTAACTAGAGAAACAATGACTTGTAAGCGCTGCACATTTTGATCGGGGCGGAAAGTGCGATCGCTAAATCCGCCCACAAATCCACCCATCGCCGCAGTTTGAATCGCTTTAGCCGCCCAAAAATCCTTAGCTATATCGGTAAATTCAATAGCTGGGCGTTTCGCCGTCGGGTTAAACGCCGTCGCCACTAAGGTTGCATATTGGGCGCGAGTCATGGGTTTATCTGGCTGGTAGCTACCATCAGCAAAACCGGTGCTTAAGCCCATACTCACCAATCCACGAATAAATTCTTCCGCCCAATGGCCTTTCAGGTCACTAAAGGAAGGAATATTGATCTCAGGATTGACAATATAAGGCGAAGCGATCGCTTTTTCTTGCCCAATGGCGACTAATGCCTGATAAATTAAGGCTGCGACTTCAGCACGAGAAATGTCTTTTAATGGTTCTAGTTGTTCAGTTGTTGGATAATTGACTACCAAAAGTTTTTGCGTAGCCACTGCCACAGCATTAGTAGCATAACTGGGAATTTGGGCGCGATCGCGATAAACACTCAACACATTCGAGTTCCCTCCACTCCATTGCAAACCATTCACAATTGATACAATTGCCTGAATTTTAGTTAAGTTTTGTTCTGGACGAAAAGTGCCATCAGGAAATCCACTGACAAAGCCCATATTGGCAGCCCTTAAGATGGCTGATGCTGCCCAATAATCTGATTTGACATCTGTAAAATTACTGACCTTACTCCCATTTGGTGGTGGAAAAGTTTTGGCAATTATAGCAGCATACTGAGCGCGGGTGATTGGCGCATTAGGTTTAAAGGAACTATCAGGAAAGCCACTAATTAAGCCTTTACCAACTAAAGCTTCCACAAAAGCCACCGCCCAATGTCCGCCGAGATCGTAAAAACTAGTACCAACTGATACCTGGCTGGGAACTTCTACTGTCGCAGAAAGAAAATCTACGGCTCCTTTTACCTGGATGGGGTTTAATTGATTCCCAACAGAAACGAGCTGTAATGCAGTGACATTCTGTAAATCAAATCCTTGATTATCGCGGAAAATATTCCCAGCTGCGTCTTGGGTACTACCTAAATCGGGAATGGCGTTACCATTCACCAATAAACCGCCTTGGGTATTGTTAGTAATTGTATTTTGCCGCAATACAGGTTTAGCATCTCGCGAAAGAGCGATCGCGGTTTGATTTTCAGTTAATTTATTATTGGCGATTAAAGGCGCAGCAAAGTCACTAATGGCGATCCCCAAGGTATTTTTCTGGAAAATATTCCTTAATACTTCGCCTTTGCTATTGCGTGCCATTGTTAATCCACTAGCAGCATTTTGCAAAAATACATTATCTAAAATCGCCGGTTTCGCTGAACCTGTAGTAAATATACCTTCCCGCGCACAGTTAATAAAAGTATTATTAGAGACATTAGGTGCAGTTGATTCAATCCAAACACCAGTCCCTTTAGAAGTAGTATTTGTGACCGTTACGCCCCGGAGACTAGAATCTTCTTGTAATAGCAGCGTGATATTTTGTGTACCAAAGCTCGGACTTTGATAAGTGCCACTGCCGATAATTACAATACCTGCGCCTTTGTTAGCTTCATTACCCACAACAATTACCCCCACCGGAATAATTAGGGGAAACGCCTCACCAGTAGCGGTGCTATAAGTTCCCGGACTTAACTGAATAATTGTAAATTTTGTCGATGCTTTTAAAGCACGGGTGAGACTTTTAAAGGGACTCAACCGCGAACCAGCGTTAGCATCATTCCCTTGTACAGAATTGACATAGATTGTGGACACGAGGGTAGAGTTCACCATTATTTGTTTAATTTAAGACAGCGATAAATAATAACCTAGTTATAATCACTCTTATAGAATAAATACATCTGTTTTGGAAATAGGTAACAGACAATCAGGGGCTAGGAGCTAGGGGCTAGGGCGTGTTTTCAAAGTCGCCGTCACCTCCGAGTGCTGCACCCCCCTGCCATTGCGCCTGCACAGACTACAAAAAATGAGGCTTTTGAGCTTACATGAGTGGGCTTTGTTAAATATAGCCTCATGCTTTAGCTTCAAGGTTTGAGGGGTTTGCAAACACTCCTTAACCCCCAATACCCAATCCCTAATCCCTAGCCTCTAACCCCTAACCCCTGGAGAAGCAGTAAGATTTTTGATGTACAGGTTGTGAATGCGTTTGTCGTTCGCCTTCCCACCTCTGACTGATTGACCACTCCTTGTATTATCACAATGTCTCATGTCTAAGGAATTTATCATTGGTAGTAAAGTCCGGGTGGTAGCGCTACCACCTTACGTGAAAACAGCTGAACCCATGCCTATGCTGCGTCCACCAGATGTGATTCACTTAGGTGAAGAAGGTACAGTAATTGATCGTCGTCCTGGTGGATATTGGGGTATTCGTTTTACCAAGGGAGCTTTTCTACTCGATAGCCAATATATTGACAGTACAGATAACCCGCCTGAGTCGCAGTCAGAGTCAAATAGTACCCAAGAATTATAAACTTATGTAAAGTTATAATTCCGATCTGTACATGATATCTCGTCGTAATTTTTTCAGCATATTATTTGCCAGCTGTGTTGCGCTTCTGAGTTGGCTCAACTTTACGCCGGTGGCTGATGCGTTAGGTGGAACACTACCAAAAATCAATCAACCCGCACCAGAGTTTACTTTACCAACGAACACAGGTAACGGGACAATTTCTCTGTCTCAATTGCATGGTAAGTGGGTAGTACTTTATTTTTACCCAAAAGACTTTACCTCTGGTTGCACCATAGAAGCGCGGCGGTTTCAGCAAGACTTACCCAAATATATAGAAAAGAATACGCAAATTATTGGCGTGAGTGCAGACGATGTTGATTCTCACGCTGAATTTTGTGATTCGGAAGGGCTAAAATTCCCATTATTGGCTGATACTAACGGTGCAGTGAGTAAAGCTTACGGTTCTTGGATTGGCTATGTCTCTATGCGCCATAGTTTTATCATCGATCCAGAGGGGATTGTGCGGGAAACTTTTGTCAAGGTGAATCCCAATATTCACAGTCAAGAAGTACTAGCGCGGTTGGAGGAGTTACAGCGCGTTTAAATTCACTCCCAATAATGCAATTGCATCGCCATGCAATCCAAGTTATATCGAGTGACAATTCACAGGTATGGGCAACACAGACCTTTAGCTCACAGGAAGTAGTAGGGGCTGATAAAATGAATTAGGGATTAGCGATCGCTCAATAGATCAATAATTGGGAAAAACCATCATGGTTAAATCAGCTGCAAAGATTCTCACCGTTGATGAATTTATTACTCAATATGGTGATAGCGATCGCTATGAACTGATTGATGGTGAATTAATCGACATGGAACCAACAGGGCCTCATGAACAGGTATCAGCATTTATTGGGCGAAAACTGAATGTAGAAATTGACACTCAGGATGTAGCTTACTTGATTCCCCATCGCTGTTTAGTTAAATTGCTGGGAACAGACACCGCTTTTCGCCCTGATGTAATTGTGCTAGATCAAACTCAACTGATTAATGAACCATTATGGCAGCAAGAACCTGTCATCACTTCAGGTAAACCCATTCGGCTGATTGCTGAAGTTGTCAGTACAAACTGGCAAAATGATTATGCTCGCAAAGTAGAGGATTATGCGCTGTTAGGTGTACCTGAATACTGGATTGTAGATTATCTAGGTATCGGTGGCAGAGAATATATTGGTAAACCCAAACAGCCCACAATTACAATTTGTACGTTGATACAAGATGAGTACCAAAAACGGTTGTTTCACAACAATGAGCAACTTGTTTCCACAGTTTTTCCCAATTTGCAGCTAACCGCACAACAAATCTTTGCCGCAGGATTATTAAAACGCGATAAATAGTATTGAGTAGAGCGGTGCAATTAAATAACACACAAAACTTGAGCTTTGTAAAGCCCAGGAAACCGTACTTTTATTTAGCGATGACCGTATAAAGTAAAGTAAAGCAAGTCCGCTAAATTGAAACCAACAAGAAAAATTACTCTATCCTGCTGCTCAAAGATTGCCAAGGTGGCGAGCAGGGTAGATATATAGCTGTAGCCAGATAGATTAGGACATCAACCTAAGATAAAACCCTGATACTAAAAGGTTTTTAAGTCTGTCAACTGTCAACAGTCAACTGTCAACAGCTATATCAACACAACTATAAACAATAAGTGGCAAGGAAGAAAATATGTCAGCAAGATTGTTACTAGTAGATGACGAACCAGGAGTGCGGGAAGCAGTCAAAGATTATTTAGAAGAAAGTAATTTTACGGTTCAAGTAGCTAGTAATGCTGATGATGCATGGCAATTATTGCAAGATAACATGCCTGACTTACTAATTTCTGATATTATGATGCCTCAGGTAAGCGGTATCCAATTCCTCAAACAATTAAGAGAAGACCCGCGTTTTGAGTCATTACCTGTAGTTTTGTTGACTGCTAAAGGTATGAGTTGCGATCGCATCGAAGGATACCAAGCCGGTTGTGATGCATATCTACCAAAACCCTTTAACCCAGATGAGTTGGTAGCTATTGTGCTAAATTTGCTCTTGCGGCGAGCTAGTATCAGTAAAAACAACAGTGGCAGTAATTATAATATTGACGATCTGATCCGCCAAATCAAAAGACTTGAGGAGATTGCAGACAAGATTTGTGTATATCCTAAATCACCTGCGCCAATTAAACCTGCACCAATAAACATTGATTTGACGCCACGGGAACAAAGTATTTTAGAACTAGTAGCAGCAGGTTTGATGAATAAAGAAATTGCCCGTCGCTTAAACACTAGCATTCGCAACGTTGAAAAGTACGTGAGTAGATTGTTCGACAAAACAGGTACAAATAGCCGTACTGAGTTAGTACGCTATGCACTCGAACATGGGTTGGCTAGTTAGTTGGGCATTGGGCATTGGGCATGGGGCATTGGGCATAGATAATATATATTTCCGCGTCTGTTTATCCGAAGCGTGCTTCAATTTCCTAACGCTGTCTTCGTTCCATTAACATTTGCGGTTCAACATTTTCTACATTGGGTATTGCTTGTAATTGACGAATTCCTGGGAAAGCATCGCTTAATTTCCCAGATTTAGCACGTAACCAAGCTGCATTAGGTGCATAAGCTAATTTTTGGGCGACTTCATAACCGGCTTGATTAATGGCTGCTTGCTGTGATTCAACATCAACATTTTCTGCAAAGCGAATAAAGACTAAACCTGTGGGAACTGCGAGAGAACCACCTGGTAATGTATACACAGGGCTAACTGTATCTGTGGTTGTTGGCTTGGGTTCACCTGCAAAAACTGCAATTTTTCCCTCATTTAATATTAAAGCTGCATTAGATGCGATCGCTCTCGGTTGCTGTGAGTGTACAGCATAATACCCAGGCTGACGACTATATAACACAGGCTTATCTTGGCCTATGCTGATTTGTTGGGGATATGCACTAAAGTAGTCTGCGGAAAATCTCACTTCAGCAATTGGGGGTAAAGAATGAGCTAACAAAATAAACTCGAGCATCTTATTTAAATTCTATAATTTTCAATAGTTGCTTTATCTTCAGGACTGAAGTCCTTATTACAACTTGTCGCCATTAGACAGCAGAAAGTTTCCCCAGGTTGCAATTGACTAAGATATTTAAACTTCTGTGAGATATTTTCTGGAAAAATCTAGTGCAAACTTGTATTTACTCGCTATACTAACCTATTCCTCAGCTGCGGTTGGCGGGTGACACTTTCCAGATATGCACAAGCCAGCCAAAGGCTGAGATGTCAATGGATACCAGGAGAATAAATTATGGTTCAGGTTCGCTATGGTGGCCAGAACGGTGAACAGTATGAACTGGCGATCAGCGATAATCAAATTGTGGTGCGGACAGAAAACCGCAGTTTACTTGTAGGCGATCGCCCTTTTGAAGTAGCATCTGTATCACCGGAAGCTCGGAGTATTCTGAAGCAATTTGAGGTGAAAACCCGCTTTCGCCAAGCTGGTGTGGAAGTTCTGCAAGCAAAAGCACCGACAGAAGATAGTGCTTTACGCGACCAAGCTAGAACAATTCTCAATCAAGAACCGCAAATTCAATTTGCTGGGCGCGTATTAATCGATCCCAATTCCAATCAGCCAGTAATTTATACAGAAAACTTATTCGTTAAGTTTGATGATGAAGTCGAAGCAAGCACCTGTGAAGAAATTTTCCGGCGTTACAATTTGACTGTTAAACGTCAACTGGATTACGCCCGTAATGCTTATTTTGTCAGCGCACCCGCAAATACTGGTTTAGCCATCTTTGATTTAGCTGAAAGCCTACTCAATGAACAAGCAGTAGACTTGTGTCATCCAGAACTAGTGCGGGAATTTCGTAAACGTCAAATTTTCCCTCAGCAATGGCACTTAAAAGAAACTACAATTAATGGTAAAAAAATTAACGCCCATGCCAACGTCGAAGCCGCTTGGAAGTTAAGCGACGGTACGGGTACAACCATTGCCATTATTGATGATGGTGTAGATCTCGACCATGAAGAATTCCGGACAGCTGGTAAGATTGTTGCCCCAAGAGATGTAACATTTAAAACTAATAATCCTAAACCAGGTAACTCAGATCATCATGGGACAGCTTGTGCTGGGGTAGCCTGTGGTAATGGTAACTTTGGTGCTTCAGGTGTTGCACCCAAAGCCAAATTAATGCCAATTCGCTACGTTTCCGCCTTAGGTTCCCAAGATGAAGCCGATGCATTTATCTGGGCGGCGCAAAATGGTGCAGATATCATTTCTTGTAGCTGGGGGCCACCAGATGGTGATTGGTGGGATGCGAACGATCCCGTTCACAAGCAAAAAGTACCCTTACCCGACTCTACCAGATTGGCAATGGATTACGCTTTTACGAAAGGGCGCAATGGTAAAGGCTGCGTAATTTTATTTGCAGCTGGTAATGGTAACGAAAGTGTAGATAATGATGGCTATGCCAGCTATTCTAAAATCATTGCGGTAGCTGCTTGTAACGATTATGGCACCAGAAGCGCCTATAGCGACTATGGTAATGCTGTATGGTGTGCTTTCCCCAGTAATAACGGCTATAGTTCCCAAACTCCAGGGATTTGGACAAGCGATCGCACTGGTGCAGTTGGGTACAATTCTGGTAAGACGGAACAAGGGGATTTAGCTGGTAACTATACTAATAGTTTTGGTGGTACTTCTAGCGCCTGTCCTGGGGTAGCTGGTGTTGCAGCTTTAATTCTTTCCCGTAACCCCGATTTACGTTGGGATGAAGTCAAAGATATCATTAAACGTTCTTGCGATCGCATTGATAGCGCTGGCGGTAATTATGATGCTAACGGACACAGCCGCCTATATGGCTACGGTCGCGTCAATGCCCTGAAAGCGGTAGAATTAGCATTACCGCCACAACCAGATCCTGTGGGAATTTTCAAAGCCGTACAGGATGTACCGATTAATGATTTGCAGATATCTACACTCAGTTTAGCGATCGCTAATACCAATGCCATCAAATCTATCAAAGTTGAAGTAGATATTGAGCATACCTACATTGGCGATTTGGTAGTCAGCCTTATTCCCCCCGCAGCATCAGGCGTATTACCGATAATTCTCCATAATCGCCAAGGCGGAGGTACAGACAACATCAAAAAAACCTATGATGAAGTTAATACTCCTGATTTAGCTCCTCTTAAAGGTAAAAGTCCTCAAGGTAATTGGACTTTAGAGGTAGCAGATAAAGCCCAAATGGATACAGGCAAAATTCGCAGCTTGACTATTGAAATTGGCTTTTAATCTCAATTATCTAATGAAAAACTCCATCCCTTATGGATGGAGTTTTTGGGCATGGCAATGCCCATTCGTGTCAACTTAAGCTAAAACGCTTATCCCACAAGCTTTTTACCCCACCCCTAACCCCTCCACGTAAACGGGGAGGGGAAGTTTTGGCTTTAGACAAAACTGGGGTGGGGTAACGCGGGGCTTGATGGTAGGCGATGGAATTCGCTCATCGAGTTTTGGCAAGGGTTTTGCGTTAAGTTAACACCAATGGGCAATGCCATGCCCCTACAATCTGTCTCATTCTTTTTTAAAATTGGTATTAGCTTTAATCTTGCATAGTGCGCTATGAATTTTATTCCATAACGCACCATAACTTATTGATAAGTAACTAGGTCAACTTTGTCAGACTTAATCATTATTTTCCCAAGTCATTGGAATCCACGCAGCAGGAGAAACCTCACCACCTGTTACTATTTCGGCTTCTTGGTCACTTACTTCAGTCAAGATTAAGATTTTGGTATTTTTTTTCTTGGGTTGAATCTTGTGATGATTTTTATCTTGATTATTGTTCTGCATTTGTTTATTCTTTAAATTCAAAAACGTTAATTGTTACTCTAGCCAAGCATTTTTAAAATTACAAATTATCTCAGTATGACGCTGCATTTAAAGATAACTAGTTAGGGATTTCATTTTTCATTGGTAAGGGGTTCCAGCCTATTTAAGTAAAGTAAATACTTTGGTGTAATTACCGACTTACTCATCTGACATTTGAACTATCAGAAAAACTACCAGCCACCAGAACCTCCAGAACCTCCTCCACCAGAACCTCCAGAACCTCCTCCATTACCATTATTCCAAGCTTTTTGAGGTATTTCCGGTTTATCTCCTTCTAAAAAAATGTTTATAGTAATGCTAGTAGTCAAATTATCTGTACCTCCTACAACTAATTCCAGTTCTTGCTCGCTGAGGTTGTCTAATAAATTTGCAATTTTGCTATTTTGGTTAGCTGTTGTCAGATTATTTTTTCGCATTTCCATGTTCATTTCGGGAAGCCTTTTTGTGTCTACATTCATTTCCCAATTTTCTCTGCCAAGAAAATAGGAGCGTTGTTATCAAATAACCATCGCTAATTCTCTAGACTCAACATTAATAGATGACCAAGTTGTTTACTGCAATTAAAGCTGATAGTTTTATGATGCTTGATTTCCCTCAAACCAGGTACCAGAACCACTACCAGTTCCACCAGTACCGCTAGGAGGGTAGGAACCACCTGTAATCATTTCAGCTTCTTGGTTAGTTAATTCATTCAAGTCTGATAAGTCGATAACTTTGCTGTTGTTTTGCTGTATTACTGTCTGATTTTTTGAGAGCTTGCTTTTCATGTGTGATGCGATGAACTCAATATATATATTTGAACAATGCTAAGTTAACCACATTTTGAGTAGTTGGCAATATTTCTGATAGTTTCTTGCTGCAAATTTAATATTAATCAGAAATTTAATAAAAAATATATTAGAAAACAGTATATTTACTTAAGATACATATTTCTGAATATCTATAATTTTTCACCCAAGCCAAATAAATAATGATAAATTTAGGTATTTAGCAGAATTAACGGTATTTCTTTAGTAAGCTTTTTCAGTGAATTTATCATCAATAGCATGTTAGGCAATATTTTTTGATAAAAAATATTGATTTCTTTAATTAATTTTTATAAATAAAATCCGGTTAATTAATAACTACTATTATTAAATACTATTCATTAATTCGATGGCGAGGGATTTGCGAAAAATTTTTCACAGCCCATTCATGCATTGCATTGAGAATTGGCTGTAGGCTTTGCCCTAAAGGCGTGAGTGAATATTCTACTTTGGGAGGGATTTGGGGGTAAACTTCACGATGAATTATGCCATCATCTTCCATTTCCCTGAGTTGCTGAGTTAGCATCTTTTGCGTAATTCCTGGCAAAGCCCGTTGCAATTCGCCAAAGCGTTTTACCCCTGCCATTAATTCTCGAATAATTAATACTTTCCAGCGTCCACCAATTATTTCTAATGTAATTTCTACTTCGCAGGTTAATCTGGTATCGTTGTCTGCTTTCGGTTCCATAGTTTTGTCATTAGTCATTTGTCATTAGTCATTTGTCATTTGTCCTTAGTTGATAAATTATTGGTGTAGGTGGTTAATTATGACCTACCTGTGATTGTGAATGCAGCCCAGTAATAAGGATGGGAATATAGCTTTTGTTCTGGGGGAAGTTTACTGCTTCTATACATTTGTGTGGCTACATGCGTTCTAATTCTTAAATCTTCGGGATGTAAATTATTTAGTAAATCTTCGTACCATTGAGTTAATTCTCTGGCTGTGAGTTCTCGTAACCAAGCTGTGACTTCAGCTAAGGTAGTAGCGGCTGATTTATTCGGTTGTAGTCGGCGATAAAATTCGATAATGGCTAAATCATTGGCAATTGATTCTACAGTCCAAAGTGTACTAATAACTTGGGAGGCTCCACCGCTTAGAAAAGCATTGACCAAACTCACATATTCGCTATTAATTGAATGATTGTGATTATTGATAGTTTCACAAGCTGATAAGTTAACTAAATTGTAACTGACTAAAGATTGTTGATAGATTTCTTCTAAAGTCAGTTTATCGGCATCTGTTAACGCCAATTCTGATTTTTTTGGTTCGCTACCATTGTGAATTATTGAACCAGTAAAATGAAAGATATTATATTCATCTTCTAAGGCATTCTGAACGTTATTTTTATTAGCTTGTCCGCCTTGAATTCGGTGAGAATTGGGGAACATTTGGCTAACAATTTCGGCTTGTAGTTTGGCAAATTTGAGGGGCGGATAATCGGTGCTGTGGGGATTTTCGACGCTGAGGAATAGTTGCGTATGTTTATCACCAATATTTGCCGATTTGCCGATTAATCCCGTGTAGACGCTAGGTAAATAGCTAATAGTAAAATTCGCCTGTATATTCAATAATTCTGGTGAGAGAGCCGGATTTTCAAACAGTACATGGAGAGGCAATTTTTGTAAATCGCGGTGGGGAATCAAAATTAGATGGCTAATACCTTCAAGTTCCTGAATAATACTAGAGATATTCAGGATATCTTGTAATGCTAATAGCCTTTGTCCCATATCCATCCGCCAGGAATGGTTGCTTTGATTTTGTTTGTCGGCAGTATGGCTACAATATTCCTGATATTGTTGATTCCAGTCTTCTAACCAAGATTCAAAGGCGAGGAAACGTCTGACAGCTTCGGGAAGGGGAACTTCATGCAGCCGCATTGGGGTTTTACCTAAGCTAAATACCCCTGCATCTTGCATGGGGGTAAATATGAGGATAGGTGACGGAGCCTGATCTTTGAGGACAAATGTATGTAAGGCGGTTGGGCTAATATGCCAGTAAATAATTGCTGTTTGGGGATTGAGTAGTTGCTGAACTTGAGGATAGCTAAGGACATCAATCTGGTTTTGCCAACCTGCAAGCTGCCAATTTAAACAAGCATTTTTGCCTTGTTCGGCAATTTCCCAGGCTTCGATTAAGTCGCCGTAATCTACAGCTAAATCAACAATTAATTGTCTCAAGCCGGCGAATTTTAAAGCTAGCTGTTTTTTACTGTCATCGGGACGGATGGGATCGCTGACTAACTGTTGTAATAACTCGCTACCATATTGCAGAAATTCTTGGGCTTGTGCTGTTTGTCCTAAACCAACTAAAGTTTTGGTGAGGTATTGTAAAACTTCTAAATGTAATTGGGGAAAGTCTTCGCTGGTGAGGGTTAATAGGGCTTGATTATATTCAGCTACAGCTTTTTGCCAATAACTGCGGGTGGGTGAATGTTTCTTACCCTGATCGTAGTGACTATTAGCCATCGCTAAGTGCAATCTTCCCCAACCTTCGGGATGAGTATCGGGACGAACATATTTCAACCCGGCTTCGTAGCTAGCTAATTTACCTTCATAACCACTTTGTTTTAAAGCAGAATTTTTGGCGGTGATGTTAGTAAATAAACCAGATAATGCATCAGGATTACTAATATGACCGGCGGCTGTTCCGCGTCCAATCCAAGCTTCCCAATAGTCAGCTTTAATTTGTAAAGCGCTGTCATAGGAAGCGATCGCTTCGGTATATTTTTCTAAATAAAATAAGGCTACGGCCTGGTTATACCAAGCTACATGGAAGTCTGGTTTAATGGCGATCGCTTTGCGATAGGAATCGATGGCTTCTTCACGACGACCTAAATTATCTAAAGCTACGCCGCGGTTATACCAAGCCAGATAAAAATCAGCATGAATTGACAGTGCTTTATCCCAAGAAGCGATCGCTTCTGACCATTGTCCTAAATTAAACAGGACTACGCCCCGGTCAATCCAGACTTCATAATAATTGGGTTCAATTTCTAAGGCTTTATCATAAGAGGCGATCGCTTCTTGATATTGCTCGCTTACACCCAAGGCGATACCCCGGTAATACCAGTTTTCTGGATCTAGTGGTTGTAATACTAGAGCTTGGTCGTAACTCGCGATCGCTTCCCATAATTGCCCTAATTTCATTAGTGCTAAACCCCGACTAGACCAAGCTTCGGGGAAATCTGGCTTCAGGGCGATGACTTGCTCAAAGGAAGTGACAGCTGCTGCAAAGTCTCCTAATTCACCGAGAATTCCCCCGCGATTGTACCAAGCTTTGTGGAAATCAGGCTTGAGTTCAATGGCGCGATCGTAGGATGCGATCGCTTCGGTAAAGTTTTCTAAATGAAACAATGTCAAAGCCCGATTAAACCAATATTCGTAAGCATCGGGTTTAATTTCAATAGCGGCGTTGTAAGAAGCGATCGCCCCGGCTAAATCTCCCGTTCTGGCTTGCTGAAGACCTTGGTAAAACCAAGCTTGGGCGCGGTCGATTTTGGGCTGGGGAATGATTTGGGAATTTTGCCGTTGAATTGCTAGTTCTGAAGCTAGTTCTTGGACTAAAGAAGTACTTTGATCCAATCTGACTAACAATTCATCAAAGGCTTGGGCTACGCTGGGTTCTAATTTGGTTAAGGATGTATCCCATGTCCCGGTTTCTGGTGGTTGGCTGGGGGTTTCTGGCGGTGGCGTTAAGCCGTTGTTGTCCCTAGCTTGGGTATGGCTGGGTTCTGGTGTAGGCGGATTTTGTTTGGCTACTTCTGGAGGCGGTGTCTGTCTTGATTCTTGTCTTGGGGGATTTTGTTTGACTACTTCTGGAGGCGGTGTCTGTCTCGATTCTTGTCTTGGGGGATTTTGTTTGGCTACTTCTGGAGGCGGAGTCTGTCTTGATTCTTGTCTTGGGGGATTTTGTTTAGCTGCTTCTGGAGGCGGAGTCTGTCTTGATTCTGGTTTAGCGGGATTAAGGTTAGTAATTGGCGTGGTAGGTTCATTCTCTGGTGCGTCTGGCTCAGAGAACAAATCGAATAAGTTAGCGATTTCATCATCATCACCTGGATCGAGCAGAGTTGGGTGTCTGGGGATTTCTACATCTTCTGCTTGATATTCCCAGACAACTTCTCCAAAGTTACCTGTCCAGGTTTCCTCAACGGTATTCATTTCCGGGATGGGGAGAATTTCCGTCTCATCGTCGTCATAATCCCACAAGCGATCGCCCAAGTTCCGGATTAATTCTTGACCTGGAGAGTTTAAGTGGTTATTTTCTGGTCTACTGCTGTCCATTGCTCTATGCTGATGTCGATCTGGCTCTTCAATCTCTTCATACTCTGTAGCTGAGTTGCGCTTTAAGAGGCTCAGACCAATGTCATAAGCAAGGTCACCGATTCTCCCAATTCCCAATTCACCTAGCTGAATCAGTCGTGCTGCTAACTGATGGTTAGGTGCAGGTGAATTTAATAATCTTTCACCAAAGCTCAATAGCCAATCTATCCAGCGCTCATCAGGAATGCGATGTTCCATGCGTTCCAGGTACTTCAGCGCCCACTGTCTACCTCTTGCTTGTTGCACGCCTTCTAGCAACTGTGTAAATAACAGTTCTAAATCCGCATTAGTCAGTTCGGGTGGTGCATTATTTGCCAACCCGTAACCTCTGACAGCATTTATAGAGCCAGCTTTCTGACTGCTAAAAGGATGCTGCTGAAATAACTTTTTAAGCCACTGAAATAGACGCCTGAGCATCTGACACACTCTTGGATTTTGTTTAACCTAGATTGTAGCCATCGTTGTGTTAAAAAGATCGTCAATTACGTAAAAAGCTACTATTAACTTGAAAAAAAGTTGGGCAATGCGTAATCTACGGATCGGTTATTGGAAATCAGTTAGGTAATTTATTACCTCAACTGAGGTGAGCATATCAGCGAATTCTTGGCAGTGGCAATATTGTTTTGCTTTTGATTTACAAAGTTAAGATTCGCTGTATTCTGTTGCCTCTTGATTAGCAGCATGATACTGATTAATCAATGCTTGAATAATCACTTGTGGATCTTTGGTTTCCAGTCCCAGCTGTTCGGCTATTTGCTCGGCTAAGGTTTCATCCTGCTGCATCATCATAAATAATTGTTCTAAGGTGACTGTTTGGTAATCTCCCTCAGCAGAATTATCGCCTGTATCTGGGATATTGGATACTGGTTCACTTTCGGGAACTGATGCAGTACTGACAGTATCTACCCCGGCGTATTCCCAAATTGGCTCGCCTTGGTTACGGGTTAACAGTTCCATCCCAATTTCGTAGGCGACATCACCCACTTCACCCACGCCTAAATCGCCTAGTTGTACTAACCGCGAAGCTAATTCATTATTGGGTGTGGGAGCAGCGAGTAATTTTTGTTGTAATTGGCGCAACCACTCAACCCAGCGTTGAGTTGAGATGCGATGTTCAATATTATGTAACCACTTGATAGCCCATGCTTGACCCTTTGCTTGATGTACTCCTTCTAAAAGTTCGTTGAATAGAAATTCGAGATCTGTATCGCTTAGTTGTGGTGGTGGTTCCTTGGGGACATCTCTCCTAACTGAAGAGCGGCTGGATTTCCCACCAAACAAGCTCTGAAAAAAATTTTTCAGCCACTGAATTAGCCGCTTAAGCATCTGCCGCACCATTGAGTATGATTTACCCTAAGATTGTAGCGATCGCAATTTACTATAGCTTTAATTTTCCGGAAAAACTTCCTCTTGCTTAGGCTACAATCCCAAACTTGAGGAATGCTCTCTAGTAGATTTGGGATCTGGGTAGTTTACCAGATATGTCGCCACATATACAGCACTAGAAAAAAACTTAGGCTGATTCATCTACTTAAAGAAAATAGTGTATAATATACAACCCTGGAACTTTTAAAGCTTGCCCTTGTCTGATATAATTGATTTATGACCACAGTTAAAGCCCCCTGGGGTTATGTACAAATGTGGCAGAAATAGTGCTATAAGAAAGCAGCAAATTGAAAATCGTACAACTGAGTCACAATTACCAATATAAAAATACTGTACTAACTGTTAAACAGTAGTTCACCGATTTGGAAACAATTATTTGGGTTCCCAAAGTAATCTCTCGTGGGAAGAAGCAAGAATATTCCTAGAGAGTAGATTTGGTTAACCCTAGTTTTGTGCTGTCCTCACCACCCTAGCTCACGTTTAAACCACAAAATATCCTGATTTTAGAAGCCCAAACTCGACTGGGTGCTGCAATTTTATGTCTTACGAACCCCTGCACCACAAGTATCGCCCAAAGAGTTTTGCTGAACTAGTGGGACAAGAGGCGATCGCTACTACCCTCACTAACGCGATTCGATCGGCGAAAATCGCCCCGGCTTATCTATTTACTGGCCCTAGAGGCACAGGAAAAACTTCTAGCGCCCGGATTCTCGCCAAATCGCTCAATTGTCTTCAAAGTCCCCAACCAACAGCAGAACCTTGTGGTTTGTGCGATGTTTGTCAGGGAATTACTAAAGGCTATTCCTTAGATGTGATTGAAATCGACGCCGCCAGCAATACTGGCGTTGATAATATTCGGGAAATTATTGAAAAAGCCCAGTTTGCCCCTGTACAGTGTCGTTACAAAGTTTACGCCATCGACGAATGCCATATGCTCAGTACACAGGCATTCAATGCGTTACTTAAGACACTAGAAGAACCACCTAAACACGTAGTCTTTGTCTTGGCGACAACCGATCCCCAGCGAGTATTGCCAACTATTATTTCTCGCTGTCAAAGGTTTGATTTTAGACGCATAGATTTAGAGGCGATGGTCAAGCATTTAAGTGCGATCGCCAGCAAAGAAAACATTAACATTAACCTAGAAGCTGTCACCTTAGTGGCGCAACTTGCCCAGGGAGGATTACGGGACGCCGAAAGCCTACTCGATCAATTAGGACTATTAGCGGGTGAAATCACGCCAGAAAAAGTTTGGGATTTAGTCGGTTCTGTGAGCGAACGAGACTTATTAGTGTTGCTAGATGCGATCGCTCAAGATCATGCAGAAGCAGTTCTCGACTGTACCCGCAATATCCTCAATAGTGGGCGAGAACCCCTGACGATTTTGCAAAATCTCGCCGCTTCCTACCGCGATTTACTAATTGCGAAAACTGCGCCTAACCGTCAAGATTTAATTGCTTGTACTCAGCAAACTTGGCAAGGATTGATTGCATTAGCCCAAAAGCTAGATATCAGCATTATTTTGACAGGACAGAAACATTTACGGGAAGCCGAATTTCAAATTAAAAACACTACCCAGCCGCGTTTGTGGTTAGAGGTGACATTACTAGGCTTATTACCCAGCGCTCATATTCCCGTACAAGCCACTTACCAAGCACCAAGAATCAATACACCAGCAGTATTACCCTCATCGCCCCCAGTTGTTCCCGTCTCCCTACCAGCAAATAATATCTCTGCTATCAAGACAACTGTATCACCCACTACAGACAGAATTGCTCATTCTCAACCAGCAGCAGAACCAAAGCCAGCGACCCCGCCTGTAGAATCTGTTACGCCAGTATCATCCGTACAGGAAATTGTCGATACGGCATCTGCGGATTTTACGCAAATGTGGCAGCAGGTACTCAATAATATTGCTCAGATACCGAGAAGAGAATTGCTGAGGCAAATGTGCCATCTGATTGAATTTGATGGCGTTTACGCCCGTGTAGGTGTGAAAGCCGCATGGCATAAAAAAGTACAGTCAGACTTGCAAATAATTACAGCAGCTTTCCAACAAACCTACCAAAAGGAAGTAACAGTCAGTATCGAAGTGGGCACGCCGGGAACTGCTACGTCAGTCAAGCGAGAAGTTGCAAATAACAATGGCGCAACGATTGTGAAGCAGCCAGTGCCATCAAGTTACGAGAGACAAACGCCACCGCCTGCACCAGCGCCAGTACAGCCACCACCGGCACCAGCACCAGCAAAAACTGAGCCAGCCGCTAAAAATAACAATGGCTTCAAAACTGTGCCACCAGAACCAGCGCCAACAGTAGCACCAACAGTTATTAATGATTGGGAAACAGATGAAGTTGCGATCGCTGCCCAAAGATTAGCAGAATTTTTTCAAGGACAAGTCATCCGCTTATCCGATGATGGTATGGGTTTTGCCGATACTGTGGCTGAATCTGATGTGATTGAGGAATCAGATTTTGATGATGAATAGAAGGGAAGGAGGATAAGGGAAGGGGGACAGGGAGGACAAGGAGGACAAGGGAGACGAATGACAACAATTGTAGAGACGCGATTCATCGCGTCTTTGCCCCATGCCCCATGCCCCATGCCCCATGCCCCATGCCCTATTACGCTTTATGCGCCCCTGTATGCACGGTTTTCACCCATTTTAGGCGTTTTGGACGGAAGGACATCCGCGCTGTAGTACTGCTCATCACTACCAACCAGTGCAACATATATATAGTGCCGCGTATGGTTTGCAGCAGTAACGCTAAATATGTGGAAAACTGGAATTTTTGCCCTTGATGAATCCGTCTTAAACCGGTCAACATCCCCAACATAGAGAGGCTAACAGACAAGGCTGTGATGGGGCCTAACATGGGTAGACGATGACGAGCGATCGCCATTAATAAATCTGGAATTGTAGCAGTAGGTAAAATATACATAATCAGCATAAAGCTGAATAAATCCCAGGTTTTACGCACTCCTAAGCGATTTCTTAAGAGTAAATCCCAGTAATCTAAATAGCGCTGATATCCACCTTCTGCCCAACGGTTGCGTTGATGCCAAAGGGCGATCGCATTAGTGACACCTTCTTCTTCTACGGCTGGGGAAAAGACACATTCAATATCCCAGTCGTCTAGATGTAAGCGCAAGGTTAAATCTAAATCATCAGTAATGGTTTCTTCGTTCCAGCCACCGCAACTAGTTAAAGCTGCACGCCGGACAAATTGACCATTTCCTCGCAATTCGCCAATTCCACCTAAGGCAGTTCGCTGTTGCTGAAAATAGGTATCCAGGGCCATCTCCGCCATTTGCCCTTTCGTCCAAAAATTTTCCTTGGCGTTGGCGATCGCTTTCCGCACCTGCACCGCTCCTACCTTTTCTCTTTGGAATAAAGGCACTACCTCCTGCAACAAGTCCGGTGCAACTTGGGCATCAGCATCAAATACGGCGATAATATCACCCTTCGTCAGTGGCAAAACTTGATTTAATGCCCCTGACTTACCGCCTGTAGCTTGAGCAGAGCGGCGGAGGATCTTTAATTGTTTGTATTCCTTAGCTAATTCTGCAAGTAACTGCGGCGTGCTGTCACTGCTGTTATCGTCAATTATCCAGAGTTCGTACTTGTTATCTGGATAATCCAGACTACAAAGATTCTTGACTAATCTGCCAATTACTGCTTCTTCATTCTTCGCTGACACTAAAACAGATACAGAAGGTAATTCTCCCTCTATTCGTTGAGGATGACGGCGGGGTCTGGCAAATACCACCTCCAAAGCGTGAATACCCAGAATAGTGGTTAATCCCAGTACGAATGAAAAACCCCAGGAAACTAAATGCAGAGCGATGGTGATGCTCCAGACTAGAGTTAAAACTAGAGCAGCTTTGCGTCTGCGTCCTTGAAACCGGAATGGTAGAAACAAAGGTTCTGTCTCTACTACTAGCTCCTCAGTGCCTGAAAGGTCAGACAACAGAGAATTGAGCGGAGCAAGCTCATTACTAGAATCTTCTTCGGGCCAGAAATTCGCTGGCATAGGTTACTTGATTCAAAAACCACTATTGTTCTATGCCTGTAAAGAAGCTGAGAATCAGGTAACACTAAACTGTACAACCTTGAGCTAGCCCTAAGATTGGCAGTAATTTCTTACCTTTGCTAACTCGCTATCGAGTCAGGAGAATTGCTCTTTAGTAGCAACTCTAGTTTAGGTAGAGCGATTGCCAAGTAGCAACAGCTAGTTGTTGAGAGAATTCACAATAACAGCCTCTACCCCTAGATAGAAGAGATTTTTGATTGTTATTGCTCTCAGCTTCCCTAAAAGCTAATGCAGCCCCATTGTACCCGACATTCACATATTTCTTAACAGTAACTTTATTGGTCAGTTGTCAGTTGTCATTGGTCATTTGTCATTGGTCATTTGTCCCCCTTGTCTCCCTTGTCCTCCTTGTCTTCCTTGTCCCGCTTCCCTAACTTCAAGACAGCCAATCACGATGTCTTTCAATGCCCCATGCCCAATGCCCCATGCCCCATGCCCCTATTTTCCAGTTAGCGAAAAGAAAATGTGTAAACCAAAATTTTTTGGGAATACTTAGTATTGAAACCTACTTAATCCCTTGATAAAAGTAGTGGTGAGGAGTTCCCTAACCCTACAATCCCAGACCTTTATATAACTTGAGGCATATTTAACAATGTCTATTGAGCAACTCCAACCAGCCAGCGCCCAACAAGCAAGTGTTTATTTACCCTATATTCAAGGTACCAAGCGTAACTTTTTACCCTATGCCATCAGTCTTTATCAAAAAGGCGTTTTAGAAGGACATCGCAAAATTGAGGCCAGTGACAATATTCCCTTTGTCGCCACATGGAATGTTGCTAGTCTACCTTCAGACCTGACTCGCTGCCGAATGCAGTTTGATGGCGACGCCGATCTCAGCTACGAGATCATTCTGGCCAGTTCTGAGTTCGTCAGTTTTTTAATTGAATTGATGGACAACTATAAACGCAATCGCCTGACAGATTTTTCTCAAGCTTTCTATCGCAAATTGCTGCGTGTAGATGAGTAAATCTACTTCAGGCTGACAATTGCCCAATTGTAGATATTAATGGTCATTTAACTAACAGTAGGCTCGATTCCAAGCCACTGTTTGTACTGGAAATTTGGACAATCACTCCTAATAAATGAAGTTACTGACAACAGCGATCGCCCTTGTTCGACCTAAAATTAGAAAACACCAAGCTGGGTTCTACTTCCTTTTGAATTTAGGAGTGCATGTGTGCCAAAATCCGCGAAATATTTGCTGATCGGATCGACTGAGACTTATAGCGGTAAATCGGCTACAGTTTTGGGTTTGTCTCATCAGTTAAAGCAAACAGGACTGGATATCTCCTACGGCAAACCTTTAGGTACAACTTTTAATGTATCTGTAGGTAACGTTTTTGAGGAAGATGTCCAGTTTATTGCCCATAGCCTTAACTTGAGCGAAAATCGGGTGACACCGACAATGTTGGCTTTGGATGAAGTAACTGTGCAAAAACGCTTGCTTGGCGAAGATAAAACTGATTATCAACAGTCCTTAATCCAGCAATATTTGCCCGTATCTAGGGGGGATTTGGTGTTGCTAGAAGGGCCTGGAGATTTAGAAGAAGGTAAGTTATTTAACTTATCTTTGCCACAAGTAGCTGAAGTATTAGACGCAAGTGTATTGTTAGTAGCACGCTACAAATCTTTGCTTTCAGTTGAACCTCTATTATCTGCCAAGCAACGTATAGGCGATCGCTTAATCGGCGTTGTTATAAATGATATTCCTAACGACAAATTAGAATCTGCCAGAAATGTGTTGCGGCCGTTTTTAGAACAGCAAGGCATTCCTGTGTTAGCAATGCTACCAAAAAGCGACTTACTCCGCAGCGTCAGCGTTGGGGAACTAGTGAAGCAGCTAAAAGCTGAAGTTCTCTGTCGTAGCGATCGCTTAGATTTAATGGTGGAAAGTTTAGCCATTGGGGCGATGAATGTAAATTCTGCTGTCAAATACTTCCGCAAACGCCGAAATATGGCAGTAGTCACCGGAGGCGATCGCGTCGAGATTCAGCAAGCAGCCCTAGAAACTTCTACCCAATGCCTGATTTTAACAGGACAACTACCACCACCTGCGTTTATCCTCAATCGTGCTGAGGAACTAGAAATTCCCATTTTATCCGTTGATTTAGATACCCTCACCACAGTAGAAATTGTCGATCGCACCTTCGGACAAGTGCGCGTCCACGAACCAATCAAGGTAGAGTACATTCGTCAGTTAATGAGCGAGCATTTTGACCTAGAACGCCTGTTATCTAAACTCGGCTTAAGCCCAGCTGCCGCTTTACCTTAGCCAGCCTGAGGGGGGAAGGGGGACAAGGAAGACAAGGAAGACGATTGTACAGACGCGATTAATCGCGTCTCTAATCAATGCCCAATGCCCAATGCCCAATGCCCAATGCCCATTAACAATATCTAACGGAAGTAAGCTTCGCACTTACACGCTGTTTGGTAAAATATCTTGGTCGTTTCATCTCATGATGTCCATCTTTGAGTCAGTCAATAGACCTTATTAACCTCGATACATTAGCGCAAGAACTGGCGACAATCCAGCAAACAGGTTCTAAACGAATTGCCTTGCTGGGTTCCCGTCACGTTCCCATTACGCACCAAAATCTTATTGAAATGATGACCTATGCCTTAGTTTTATCAGGCAACCGGGTGATCACTTCTGGAGCTACAGGTACCAATTCTGCCGCTATTAAAGGCGCAATGCGGGCTGATCCTAATTTGTTGACGGTGATTCTACCCCAAAGCTTAGAACGCCAGCCCAATGAATCGCGTCAGCAGCTAGAACTGGTAATGCACCTGGTAGAAAATCCGAGTAACGATAATCTGTCCCTTGCTGAAGCGAGTTACATTTGCAACAAAGAGATTGTTTCTCGTTGTCAGCAACTTATTTGCTTTGCGTTTCACGACAGTCGCACTCTGCTGCAAACTTGTAAAGATGCAGAAGAACAAAGAAAAGTGGTGACGCTTTTCTACTTTGACTAGCGTGAGGCTGGGTCGGCATGAGTTTAGTTACTAAAGCAAAACTACAGATTGTTTATGGGTGATAGGTTTCGCTAATTGCCCATAAACGACAATTAATGGTATTTTATGGATTTGGTTGATGACGTAATGACATCCGCCTATTTTGCTGCGCTTTTTTAGGCGATCGCAAAGGAGGAATAGAGGATAGGCTAGTAATTACCGATTTACCCATCCCCCATCCCTATTTCAAATCCAACAATAAAAATTCAACGCTGCGCTATGGCTTCTAATTATTCCTTTGACATTGTGAGTGACTTTGACCGACAAGAAATGGTCAATGCTGTCGATCAAGTTGTACGAGAAATCAAAGGCCGTTATGACCTCAAAGATACTGCGACTACTGTTGAGTTAGGTGAGGAAAGTATTGACGTTAATACGGACAGTGAGTTTACTTTAGATTCTGTACACGGTATTCTGCGAGAAAAAGCTGCTAAACGAAATCTTTCTCAGAAAATTTTTGATTTTGGCAAAGTTGAATCCGCTAGTGGTAACCGCGTGCGCCAAGAAATCAAACTTAAAAAAGGTATTAGTCAAGATACCGCCAAACAAATTTCTAAATTGATTCGAGATGAATTTAAAAAAGTTCAAGCTTCGATTCAAGGTGATGCTGTGCGGGTAACTGCTAAATCTAAAGATGAATTGCAAGCTGTAATTCAACGCTTGAAACAAGAAGATTTACCTGTAGCTTTGCAATTTACAAATTATCGTTGAATCATCTTGATTTTATGCTTTAACTCTTTATAGATCCCCGACTTTTTTAAGAAGTCGGGGATCTATAGTAAATTATGACTTTTTAAAACTAAAGCTTTTGCGTAAAAATTCCAGGCTTTTTACTGCTAATCTCACGATAAATATTTTCGATAATTTCTCAAATTTGTAGTTAAACAGTAAATCCATAATTTCATGAATATTCAAAAATTTTAAATAGCTAAAAGATACTCAATTCCCGTACCGCTATGGAATACAGGTTGAGTTTCGCCTTTATTATAAATAACTGCTCTTGCTGGGCCAGTTGCATCAACTACAACGTTTACTGCAACTTTTACTTCTCCTTCTTTTCTAGATTTAAAAACGAGAATAGTTTGCTCTTCTAACTCTTCTTTTCTGAGGTAAAGATAACCCAGCCAAACCTCTCCACCGTTGGCTTTGACTTCATTGGCTAAGAGGATGTTTTAAAAGTCAAACTGAGAGGTTGTTTGAAAAGTTGTTGGCTGTATCTTCATACTAATCGATCCCCCCTACCCCCCTTAAAAAGGGGGGAAATACAATCAAAGTCCCCCTTAAAAAGGGGGATTTAGGGGGATCTAAAACTTTTTGCTACCAACGAAAGGACTTTTAAAACCTGCAAGATAGCCGACTTCTTGAAGAAGTCGCGGATATAATAAACTTGATTAAATGTTACAGAACTTTATGAGTGTGGGAATGTTGTTTAACGTTATCATCCTTAGTCACGACCCTAGCAGCATTTAACACGCGCTTGCGTTCAATAGAGTAATTTAACTCTGTGTAGGTTGTACCCAAGGGAATAAGAGATTTTGTCACTTCACGGCGCTTATAGGTACGTGCTGCTGCAAATAGTCGGGTGACAAACTCATCTGCAAATTGAGCCGATTCTGGGAAGTTGGTTGGTGTTGAGAGTTGATCCCCATTCAGGATAGAGCCTAAATTTGTGGCTAAAGCAAATTTATATGAAGTGGGAATTCCTTTCATAATTGCTTCTAAAGCTGCTGAGGGTATGGGTTCAATTACTTCGACTTGATGGATTTCACCATCTTCCTTCACAAAGCAGGTTGCCAAGCCAAGCACAATGTAATCGTCAGCAGTTAAATCGGGAGACTCAGGGTAAGAAATTGCAACTGTCATAAGAAAATTTTCTCAAAACTTAAAAGTCAGATTAAGGAACTAGCAGATGGAACCGTTAGATGCGAATCTATAAAGAGGCAAGGCAACGGGGATCAACCTCATAATCTCAAGCTAAGATATTCGCACCTGAATTGTTGTTTTTCTTGACGGTTTTCGTCATTTGCTTGAGAATAATTGCTCCAACAGGAAAACAGGGTTACCCATTCTGAGCATTGCCTTGTTCCTTGGTGCGCTGCGTTATATCTCATCAACGGCTTGTTGGCATTCTACCAAGTTGTCGCTCTCACTACTTGACTACTCTGGGAGATTGATATTTGCTTTTTCTGGAATTTAACCTGGGGATGAGGTATCTATGATGAGATTGGATCGTTAATTGTTTGTATGAGATAAAGTTTTTCTATGGTTGTGGTTGTAATTATTAAGTAATTATAGACACCCTAAGAACTGACATATCCGACCAACTAGCAGCACAATAATAACTATATTTTGATTTCAAAAACCAAGTATATACGGCAGGACAGTATGAGTAATAACTCCTATCTAGCTTTTGGAGATAAGCAAAACAACTTATGCGATTTAGTATCAAATACAACTAAAAATTTTAGAGATGATTTAGATCTAGAAGATAGCGATTTACGCTCATGTGCTTTGAGATTGGCGCAGAAAGGTGATTATAGTCAAGCGATCGCGCTTTTAAGCCAACTGATCCGCCGTCACCCGCAAAACGCGATTGATTACAACAATCGCGGGCTGATTTACTTTCAAAGCGGCGAAACCCAAAAGGCTTTTTGTGACTACAACACAGCACTACAAATTAATCCGGCTTTGGCTAGTGCTTATAATAACCGCGCCAACTACTACGCTGCTTGTGGCAAATTAGCCGCAGCGATCGCTGATTACGATCGGGCGATTGATTTAAATCCTAGCCATGTCCGGGCACGCATCAATAGAGGCATCACCTGGCGCGAATTAGGGCAATATGAGGAAGCAATTGAGAATTTTGATGTCGCCCTGCTTTTTGGGCAGCTAGAAGGTCATATCTGGGCTGAGAGAGGCAGAACTTATCATCTTTGGGGCGATTGGAATTGTGCGATCGCTGATTATCGTCGTGCTTTAACTCAACTCCCCCAACGAAAAGATGCTCCTGGTTGGCGCTTACGCAGACAATTAGAAAATTGGTTAAACGAACTGCTATCTCCTGAACATCCTGATTCTCTAATTTAGTCCGGCTTAGGACTGGTAAATCTAAATTATGAGTAGAGTATAGCGACCCTGTATAACTAATTGCGAATAAATGTTAATTAGTGTAGCTTGGCGACAATAACTATAACTGAAATATCATCCTGTTGACTGTTGACTGTTGACTGTTGACTTGTACTTTAAGGTGATGACTCAGATTGACTAGTAGTTTCTGTTTCATCTGGATTCATAATGACGATTTGACGCTGAGACGGGTCAACTCGGTAGCTTTGTTGTTGCATAATAGATTTCGTCTGGGAGGGATCGAAGTTGCGATTAAATTTTGCTTGTAAAGCATTGACACGCCCTTCCATCTGCTTGATTTCAGTCCGCATTTCTCGCAATTTATCTTGCTGTAACCAGTGATAGGGCAAAAGTTGCATCAGTGCGGAAACTGCTGCTGCGGATATTGCCAAATTCACTGCTATCTTGGCTGTCGCTTCTATAGCCATGACTTGATGCGATCGCTGACGCAAATGACGCTTGGGGCGAGGTGTAACCCGGCGTTTCTGGATCGGTTGTACCGGCAGACTTGATGGTTGAATAGCGTTCATGATGGTAAAAAAGACCTCATAAATTCAAGCAGAACAGCGTGATACCAATTCAAAATTCAAAATTCAAAATTCAAAATTCAAAATTTAGAATTATGAAAGCTAGAGAACGCAAGGGTTTACCACTGCGTATCTGTTGCATTCTTGGTGCAAATTGGTAATAAAAGCCTACTTATTATAATTACGGCTTGATTTAGCTGCCATATTACTTCATTTTTTGCAAATTGCTACAGGTGTATCTTTGCAAAAAAAGAAACCTGGCATACGTAAGTATCCGGAGTTCAACACTTACTCGCCTCAAGCAAAAAGTGTCGATTTTGGTTACTCACTCATGCCAGGCTTCTTAGCCCAACAACTGTGTCACACTCTGGCTTATTTGTAAAGTTCTGTAGCTAAACGCCAAGCCAAAACGCCTGGAATCAAGGCTACGACCAAAGCGATGTACACTTGAGTATCTGAGAGAGATGTCACAGCAAACAAGAGACTGTTGGATATAGGCATGGTTGGAAACCTCCTAAACTCAATGCATTTTAAATTAGTTCGTTTACTACTTTTCACTGTTTTGCGAGGTTAGGGGAACATCTTGTTACAAGATGCAACAAAAGCCGCGATCGCTCAGTAGTGATTCGTTATTCTTTTTAAAGAAAATATATCAATCTATGGATTTTTTTCTGGGGATCGATTTTGGGACATCTGGCGCTAGGGCGATTGTCATTGACGCTGCGGCTAGTATCCAGGCAGAAATGCGGTTTCCTTGGGAAAATTCCCCTGATTGGCTAGATGTATGGCAAAAAGCTCTATGGGGGCTTTTAGAGGCGATTCCCGAACCACTGCGGCGAGAAATTAAAGCGATCGCGATTAATGGAACTTCCTCCACTGTTTTGTTAACAGACGCGACTGGTAAGCCTGTAGACGCGCCCTTGCTGTATAACGATCCACGGGGATCGGTGATGTTAGAACAGTTGAAAAGCTTCGCGCCGGAAAATCATACGGTAGTCAGCGCTACTTCTAGCCTCGCCAAACTTCTGTGGATGTCACAATTGCCAACATTTAGCCAAGCTAGATATTTCCTACATCAAGCGGATTGGCTCGCATTTCTGCTGCATGGACGCTTAGGTATTAGCGATTACCATAACGCCTTAAAACTGGGTTACGACGTAGAAGAGTTAAAATACCCAAAATGGCTAGAAAATTTGCAAATTCCGATTCAGTTACCAGAAGTTTTACCCCCAGGTACACCTATTGCTGAATTACAGCCAGAAATTGCCGCTCAATTTGGTTTACGCCAAGATTGTTTAGTTTGTGCGGGAACGACAGATAGTATTGCGGCTTTTCTCGCCAGTGGCGCAAAATCGCCAGGGGAAGCGGTAACTTCCTTGGGTTCGACATTGGTATTAAAACTCTTGAGTCGCACTCGCGTTGAAAATGCGCGATATGGAATTTACAGCCATCGTCTAGGCGATTTGTGGCTAACTGGCGGTGCTTCTAATACTGGCGGTGCGGTATTACGGGAATTTTTTACAAATGCTGAGTTAGAAAGCTTGAGTCGGGAAATTGATGCAAATACAGCCAGCGAGTTAGATTATTATCCCTTGTTAAAACCAGGCGATCGCTTTCCGATCAACGATCCCTATTTACCCCCACGCTTAGAACCACGCCCAGATAATCCCAGAGAATTTTTACATGGGTTATTAGAAAGTATTGCTCGCATCGAAACAAGAGGGTATGAATTGTTACAGCAAATGGGCGCAGATAAGTTACAGCGCGTTTATACGGCTGGTGGTGGTGCAGCAAATAATACTTGGACAGCGATTCGCGGAAGGTATTTGCAAGTTCCTGTACTTTCATCAGCACAGACAGAAGCAGCCTATGGGACAGCGCTTTTGGCGATGGGACAAGGAGGACAAGGGGGACAAGGAAGATAGGTGTTTGTAACTTGACGCACATTATAAAAAAATCTTCTCCCAAGGGGAGACGCTGCGCGTTGGCGTTTTTGGCGTCTTCTCTGCGAGACGCTGCGCGAAGGCGGTTCAATAGACCTCTTGCAAAAGTTCTAATTTTCTCATTCTTCTCTGCGTCTGGTGCGGCTCTGCGTGAGCTTTTCAAACTCCTAATCAACACAGAGACAATATTTATGCAATAAGTCTAATTAATTAAGCTTTGTGGTAATTTGTGCGTATTCTCTTCTCTCTGTGTTCTCTGCGCCTCTGTGGTTAGATCAATTTATTATTGAACCGCAGAGGACACAGAGAGCGCAGAAGAAAAAACAGAGACGACGAATAAATTAATCGCCTTGATGAATTCGTTGATAAACCAAATCTCGAAGATTATTTGCAGTTTGGTTAGTAATAGATGCGTAAAGACTCCTCAGTGTCATTCGCACCAGCAAATTTTTTTGATGAGATTGGATACCTAAACGTTTTCTTGCTGTTTGTGGAAGTTGCTGGTAAGAAGTTTCGCTTAATATTTCCACCGATTCTAATATTTCTGCTTCATTTCCTAACACTTGTAGTATCTGTTCACAAATATCTTCTAAATCAGTATCTATCCCGGTGACAATAGACATATCTCGGCTGATACTTGGTTTATTAGATACCTGAATATAGGTTTCCAGGTTCGTCATCTGGGCAGCTATTGGGGGATGGGTGCTTCGTAGCAAGCGAATGTCATCTATCCCTTTTACTAACATCACTAAACGATCTAATCCCCAACCAGATGCTAAACCTGTATAACCAGGTTTCAGTAAATTCGGATGAATTTCTCCGCATTCTCCTATTTCAATCCAGTTACCATTAACTAATACTTCAATTTCTAAACCATTGCAGGTATATGGGTGTGATGTTTCATTTAAGCGATAGGAAACATTTGGAAGAATGGCGTTGATAATAACAGTAATTAGCTGAATTAAAGCTTCTCTAGCTAATTTTTGATGTTGGCTAATTAACCATACATCCATTTGATGAGGTTCGCCAACATGACGTTTATCAACCACATCCCGACGGTAACAAATACCAGGATGGAGAATGAGTTGTTCCCCTTGTAAGTGAGGAAGTAACTCTGGCATGATGACAGTGGTGTGAGTTCTCAATAGCCTACCGTCGCTGAGGTAACGGGTGTATTTGGGGGAACGAGATAAACTTTCTTGCGGAATATACAGCTTATCGTAGTTATTGGCGATCGTAGTGATGGGAGAGGAACGCCAAATTGTGGGTTCGGGATAACCGGATGCTTGCAGAACTTCGGCTATTTGGTAGACGATAATATTAATGGCGTGAATTCCATTAGCTGGGTTCGTCAAATCCGGCTTGAGAAGTCCAGGTGGTTCATTTTTTGCCTCTCGCGAGATTGTTTGTAATACAAATGTAACATAAAATGTGACTTAGGAAAATATTGCCAGAGAAAATAATAGGGAACAGATAAAATAGATATTATTTTTGCACTTGTTGGTGAATGGGAATCTGAATAACAAACTCTGTTCCTTCTCCCAGGGTAGAAAAACAAGTGAGCTTACCACGATGTTTTTCGGTAATAATTTGATAACTGATAGACATACCCATACCTGTACCTTTTCCTACAGGCTTGGTTGTAAAGAAGGGATCGAAAATGCGTTGCTGAATATTTTCGGGAATACCAACGCCGTTATCAGCGATCGCAATTTCTACCCACTGACTATCAATAACTGATGTGCGAATGGTAATCTGGCTGGGTTGGGCTTTAATCTCTGCAACAGTTCGCTGACTATTTTGTTCTTCCATTGCATCGATGGCATTGGATAAAATATTCATAAACACTTGATTGAGTTGTCCAGCATAGCACTCAACTTGGGGTAAATTACCATAGTCCTTAATTATTTCAATTGCTGGATAAGGCGATCGCGCTTTGAGGCGATGTTGTAAAATTAGCAGCGTGCTATCGATACCTTCATGAATATCAACCGTTTTAAAATCGGCTTCATCCATGCGCGAGAAGTTACGCAGCGATAATACAATCTCACGAATGCGATCGGTTCCTATTTTCATTGAATTCAGGATTTTCACCAAATCCTTCTGCAAAAACTCCAAATCCATTTCTTCCGCTTCCGCTTGGATTTCTGCTGGAGCCTTGGGATAAAACTTCTGGTAAAGTCGGATAAAAGCTAAAAGACTATTTGCATAATCTTCCAAATATGTCAAGTTTCCGTGAATAAAATTTACTGGGTTATTAATTTCGTGAGCAACGCCAGCTACCAGTTCTCCCAAACTGGACATTTTTTCACTTTGCACCAATTGTAACTGAGCTTTTTGGAGATTATCTAAGGTCAGTTGCAATTGTTGGGTTTGTTCGCGCAAACGAGCTTCTGCTTGCTGTAATTCTGCGATAGACTTTTCTTTCTCTTGCGCATCAGATTTCATTTTTTGCGCTAGCTGATGTCCATAAAACGTCACGCTAGCAACCATCAGTAGCATTGCACCTGCGATCGCAAACTCATAATATCGAAATACATTAGCAGCTACCTTTTCTTGCTGCAAAAGCTGCTGCTGAATCTGGCTGACATTACGGCGAAAAATCGCCAGTGCTTTATTGACTTTATGATATTGACGATCCATTGTCGCCATGCGTTTACCAGCCATTTCCGGCTGATTCTCGCGAAAATAGGAAAAAATGAGTTTGGCTTCAGCTACCATTTCCGTGGTTGCTGCTTGTACTGAATCCAAGTCTTTGAGCAACTTTTCTACCTGTGCTGGATCTACTTGAGTTTGTAGCTCTTGTTTAATGCTGTTAAATTTCTGCTCAAAGTTATCTTTAGCAGTTGCTAATCTCTTAGATTCTAAATTCACATCTTGAGAATCAAAAACATCATTCCCTGGTGCATTAACATCTGCTAAAAGTTGACCTAATTCAGAATATCTTTCCAATCGCACAGCCCACTCATGATTTACCACAATGGATTGAGTATAGATGTCCATAATTTTGTGGTTAAGGTATAGGCTGCTGGATACAGTTAGGAGGTCAAAAGCTGCCAGAGCATAGTAAATATATTGCCACTTAGCTATTGAGAACCATTGTACAAAAGTGGGAAACTTTTTTTTCAGAAATATTACTGACGTTGGCATGGGGATTCAATATCTGGCATATCAAGATTAGTTATAAGTAATCCAAAAGAATTCTGCACACACGTATGTTTTTAGTCTAAATAAGGGTTTAAAGTTTTATTTTTTTGTATAAAGTGTGTGAGAAATTCTACTGTAATACTTATGATTAATTCTTCCCCAACTATCTCTGAGATGAACACAAATCCTCTCTGTGTACTCTAACTTGAAAATAGCGTTGACTGTTGACTGGGAAAAGAAATTTTCATGTTTGGCTGTGAAATTTTTTCGTGAATGGCTAACTTGAAAAAGTATATTGTACTGAGTAAAAAATCCTAGTTATTTGTACTTAGCCCCTAGCCCTTTTTTAATATCTTTTGGTGTACGCAGTTCGTGACGGCTACTTAGACGATAGGAAACACCAGGAAGAATTCCCTGGATAATAACAGTAATTAATTGAAAGGCGAATTTCTGAAAATTACTTATTTTTAATGTAAAGATTGTGTAAAGCCGTACTTGGAATGAGTGATTTTACATAAGCCGTTGTATAGTAACTTAAGTAAATAGTCAAAATTGTAACCAAGAAGTCTGTCAGCTTCTTGTAAATTTCCCTGTATAAATTTTGCATACTTGAGCGGATTAATTTAAGGAAGACTCCACGAAGTGGGGCTATTTTGCCTACTCATTTGTTTATTTACTGATTTAAATAAGGAATTGACATGAGTACAACCGTTCGCTATGAATATATTTCGCCTGGTGTAATTGATGTCATCGATGCAACTGGTGCTAAAACCAGGATGAATTTTACCAGCACCGGACAAATTCAAAGTATCCAAGACCCTTTAAACAGAGCTACAAATTTTACCTACGATACCAACGGCTATCTCAGCCAAATTACTGCCCCAGGTAACACAATTTATAAGTATTCCTATGATTCCCAAGGACGCTTACTCAGTCAAACCGACCCTTTGAATCAAAGTGTTAGCTTTACCTATGGTGCAAACTCCGATTCTCCAACTAAAGTCACAGACCAAAAGGGTAATGCACTTCAGTATGCTTACAACCGTTATGGGGAATTAACGGGAATTACTTATACAGATGGGAATTCAGAAACCTTTACTTATGACCGCAATGGTAATCTGATTGAAGCTAAAGAGCGTAGCGGTGATGTTTTTAAATACACCTATGACGCAGCAGGACGAATTACGCGCAAAACCTTTGATGATGGCAAGTTTGAACAATATACTTACGATACAAAAGGTAATTTAGCATCAGTAAGCGATGTTAATAACAGAACAACTTTATTGGTATATGATGCTAACAACCGGTTAACTAAAATTACCTACCCAAATAGCCGCTTTCTAGAATTTGCCTACGATACCCAAGGTAGGCGCACTCAAATGAAAGACCAAAGCGGATTTACTAGCAACTATATTTATGACGCTGATGGTCGCCTCTCAAAATTAACCAATGCCAGTGGTGCAACGATTATTTCCTACAACTATGATACTGTTGGGCGCTTGTCACGGGAAACTAATGGTAATGGCACTTATACAACCTATGCCTACGATAATGCAGGGCAGGTAACGAGCATTATTAACTATGCATCGAATAATTCGATAAATTCTTCATTTGCTTACACCTACGACAGTTTGGGACGGCAAACAGGTGTAACTACACGGGATGGTACTTGGGCTTATACCTACGATACTACGGGGCAGCTAGCAAGGGCACGATTTACTTCGACTAATACGAGTATTGCTAATCAGGATTTACAGTATGTCTACGATGCAGCAGGTAATCGCATTCAGACTATTGTGAATGGGGTGACGACTAATTACACGACTAACAACCAGAATCAATACACTACTGTTGGCGGTGCGACTTATACATACGATGCAGATGGGAATTTAACTAAGGTTGTTGATGGAACTCGCACTTGGACTTATACATATAACGATGAGAATAAGTTGATTGGTGCGGTGACTCCAGAAGGGACATTTAGTTATGAGTATGATGCTTTTGGGAATCGGGTTGCGTCAGTTCAAAATGGTCAGAGGACAGAATATTTAATTGACCCCTTTGGGTTGGGTGATGTTGTTGGGGAATATAACGGTAGTGCAGCAACTAACTACGTTCATGGGATTGGTTTAGTTGGTCGTTTTGCTGGAAGTAATGCGGCTTATTATGATTCGGATTTGTTGGGTTCGACAGCAGGACTAACGAATTCTACGGGTAGTTACATAAATCGTTATGCTTATCGCCCCTTTGGAGAAAATTTACTGACAACAGAAGGTGTTGCTAATTCTTTTGAGTATGTTGGGCAATGGGGGGTCATGGATGAAAGCAATGGGCTTGACTTCATGCGAGCAAGATTTTACAAAACTAACATGGGACGTTTTACAAGTGCAGATCCCTTGTTGCTCACTTCAGGTGATTTAGTCACTTACAATTATTCTTATAACAATCCAATTAATTTTGTTGATATTGATGGAAACATTCCAAGAAGCATCAGAAAACCCTTGAATAAGATACGATATAATATTAAAAGGTCTATTATACCAGAGACACATCCTATAGGAAATAAAGCTAAAACTTTTCCAGATTTAGGATTGAAAAATCGAACATTTAAATCACTTAAACATATTCATTTGGGTGACGTTCATGTAATTCTTGATAAACAATTTTATCAAGCAGCTGGAAATAGAGCTATTCTTAGGTACGCAGCTAAAGGCGTACTTAGAGTTTTAGGACCATATGGTCTTGCTGCTTATTCCTTGTGGGAAATTTATGATAATTGGGATGAAATAGCTGATTTTCTAAAAAATTTATTTCCCAATCTCAACCCAGATCGAGATAATTGGGAGCAAGCAAAGCAGACAATCTCTCCCCTTGTTTTTGATTTAGATGGTGATGGAATCGAACTCATATCTTTAGAGAAATCAAACGCCTTCTTTGATTTAGATGCAGATGGATTTGCGGAAAGAACTGGTTGGGTACAAAGTGATGATGGATTGTTAGCTTTGGACAAAAATGGTAATGGAGTAATTGATGATATCACTGAAGTTTTTGGAAACTCAACAACAGATGGTTTCATAATTTTGAAACAACTTGATAGCAATAATGACAACTTAATTGATAGTAGAGATAGCCAATTTGCTAATCTTCGAGTTTGGAAAGATGTAAATACAGATGGGTTTACGGATTTTGGCGAACTCAAAAGTGTAACTGATTGGAATATTCAATCAATCAGCCTCAATTATCAGGCTGTTAACCTGATAAATGCAGGCAACCGTATTAGCAGCATCAGCACTTATACCCGTACTAACGGTATAAGTCAGCAAATTGTTGATGTGTGGTTTGCTCTTGACCAGGGAGATACATTTTATAATCTCGATTATCAACTAAAGGAAGAAGCTTTATTCCTTCCGACCTTGCGTGGATATGGAGAGCTACCAGACCTCTATATAAGTTTGAGTAAGGATTCAACTCTGCTCAACATGATGCGAAGTTTGGTATTTTTGAGTATAAATAACTTTCAACAGTTTCACGCTCAGTTTACAACCCAGCTAGAAGCACTTCTTTTCCGTTGGGCAGGTGTAGAAAATATTGTTCCAAATAGCCGTGGTATTTACATTGACGGTCGTAAGCTAACTTTCTTAGAAGTTTTTTTTGGAGAAGCATTTAATCAAAATGGATGGGGAGCTAATCCTGGTCCTCAAGCTTCCAATATTTTGGACAGCATTTGGAGTAACTTGTTTCGAGAAATGTTGGGGCGTTTACTTGTACAAGGTCAAATGCAGAACTTTTTCCCCGAAACTGTCTTTAATTTAGCAAGTGATACCCTTGAAACTAGTTCTAGCCTTGACACAATTTTAAATAGCTTAAGAACGAATGCACCCACGAATTCTGGACAAGCAATTTTATATTGGAACTTCGCAGTTACCGCCTTAGATGCTTTCGAGGGTAGATTTAATCTTTCTCAAGAAGATTTTGACGCTCGCATCGCTCAAGTTTTGGCAAATGCGGGATTTTCTGGATTCCTCAACACTCTTCGCCAAGCGGATTTTCTCCAAGCGTTTGCTAATGTCACCTTTGGCACATCTGGTAATGACACTATCAATGGCACCACTGGAAACGACCAAATTAATGGCGCTGCTGGCAATGACACAATTTCTGGTGGAGCCGGAAATGATATTTTGGATGGGGGTATTGGCAATGACCGTATCGATGGTGGTGATGGTAATGACACTATCAAAGCGGGATTTGGTACGGATACCGTTGATGGTGGTAACGGTCAAGATACCCTAGAACTGGATTTATCCGGGCAAACAGCAAACCTCACCATCACTAACCCCCTTAACGGTGGCACTTTACCAGGTATCGCTTCAGCAACAAACATTGAATTTCTCAAACTCACAGCAGGTAGCGGTAACGACACTATCACCCAAGCCACTACCATCAATGGCAGTATCTTCCGCAGTAATGACATATTTAACGGTGGTGCAGGAAATGACATTATTAATGCTGGGTTGGGTCTTAACGACCAAGTAAATGGGGGTTCTGGTGTTGATACCCTGATTCTTAATTATTCCGTTAATGATGTTGGCAATCAAATGCAATTTACCATTGCTGGTAGTAATGGTAACGGTTTTTCTGGCAGTGCAGGAAGAACTGCAACTACTGGAGGTTGGCTGGATTCGATTAGCTTTACAGGCATTGATCGCTTTAACATTACAGCAACTCGCAACGCCGATACTATTGATGTTGGTGGTACTAACAGCATAATTAATGCTGGCGATGGTAATGATACTGTCACCCTTAGAAGTCTAGGTTTTACAGCTGATGGTGGTGCAGGTACAGATAAGCTGTTGCTAAATCTTTCGGCTCAAACCACCGACGTTAATATCACCGTTACCCCATCTGGAATTACCACTCCTGGTTTTACCAACTCGATTACCAATTTCGAGTCTATTTCACTAACCAATACAGGTAGCGGTAACGATGTGGTCAATCTCAGCGCCACTGTTGGCGATGGAGGTTATTGGAATTATGGTAGCGAAGTCCGACTGGGTGCTGGCAATGATTCGGTAATCGGCGGCACTGGTACGGATGCATTTTATGGAGAAGCCGGAAATGACACCCTCGATGGTGGTGCAGACCGCGATCGCCTGGAAGGTGGTGATGGCAATGATATTTTGCGTGGTGGTGCAGGCGATGATAATGGAGAACGGCTGGCCGCTGGTGTTGTTTATGGCGGACTCTACGGTGGTGCTGGTAATGACAGCTTAGATGGTGGTGCTGGCAATGACTATCTAGATCCAGGTACTGGTGTTGACACAATTATCGGTGGAACTGGTAACGATGTCCTCAACCTTGACTTATCAACCCGAACAACTGCTGTCACTGTCAGCTATACAAGTACCGCTAGTGGAACCGTTACAGGCGGCACAACTTTCCGTGAAATTGAGCAACTTTTCCTGAAAACAGGTAGCGGTAACGATGTAGTTAACCTGGCTGCAAGCGTTGGCGATGGAGGTTATTGGAATTATGGTAGCGAAGTCCGACTGGGTGCTGGCAATGATTCAGTAATCGGCGGCACTGGTACGGATGCATTTTATGGAGAAGCAGGAAATGACACCCTTGATGGTGGTGCAGACCGCGATCGCCTTGAAGGTGGTGATGGTAACGATATTTTGCGCGGTGGTGCAGGCGATGATAATGATGAGCGACTGGTTGCTGGTGTGAAATACGGTGGTCTTTATGGTGGTGCTGGTAATGACACCTTAGATGGTGGTGCTGGTAACGACTATCTCGACCCTGGTAGTGGTGTTGACTCAGTAATTGGTGGTTTGGGTAACGATGTCCTTAACCTTGACCTATCAACCCGAACAACTGCTGTCACTGTCAGCTATACAAGTACTGCTAGCGGAACCGTTACAGGCGGCACAACTTTCCGTGAAATTGAGCAACTTTTCCTGAAAACAGGTAGCGGTAACGATGTGGTTAATCTCAGCGCCACTGTTGGCGATGGAGGTTATTGGAATTATGGTAGCGAAGTCCGACTTGGCGCTGGCAATGATTCGGTAATCGGCGGCACTGGTACGGATGCATTTTATGGAGAAGCCGGAAATGACACCCTCGATGGTGGTGCAGACCGCGATCGCCTTGAAGGTGGTGATGGTAACGATATTTTGCGCGGTGGTGCAGGCGATGATAATGATGAGCGACTGGTTGCTGGTGTGAAATACGGTGGTCTTTATGGTGGTGCTGGTAATGACACCTTAGATGGTGGTGCTGGTAACGACTATCTCGACCCTGGTAGTGGTGTTGACTCAGTAATTGGTGGTTTGGGTAACGATGTCCTTAACCTTGACCTATCAACCCGAACAACTGCTGTCACTGTCAGCTACACAAGTACCGCTAGTGGAACCGTGACTGGCGGCACAACTTTCCGTGAAATTGAGCAACTTTTCCTGAAAACAGGTAGCGCTAACGATGTAGTCAATCTCAGCGCCACCGTAGGAAGTGGCGGTAGCTGGAATTACGGTAGTGAGGTACGTCTTGGCGCAGGAAATGATTCGGTAATTGGTGGCACTGGTACGGATGCATTGTACGGAGAAGCCGGAAATGACACCCTTGATGGTGGTGCAGACCGCGATCGCCTTGAGGGTGGTGATGATAATGATATTTTGCGCGGTGGTGCAGGCGATGATAATCGGGAACGGCTGGTTGCTGGTGTTGAATACGGTGGTCTTTATGGTGGTGCTGGTAATGACACCTTAGATGGTGGTGATGGCAATGACTACCTAGACCCTGGTACAGGTGTTGACTCAGTAATTGGTGGTTTGGGTAACGATGTCCTTAACCTTGACCTATCAACCCGAACAACTGCTGTCACTATCAACTACACAAGTACTGCTAGCGGAACCGTGACTGGCGGCACAACTTTCCGTGAAATTGAGCAACTTTTCCTGAAAACAGGTAGCGCTAACGATGTGGTTAATCTCAGCGCCACCGTAGGAAGTGGCGGTAGCTGGAATTACGGTAGTGAGGTACGTCTTGGCGCAGGAAATGATTCGGTAATTGGTGGCACTGGTACGGATGCATTGTACGGAGAAGCCGGAAATGACACCCTTGATGGTGGTGTAGACCGCGATCGCCTTGAGGGTGGTGATGGTAACGATATTTTGCGCGGTGGTGCAGGTGATGATAATGATGAGCGACTGGTTGCTGGTGTGAAATACGGTGGTCTTTATGGCGATGCTGGTAATGACCAGCTATTTGGCGATGCTGGTAATGACTGGCTTGCTGGAGGTGCAGGAAACGATACTCTAACCGGAGGTACTGGTATTGACAAATTTGTTTTCGATATCGGAACAGCTTTTACCACCAGCGCAATGGGAAGCGATCGCATTACCGATTTTGTTACAGGTACAGACAAAATTGTCCTTGACAAAACCACCTTTACTGCACTCACCACCTCTGCTGGTTCTAATCTCAACGCTAGCGAGTTCGCGGTAATTAACGAATCTACTAACGGCGCAACGGTAGCTGGTGCCAGCATTGCCCGTATGGTCTTTAACCGATTTAATGGCGATTTATTCTATAACGCCGATGGTGCAACATCAGGTTTAGGTTCCGGTGGATACTTCGCAACTTTATCAGGAGTTACAACTCTGTCTACAACAGATATCTTGTTACAAGCTTAAGGTGCGCAAATGAAACGTGTCACCAGACTAAAAATTTATCAGAGTCTGGTGACAGTATGAAAACACAAATCTTCATCCAAAGTGGTAACCACTGGATAGAAGCAAGCGCTGTGAGGCGTTTCAAATTCTCTTTTCCCAGCCTGATGACTAAATCAATTTACAAACCACAGCGATCGCATTCCTAATCCGTATTTCCTTGATTAGAGGAAGAAAAAAATCCTGAATAAAATCGTTTTTTGCCAAAAAAATCAGTATTTTTGGGTGGATATAATCAATTTTAAATATCTATTAGTTCCAGAAAAATAGAAAGGAATTCTCATGCGAAAATTCATATCAACTTTAATCCTAGTTATTGTTGCACAACTGATATTTTTTGTGTCGCAGATAACATTGTTCCAACCTACTAATGCTCAACAAAGTAGTAGCAAACTCTATGGAGTGCATGAGTTTAATATTGCCAAGCAGGCTATACATAATTTACCAGAGCGAATTAGTTTGATTCAGCAAGTAGGAGCAAAGGTAGTTCGTTTGCCAGTAACTTGGCATTTAATGGAAGGACAGCAAAAAGGAATAACTCCGCAATGGTTCTGGGATGAACTAGATGCAGAAGTGTCTGCTGCGGAAAAAGCAGGACTAAAGCTGATTATTGAATTGGGACAAACACCTTGTTGGGCTTCATCTGCACCGAATAAACAACGATGCACCGAGCCTAATTACAATGATTACTTGTTATACCCACCAATTAAATACACTGACTATGCAGATGCGATCGCTAAACTTGTGCAACGTTACCGCAGTCGGGTTTACGCTTGGGAAATATGGAACGAACCCAATCTTAAAGGAAATTGGAAACCACTTGGCTCTCGTCCCCTAGCAATTAACGACTTCCAAAATTCATTTATTAATCTTCAGGGTGCATGGCAATATACAAACCTTGTTAAAGCATCCTATAACAAGATTAAAAGTGTTGACCCTAATGCTGTAGTGTTAGCTGGTGCAATTGCAGCTGGAGATGTTGATTATGTAAATGAAATGTATAAGGCTGGTATCAAAGGTTATTTTGATGCACTCTCTATTCATCCTTACACTGGCACTTATCCTGTGGGTCAGACAGATTCTAAATATAGTAGAAGTTACGGGCCAGACGAATGCCCTACCGGAGTAGAGTCAGCAAAGCTTTGGTGCTTTAAGATTGGTGTCGAAAGAATACGACAAGCCATGCTAAATCAAAATGATAATAAACCTATTTGGTTTACTGAGTTTGGTTTTAGCAGTACTGAAGGATGGAAAGCGAGTAATCCTGACCTTGAAATTGGATGGAATGGTTCCGGTCTGAATGGTCAAGCCGAACATTTGCGAAAAGCTGTTGAGTTAATTAATAACTGGAGTTATGTTCCAGTTGCTTGCTGGTATCAACTAGTTGATAGATACGCTCGTAATGACCGAGAAGGTCGATTTGGTCTTTTTGATATCAACGGTAAAATTAAACCTTCAGGTCAGGCTTTTAAGCAACTTATGAGTACAATAAAACCAGTACTTATCTCGCCAAAAGGTCAAATTACAACAAATCCACCTGTCTTTTCTTGGCAAGCAACACCAGGAGCTACAAGTTACAAACTTTGGGTTAACGAGTATAGCAGTCCTAATGTTCCTGGTAAAATTAACCGTGACTTTACCCCAACACAAGCTAATTGTGCTAGCAGTAATACTTGTAAAGTCAGTCCTGGGGTACGTTTTGCACGAGCTAGCGCAGAATGGTGGGTAACAGCAAATTACAGTAATGGTAGTTCTCAACTAAGCGATAGCGCCACATTTGTAGTTAAGTAATCACCGTAGGGAGATATACTGTTGTCCTTTGTGAATCCCCCGCATCACTGCCAGTAGTCTGTCTACTTTTGTAGTATTTAAGACATAAATATTTGCGCCTGCTCGCAGTTTCCAATAGATGTCTTCGTCGCCGTCGTAGGTTGTCATATCAGGACAATCATTCAGAGCATCGCCAAACGAGAGCGCAAATGGAAGCGATCGCTTCTGAGCCTGGGGTGGTTCGTTAAAAATTGTTACCTACTTACAGCCGATTACAACTTGGTGAGGGACAAATTATTGTAAGGGCTAACGACCGTTCGCCCCAAAGCGTACAACTCATTTACCTGAAATATGCTGTAACTTCTGCAAAGCCAATAAACCCGCACCATAAGCAGGTTCATGCTTGGGAAATATCACTTTTACTTCGGGAAAATTCTGATTGAGAGAAGCTGTAAACCTCTGATGCATTTTCGCTTTACCAGTCCACACACTTCCCGTAGTCACTACTTCTAAAACAGGGCGATCGCTAAAAAGCGTATCAATAACTGTGGAGGTAGCGACAACTAAATATTGTACGGCATCATCAATAATTTGATTAGCGACGCGATCGCCTAAAGCTGCGGCTAAATCAACAATTTCTGCTAAAGCGGCGATTTCTGTTACACCCCAACCCCGACGATAGATTAACTCTACTAAATTTTCTAAATTGGATAATTCGAGATACACTTTAAAAATATCTATCAAACTAGTAGGCATTCCACTACCATCGTAAGCTTTTAATGCAGCTTGCACGCCTGCGATCGCAATTCGATAAGCGCTACCTTCATCACCTAAAATATATCCCCAACCACCAACACGCTTAGTTATTCCTTGATGATTGCGTCCAAAAACTATCGAACCAGTACCTGCGGCGGTGACAATTCCCACGCTATTACCAGTACCGCCAACTAAAGCAATTAAAGCATCGTGACAAATCAAAATATTATTTGTAGGTAATGCCCAGTTTATAGGCAGTAATTGACTATTTTGTAAGTCTTTAACTACACTTTTGATAACTTCAATATCTTCTTTACGTCCTACACCAGCTAAACCTAAACAAATTGCATTAATTGTTATCGGCTTAGTAATATTTACGGCTTTATCTGTTGCCGCCATGATAGCAAATTCAATTGATTGTTTAGCTGTAGCAATACCGATACTTTGATAATTAGATGCGCCAGCTTCACCCCGACTCACAACTTGGCGATTTTCATCCATCAAAACACAAACGGTTTTGCTACCGCCGCCATCAATTCCTAAAACGTAATTCATGGATAAATTCAAAATTCGCTATTTTATTGGTTGAAGAAAGGCAGAGGGCAGAGGGCAGAGGGCAGAAGTTATGAAAATCTATTTTTTGACATCTGCCTCGTTTTTTCTTTTAACTGGTGGGAGGTTTGACTGGTTCTTGTAAGGGAATGAAAAAGATAGTAATCATTCCGGGAATCGTCAGCAAACAGACCAAAATAAAAAATAATGGATATCCCACTGCTTGTTGAATTGTACCGCTAATTGCCCCCGGTAACATCAAACCTAAAGCCATCAGTCCCGTAGATATGGCGTAATGAGAGGTTTTATATTCGCCTTGGCAGATATACATTAAATATACGCTAAAGGCTGTAAAACCTAGTCCATAACCAAATTGTTCTAAAGAAACTAGGGGATAAACTAATGTGAGTGATGGTTTCGCATAGGCGAGATATACATAAAATAAGTCCGGTAAATTCAACGCTAAAGCCATTGGAAACAGACATTTTTTTAAGCCATAGCGGGAAATTAACATTCCGCCTAAAATGCCACCAATAATTAAAGAGAGTACGCCAAATGTTCCGTAAATTAGTCCAACTTGTTCTGTAGAAATAGCCAAACCACCTTTCTCTAATTTGTCTAAGAGAAATAACGATGCTACTTTGACAAGCATGGCTTCACCGAATCGGTAAAGTAAAATAAATGCTAAAATTGCTAATATTTTTTCTTGGCGAAAATAGGTTTGGATAATATCTAAAAAAGGTATTTTTTCAGCTTGGGCTTGTCTTTGTCTGGGAATATCTGATTCCGGCCAAGGTAAAACGAAGCGGTGAAAAATAAACAGAATCGCAAAAATGACGGCGGAAAAGCCGATCGCGATCGCCCAACTTAAAGGAATATTATTGAGTGTGGTTTCTAAGCGTCCAGCTAAAACGACTAACAAGCCGCTACCAAATAATACAGCAATGCGATAAAACAGCGAGCGAATACCTACAAAAAAGGCTTGTTGTTCGGGACTTAATGCCAACATATAATAGCCATCGGTAGCTATATCATAGGTGGCAGAAATAAATGCGCCGACTGTTAAGGCTGCTAAGGAGATGAAAAAGAAATTGGGTAGTTGTAAGGATAAGGCGACTAACGTTAAGCAGCAAAACATGGCAAATTGGGTGACAAGTATCCATGTTCTTTTGGTGGCGTAAATATCGACAAATGGCCCCCAAAACATTTTTAGTACCCAGGGGAGGTAGAGAAAGCTTGTCCAAGCGGTGATTTGGTCGTTGTCGATGCCGAGTTTTTTGTAGAAGATGACGGAAACGCTGCTGATGAGAACGTTGGGGACACCTTCAGCGAAGTAGAGGGTGGGAATGTATGTCCAGGGGGAACGGGTTTTCATGGAATTAACGAACCGCAGAGGCGCAGAGGGCACAGAGAGGAGTTAAGAAGATAGAATAATACGTTTAATGCCGTCTTTGAGGAGATGGACGTTAAAGTTTATGAGGAGGGCGAGGGAACAATTAGTAATTTTTAGGTATGAGAGTACTTTTGCTTCATGGATTGGGGCTAAATTCTGGACAGCTTTTAATTCTAAGACGAGACAATTAGCAACCAGAAAATCTAATCTACTTGTACCTACTTCATGTCCTTTGTAAGTAACTGTTACCGACTTCTCGCATTCATGAGGTATCCCACGGGCTAAAAATTCTACAATCAACGCCTCCTTGTACACCTCCTCCAAAAACCCTGGCCCCAATAGCCGATGTACCTCAATCGCCGCCCCAATCACCTCACCAGTCAGCGAAGTCATTCTCCTCTCTAATTCTCTTCTCTCTGTGTTCTCTGCGCCTCTGCGGTTCATTTCCATAAATCCCTCTCCAACCCTGTGGCAAAATTTATTAGAGTCCTTCCAAACGTATTTTTCCCCGCATGACCGCAACTATACCTAATCTCCCAAGTCTCTACGAACCCTTCTCCACAGAAGCCAAATGGCAAAAATTCTGGGAAGAAAACCAAATTTATAAAGCCGATCCCAATCGCGGCGGCGAACCTTACTGTGTTGTTATCCCCCCACCAAACGTCACCGGTAGTTTGCACATGGGACACGCCTTTGAAAGCGCGTTAATTGATGTGCTGGTACGCTATCACCGGATGCAGGGACGCAACACTTTATGGCTACCCGGAACTGACCACGCCAGCATCGCTGTACATACCATGCTGGAAAAGCAACTCAAAACTGAGGGTAAAACTCGCTATGAGTTGGGGCGCGAACAATTTTTAGAACGCGCTAAACAGTGGAAGGCGGAATCCGGCGGATTTATTGTCAATCAGCTGCGCCGCTTGGGTGTGTCGGTGGATTGGTCGCGGGAAAGATTTACCCTGGATGAGGGTTTATCGCAAGCTGTGGTGGAAGCGTTTACTCGTCTCTATGAGGAAGGCTTAATTTATCGCGGTGAATATTTAGTTAACTGGTGTCCTGCTTCTCAGTCGGCGGTGTCGGATGTGGAAGTAGAAAACCAAGAAGTTAATGGTAATCTCTGGCACTTCCGCTATCCCCTCAGTGATGGGTCTGGTTATGTCGAAGTAGCAACAACTCGACCAGAAACAATGCTGGGCGATACTGGGGTGGCTGTTAATCCTAGTGATGAGAGATACAAGCATTTAATTGGTAAGACGGTAACTCTGCCAATTACACAACGGGAAATCCCGATTATTGGCGATGAATTTGTCGATCCGACTTTTGGTACTGGTTGCGTCAAGGTGACTCCCGCCCATGACCCGAACGATTTTGAAATGGGTAAGCGTCACAATTTGCCGTTTATTAATATTCTGAATAAAGATGGAACGCTGAACGCAAATGCGGGTGAGTTTCAAGGACAAGACCGCTTTGTAGCGCGAAAAAATGTGATTGCCCGCCTAGAGGCAGATGGCTTTTTAGTCAAAGTAGAAGATTATAAGCATACTGTTCCTTATAGCGATCGCGGAAAAGTCCCCATCGAACCTTTACTATCTACTCAGTGGTTTGTGAAAATTCGCCCTTTAGCTGACCGGGCGCTGGAATTCCTCGACCAGAAAAATTCTCCCGATTTTGTCCCCCAACGCTGGACTAAGGTTTATCGCGATTGGTTAGTCAAGCTCAAAGATTGGTGTATTTCTCGTCAATTGTGGTGGGGTCATCAAATCCCCGCTTGGTACGCTGTCAGCGAAACAAACGGACAAATCGCCGATAATACTCCCTTTGTCGTCGCCAAAAATGCTGAGTCAGCATGGGAGAAAGCCAAAGCACAATTTGGCGAAAATGTCCAGCTTGAGCAAGACCCAGATGTATTAGATACTTGGTTTTCTTCAGGATTGTGGCCGTTTTCCACATTAGGCTGGCCGCAACAAACCCAGGATTTAGCAACTTATTACCCTACGACTACCTTAGTGACAGGCTTTGACATTATCTTTTTCTGGGTAGCCAGAATGACGATGATGGCGGGTCATTTTACCGGACAAATGCCATTTAAAGACGTTTACATCCACGGGTTAGTGCTGGATGAAAAAGGTCAAAAAATGTCGAAGACCAAAGGTAATGGCATTGACCCCCTATTATTAATAGATAAATATGGCACTGATGCTCTACGTTATACCTTAGTTAAGGAAGTCGTCGGTGCAGGTCAAGATATCCGCTTGGAATATGACCGGAAAAAAGATGAATCGCCATCAGTGGAAGCTTCTCGCAACTTTGCCAATAAGTTGTGGAATGCGGCGCGGTTTGTGATGATGAATCTGGACGGACAAACACCGCAGCAATTAGGTGAACCCATAGCCACCGAATTATGCGATCGCTGGATTCTTTCGCGCTACCATCAAGTAATTAAACAAACCAGTAATTACATCGATAATTATGGTTTAGGTGAAGCAGCAAAAGGATTGTATGAATTTATTTGGGGTGACTTTTGCGACTGGTATATTGAACTGGTGAAATCTCGCCTGCAAAAAGATGCAGATCCAGCATCGCGACGAGTAGCACAGCAAATCCTCGCTCATGTTTTAGAAGGAATTTTAAAACTGCTTCATCCTTTTATGCCTCATATTACCGAGGAAATTTGGCAAACTCTCACCCAACAACCAGCAACTACCCCTCAAACTATATCCTTACAAACCTATCCCCAACTGAATACGCAGCAGATAGCGCCAGAAATTGAGACTCAGTTTGAGCTTTTGATTGATACCATCCGCACTATTCGCAATTTACGCGCCGAAGCCGAAATTAAGCCAGGGGCTAAAGTCACGGTAAACTTCCAAAGTGAAAACCCAACAGAACGTCAAATCTTGACTTTGGGACAAGCCTATATTAAAGATTTGGCGAAGGTGGAGACTTTAACCATTGCGGATAAGTCTAATCAGGCTACAGTTACTCCTAAAGAATCTGTTAGGGGTTTAAAAACCATAGGCTTAATTATTGTGGCGATTGTGTTTACTCGGTTGGCTTACACTGTTGGCTATGCAATTGATGAAGTTCCTATCTTTGGAACCTTCTTTGAAATTGTCGGTTTAGGTTACACAGCTTGGTTTGCTAGTCGCTATTTACTTTCAGCGTCAGCGAGAAAACAGTTGTGGACAAAGTTATTCCCACCTACAACAAAACAAGCGCCACAAGCAACACCGCAACCTGAATCAGCCGAAAATTCTATTGCTGGTGTTGTCGGTACAATCCAAGTTGTCATTCCCCTCAAGGGTGTAGTGGATATTGAAGCAGTGCGCGCCAAGCTAGAAAAAAGCCTCAGCAAAGCTGAAGCAGAAGCTCAATCTCTCACTAGCAGATTAAGCAACCCTAACTTTGTTGATAAAGCACCAAAAGATGTAGTCCAAACTGCGCGAGATGCTTTAGCAGAGGCGCAAAAACAAGCGGAAATTTTACGCGATCGCCTGCGTAGTTTAGTATAACTGCAAGAAGTAATGGGTAAATTAAACATAGTTACCCATTACTTCTTGAAAATCCTGAAGATTGGAAGACATTGAAGCTTTCTGCAAAGCAGTTAAAGAAAAGTAGCGACAGCCATGCGATATTTAGCCCAAGTACACAAAAACGAATTTTTAAAACAGTACGAATTGCGCTTATTAGCGCGAGAGGAAGCCGAGCATATTTGGTCAATTATCCCAGAAGAGGCGGTCATTCTTTTAGGTAAAGGTAACACCATGAGCGAAAGATTACTGGTGTTAGTAGAACTTTCCGCTACCGGAGACATCGAAAGATTAGAAGATGCTACCAACTGGGTACTACATTTAGTCCAAGCCTACCTATCTACAGGTGTTAGCCCAGATTTTTTACAACAAGAAGCAGAAAGAGCAGAACATTGGCGACAAACCTTGACTTTACAAAATCAAGATTTAGCCCGACGTTCTTTAGAATTAGAAGCTCGTCGCGAACAAATTCAAGCTTTAGAAGAAAGTGTAAAACGAGATAAAAGGGAGCCATGCGATTTTGTGGAATGTCCCTACAAAGATAGTGATAGCTAATTTTTAAACATGACAAAAAATTATTAAATTATTGCAGTCGTTCCCAGATAATTTAAAATTAAAACCAGCTTGACTAATTGTCAGCTTTTATTTTTTCTTGTTATTTTGGCTGATGTATTCACCAAATCACACAGGCTGTATTTTATTTTGACTTCTCTTCAAAATCTGCTAACGCACAAGCAAATTCTCGAAAAGAGGTTTTGATTAATACTTCTTTCATTCCCCTTTCTAAAGCCGAATCGCGGATTGTATCCGCTAATTCCACAAATAATAGAGAAATCATAAATCGGTCTTGACGATCGATTTGTTTTAAACAAGATGTGATAAATTCATACAACTCTGTTTTTCTAGGTTTAGTTTCTTCTTCCCACAATTGAAAAGCTAACCTCAAAGTTTTCAAGCGGATTTCACTAGTATTATAAGACGCATCTTTGTAGCGAATTGATACGCGCTGGGGCATTTCCATAAATTTTCACAGATAAACTCATTATAAAATCTTCTTCGGTTTTTATATTGACTCATCCGGAGAAATCATCTTATTAATAATCAGCGACTAGACCAAGGTTTTTATATTATTGAGTAGTAGAAAAACTATACATTTACGCAAAAATTCTTACTAAACTTTATCTCATAAATCGCTACAATCAGAATGTTTACTTAGTTGACGCTGAAGTTGTGGCTACTGTATCTTGTCCTCGCTGTCATCAACTCGTAGATAATCAGGCGGTTACTTGTCCTTATTGTCGCGTAACTCTCAAAGCTTATGGTCATCCGGGTATTCCCTTGCACCGTGCTGTTGGTAATGAGTATCTTTGTGATAGTTGTACTTATCATGCTGACGATACTTGCAATTTTCCCCAACGTCCCCACGCAAAAGATTGCACTCTTTACCAAAATATTGCGGAGAGTAAATTACAGTCACAACCGCAACTTCCTAATCAAAGTTTCGGTGTAACTGTGAAAAGTTGGATTCAACGCAATCAGGCGTTACTATTATTAATCGGGTTACTGTTTATTTGTTTATTGATTGCGCTTTCTACATCTTAAGGGTTTAGTCATTTGTCATTTGTCATTTGTCATTTGTCATTTGTCATTTGTCATTTGTCATTTGTCATTTGTCATTAGTTATTTTCCCTCCTTGTCTCCCTTGTCTCCCTTGTCTCCCTTGTCCTCTACTTTTAACTAGAGATGATATCAGCTAACTAATTTAATTTTACTGGCGGCGCTGGTGGCTTTTTCTCTTGCTTGTTGGACATCCGCACCTTTAGCTAAAGCTACTCCCATGCGGCGATAGGGATGGGATGTGGGTTTACCAAATAAGCGGATATCTACATCTGTTTCTGATAAAGCATCTGCAACACCTGTATAGGCGATTGAATCTGATTTTTCAGAAGCTAAAATCACCGCACTAGCTGAAGGTCCAAATTGTGTGATATTGGGAATTGGTAAGCCTAAAACTGCTCTTAAATGTAGTTCAAATTCATTGAGATTTTGAGAAATTAAAGTTACCATTCCCGTATCATGAGGTCTGGGAGAAAGTTCTGAGAAAATTACTTCATCTTTAGTGATGAAAAACTCTACACCAAAAATTCCCGCGCCACCCAAAGCATCGGTAACTTTTTTAGCTATTTCTTGAGCTTTTAATATTTTCTCTTCAGATATACCTGCTGGTTGCCAAGATTCTTGATAATCGCCTCTTTCTTGACGATGACCAATAGGAGAACAGAAAATAGTCGGTGCATTCCACTGTTTAATTGTCAATAAGGTAATCTCAATTTCAAAGTCAATAAATTCTTCGACAATTACCTTTTGAGTATCGCCACGAGAATTAGCGATCGCATAATTCCAAGCCTGTTCTACTTCATCTTTATTCTGTATGACTGATTGACCTTTTCCTGAAGAGGACATTACTGGTTTCAATACATTTGGAAAGCCAATTAAATCAGCAGCAACTATCAATTCTTCTAGGGAGTTAGCATAACCATATCTAGCTGTTCTAATGGCTAATTCTTGATTGGCTAAATCGCGTATTCTATCCCGATTCATGGTGTAATTTGTAGCCGCCGCCGTAGGAATAACTGTAATTCCTCGCTGCTCAAATTCTAAAAGTTTTTCGGTTCTAATTGCTTCAATTTCTGGTATAATTAAATCTGGTTGATGCTTAGTGACTATCGCTTCTAAATCATCACCACTGAGCATAGAAATCACTTCCGAGCAGTCAGCAACTTGCATCGCTGGCGCATTGGGATAGCGGTCAACAGCAATTACATAATTACCCAAGCGTTGAGCAGCAATGACAAACTCCTTGCCTAATTCTCCCGCACCCAATAGCATTATTTTTTTAGGTAATTTAATCGAATTATTCATCAATCTGCTTTTCTTATTTTACGTTTAATTATCATCTGCCGAAGTTATAAACCTAGCGCCACGTATTTGTAAATCTTTACGTTGCTGAGGGGTTAAACCCGTACCATTACCAAACTGACATTCATCTACAAGCGCACTCAACCAAATCGTCTCATTTAAGGTTGTGCCGCTTAAATTTGCATTTCGTAAATCGGCTCTGGTAAAATTGGCAAATAACAGGTCTGCATTGACTAAACTGCAACCTTGGAGATTTGCCCCTGATAAATTACCACGAATAAAATTAACTGATTCTAAGTTTAAACCAGATAAATCTGCGCCGCTCAAATTAGGAAATTTCAGCAGGCTGGGATTATTTAAAAATCGGCTAATACAGGTGATATTCGCTGCATTGAGCTTGATTTGAGTTAAAAAATTATACCGAGATATACCTAATTGCTGGAGAATTTCCAGTCTTTGTTGTGGAGTTTGTTCTAAAAAATAAATAGCGCGATCGCGTAACTCTTGAGTTGGGATATTGAGCATTTGTAAATAAAATTTAATGATATAAATTTTTTATAGATAGATTTTCACCAGGCTTCTTCTCCCACAGGTTCTCCCCAATCTACTTCATTATGCTGTTTGTCTGGGGTAGCATCTTTCAGCAATTCATTGAGTGTATACTTAGGTTTTGTCGGCGAGAGAATAATTTTATTTCCCTCTGTGGAAATAGCCACTAAGTCTCCTTGTTTTAATCCCATCTGCTGAATAATGGTTTGCGGGAGCCTGATTCCCAGAGAGTTACTCCAGATGCTAATTTTTTGGGTAATCATTGTTGAAAATTAAGATCTGATGTTTATACATTGAGTATATTGCCGATTGCTTGTGTTTGGATGCTAGTCTCGTGAAATAAAAAAAGCGATCGCAGAATTTGCCAACAAAGAAAGTAGTTTTTAAATTTCTAGATCTGCAGGATAATCGAGATCCCTGTAAACATGCCGATCTATCTAAAATTAAAACTATCCTACCTGTGCAATAACTTTGCCAATTTCTTGAGGGGTTGCACCTGTCGCTAACATTGCGCGAATCAAAAGTTCAATGGAAACGGAAGCGTCACAATTTTCAGCTTTAGCAATACGAGGCTGGCTTGAGTGCAATTTCTGGGCTAATTCTGTTTGAGTCATTAATTTTTGTCGTCGCTCTTTCAAATTACGGCTAAGTGCAAGTTTAATCTCAATAAGTGCAGCTTCTTCTTGTGTTAATTCCAAAAATTCGGAAACATTTCCCACTTTCCAGCCTTTTTCTTCTAAACGTTTTCTTTTAACTTCATCCATAATATTAATCCTGTATATCCTGCTCGTAGTGGCTCAGTCTTTTTTTGCTATTGTCGATTACGCTATTTGGTGTAGTTCTAGTTGTTTTATTAAAGACCTCAATAATTAAAATCGCATCGTCATCAACGCGGTAAATAATTCGCCAATTTTTACCTGTATCCCGAATCCGCAGTTCGTGACAATGAGTTCCAATACTAGGCATTGGTCTTGAATGTGGCAATCCCAGATTTTCACCTTGCTGTAAGCGCCTGAGTAATACTCCTGCTTCTATGCGTGCTTCTTGGCTAAAGGGAGGAGTTTTAATCTCGCCATGTAACCAGACTAAAGGTTTGTCGCTTGCGTCCATTTATAAAATATATCAAATTTGATATATTTTATGATTGCAGCAAACAAACTTGTTTAAGTAAGTTAGCAGAAAATTTTCATAACTTAAGAATCCATTTCAGCTAATTCTAACCACCGTTCAGTCGCCGTATCAATTGCTTGCTTTAAAGCTTCCACCTGCTCGTATAATTTTTGTACTTGGCTATAATTCCCCGGTGAAACATTTAATAAAGCTTTCTCAGCTTCGGATTTCTCATCCTCTAACTGAGCAATTTTACCTTCTAACTGTTCAAATTCTTTCCTTTCCCAATTTGACATTCTGCGTCGCTTTTTCGGTTCGGAATCTTGCGGTTTAGATGCAGGTTTTTCCGCCTCTACCTTATTAGACTTTTCCTTATTTGCAGCTTCTTGCTGTGCGGCTTCTTCAGCTTTTTTATAATCAAGGTAAACTGAGTAATTACCAGGATATTGACGCATAATTCCACCTTCTTCAAAGGCGAAAATCGTATCTACAGTTCTGTCTAAAAAATAGCGATCGTGGGAAACTACAATTACAGAACCGGAAAAGTCTTCTAAATAATCTTCGAGTACGGCTAATGTTTGCACATCTAAATCGTTAGTCGGTTCGTCTAAAATTAAGACATTAGGTACGCTCATGAGGACGCGCAACAAAAATAATCGCCGTTTTTCCCCACCAGATAATTTATGAATTGGCGCATATTGTTGATTACCCGGAAATAAAAATCGCTCCAACATTTGCGAAGCTGTAATTTTTGTTCCATCGGCTATTTGCACAAATTCGCCTTCTTCTTTGATGTAGTCAATCACGCGCTGATTTTCGTTTAAAGCTGTGAGCAATTCTTCGGAATGTTGGTCAAAATAACCGATATGAATTGTTGAGCCAATATCTACATTACCTGAATCTGGCTGCACTCTGCCAGTGATCATATCCATTAATGTGGATTTTCCGGCACCGTTACCACCAATAATGCCAATGCGGTCTTCAGGGCTAAATTCGTAGGTAAAATCTTTAATTAAGGTGCGTCCATTATAGGCTTTGGAAATGTTATTTATCTCAATAACTTTTTTACCAATGCGCCTACTAGCTGTAGAAATATCTACTTTACCCTGAGCTTGTTTAAACTCAGTTTGACGCATAGCTTGAATGCGCTCAATTCTCGCTTTTTGTTTGGTACTCCGCGCCTTGGGGCCTCGTTTGAGCCATTCTAATTCTCTTCGTAATACGCCTTGGTGTTTGCGTTGACTGCTAACAGCAGATTCTTCAGCTAAAGCTTTCTTTTCGAGGTAATATGAATAGTTACCTGAGTAAGTGTAAATATCACCTCGGTCAATTTCAATAATTCGATTGGTGACACGATCTAAAAAATAGCGATCGTGAGTAATTAAAAATAAAGCACCACGATAACGATTTAAATAACTTTGCAACCACTCTACAGACAGCGCATCTAGATGGTTTGTTGGCTCATCCATGAGTAAAACATCAGGTTCGGATAGCAAAGCTGTGGCTAAAGCAATCCGCTTTCTATAGCCTCCTGATAATGTACCAATCACCGTATCAAAATCAGAAATTCCTAATTTGGTGAGGATGATTTTGGCATTAGTTTCTAATTCCCATGAGCCAGTTGCATCCATTTTTTGCATTACTGCCGAAAGCCGGGACATTAACTGACTATCTTCGGGATAATGGGCTAATTTATCAGAAAGTTCTTCATATTCCCGCACTAAAGCCATGTGTTCGCCACTATCAGCAAAAATCTGCTCTAATACTGTGCGATTTTCGTCTAAATCTGGCTGCTGGGGGAGATAGATAACTTTAGAACCAGAGTTAACTAAAATTTGTCCGCTATCAACTGGTTCTAGTCCCGCAATCATTTTTAATAAAGTTGATTTACCAGAACCATTAGTACCAATTAAACCAACTTTATCAGTTGTATCTAAACTAAAGTTGGCATCTTTGAGAATTTCTTTGATGCCAAAATCTTTTTTAACTGATTGTAGGGTAATAACGCTCATAAAAGTTAGTAATTGGTCTTGAAAATTGATGTTCTAGGTAAGGTATCTACCCTACCTAGAAGCGCAAATTTTAGAGAAACAAATCCAGAGGTAAATGTCCATACATTTCGTTAATTCCTCCGGGATTGTGAGATTGGCAAGAAACTAAAACTCCGCGATGATGTCCGGAATAGGAATCGATATAACACAAACCGTTCTTGCCGTTTAATTTAATATAAACTGGCCCTTCAATGTCGGGTAAGTTGCTGGGAACTTCATAACCTAAAGCGTGGGTATAGGTTTTCATTGCTAGTTTACCTGCTTCGGCGGTATCAGCACAAATACCTAAAATTTGATAATCGGAAAGTTTGGCAATCAAAATTAAAGCTCGCCTCACGGAAGCTTTTTCTGATGGCTTGAGGATGGGAGCAATATCGAGACAAGTAAATTTATTGAGAACCTTTCTAGCGTCTTCAACTGTGAGATTGGGATGATTAGGAGTTGACATGAATGTAGTTGGTTGGAGTTTTGGATGACGATTGAGAATTTGCGGTTGAGATTGTTTACTATCCTAAGAGGATGTACTGCTTTTGGCTTGTCATTTTTGTTTTAGTTTCATGCTCTATGCTATTTGTGAATACAGACGCGATCAATCGTGTCTCTACTGACAAACTTAAGGCTGATTTTGATTATTACCCAGGTTAAAAATAAAAGGTACGCTGCTTTTGGCGTCGTTCCCCATAACTAAAACATTTGGCATTTGCGAACCACCAGCTTTCCAAGCTTCTATCGCTTCTTTTTGTAGCACTAATTGCCCACCTTGGGCTTTAAGGGTTTCTGCCAACAGCCTTTGCGCCTCTGCTTTACCTTTAGCGCGATTAATTTCTGCTTGTGCTTCTTGTTCTGCTTCTCGCGCTATGTACACTGCTCGTTGTGCCCTTTGTTCAGCGATTTGTTTTTCTTCCACTGCTCTGGCAAATTCTGGGGAAAAAGTCAAGTCAACTACACTAGTATCCAGTACGATTATCCCATATTTATCTAAGCGATCGCCTAAAGCGTTGTCAAAGTCTTCCTTTAATTCGCTACGCTTGGTAATTGCCTCTTCTACGGTTCTTTTTGCAGCTGCAATTTTAAATGCTTCTTGGGTTTGGGGTGCAATAATTTTTGAGACAATATTTTCTAGGGTACCTTGTTTTCTTCTCACATCTACTACCTGAATAGGATCTAGACGAAAGTTGATAGCAAATCGTGCCGATAAATTTTGCAAATCCTTAGTAGAACTCTCGGCGGGGACTTCAAATTTTTGTACTGTTAAATCGTATACATCAATTGCCGAAATAAACGGCGGTTTTAGGTGGATACCCTCCAGTAAGGCTCCATCTTTAGCTTTACCCAAGATACTAATCACTCCTGCTTGTCCTGGGTTAATAATGATAAAGGAATTTAGACTGATACTCACCAGTATGGCTAACACCACTCCTAAAATTGTAGTTTGCCAATTCGCAAATTGCTGATTTCTCAAATTGTTATCTCCTTATGATATTGGGCATGGGGCATTGGGCATGGGGCATTGGGCATTGGGCATTGGGAAATTCCTTAATTTTGAATTTTGAATTTTGAATTTTGAATTCTTTCCCCCCTGCTCCCTGCCCCCTGCCCCCTTGCCTAATCTCCCTCATCACCTTGTATAAATCGTGGTAATATCAATTGCACGCGACTGAGAGTAATTGTGGCTACAGCATCTAAATCTCATCAGGTATCAAGAAGGCGTAGACATTCTGTGCATCCCCTCCAGCGTCTATTAGACTATGGGCATCAGTATCGTAAACAAATTTGGCTAGCTATTGCTTGTTCTATCCTCAATAAGTTTTTTGATTTAGCACCACCGGCTTTAATTGGGGTAGCGGTGGATGTGGTAGTTAAGCAACAGGATTCTATTATTGCTCAATGGGGAGTAAAAGATGTCTTTGGACAATTTTTAATTATCTCCCTGCTGACGGTTATCATTTGGATACTAGAATCGGTTTTTGAATACGCATACGCTCGACTTTGGCGCAATTTAGCACAAAATATTCAGCATAACCTACGTCTGGATGCATATAAACATTTACAAGATTTGGAATTAGCTTATTTTGAGGAACGCAGTACTGGTGGTTTGATGTCGATCCTCAGTGATGATATCAACCAATTAGAGCGGTTTCTCGATGTGGGAGCTAATGACATTATCCAAGTAGCCACAACAGTTGTAATTATCGGTGGTGCTTTTTTTGTTTTGGCTCCTAGTGTAGCTTGGATGGCGATGTCACCGATGCCATTTATTCTCTGGGGTTCCTTTGCGTTTCAAAAGTTGCTAGCACCACGTTACGCCAATATACGGGAAAAGGTGGGTTACCTGAATGGGCGATTGGTGAATAATTTAAGCGGAATTACGACGATTAAAAGTTTCACCGCCGAAGATTATGAAAATTCTAGGGTAGCACAAGACAGTAATGCTTACAGGCAAAGTAACGCCAAAGCTATTCAACTATCTGCGGCGTTTGTACCTTTAATTCGGATGCTGATTTTGGTAGGGTTTACAGCTTTACTATTGTACGGCGGGATGGCGGCGGCGGCGGGTACTATGTCTGTAGGTACTTACAGCGTGTTGGTGTTTTTAATTCAGCGCTTGCTATGGCCTTTAACTAGATTAGGGGAAACCTTTGACCAATATCAACGGGCGATGGCTTCTACTAATCGCGTTATGGATTTACTAGATACACCAATCGCCATTCATCCGGGGAATATGGCTTTACCTGTGGAGACGGTGCGCGGTGAGGTGGAATTTAAAAATGTGACTTTTGCTTACAAAGATAGATTACCAGTGATTAAACATCTATCTTTGCAGATTCCTGCCGGACAAACGATCGCCATTGTCGGTTCTACAGGTTCGGGTAAAAGTACTTTAGTTAAACTTTTGTTGCGGCTGTATGAAATCAAAACTGGCAATATTACCTTAGATGGCATTGACTTACAAGATTTAAACTTGCGAGATTTACGCCGTTGTATTGGTTTAGTTAGTCAAGATGTATTTTTATTTCATGGCACGGTAGCCGAGAATATTGCTTACGGTACCTTTGAAGCGTCAGAAGAAGAAATTATTATGGCGGCGAAGGTAGCAGAAGCTCACGACTTTATTATGCACCTGCCTCAAGGTTATGAGACAATTGTTGGGGAAAGAGGACAAAAGTTATCTGGTGGACAAAGACAAAGAATTGCGATCGCGCGTGCAGTGTTAAAAAATCCCCCAATTTTGATTTTAGATGAAGCGACCTCGGCAGTAGATAATGAAACAGAAGCTGCTATTCAGCGATCGCTCGAACGAATTACAGTTAATAGAACCACAATTGCGATCGCTCATCGTCTTTCTACTATCCGCGATGCTAATTGCATTTATGTCATGGAACATGGAAAACTAGTAGAATCTGGAACCCACGATCAATTGCTACAGCAAGATAGCGTTTACGCTAGTCTCTGGCGTGTACAAAGTGGGTTGCGGTAAGTCAATAGTCAATAGTCAACAGTCAACAGACTCTAAGCTAATTAATTACGAATAACGAATTATTTATGTTTTTTGGTAGTAACCAAACGGAATCAGGCGATAGTAAATGGCGTAAAGAATTGGATAGATTTGTGAAAGCAAATCAACCAGAATTGGCGGCGCTGTTTTGGGGATTATGGTTAGAAAATGGTAATAGTCAAGGTACTATCGGGATTGATTTACAACCTGCGCCGCATTTTGTATATTGTCCTCAAGATGAGATAGAAAAATTAAATAGTCGAGTTGAAAATCGACTGCAAGAAATTATCGGAATTATTGAGAATCATAAACCAGAAGTAGAAGTGGTGATGATTGGGATTGGTAAGGGGGAAATTAAGTTAATTCAGTTTGCGCCAGAACCCGCACCACCTGTTTGTTTTGAGCAAGTTGGTAAGGATGTTGATGGGTTATTGGAATTGTTGGAACAAAGGATGAGGGAAGCGATTGTAATTTAACGCAAAGGTAAGCGCAGAGTATCGCAGAGGAAGATAAATAACTCTGCGCTTATTTTTTGGTTTATTAATTGTGCCAAGCTGTGTAGAAATCTGGATAGTTTAGATTATTGGCGCAATGCCAGATAATATGAAATACAGCATCGTAGCGATAAGAACTGTTCTTAGCAAACGGTTGGCTGAGGTATCCTTTTAAGGCTGTAATGACTTGCGGTAAATCTTCGGTGCGGAGGATTTTTGTCAAAACATCAGCTATATCCATTAAATAATCTTCATAGGATTGCTGATTTGTGGTTTGACTGTTGAAGCAGTTTTGATTGTCATCATCTGGCGTCAATGGTTGAATAAATTGGATGAGAGTAGAGATAACTTCATTCAATTTCTCTGGTAATATTTGGTTTGCTAGATGAAGTTGTTCTAAATTAAGAACTGTAGCAAATAGGATTGATTCATATTGACATAGATTGCTTTTTCGTATTTGGGATAAAGTAGCGATCGCAGTTGGATTAGTCAAGTCAATTTTCAAGAGATTTTGGTTAGCAGATATCCGCACCCACTCACTTTGAGTACTCGAAATTAGTTGAGATAACTTGTTAATTGCGAAGATATTACCAGGGATTAATTCTCCTAAATAAGCAGCATATTGGCAACAAATAGACTCATCCTCAGTAGTTTCAATTATTTGCAATAAAGTAGGGATGGCTATTTCATTACCAGGATTAATTTTACCTAAAGTACGGGCTACATCGCATAATAGATAATCATTTTTCGTAGTATAAATCAATTCGATTAATGCTGCAATTACCGCTTGATTTCCTTCATGTAGACTGGTATGAACCTCCAGCAATCTCTCAGTTGATACACATGCAATATATCTGGCATAATCTACATGTTCTGAAAATTTGGCGATATTTTTAATTGAATCGCATAGAGCATCAATACCTACTTGATTAGCTGGTTCAATTTCGAGTAAATACACAGCCGCACATTCTCTAAGAAATGCACTTGCAGAATTTTCCAGAAGATAAATTAAAGCCTGGATTACAGCAGCATTACCGGGATCGAGTTGCCAAAGTACCTTAGCTGCATCTAAACAAATTCTATCGCCTTGGTTGATTTGCAAGAATTTGACGAGAGATGCAATCGCAGTTTGATTACCGACAGCGATTTTTCCTAAAGTTGCGATCGCCTCCCAGCAATTATACTTATTTGGCGTTGTCTCCATAATTTGAATTACAGCTGCGATGGCACTTTCACCACTAACAGCTATTTTCTCCTGATTCGGAAGCGAATGTAGTAGCGCCAAAGCTGCTAATGCACTTTTATTACCCGGATCGAATTGTGCTAATTTCTCTGCTGCTCGGCGCAGAATTGTGCGACTTTCAGTAGTATGAACCAAATCAACAAAGGCGGCAATTACTCGTTTTCTACCGGTTAATTCCAGGGTTGTTCTAGCTGCTTTTACTAAAGGTTTTGGAACTATTTGCCAATCTCGCTTATCCTGACGAAAATAGCCATAACTCCATTTCAGCAGTTGTGCAACAATTACATCCCCTAAACTGCATTCTGGGAAGTATGCTAAAGCCTCAGCCGCTATAAAGTAAGCGCGGTAACGATAAAAATCGCTGCAATTATCATCAAAATCGATTAAAGCCTGAATAAATGCTTCTTTTTGCGCCTTAGCTACATCCTCTCGCCTAAACCATTGGAGAATTTTGGTTTTCCAGCTTGGCTCAAAGATGCGGTAATTATCTTGATTTAGAAAAGTGCGTTCGCAGTTAAAGAAATATTGCCAATCATGCATAGCCTCCTATCCACTTTACAGCGTGGTACGAAAGGGACTTGAATTGAATCTTGCTATATCTGTTGCTTTGCTGTCAAGTATCAGCAAATATGCTGCTTTTAACTGCGAGAAAATCGCTTTTGCTAGGACACATAAAATTGACTATTACTCTGAAAATCTTACCCAGAAGAGGCAGCGTAAAGAAGAACGCCAAAATTAGGGCTTTTGTAAAGTCTCTTGATGGTGCGTGATTAACGCACCCTAATTCTTAATTACAAATTAAACCGCTACTGGCTTACTTACAAGCTTAACTTGAGGTTTGGCAATCATCCGCATTCCTGATGGTGGAGCGATAGTAAAACCACGCCGCACAGGTTCTATAGGGCGTTTATTTACCAGCGAAAGTTGAAATTTTGACAGAATTGTGGCTAAGACAATTTTCATTTCATATTGGGCAAATGCTAACCCAATACAGCGACGATTACCACCACCAAAAGGTAAGTATTCATATTGAGAAAATTGTCTTTCTAAAAAGCGTTCTGGTTGGAATTGTTTGGGATTGGGGTAAACTTCTGGGCGATGATGCGCTAAGTAAATACTAGGCATAATTACATGTTTTTCAGGAATTGTATAACCTTTAATTTCAATTGGGGATTTCACAATTCTGGGTGAAGCATTGATCACAATAGGGTAAAGCCGCAACGTTTCCTGACAAAAGGCTGTCAAATAGGGTAACTTAGCAATGCTACTCGGATCTGCATTAACATCAATAGTATCTAGTTCTCGTAGTAACTTTTCTTGAACTTCTGGTAATCGGTCAATCCAGTAAAAAGCCCATGTTAATACAGAAGCTGTAGTTTCATGTCCAGTAACTAACAATGTCATTAATTCATCACGTAATTCTCTATCAGACATTGGTTGCCCATCTGCGTCACGAGCCGCCATCATTAAACTGAGGATATCTTGGCGATTTTCTTGAGTATCATTGCGTCTTTCAGTAATGAGAGCATAAATAAATTCATCGATTTGCGCTAATAAACGCAATACTTTACCCCAAGGACTCCAAGCACCTAAATCTTTGCGCAAGAAGCTGAAAAATAAAGCGCCAGATAATAAAGGAGAACCGAGAAAATCTAACACAGAAGAGAGTAAATGCTGAAGTTCTTGAAATTGCTTTCCTTCTTCTAAGCCAAATACTACTCGTAAAATCACGTTTAAGGTGATTTCTTGCATTGAATTGCGGATATTGAAAGGTTGATCAATCAGCCATTGGCTACTTACCTGCTCAGTAATTGTACGAATATCTTGCCCATAAGCTCGCATTCGATCGCCATGAAAAGGCGGGGTTAATAATTGACGTTGACGCTGATGGCGATCGCCATCTAGTAAAATTAATGAGTTCTCACCTAGTAAAAACCTTAAAGGCCCGTTGCCTTCCCCAGACTTAAAATACTTGGGATCGGCAGTAAAAATCTGTTCCAAGGCTTCCGGATCGCTGAAGTAGATAATATGCACATCTTTCCTACCCCAAATAGTAAAGCGATCGCCATAAACTTTAGCAAAGTCTTCTACATATTTTATTGGCTGAGTAATAAATTTAACCAGCCGCAGAAAGCGCAAGACTCTAGGCCCATCAGGTAAGCTGTTAGTGATTGTCATATCAATGCAGAATATAAGTGTTGGATTTTATTGTGACAAGTTTTTAGTAAATAGGACTTACGCAGTGTCAGATATTTTTCATGCTTTTTGTCAATGGTCAATAGTCCATAGTCCAAAAACCTGAATTTTGACCATTGATTTTTGACTTTTGACCACCCTTGTGAGGGTTTTTGTGTTCGGTGCGTAAGTCCTAGTAAATTGACAGTCAATTTTAGCTGCTAATTTATTTTTGCAGTGAATTTGCAGTCTATTCTCAATCTTAGTGTTTTAAAGAGGCTTTGCTGTCATAATTCCATTGACTTAGTTTATTTTTTCAACATAACTCCGTATTTTCATATAAATACTATATTATGCATAACTATTTGTTTATAAGTAATTTCATTTATTTATGGTGATATTTGAAGCTATTTTAACAATAAAAAGACTAAGATTTTATCACTATCTTATTCAAAGAAAATATAAACCATAAATGTAGAAGCTATATTATTTCTCATCATAGTAATTTAGCCAAAAATCAAACATTTCCGTGAAAAATAATCTCAAAAATATGACAGCAAATACACATTTATCTCAGATGATGTCTCTGGTAATTGCTGCAAATGCCTTAATTTCTCTGACTTTACCTGCACAAGCAGTCACATTTAATTTCACATATAATGATGATGTGACACAAGAACAAAAGAAGGCTTTTGAATTCGCAGGAATTTACTGGTCTCAAAACTTAGCTGATGATGTTGCTATCAATATTCATATAGATTTTGCTAATTCTGCGCAACTACCTAGTGGGGTACTAGGTGGCGCTCTTCCAGCTTTTATGAATAATGTCAGCTATAGTGGCTTGCGGAATGCACTGAATAATGACAAGACTTCAACCTTCGATAATACTGCTGTGAGTAACTTAGCTGCTGGTACCTCTTGGAATGCAGTTGTCAGAGATCCATTATCGACAAATATTAGTTCAATTTCTAATAGCACGCTCAGTTTAACTACAGCCAATGCCAAAGCATTAGGTTTAATGAGTAATAACAACAATGCTTTAGATGGCGTAATTATGTTGAATAAGTTAGACAACACTAACTATGCTTGGACAACTAGTGAAGTCATTAACACTGTAGGTAATCAACAATTTGATATGACTAGTGTTGCGATCCACGAAATCGGTCATATTCTCGGGTTTGTGAGTAGCTTAGACGGTGTGAATGCTAATAACTACTGGGATATGAATAACCGCAAAAAAATCTTTACACCCTTTGATTTGTTCCGCTATTCTAGTTACAGTGCTAATAGCAAAGTATCTGACCTTAGTAATGGTTACGATACATACTTCTCTCTTGATGGTGGCACAAGTAGTATCGGATATTTATCTACTGGAACCGACAAAAATAACTTAAAAGGTGATGGCTTTCAGGGTAGCCATTGGAAGAATTACGATACCACTATTGGCGTGATGACACCTGCTTTGCGTATGGGTACGTATCGTGATATTGATGTGCGAGATAAAACCGTTTTCGATGTGATTGGTTGGCAAACAAGAAATGTGACTTTATCCCATAGTGATATGCTAAATCAAGCTATCAGTAAAGCACAGTCAGCAATCAGTATCAATCGTAATGCTGACATTAACAATATGTTTAATCAAAGTCGTTGGGGCGGTACTACCACAACTACTAGCTTAAACCAAACACAAGATTTAGCAAATTATCTAGCCCAGGAAGGATTTTTTCAACAAGGTATGCTCTGGGATAGTATACCCACCGATATAAGTTCAGTTGAGCCAGATGTAACTTCTGTTCCTGAACCTGCTGTAACTTTTGGATTAATGAGTTTATTGGGTTTTGCTGGATTGAAATTGAAAAAGTTTCCTTGCGATCGCCCCAAGTCTATCTAATACCTATTTGAACAAAGAATGCGACAGATGGTAGAGGCATGGCAATGTCATGGCCTCTAGAATATTATTAATGTACTGATGTGCCGCAAACACTATTTAAAATTGGTATAATCTTCGGTTGGATAGATAAGTAAAATTCTGACAAATGAGATTTTTTCGGTGTAAGTCTGTTGATTGGTGAGGAGCGATCGCTATTCTTCCCCTGGTTTCCCTTTCTCATATCCCAGGCGATTGTAAGTAAGTGTGAGCAAAGTGAGTCTTTGAGGCACAAAGCATTATATTCTGGTATGACAGCAGCGTCGGGAATGTGAAGTGCCAAAAATTATCGTTATACTCAACGGCAAGGGAGGTGTCGGTAAAACGACAACCGCAGTCAATCTAGCTGCCAACTTTGCCCGTAAACAAAACGTGATTCTGGTTGACGCAGATATTCAAGGATCTGCTAGTTGGTGGTTTGGGCGCAATCAGGATGGGATGGGGTTTGATCTAGCTCAAGAAACTAATCCAAAACTTTTAAGTAATTTAACAAAGCTAACAGGTTACGATTTAGTAGTAGTGGATACGCCTCCGGCGCTGCGCTCTGAAGCATTGGCGACGGTAGTAGCTATCGCAGATTATCTGGTTTTACCTACACCCCCAGCAGCAATGGATCTCGCTGTCTTGATTGAGACTGTTAGAAAAGCCGTCATCCCTGTGGGAGTTCCCCATAAGGTGTTGCTAACCAAAGTTGATACGCGGAGTTTGGGGGAAGCCATTGAGGCGCAAAAAACTCTCATGGGATTAGGAATTCCTGTATGTAAAAACTTAATCCGTACTTATAAAGCTCACGAAAGAGCAGCACTTGAGGGTGTACCAATTACTCAATGGCGGGGAAACAACGCACGGGAAGCAGAATCTGATTATCGCCGTGTGGCTAATGAATTACAGCTCGATTGGAGGGAATAATGGTTAAGAAACGTGTCTCTGTCTCCGATTTATTACAAGAAGAAGCACAAAAATTTACACCACCTGAAGGTGAATCAGTGATTGAAGTGACTGCACAAGCTGTGACAGAAGAAAATGTTACAGCCGAAGAAGCACCTACGGCAACACCAGAAACAGGAACAGCAGCTAGGCGCACAACTCCTACCAAGGTAGATTTAGAAACAACTATTCAAGAGTTAAAAGAATCTCTAGAAAAATCTCAGCAGCAGGAAGCTACCCTGCAAAAACAAGTTGCAGATTTACAATCATCTGTATCAGAACAAAAAACAGCAGCAAAACGCCTCACTAAAGAGCTTGATGAAGCGAAAAAAGCCGCGTTACATCTAGCTGAGTCTAACTCTAAGCTCATAGAAGAAATTAATACTTTAAAGCAAGAAAAGGAAACTCTTAGCGCCTCTAATTTTCAGCTTACAGAAGAACTTAATGCCTTAAAACAACCAAAGGAAAGTTATAAACCAGTCAAACAAACCCATAGTCAAGACTATTACAGAAAATCTTACCGGACTTCTGAACATCTAGCCATTACACAACCAGCCGAACCAGAAGATAATTCTTCTCAAATGTGGTTGCTTGATTAATTCGTAATTCGTAATTCGTAATTACGTTTTTGTTAGGTGAGCTAATTTGTATTAGAATAGTGCGTTGTAGCACAATACAGCGCACTATACTGGCGGTTTAAGGCTAAAATACTGTATTAGTAAAACTCTTGTGGGATGGGCGTCTCGCCCGTCCTGGGCGGACAAGATGTCCACCCCACAAGAAAGTTATATTACAATATTGTCAGCTTGCCAGGGCACTACATTTAAGTTTTTGAATTTGGCATTCTCAACTGATTAAATAATTGATTATTGATGGCTGCAAAATTCTAAAATATATTCAGCAGTGAGTTCTGGCTGTTCTAAGTGGGGAATATGACCGCAATCTTTAATCCATGAAAGCTTACTATTGGGTATGGCACTTTGAAATTTCTTTGCGCCTTTAGTACCTAAAATTTTATCGGAGTCACCCCATAAAATTAATGTAGGTTGGTTAATTTCCGCTAATTTTTGCCTTTTAAAAGCTCGATAACCACCGCTTTTAGTAAAAGTAATTAAAGCTTTGCTCCAACTTGGCATTTGTAGATGTAATGCGGCACAAGCGACACTATCATTTGATGCTAAATGTGTGGCTTTATAAGCAGCGCGAGAAATGCGATCGCGAACTTTTGGACTGCGTAAAAACTCTGTAGCATAATAATCCAAAGGGGGAAACATGAATTTACTCAGTGGCGAACCTCCCTGTAACCCTGCACTATCCATTAACACGAGTTTTTGCACCACTTCTGGATAAGTTAGAGTAAAATCAATCGCCGCCGCACCCCCCATTGATGCGCCAAGCAAAATTACAGGCTGATTAATTAGAGTTTTCCAAAAATAATAAAGATGGGTTTTAATGGCAGTAGGGCTATATTCAATATCAGCCAATCTTTCTGTAAAACCAAAGCCTAATAAATCCACCGCCCAAGTTTCATTTTTGGCGGCTAATAGCGGTAGTAATCGGCGAAATTCTAAAACAGAACTATCAAAGCCGTGAATTAAGAGAATGGGTACACCACCGCTACCTTGATGAACATAGGTAGTATTGATTGGTTGATTAGCTAGAGGAGTAGCGATCGCATGAGATTGGATACTCTGAGCTAGTGCGATCGCAGCTGGTTCTTGGAGTTGCCCAACGGCTGTAGGTAAGAAACTTGGAAACATAAGCCTTAGTTTACCATGTTGTGTCCCCAACAGTGCGATCGCTCCTGTGTTGCCTTTGACTCCAGAATAATCACTCTCTCATCGATTCGGTAATAGCATCGCCTTAAATCAAAGCCTGATTCATGGAAAATGTAGAATATATCGCCTACATCCTCTGAAGATTAATTGATTATGCCTCTTAATATTTATTAGATTTCCTACTTTAAATTAATACAGTTGGTCATAGATAACTCATGCTCATATTAATACTTACGAAAAAATACTGTTAATAAATATCAATCTATTTTGATCATTATAAAATATAATGCTTATCGATAATTAGCAAAATAAGTGATTGTACGGTTAAATCATATATTTTTATCAAAATGACTAGCAATATTAAAATTACTACAAATAATCTCAGTAACTCTTGCCACAATAGAAAATGTTGTGAAAAATAGCTATTAAGTTTTTAGTCTTTAAAAAACAAAACATGCCGACAAAATTCACCAATAAAACTCCAAAAAAATCATCAGCAATCTAGAGATAATAGCCAGCTATTACTAGTGAATGAAATTACTAATTCTGAAGCAGAAACAGTAACAGGTGGAGGTGGTAATTCTATAGATCCCACTGCCTGGGGTGGCGGTGGCGGTGGTAGTGGCGGTGGTAGTTTCTGAGTTCTCTAAACTAATCTTGCCAAGGAAAATATCAAGTTTTGGGGGTATAGATAATGCGAATTTATTCCATAATTTATGCCCAATCAACTTGAGATACATACAATAATTTTTTATTGATTTGCAAAGATAACAAATGCAGACAAAATACTTGTTAGAGGTTAAACAAGAATATATGAATGTTAAAATTTCAGAAAATTATCACAAAAAGTCTCCACAAAATAGTCAAATTCTGGAGCTACTAGAATTGAGCGAATTAACTGACAAAGAAGCTGAATTAGTTGTCGGCGCTTGGGGTGGCGGAGGTAGTGGAGGTAGTGGATCTGGCGGTAGTGGTTGGGATAGTTATGGAGGTGATACTTGGGTCGGTGGTAGTATTCCTAATAATTGTCATGTAGAAAGTTCTATAGAACTATAATATTCCCAGGTTTTGCCCAACAAATATGAAGATTTGATGGACTTAACTCATCAGGAAGTTGAATTAGTAGTAATCACTCGAATTCATACTACCAGTAGTGCTAGTGCTACTGGTAATGGTGGTCAAACAAAGAGAGAGTAAATGCCTGGTTAGACATAATTTGAACATACTTGTGTAACACCCCAGTTTCTTCATGAAATCGGGGTTTTTATTTCAGTTAACTTATTGAAAAAAGGTAGCAATTGAGTTTGTTACCATCAGAGTTGCCAATAGGGGAAGACATTTCAGTGACTCCGTAGCTAAGATAGTAGCTTCTAGCAAGAGAATGGCAAAAACTATGTCAGTGACGAAAAGAAAGAGCAAAATTTTAGGCATAAAAATATTGCTGGGCTTACCGCTTATTTTTTGGTCGCTGGCAAATACAAAACTAAGCGCTTCAGCACAAATTATTCCCGATAATACGCTGCCAAATAATACAACTGTTACTCCTAATTCTGGGACTTTTACAATTGATGGTGGTACTAGATCTGGTAATAACTTATTCCATAGTTTTCAAGATTTTTCTCTGCTAAAAGACCAAATAGCCGCTTTTAATAATCCTACAGATATTCAAAACATCATCAGCCGTGTTACTGGTAGTTCTATCTCCGAAATTGATGGTTTAATTCGTGCCCAAGGCGCAGCTAATTTATTTCTCATCAATCCCAATGGGATTGTTTTTGGTGCTAATGCTGCCCTCGATATTGGTGGTTCTTTTATTGGTTCTACAGCCAATAGTATCCGATTTACTGATGGTAGCGAATTCAATGCTAGCAATCCACAAACAACACCTTTATTAACAGTAAGCCTTCCTTTAGGGTTGCAATACGGGTCAAATAATACAGCTATTATCAAGGTCAACGGCACGGGAAACAATCTCAGTTTCAATAAAAATAACTTTTCCATCATTAAAGACTCTCGTCCTACCGGGGTTATGGTACAGCCACAGAAAACTTTGGCTTTGGTAGGTGGGAATATTGAAGTTACAGGAGGTAATCTCACCGCCAATAGCGGACGAATTGAGTTAGGAAGTGTAGGTACAGACAGTTTTGTCACCCTTAACCCCATTACCTCAGGTTGGCAATTGAGTTATGAAAATGTCAATAGTTTTCGCGATATTAACCTATCTCAAGCAGCTTCTTTAGAAGTTAGTGGTAATGGCGGTAATATCCAAGTACAGGGGCGTAACATTCAAGTAAAAGATGGTTCTGCTATGTTGGCAGAGACTGTAGGTAATGGTTTACCAGGAAGTCTGATAATTAAGGCAACAGAAGCGGTAGCAGTCAGTGGTACTTCTGTATTGGGTCTTCCCTTTGTAACTTATTTATCTAGCGATGTTGCACCTGGCGCAACGGGTAATGGTGGTAATTTATTAATTGATACAAAAAGCCTGCTTGTTGCTAGTGGCGCTCAAATTTCCAGTGGTACCTTTGGTGCTGGTAACGCCGGGAGTCTCACAGTTAACGCCCAGCAAATTGAATTGAGTGGCGGTTCAAGTGTTTCTGGTTCTAGCGGTTTATTTACACCGGTAGCGCCTGGAGCCACAGGTAATGGCGGTAAGTTAGTAATTCAAACAGATAATTTGTTAGTTACTAACGGCGCACAGGTATTTGTTAATACTTTTGGTATGGGCAATGCTGGCAGCATAGAATTAAACGCCACAAATGTACAATTAACCGGTGCTTCACGAGGCAGCGTTTCTAGTGGCATTTTTGCCAATGCCGAATCTATTGCCCAAGGTAGAGGCGGGAATATCATTATTAATACGGAAAATTTACAGGTTGCTAATGGTGCCAGGATAGCAGTTAGTACCTTTAATGCCAAAGATGGAGGAATTTTAACAGTCAAGGCAAAAGATATAGAGCTACTGCGGGGTGCAGCTGGTGTTGGTTCCAGTGGCTTATATGCAAATGTAGAATCTAAAGCCGCAGGTAATGGTGGCAAATTGTTGATTGAAACCGAAAATTTGCGCATTGCTGATGGCGCACAGATAGCAGCATTAACTTTTGGTTCAGGAAATGCGGGAATTGTCAATTTGCAAGCCAATCAAATAGAACTGAGCGGTACTTCACCCGGAGGTTTCCCTAGCGGGCTACTTGCGAATGTGGAATCAGGTGCGACGGGTAATGGTGGTAGTTTAAGCATTGATACTCAAAGTTTACGTTTAATTAATGGTGCGCAAATTGGTACGGGTACTTTTAGCTCTGGAAATGCTGGAGATTTAAATATTCAGGCAAATAATATAGAACTCATTGGTGGTTCTACTAGCGGTCAGAGTTTATTATTTACCACAGTTCTCTCTAATGCCACGGGTAAGGGAGGGAATTTGACAATAGATACCGATACCTTGCGGCTGATAGATGGCGGTCAAATTGCTACAAGTACTGCTGGCTCTGGCAAGGCGGGTAATTTAATAGTAACAGCGAACGATATAGAAGTTATTGGTGTGAATGCTGTAGGACGCAGTGGTTTATTTGCTAGTGCAATCCAAGGCAATGGTGATGGGGGAAACTTAAATATTATTACTGATAATTTAACTATTCAAAATGGAGGTATTATCAGTGCTAGTAATTTCCATAGCCGCAACACGAATATACCACCAGGACAAGGAAAAGCAGGTAATATTCAGATTGATGCGGGAGCGATTTTACTTGATAATACTTCCTCAGAAAATCTAGCCAGCATCAGCGCCTCTACAGTTTCTGGTGGTGGTGGTAATATCTTTTTGAATGTGCAAACATCATTAACCGCTCGCAATGGTAGCCAAATATCTGCTGATACTAAAGGTAGTGGTGATGGCGGTAGCATTAATATCAATGCTGATTCTCTCACATTTACTACTGGGGCTTCTTTGAATACCAGTACAGTAAGTACAGGCAATGCGGGATTAATTAAAATTGCTGCTAATTCTGTTTTGTTTGATGGTTATATTAATACTTTATTTACAGGCGCTTTCAGCGAAGCTAAAGCTGGATCGCAAGGTAATGGCGGTAATATTCAAGTGACAAGTAATTTATTAAAGGTAATAAATCAAGCTCGTATTTCTACTAATAGTTTGGGATTAGGTCAAGCTGGTAATATCATTATCAATGCGCAGCAAATCCAAAGCGATCGCGGTAATATAGTAGCTACATCCACGCAAACAGGTGGCGGTAATCTCAATTTGACTACTGATTTACTCTTCCTCAATAACCAGAGTTTAATTAGTACTAGCGTTTTAGATAGTACTGGTGGCGGTGGTAATATAAACATTAATGCCAATTTTGTTGTGGCTCACAATAACAGCGATATTCGAGCTAATGCTGTTTTTGGCCCTGGTGGTAATATTCAAATCCAAACTCAAGGTATTTTTATCTCTCCAGATAGTCAGATTGATGCGAGTTCAAAATTCGGAGTTGATGGGGTTGTGACAATTAATAACCTAGAAACGAGTAAGAATCTTGCTAATACTGAATTACCCACAAATATTATAGATCCTAGTCAACAGATTGCTGCTAGTTGTCGAGGCGATCGCGCTAATAATTTTGTTGTGACTGGACGAGGTGGATTACCACAAAATCCTACTGATATTATTATGGGTCAAACAATTTGGAATGATGTCCGTGATTTGTCTTCTCAAGTAGGATTACAGCCAAAGGGTGTGGAAACAAGAGTCACAACTGCTTCTCAAGCAGCGCCGAAAAATAATGAACCATCTGCAATTATTGAGGCTCAAGGTTTGATAATTAATAGTCGCGGTGAAGCTGAATTATTAGCTAATTCTCCGAATATTATTCCTGAATCGGCTAAAAATTCTCCTGCTTATTGTGGAGCAATTTAAATTAGAGACGCGATGAATCGCGTCTGTACAATTGTCAGAGACGCGATGAATCACGTCTGTACAATTATCAGAGGGTTTTATTATTAATCAAGTAAACAATGGGTTAATAGTTGTTTTGTAAATATTCAATAGCAGCTTCTAATTTGGAAGGATATCCTTCGGCAAATCTTTCAAACCAAAGTCCTTCAGGCGAAAATGGATCTAATTTAGCTAACCATTCTTTCGCCTGAGTTTTTAATGCTTCTCGTTGTTTTACTTTAAGTTGTTCTTGGCGAATTCTTTCTTGTTCTAATTCTTCCTGTCGTCTCAAATCTTCGGCTTTGTCTCGTTCGACAAAATCAGCCTTCACTTCCTCCAAAAGATTATCGATGAGAGAAGCTGCTTTTGGTGATACGGGAATAAATGGTTGGGTAATGTTTAGCTGAGGTTTTGACTGAGGTTGTGGTTGGGGTGGAGGAGTTTTCCCTTCTTTGTATTCAGTTTGGAGTTCAGCTAATAGCTTATCAATATTATCCATTGCAGGAATCAGGGAAGGGGGAAAAGGGGGACAAGGAAGACAAGGAAGACAAGGGAGACAAGGAGGACTAATGACAAATGACAAATGACCAATGACAAATGACAATTAGTCCTTAATCGCATTCAGTAGCACTTCTGATAGACTCATATCCTCCATATCTTCCATTGTAATGGTGTCGCAGATATCAAACTTGGCTCCTGCGCCTTGGAGATCGTCATCTAGGACTTTGAGAAAGCGGGTAGCTTGCGCATCTGTACCGACTTGAATAAAGGAAATGGCTAGTTCTTCATCGCGATCCATTTGTCGGGAAGCTTCGATAATGACTTTCATCACGGCTTTGCGATCGTCTGGTTCGCCATCGGTAACTACTAAAATTGTCTCACCATTAGGCTTAGTTTGTTTAGCTGCTTTGCGTTTAAAGTAATCATCTGTGGCGTGTTTGAGGACTCCTGCTAAATCTGTGGTTCCTGAGGGATCGTTTTCTTGAAAGATTTGCGCTACTTTAGCGGAGGTGACGTTTTCATAGCGTTTGAATTTGCCGGAAAATACGTAAATAGTGATACCATCGGGATCTAATTGTTCGCATTTACTCGCTAAAGCAAAGGTTGATTCTTGCGCGGTTACCCATCTGTTTCTACCGCCTTTTTGATCTGGGGTAGCCATGCTGCCGCTTTTGTCGATAATTAAGGTATAGTCACGATTATCTAGCATTTCTAATGTCTCCAAGTATTATTTAAAACATTTGCACCGATGGATTAACCAGCGATCGCTTTTAATACGTCGGTGAGAGTCATTTCTTCTAATTGGTCTAAAGTGATGGTGTCACAAATATCAAATTTAGCGCCAACGCTTTGCAATTCATCATCTATGGCATGGAGAAATTTGGTAGCTTTGGTATCAGCACCTACTTGAATGACAGCAATTCTTAACTCTTGGGGATTGTCCAAGCGCTGAGTTGCATTGATAATTATTTCATAGACGGCTTGGCGATCGCCTGGTGTACCGTCAGTCACAACTAAAATTACTTCTCCTGCTGGCTTGGTTTTGCCATCGGCTTTGCGTTTAAAGTAGCTATTAATGGCGTCTTGTAGCACCCCTACTAAGTTGGTGCTATCCCCAGGAATATTTTCTGTAAAAATTTGCTTAATTTTGGCGGCGGTAACATAATCGTAACGCTTAAATTCTTTAGAAAATATATAAATGGTGAGACCATCAAGGTCAAATTCTTCGCATCTAACAGCTAAAGCGTATGTTGATTCTTGTAGTGCTGTCCAGCGACTTTTACCATTTTTTTGATCTGTAGTAGCCATGCTGGCACTCTGGTCAATAATTAAGGTGTAGTCACGGTTTTCGAGCATGGCTGATGTCCCCCAAAATTTGTTGATAATTAGTTATAGCTGTTGACTGTTGAGTGTTGACTGTTGAGTGTTGACTGTTGACTGTTGAGTGTTGACTGTTGACAGACTTAAAAGCCTTTTATGGTCAGGGTTTTATCTTAGCTGGATGTCCTAATCTATCTGGCTACAGCTATAGATAAAGCTTACAGACTTGGTTAGTTAAACTTAGTCTGTAATTGCACTCATTAACACATCTGCAAGACTCATTTCTTCTAAGTCGTCTAAAGTCACGGTATCACAGATGTCAAATTTAGCACCTACACTTTGTAATTGGTCATCTAAGGCTTTAAGAAACTTAGTAGCCTGGGGATCTAAACCAACCTGAACAATGGAAATTGCTAATTCTTCATCTCGATCCATTTGGCGGGTAGCACTAATAATGACTTCAAAGACGGCTTTGCGATCGTCTGGTTCGCCATCGGTGATCACTAAGATTGTCTCGCCATTGGGTTTAGTTTGACCTGATGCTTTCCGCTTAAAGTAATTATTGAGTGCGTCTTGAAGTACACCTGCTAAATTGGTTGTTCCTGCTGGATCGTTTTCTTGGAAAATTTGCGCAACTTTGGCGGATGTGACATCATCGTAGCGTTTAAATCTACCGGAAAATACGTAGACTGTAATCCCATCTGGGTCAAACTGCTCACATTTCCTGGCTAAGGCTAGTGTGGATTCTTGAGCTATGTCCCATCTACTTCTCCCTCCTGCTTGGTCAGGGGTAGACATGCTGCCGCTTTTATCGATAATTAAAGTATAGTCACGGTCACTCATCATAGTATTCCTTGATTGTTATCCTTTGGTTACTAGTTTAACTACTAGAATCGAGGTTGATATAGGTGTTGTAGCTCTATCGTTACATTTGCTACTGAAAATTTTATTAAAAATGGGCATGGGGCATGGGGGAGCCAGTGCGTTGCGGGGGTTCCCCCCGTTGTAGCAACTGGCGTCATGGGGCATGGGAAAGATAGATTTTTATGCTTATACCAATTCACGAAATTACTGATACAAATCACTTCCTCTGCCCCTCTGCTTCCTCTGCCCCTCTGCTTCCTCTGCCCCTCTGCTTGCCTATGTGTATCATTTTTAAAGTGAAGCGGTATTAGTTGTGGGATTTTTTTGTGAATAGCTGATTTATCTCAGGATTGAAGTGAGGCTGCACATTAACGCCCTCACCCTAGAAGGGTGGGGCTAAACACACAAAGCCTGCAAAGGCAGGCTAATTTGCATCTTCATAGAAAGTTAGTATAAAGTCCTAATTACAGGCGATGAATTGCAGATATATGTAGTCTATGTAGATTTTGTCATTGAGGCTAAATCTCTATGAGGTTGCAGATTAACGTCCTCAGCGCTATTCTCTTATACAAATTTAAATAATGTTGGCGGCACGTAAATATATTCTAGAGGGCATGGCAATGCCATGCCCCTACCATTTGTCGCATTATTTTTTTAATTTTTTATCAGTAGTAGCACGTGCTTGTTTAGTAGCAAATTAAGATTAATGCTATGGGTAAGCAATAGGCAACAGAGTTAGAAAAACTGTTGCCTAGAGGTTGCCTGTTTGTTTATTAATTAGTGTATTTACTGATGACCTTAGCTAATTCTGGTACTGCTTCTTCTACATGCTGTTTAGCTGAACCCCGAAATCTTTCGTATGTTCCGCGAACAATTTGACGCTTGGTTTTTTTGACTCGTTCATCGGTGACGCTTAGTAGTGCATCAGCAGTGCGATCGCTACTTGTAGTCATATATTCTACTGGATCGCCTTTCTGTACACCTTCGTTCCAGATTGGATCGATGGCTGTAAAGCATTGTGGTAGGAGCTGCTCGACGACGTAAGGGATATATCCTGGTTTTACTCCCTTTAATGCAGCGAAGGCTGTTTTTAAAGCCATACCACTGAGGCCTGACTTAGATTCAATCTGCTTTTCCAGCATCGTGCAACAGTCAACTACAATCTTGTCTTTTTTATCGGAATTCAATAGTTCGTCGCTTAATCCCATTTCAATCCTCCTGATTGTCAAAGTCTTAATTTTTATTCAACCAATTTGTCAACGAACAGGATATTACAAAATAGGGTAGTAAGTGTGAAAACTTACCAAGCACCCCCAGAAATTCTAAACAATTTCGGCGGTGCTGTCGAAAATTTATATAGTAAAGGAATTGTAAAGTAATAAATATTACTTGCTATTGGTCAATAGTCAATAGTCAATAGTCATTTGTCAGGGGTATAAGTATATTTATACCAATTTGAAAAAAGAATGCGACATAAATAAAGACCCAAACGCTTGTCCTGTCTTGATTCTTAATTTTGAATTTTGAATTGGTATTAGGTTTCGTAATATAGTTTGGTGTATTGATACCTAACTACTTAAGTTTAGGGGCGCAATAAATTGTATTCATAGCTTTAATTGACTCAAAATTGGCTGTATTTTGAGGCGGATTTTTATTAGTCTTGCTCTAGGAAAATAAAAATATTGACTGATAAAAACAGCCAATATTTTGATGAAGTTAGTTAATTTTCTTGCTCTGGGTGATGACCTGTACTTGTCTCACTTTCTTGTAGCCGCGAAATAAATACGTCTGGTTTTCTACTGACAACAGACTTGACTTTATCAATGGCAATTACTTCACTGATTTTGACAATCATTTCCCAGAGAGTATCTTCTTCTGTTTCTTTGTTATAAGTTCTGTGTTTGAACCATAACAAATCATCCCAAACTCCGATTACTGTGGCGAAATACCACTTATCTCTTATTAATATCCAGATTTCTTGTTCTAAATAGGTCTGAAGAATAGATTTCACAACTACTGAGATTATAAAAAGACGTTGCGCTCCAGATTACACGGGGATTATAGCTTTCTGCTACGGTGGAATTACGGAATTCATAGGTATGACATTAGTAATTTTTTAGCGGACAATTTTTCCAAATAAAAAACTTAGATTTATAGTTAAGAAATCTGTTCGCTGCTTCTACTTTTAAGATAATTTTTAGAGAAATATTTTAGCGTTATTGAGTAATAGTCAGAAAAGCTTGCACTAACACTAGACATCTTATTGCAGAATTTATCATATTGTAGGGACTGCTGTCACAAAGTTGCATAGAAGAATGTGAAAATTAGCAATTTTGTTAGAAGTGTAATGTGTAAACTACTCTGAAACTTCGAGAAAAATGATAAAGTTCACTCTAGTTATCTAGTTATTAGCTGTACAACAATACGGGTGAACTGAAGGTAAGGTGTTTATGGCAGAAGCTAAAAACGTACTTGGTACTACTTTGGAGAGTTGCTGTACTGCTCCGATGACTGGTTATTATCGTGATGGATTCTGCAATACTGGTGGTCAAGATTTTGGTATGCATGTTGTATGTGCGCAAATGACAGCAGAATTCCTGCAATTTACCAAATCGCGCGGAAATGATTTAAGTACACCTGTCCCTGAGTATAATTTTCCTGGATTGAGAGAAGGCGATCGCTGGTGTTTATGTGCAGCTCGTTGGCAAGAAGCTCTAGAAGCTGGTTTTGCTCCCCCAGTTGTATTAGAAGCTACCCATGCAAGAGCTTTGGAAGTATGTAATTTAGAGGATTTGAAAAAATACGCATTGACGGTTGACTGTTGACTGTTGACGGTTGACTGTTGAATGTTGACTGTTGACTATTCAAGCTGGTGATAATTAGTTAGTTCAAATCCATTTACACTTAAAACCTGACGGACTTGTTCGCTTAATAAAGCAGCAAGTTCTACTTCACCTGCGCCAGGTAATCCATTAAGCGGTTCTCCAGGTTTAACTAAGGCGGGATGGGAATAAATTTCTACTAAGTCTGCTTGAATTTGGGGTAGGAGACCAAGTAAGTACTCTTCATTCATATTACCAGTTTGCAGCAAGCCGTATACTCGCTGTGCAAACTTTATACCATGAGCGGTGAGTAAGCTTTCGCCATAACTGCGCAGTCTCCCAAATACTCCTGACCAAACTAATTTAGTTAATAAAGCACTCCGGTCAAGTTTGAGGCTCATTTGCAATTCTTCCGATGGCAGACGGATGACTTGGATGTTAAATTCGGGAGCTAATTCTACTAATATCCGTAATATTACAGGATGTACATGTAAATGTAAATGCCCATCAACATGAGAAAGGGGCAGCCCAGATTGGCGAAATTTTTCCAACTGGGCGCGGATTTCTTGGCGTAATTCCTCACGGGCAGCTGGGTGAAATTGATAGCGTAAGCCAGCTACCAGAGGACTATGAGAAAAATTGCCTTGAGAGTCTACTAAATGGGGAATTTGGGAGGGAGGCAGGACAGAACGACCGCAAACCAATACCAAATGTAGACCAACTGCCAAACTGGGGCGATCGCGTGCCCAGGCGATCGCATCTGCGGCAGCATCTCCTGTTACCATTAAACTGGTACTAGTTAATACACCCTGTTCGTGAGCTTGGATAATTGCCTGATTGACTCCAGCAGAAAAGCCAAAGTCATCAGCATTAATAATGGCAAAGCGGGATTTGGTATTGGTCATTTGTCATTGGTCATTTGTCATTTGTCCTTGGGCATTGGGCATTGGGCATTGGGCAAAAGTCAAATAGAATTCTTAATTTTGAATTTTGAATTTTGAATTTTGAATTGTTTGTCCCCCTGCCCCCTGCCCCTCTGCCTAGTTTCCTGCGTGTGCGGCAGTTTGCTGATTGCGGCGTTCTTTGAGGTAGGTGAAGAACTCTCCGCCTTCGCGCAGGCGACGTACCATCATTTGTCTGTCTGTGAGCATTTCTTTGACAATGGGGATGATGGCTTTGGGACGGAAGTAGAATTTTCGGTACATGCGCTCAACTGCATCTTCAATTTCCTCGCTGGAAAGGGTGGGATATTGCAGGGTTGAGGTTTGAATACCAGAGTTTGCTACTAGGGATTGGTTGGTAAACCAGCCGTTGGCTTTGGCTTGTTCGTAAAGTTCTGTGCCGGGGTATGGTGCAGCAATGGAAACTTGAATTGTATGGGGACTGAGTTCGCAGGCGAAGCGAATTGTCTCTTCTACGGTTTCTTGAGTTTCAATTGGTAGACCAATAATAAAAGTACCGTGAACGGTGATGCCGAGTTTGTGGCAGTTTTTCATAAATTCCCGCGCCACTTCTAGCTTGATGCCTTTTTTAATCCGGTTGAGAATATCTTGGTTACCAGATTCAAAACCGACAAGTAGCAAGCGTAAGCCATTATCGCGCAGGGTTTTAAGGGTGTCATAGTCTAGGTTGGCACGGGCGTTACAACTCCAAGTGAGTTTGAGACGCTTCATGTGTTCGCTAATTGCGATCGCGCGATGTTTGTCGATGGTAAAGGTATCATCATCAAACATATACTCCCGCACCTTGTCACCAAAGATAGCTTTGGCTTCTGCCATCTCCCGCCCGACAACTTCCGGGCTTTTATGGCGATATAAATGTCCGCCTATTGTTTGCGGCCACAGGCAAAAGGTACATTTCGCCGGACAACCGCGTCCAGTATAAAAAGAAATGTAGGGATGCAGCAGGTAGCCGATGAAGTATTTATTAATATCTAAATCGCGGGCATAGGTAGGCAACACGCTGGGCATAGCATCCCAATCGTGAATTAAGGGACGCTCTTCATTGTGACGCACGTTAGAAAACTGGTCACGATAGCTCAAACCTTTAATATCTTCCCAAGCTACGCCTTCGGCTAATTCCTTACAGGTGTAGTCAAATTCGTTACGACAAACAAAGTCAATGACTGGGTGATCCCGCAGTGTTTCCTCTGGTAATACTGCCACATGGGCACCGACAAAGCCTATCTTTACGTCTGGATTTTGGGCTTTGATGGCTTCTGCACATTTCACATCATTAGCCAATGATGGTGTACTGGTGTGCATAATTACCAATTCGTAATCCCTAGCAATTTTCAGCACATCTTCCACAGTTTGACCATGTGGCGGCGCATCCACCAGCTTACTCCCTGGTACCAGCGCCGCAGGTTGGGCTAGCCATGTAGGATACCAAAAAGAAGTAATTTCCCGCTTGGCTTGATATCTAGAACCTGCACCACCGTCAAATCCATCAAAGGAAGGAGGACTGAGGAACAAAGTTTTCTTCATTGATAGCTCTCCTTGGTCAATAGTCAATAGTAATTGGGCATGGGGCATTGGGCATGGGGCATTGGGCATGGGGCATTGGGCATGGGGCAAAAGTCAAATAGAATTCTTAATTTTGAATTTTGAATTTTGAATTTTGAATTGTTTGTCCCCCCTGCTCCCTGCTCCCCTGCCTCATCCCCTTCTGCCCTCTGCCTTTCCTAACTAGCTTTAATGTTCACATCAATAAATTGCTTGAGCAGTGCCAAAACATCGTTACGGCTGAGTTTTTCTTTGCCATTGGCTAGGGCGTCTAGGGTTCCATGTGCCAAGGTGAGGGGAATTTGGCAAAAGTCTAAGGCTGGCCCCGCACCTAGACTTTGAGTGTAAGCGTCTGCTAGGGCTAGGTTGCGCCTTGCATATTCGTGCATGTTGGCAGCATTCCAGCCTTGGGGATAAAAGTCTACACCCCGTTTTAAGTCTTCAGTATGGTTACGTAAAATATTCACTGCTTGTAAACCCCTGCCAAAACCGATGGCTTGGGTACGGTTGGTTTGAGTACCATCATACCAAGCCCATAAATCAGATAACAACAACCCCACCGCGCCTGCAACCCCAAATGTATAACGATCTAAATCTGATTCTGTGGTGATTTTCCAGTTATTTTCTGCCCAATATGCCATTCTATCTGCCATTGCGGCGGTGGCATCCCAAATTCGCGGGGCGATCGCTTCCGGTGCTAAAATTGACCAGTCCCTAATGCCAAGGGTAACTTCTGGTAAAGTATTTTCATAATCATTGAATCCTGAGGAAAAAGCATCCACGGCAAAACCATCAACCCCAGCTTGTAATGTCAAGCTAATTGTGCGTAATAACTGGGCTTTTGTTGGGTTATCCAGTTCTGGATGATCTTCAATTTCATCAATAGCGCGCATACACAAGTATGCTGATGCAACTGCCTCTTGTAATCCTGACGGTAAAATGCTAATTGGGATGTAAAAAGTTCGACTCGTTTCTTTCAGGATTTGCAGTGCATCTCTACGTAAATCCATGTTTTCACTCCTCTCTTGATTGTCACACCACATGAAGTTTTCGGTTTTTTGATGATACTTGATCTAATTTTTACTAAACATTAAGAACTGTTTTTTAGCTAGTATTTCCTCTAAAAATTAATAGTCTAAGGTATCACAATTAACAAAAGGCTCAAATCGCCTAAAGTCTAGTCTAGTATATAGTCCTTTGGTGACAAAAATGCCTGAAGGATGTGATGCCGCTACTAGCATAATTTTTCAGTGTAATTAGAAATAATTATGCTAAAATTTGCTTAATTATTTGCACATTGTCATCTCACAGAACAGCTAATTTCAGAGAATTTACTTCTCTGAAATATTAATGAAGCTGAATAGAATATCATATTCATTGTATCCATAGAGACAAATTGACAGTTTTCTACTAAAAAGTAATAGTAACCTAAGACGAGCATCACTGCCTGTGGTTTAAGCAAACACAGCTGCTTCAAGGTGATTAATCAAGGTTTGGGTAAAGAAAAAGATTACTATAGCGTTGACTGTTGACTGTTGAGTGTTGACTGTTAACAGAGATTTTCATGTTTGGTTGTGAGTTTTTCTCGCGATTAGCTGAATTAAAATTTATGTTGACTGTTGAGTGTTGACTGTTAACAGAGATTTTCATGTTTGGTTGTGAGTTTTTCTCGCGATTAGCTGAATTAAAATTTATGTTGACTGTTGACTGTTGTACGGGCGGGTTCACAAATATCCTCACGGATCAACGATAATTCTCAATCAACCCGCCCTTACTGACGGTTGATTCTTCAGCAAGTTTTTTCAGGACTGTGTTTGAGCAAAAATATGTATTATTTTTAACGCATGTACTGTGTCTAGACGCTCAAGTGTAGCTTAAAGCAATCTTTTGTACAGAGTTAAGGCTGTGATTTTGTTGAGTTACGTTATTTACAACAACTTCATCTAAATTTGATTTTTAAACTAAAATTAGTCAGCAAAATCCGCGATCGCTTTCTTGGAATACCATTCCACCTTCTCAAAATGGCATTCTGCTTACTAAAAATGCCATTTTACCTACTCATTTTGGTGTTTTCCGCAAGTCGAATGCCATTTCACTGACTAAAAATGCCATTTTACTTACTCATTTTGGTGTTTTCCGCAAGTCGAATGCTATTTCACTGACTAAAAATGCCATTTTACCTACTGATTTTGGTGTTTTTCGCAAGTCATAAGCCATTTTACTTACTCATTTTGGTGTTTTCCGCAAGTTACAAGCTATTTCACTGACTCAGTTTGGTATATTTAGTCAACAAAAGCAGATTTTGCTGTCTCCACTGAAGCCTATTGCAATTATGTAGGGGTGCAAGTTTTGAGCATTGGTGTCAACTTCAGCTAGAAATTCCTTAACTGTAAGCTTTCTCGCCTGCTTTGGAATTAATGACTAGGAACCAAGTCCAAATATACTCAAAGTAGACTAAAAATTTAGAGCATATTTAGTGGTTCATCTTATTAGTTGTGATTACTGCGAAGCAGAAGTGTAGGAGATGTCACCAACCCAGTAGATGACTTTTGCTATGAGCAAGGAATTGAATTTCTTTACGGTAACTGGGTTTCGAGTTAAGTTGACACAGGTATGTCTCTAGCATCTGTTGCATTCTTTTTGCAAATTGCCATGAATTGTCTCATTTTTCATGGATGCGATCGCGATCAATATCGGTATTTTTAGCAATATATATGCCAATAAACCCTGGTGATTTTTTCGATATATAGGGAAAAATAATCCTAAATTTAGTGTTTTTTCTGTATTACAATTACTAAAGAGGTTGCTATTATTTCCTGAGTGTCAGTATTTCGACTACTATTGACAAATTTGTTGATTGTTATCGCCGTAATCATTGCTTCGTACTCTCTATTATTTAGTATGTATGTTCAATCACCTCTATCTAGTCTTAAAAGCGCAGTTAGCTCAGGCTCCAGTCAAGCTCAAGTCTCAATATTCAACATTGCCCATATTATTGCTGTCTATTATAGTTGCGATCGCCACAGCCGGGGCAATTTATACACTTAATCAGATGGCAGAGCAGAGCAATAACACCAGACTACTTTTAACTCGTGTCAAAGAGCAAGTCAGCAGGCTCAATGCCTTAGAATGGGAGGGTATTTCTAAAGGCAAACTTGATGAAGATTTAACAGAAGAACTAGCGGAAAATAAAGAAACTACCAGCATCATATTAAATGAGCTACGGCAAATTGATCGAAAAGATGATTTAAAAAAATTGTTGGCCCTACATCGCTTTTATAGAACACAAATTGATGGGGTTTTAAAGCTAATCAACGAAGGTAAAGTCAAAGAAGCAATCCAAGTTGATGCTGATGGTATCGATCAAATATATGATGAATTATATGCTGAAGTTTTTATTTTAGAAAAATATTATGTACAACAGAAAGTAGAGGCGAGAAAAATAGCAGATATTGGTACTACAGTTTCTTTAATATTATCAGCCGCTATCATTGGGGCTTTATCATATAGTTTCAATCAGAGATTGTGGAATAAAAACCAAGAATTAAAGGCAGCTTTAACAGAACTACACCAAACCCAAGATCAGTTAATTCAAAAAGAAAAAATGGCAGCATTAGGACAACTAATTGCAGGCATAGCTCATGAAATTAATAATCCGTTAGGGATTATCAAAGCATCGGCAAGTAACAATAATCAAGCAATGCAAGAAGCTATTGCAGAAATTTCTTCTTTACATCAGAGGTTAAATAGTAACGAACAAGAAATTCTGTTTAACATGATTAATCATACAATGGCAAATATGCCATTGGGAGGCTATCAAAAAGACAGGTCACTCAAACGCAAAATCACTAATAAACTGCAAGAAAATGATATTAAAAATGCCCGTTATATTGCCGACCTCTTGATGGATATGGGCATAAATGAAGATATAGAATTTTTGTTGCCTCTATTAAAGGGTGAGCAAAGAGAATGGACTGTACAGTTTGCCTATAATCTCACTTCTTGCTTTATCAATAATCAGATGATTAGCAATGCAGTAGATCGCTCCGCCAAAATTGTGTTTGCACTCAAGAGCTATTCGCATTTCGATCAAAGTGGGAAAAAACAGTTATTAAAAGTAACTGAAGGCTTAGAAACTACGCTCGCTCTTTATCACAATCAACTTAAACGCAATATTAAATTAATTCGTGATTATCAAGATTTACCAGACATTTGGGGTTACCCCGACGAACTAATTCAAGTATGGACAAACTTAATTTTTAATGCTATACAAGCAATGCCATCAGGGGGAACGTTGACTATCGCTACCCGTCAGCAAGCACAGGAAATTCAGGTAAGCATTACAGATACAGGATCTGGCATTCCCGAAGACATACAGCAAAAAATCTTTGATGCTTTTTTTACCACCAAACCGGCTGGTGAAGGAAGTGGTTTAGGATTACATATTTCTCGCAGAATTATTGATAAACATCAAGGACGGATAACATTAGATACTAAACCAGGGCATACTCAATTTATTGTGTATTTGCCCATTGAGTCTATTTAAATAGGTAAAGGAAATTTATTATGTCTGATGCTGCTATTCTCTGTGTAGATGACGAAGTTGCAATTTTAAAGGCACTGAAGGAACAACTCAAAAGGTTATTTGGCAATAAGTATATTTATGAAGTTGCCGAAAGTGCAGAAGAAGCCTGGATTGTGATTGATGAATTAGAACAGGAAGGAATTAAAATTCTCATCATTGTCTCTGACTGGTTGATGCCTAATGTTAGAGGAGATGAGTTTTTAACTCAAGTTCATCAACGCTTCCCGGAAGTGATTACTGTTATGTTAACAGGACAAGCCGACGAAACCGCAATTGAGCGTGCTAGACAACAAGCTAATCTTTATGCTTGTATCCGCAAACCCTGGAAGGAGGAAGATTTACAGGAACTTGTAGGTGTAGTCTTGAATTAAGGGATTGTCAATAGTCAATAGTCAATAGTCAATAGTCAATAGTCAATAGTCAATAGTCAACAGTCAACCGTCAACCGTCAACCGTCAACCGTCAACCGTCAACCGTCAACCGTCATCAGTTATCATGCCGCAATATTTTGGTAAATTACCGACAACCAACCAACCTTGGAATCATATCGGTAGCGTACAGGCTGTAAATTGGAGCGATAGCACTGTTAATTTTGATTGTGGTAACTCGCGGTTACAAGTTACTATACTTTCCCCTAATTTAATCAGAGTCAGGTTTTCACCGACAGGGGAATTTACCACCCGGCGTTCTTGGGCGGTGACGGTGGATGATTCAGAATGGGAAAAGGTAGCTTTTGCGGTAGAGGATAGGGAAACAGAGGTAGAAATTACTACGGGAAAAATTCGCTTGTGTGTGCAAAAGCAAAATTCTCGCCTAGTTTGCTTTGATAACGCTAATCATCCCTTTGCGGAAGATGTGGATTTGGGGATAGGTTGGCGTCAGGGTGCGGTTGCTGGTTGGAAGAAAATCTACGCTGATGAGCATTTTTACGGTTTTGGCGAACGCACAGGTTTTTTAGATAAACTCAGCCAAGTTAAAACTAACTGGACGGTTGATGCTTTAGATTATGATGCATTGACTGATGAAATGTACCAAGCCATTCCCTTTTTTATGGCTTTGCGCCCTGAGTTGAGTTATGGCATCTTTTTTAACACAACTTTTTGGAGTCAATTTGATATTGGCGCAGCACAGCCTGGTGTGTGGAATATGGAAACACGAGGCGGAGAGCTAGATTATTACATTATCTACGGCGCGGAACCAGCAGATATTTTACGTATATACACGCAATTGACTGGGAGAATGCCGCTACCGCCAAAATGGGCGTTAGGTTATCATCAATGTCGCTGGAGTTACGAATCAGAAGATGTGGTACGGGAACTGGCGCAAGAATTTCGTCAGCGTCGCATTCCCTGTGATGTCATCCACTTAGATATTGATTATATGCGGGGTTATCGCGTGTTTACCTGGAGTCCGCAACGTTTCCCGGAACCAGCTAAATTAATCGGCGATTTAGCACAAGCTGGTTTTAAGACGGTGACAATTATCGATCCGGGTGTGAAATATGAACCGGAAGCTAATTATCACGTATTTGATACAGGATTGGCGAACGATTATTTTGTGCGTAAAGCTGATGGCGCGTTATTTCACGGCTATGTATGGCCGGAAAAGGCAGTTTTTCCCGATTTTTTACGTTCTGATGTGCGTCAGTGGTGGGGTGATTTGCACAAAAGTCTCACCGATATGGGTGTGGCGGGAATTTGGAATGATATGAATGAACCCGCTATTGATAATCGTCCCTTTGGGGATGGGGGGGAGAAGATATGGTTTCCTTTGGATGCGCCACAGGGGGATGAACAATTCAAAATTCAAAATTCAAAATTCAAAATTGATGTGACTCATACAGAGGTGCATAATTTGTATGGGTTGATGATGGCTAAGGCTTCTGCTGAGGGGTTAAAGCGTCATCGGCAGCAGGAGCGCTCTTTTGTGTTGACTCGTTCGGGGTATGCGGGGGTACAGCGTTGGTCTGCGGTGTGGATGGGGGATAATCAATCTTTGTGGGAACATTTGGAAATGTCCCTACCCATGTTGTGTAATATGGGGCTTTCGGGTGTGGCGTTTGTGGGTTGCGATATTGGCGGGTTTGCTGGTAACGCGACGGCAGAATTATTTGCCCGGTGGATGCAGGTGGGAATGCTTTACCCTTTGATGCGGGGACATTCGGCGATGTCTACGGCGCGTCATGAACCTTGGGTATTTGGCGATCGCACTGAAAATATCTGTCGAGAATATATTAACCTGCGTTATCAGCTATTACCTTATATATACAATCTGTTTTGGGAAGCGGCACAAACGGGCGCTCCGATTTTAAGACCTTTATTTTACCATTATCCGCGCGATCGCCAAACCTACACAATTTACGATCAGGTATTTTTGGGAGCTTCCCTAATGGCTGCACCAATTTACCGTCCTGGAGTTGAGTACCGCGCTGTCTATTTACCCGCAGGTACTTGGTATGACTGGTGGACGGGAGAACAATACACAGGCCCTACCCATATTCTGAGTCATGCACCATTAGAAAAAATGCCACTTTATGTCCGTGGTGGTGCGATTATCCCTATGCAACCAGTACAGCAATATGTCGATGAATTGCCACAAAATTTACTGCGTTGGCGTATTTGGCCTGGTGACAATCAATACTTATTTTTTGAAGATGATGGTATTAGTAATTCTAGTCAAAATCAAAACTATTCTTTAAGAGAAATCAGGGTATATACGCAAGAAAATCAAATTGTCGTTGATATTGTGCCTAGAGTAGGGGACTGGATACCACCAGAGAGAGAAGTAATTGTTGAAGTCGTTGGTATTGGCGAACAACGCTTTACTGATGATGGCAGCGCGTATATTTTCAGATTTTAACATCTACACCAAGATAGATTTTTGGAAGGAGGACAAAATCAATTCAAAATTCAAAATTCAAAATTCAAAATGAAGAATTCTATTAGACTTTTGAGCAATGCCCAATGCCCAATGCCCCATGCCCCATGCCCAATAAAATCTGCACATAGATAGATGAAATCATAAATTGAATGTAGGTATCATTAAGTACCAGAATATAACCCACTAGACTCACACACAAAATAAATTACGATTGGCACGTTTAGATGGGGTTACAAAAACCTGGATGTTAAACAGAAACCGCAAGCGTTTGCCAGCTCTCGATCGCGTCTCCACACAAGCGTTAATAGTACAAATCACTAGTGCGATCGCCATTTTCATTGGTGTATTTGTACTAATAGGCTGGGCTTTCGAGATTGAATGGCTCAAATGTGTCTGCTCTAGCGGTTTAGTAACCATGAAGGCAAATTCAGCCTTGGGTTTTATATTGTCTGGGGTGTCACTTTTGTTAGTTCAAAATCTCAACAAAGAAAAAGGTGCTTCTGGGAAAAATCATAGTCGTTATCTGTGGGGTTCTCGTTTTTTGGCGATTGCAGTATTGATTCTGGGGTTATTGACAGTCATTCAATATGTATTTCAGACTAATTTTGGCATTGATCAGTTATTATTCCCCGACTCCCCACATCCTATATTGACAGCGCAGCCAGGGCGCATGGGGTTGAACACTGCACTTGATTTTATGCTAGTTGGTAGAGCCTTAGAATTAGCAGTGTTTCAAAAAACCTCCCGCAGTTATTGGTATTCCCAAATACTCGCCCTAATTGCTGGTTTAATTGCTATTCAAGCCTTAATTGGTTATACCTATCACGTAAGTACTCTCTATGGCGCACAACCTTATTCAACTTCAATGGCGTTACACACAGCTATTACTTTTATAGTGTTGTGTATAGGAATTATGTGGACAAATCCAAGCCAGGGATTAATGCGAATAATTACTAGCAATACCGATAGCGGTTTGTTGTCTCGCAGATTATTATTAGCAGCGATCGCAGTTCCGTTTGTTGTAGGATGGTTAATTGTTCTCGGTCAAAAAATCGGTGGTTATGATACGGCGTTTGCTATATCATTATTTGCGATTATCGTTATGGTGATTTTTGCCACGATTATATGGCAAAGTACCAGTGTAGTCGAACGTCTCAGCAAACAGCGCGATCGCGTGCAAGATGAACTCAAAGCCTATGAAGCCAAACTCAGAAGTCTTGTAGATGCGAATTTAATCGGCATTTTGTTTGGTGATATCTATGGCGGTATCCAACAAGCTAATAACGAATTTTTATCTTTAATTGGCTACACGCGAGAAGATTTATTAGCAGGAAGAATTAGTTGGAGTGAAATCACACCCCCAGAATACTTATATTTAGATGAGAAAGGAATCGCTGAAGCCCAAGCCAGTGCTAACGGTGCTTGTACGCCTTATGAAAAAGAATATATCCGCAAAGATGGCAGCCGCATCCCGGTTTTAGTAGGTTACGTATTATTAGGGGAACAGCGCCAAGAGTCAGTAGCATTTATTATCAACTTAAGCGAACGTCAACAGGCAAAACAGCAAATTATCCAACTCAACAAGGATTTACAACGGCGCGTTACTGAGTTACAAACTTTGCTTGATGTTATTCCTGTCGGGATTGGAATCGCAGAAGATCCCGAATGTCAAACAATCCGTGTTAACCCTGCTTTTGCTAAACATTTAGGAATTTCTCCGAATCACAATGCTTCCCTAAGCGCGCCAATTCAAGAGAAACCGAATTTTAAAGTCTACCGTGAAGGTAGAGAAATATCTGGAGAAGAACTCCCCATGCAGTATGCTGCGGCGCATGGTGTGGAAGTTATGGATTTTGAAGTAGATGTTGTGCAAGATAATGGCAACATCGTCAAACTGCTGGAATATGTAGCACCGCTATTTGATGAGGAAGGTAAAACTAGAGGTTGTATCGGCGTATTTTTAAATATTACAGAACGCAAGCAAGCTGAGGAATTGCTCCGCAATCAGCAAAAATGGCTAGAAGATGTCCTCAACTTAATGCCCAAGCCACTCTTATTTATTGAACCGGGAACAGCAAAGGTAACTTTTGCTAATCGTGCTGCCGATGAAGCGGCGGGAGGGGAATTTCCCAAAGGCATAGCAATAGAAGATTACAATAAATTTTATTATTTCACCGATGCCAATGGCGATCGCCTAGCAAACGACCAAATCCCCGCAGTTAGGGTAGCTCGTGGCGAACGTTTGGATGGCTTAGAGGTAGATTGGCATACAAATCAAGGCGTGCGATCGCTCTTAATCTTCGCCGATACCTTACCAGCAATGCATGGCTATCCGGCTACCTGTGTATTAGTTTTTCAAGATATTAGCAATATCAAAGAAGTAGAAAAAGCCATTTCCTTAGGTTATAAGCGGCTAAAACTACTATTTGACACGGCTAGCGAATTGTTATCCAGTCAAAATCCTGTGGCTTTAGTTGATAGCTTATTCCGTAAACTTGCTGAACAGATTGGGCTAGATATGTATCTAAATTACTTGATAGAAGATAACTCTCAAGTAATGCATCTCGCCTCATCTACAGGTATTTCCGCAGAACTAGCCAAAGAAATTGAATATCTAGCTGTGGGTACGGCGGTATGCGGAACGACAGCGCAAACCAAATGTCAGATTACTGTAGATAACGTGCAGGAATCTACCGATCCCAAAACAGCCTTAATTCGCTCAATTGGTATTACAGCTTATTATAGTTACCCGTTAATCACCCAAGGACAGCTTTTAGGTACACTTTCCTTCGGCAGCCGCACCCGCACGCGGTTTACTGAAAATCAAAAGGGAATGATGCAAGCAGTTTGCGATCAAATTGCGATCGCCATGGAACGAGCGCAGTTAATTAATTCTTTGCAGCAACAAACCGAGCAATTGCAAGAAGCCAACCGGATGAAAGATGAATTCTTGGCGATATTGTCCCATGAATTGCGATCGCCCCTCAACGCCATCTTAGGTTGGGCACAATTACTGCGATCGCGCAATCTCAGCGAAGCTCAAGCTAGTAAGGGTTTAGAAACAATCGAACGCAACGCTAGAATCCAAACCCAACTGATTGAAGACTTACTCGATATCTCCCGGATGATCCGAGGAAAATTGCGTTTAAATGTCGCTACCTGCAATCTGATTTCGATTATTAACTCAGCCTTGGAAACCGTGCATCTCGCCGCCCAAGTCAAAGAAATTGAGATGCAATTTCATCTAGCAAATTATGGCAATAGTGACTTTTTAGTTTCTGGCGATGCCGAACGCTTGCAACAAATTATTTGGAATTTATTATCCAACGCCATCAAATTTACCTCACCTCGTGGGAGAATAGAAATTAGACTGGCTAAAACCGTCGAAAAATTCAAAGGTAATCTTACTAGCTACGCTCAAATTCAAATAACTGACACTGGTATCGGCATTAGTTCTGAGTTTCTTCCCTACGTTTTTGACCGCTTTCGCCAAGCAGATAGTTCTAGTACCAGAAAACATGGCGGACTCGGCTTAGGATTAGCAATTGTCCGTCATTTAGTCGAATTACATGGCGGTACGGTGCAAGTCGATAGCCCCGGCGAGGAACAAGGCTCAACATTTACAGTCAACCTACCTTTGTTGTCGCCCACACAGACAAATATTCCCCAAGTTACTCAGGAAGAAGATTCCGCCCCAGTTTTATTGCCTTCCTTATTAGGTACAAGGGTGCTAGTTGTGGATGATGAAGCCGACAGCCGAGACTTTATCACAACTGTACTGCAACAAGCCCAAGCCGAAGTACAAGCCGCCGCATCGGTTAAAGAAGCCTTAGAAATAATTCCACAGTGGAAACCAGATGTCATTGTCAGCGACATTGGTATGCCAATCGAAGACGGTTACTCATTCATTCGCAAAGTGCGATCGCTTCCACCAGAGCAAGGCGGAGATATTCCCGCCGCCGCCCTGACAGCTTATGCTAGAGCAGAAGACAGAATGCGCGCTATTCAAGAAGGTTATCAGTTACATTTACCCAAACCTATTGAACCAGCAGAGTTAGCCACAGTCGTTGCGAGCTTGGTTGGGCGTGCTTGAGAGAAGAAGGCAGACGGCAGAGGGCAGAAGGAAGAAATCAGCAGGTTTTTTATTATGGATAAAGTATTAGAAAAAACATCTTCGGTGACACTGCGTGGGGGACGCCCTGAAGACGCGCTACATTGTGGCACTATTGTGTATCAAGCCTTCAGTGCAATTGCGGAACAGTATGGTTATACACCAGACTTTCCTTCTGCGGAGTTTGGAGCGGAGATGTTGAGCGAACTATTAGCAGATCCCAATATTTACTCAGTCGTCGCAGAGACAGCAGATGGGCGCGTTGTCGGTAGCAATTTTTTATGGGAAGGCGATGCGATCGCCGGAATCGGCCCCACTACAGTCGATCCAGCCGCCCAAAACTTGTCTGTAGGTCGTCGGTTGATGGAACATGTATTACAGCGAACCCAGGAAAAAGGCTATCCTGGCGTGCGACTCGTGCAAGCTGCATATAACAGCCGTTCCCTTTCCTTGTATACCAAACTCGGCTTTAATGTCCGCGAACCCTTGGCGAACTTGCAAGGACAGCCATTTTTTGTTACAATACCAGGGCGAATTGTGCGTCCGGTAACAGCAGCCGACATTGCTAGATGTAATCAACTATGCGATCGCATTCACGGACATAACCGCGCAGGCGAACTCAAAACCGCCTTTGAGCGCGGTACAGCCACTTTAGTTGAGTATGATGGACGTATCTCCGGTTACGCCACCGAAATTGGCTTTTTTGGTCATGCCGTAGGCGAAAATAATGAAGACTTAAAAGCACTAATTGGCGCAGCACCAGCCTTTGCCGGTTCAGGCTTTTACGTTCCCATGCGTAACGGCGACTTGTTCCGTTGGTGTTTAGATCGTGGCTTGCGTTTTATCCAACCCGAAACCTTGATGAGTATCGGCTTGTATAACGAGCCAACAGGAGTATTTATACCCTCTGCTTTGTATTAAAGATAACTGGTCATTGGTCAATTGTCATTTGTCAATGGTCAATTGTCAGGTTTCTTGTAGCATTTCATTGGTATCAACTTCAGCTAAAAATCGCCTCTGTCTTAGCTTTTTCGCCCATCTGAGAATGAATTTTCAGGGAAAAAGTTCAAGTAGGGGCGGGTTAAGCGAGATAGTTGTGAATTATTGGAGCATATTTGTGAACCCGCCCCTACTGAAGTAGACTCAAGATTGTGAGGATATTTAGTCATCTTGAGATGACTTTGGCTATTAGCAAGGAACTTCAGTTCCTTGCGGTAACAGGGTTTCACGATAAGTTAACACCTATGGGCACTGTCCAGTCCCTACACTTCGCGATATATTATAAACGCATAACCATTGACCATTAACCATTGACTATTGACCATTGACCATTGACTATTGACCATTGACCATTGACCAATTCCCTAACTTCCACCCACAGAATTAGAATTGATACCTAATGCTTTTCTTAATAATATTTGGTCTTCTAACTTAGCTTGAAACCGCCCGTTTTCAATATCTCGAATCCAACTCTGACTTTTACCTGTTAATTGAGCCAAATCTCTTTGACTTAATCCGAGTTTTTTCCTCGCTTCAAGAATATATTCGGTAGAAAGAACTATTTGCTGTTTCATCTGAGTCTTACTTTTAGTAGTTCGCGATTTTTTCTGCTTTGATTTGCTCAATTGTTTTTTCCAATCTGAAGGCATTTCAAAATCTAAAATCCGCGCATTCATTAATCTAGTCCATTTACCACGTGGCGCTGCATCAGTTAATCGCTTACTATTACTACCATCATCAATCCAGAATTCTAATGCTGCTTCTGCATCTTCGGGAATATTTACTAATTTCGCCCATAAAGGTTGAATTTCTTCAGGGTAAGTAACGGGATCGAATATTGGTTTTAGTCCATAATGATGGAGTACTTCTAAATCGCTTTCAAATATTCTTAATAACCGTTGGCGATGTTCTGGTTGCAAGGCTACATGGCTTAATTTTACCTCACCATAAGCTACTCTCATCAAAGTAGGAATAGTTACGCGCTGTTCTTTACCCATTTTGGTTTTAAATAATAACCACAGCATCATCCTGGCTGCACCTTCATGCTGTTGCCAAATACTCATGACTGTATTCAGTAAAACCTTGGGTAAAGTACCATATTGATAAAAAGCTTTCCTTTCTTTGCAAGCTTGGCGATTTAAAAAATACTGTGCCCATTCCCCAGCTTGAATTTTAAAAGTTAATCCTACTAGATGTTTACAGCCTAAATCATCTTCTTGAAAATGGTGTTGAATTTCTAATAAATGCCAGACTCGACTGTTTTCTAATTTCACTTCCTGAATTTTACCTTTTGCAGGTAAATTAATTGAAGCTATCAGTTGACATGGTTGCTGTACTAATTCTTTAATTAAAGCCAGTTTGGTAGATTTATTTAAATCTTTGCGCTTATCTAAGCCTAAATAATCTTCAATTTGTTTGTCATTAATGATAAACTCTTCTGCCCAAGGCTGCTCTAAATTAGTCGCATAAGCAGCATAGATTAAGTGCAAACAAGCAGATCTCAAATCGAAGTTCTCAATGGCAGAGACAGCTTCTGCACCTTTAAGCGCTACTGCTGCGGTAGAATCAACACTATCTGTCACCCGAAAAGCGATCGCACCTTTACCGCCATTAATTTGTCGTTGATAATATAACTCTCCCTCTGCATCCATATCCCACACAAGAGATTGGCGTTGCGCTAAAACGTTGCACAATTCCCAAATCACAATCGCTGAAGCAAAAGGATGGCTGTTTCCGTTAGTAAACAGCTTCGGACTCGCAACAGTTTTGGCGTCAATCTTGCATCTGCCCTTTTTCGCCTGATAAGGTATAGGTGAATCAACAGGACAGGAAAGCACGCACTGTGGTGTCATATAACCTTCACAGTCATTACACACAGTCGGGTCAATCCAGTAATCACCATCTATCACTTGGATAGCGCCTTTAGGACAATGAGGAAGGCAATTATCACACTGAATACAGCGCTTAGTAATGGCGTAGGGCATGGTTTTGTCAGAGTTGTTTTTAGATGGAAATACTAAATAAAGCTGTAAATATCTCCTAATTACAGCTTCTATTGATTACTCTTGCTGGCAAAGATGCCGAATTTACTAGGACTTACGCAGTGTCAGATATTTTTCATGCTTTTTGTCAATGGTCAATAGTCCATAGTCCAAAAACCTGAATTTTGACCATTGACTTTTGACTTTTGACCACCCTAGTGAGGGTTTTTGTGTTCGGTGCGTAAGTCTTATTTACTAGACTTTGTTAATAAGCGATCGCTAAAAATTTCTATTAATTAAAACTGATTGCGCAGGATTCAATAATTCTGGGAATATCCGCATTCCTCCAGCTTTACATTAGTAACTTTTTTAACCAAAAACTCATGGGATTTTTGTTCGTCTTGAACCATTATATGAATCTTCATATTTCCCAAAAAATTATTATCTAGATTCGCTAACTCTAAACTTTAGTTAGCAATTTTAACATGAGTGTAACAAAATTACCCCTTATGCTTATGGGATTTGAGTAACAGCACAAAATCTAATTAACTGCTATAAAAACATTAGTTTTTTAAGAATTAAACCAAAGCGGCAAAATTCCAGCTTGACAAGAGTTTATCAACTATAAAATTATGAAATCTTGACATTATATTCGCGAGATAAATCTAGCTCGTAGCCGTAAGAATAGACGCTGTTTATCTCATTAATTTTTTAATACCAATTTTTTATGAGGCTGCATAGAATTCGATCCCCCCTAGCCCCCCTTAAAAAAGGGGGGGAAAAGAATCAAATTCCCCCCTTAAAAAGGGGGATTTAGGGGGATCTAGATATATGCAACTTTATATTAAATTGGTATAAATAATTTTATTCATGAAGGTGTGTTAATAAAATTAAGCTTCGCTGATGAATCAATGAGATGGATTTCCTTAAATAAATTAACAAATAACTGCCTAAATTACCTCAGTAGAGCTGGGTATGGCGGAGAAAAACCCTAGTACCTATAACTGTCAGTAAATATTCTTAACATTAGAGAAATACTAGTACCCCAACAGAAAAATACTTTGAAGCTCTTATGGTGTAAGGATTTACACAGTTGAGTACATTCTTAATTATCCGCGATGAAGAAATCAAGTAGCTGATATAACACTTCTGATATACAGGTCGAATAGGAGTGTTCTGAATATTCTCTAGCAGTTCTCTTTTGATATATGAACCAATAAATACACAAAAAGCATCAGGAGGATTGGGCGAAGACCGATGGGCGATAGTTGAAAAATTTTTCTATCAATAGTTAAGAAAATCTAAAATATTTAGGCATTCTCAACTATTAAGAAATCCTAAAAAATGCTGCCGAACTGAGGGGAGTTTACCCAGATAATCTTTTTTCGTGATATATACACAAAATATAGGTAACAAAATATAAGTAACAAAGGAAGAAAGATTTTTATTCCTTGGTTGTAAGATTGTCTCGGTATTGGCTGACTTTACTTTTTCATCTTCATATCCCAATTGCTCAGAAGCAGATTAAAGCAGATTTTCATATATCAAAGAGATTCGCTGTAATTTGTCAAGATTATTGGCGTTTACAGATGGAATTAACCGGATTTGAAAATGCAGTACTTATACCGCCGCATTCACGAGAATATGCGGTTTAGCGTGATGCTTATGCAACCGAAGACATTAAAAATTATCACAGTAATTTTATTAACCTTAGTAGTGCTTTCTCCAGCTTTAGTAGCCATAATAGTAGTTTGGCAAGAACATCTAAATTTTCTGGCAAGAGAAAATTTATTGTCAGACATAAAAAACAGTCAGCAATTAATGAATTATGGAATAAATCCCCGGATTTATGGATTATTATGGGCGATCATTTTAGCTCCTATAGGTTTTTGTTTAGGAGTTAATTTACATAATAGCTATGTTGCTTATCGAGCGGCGATGAGACAAAGAAAAATCAAAATATTGCAAAGAATGTGGCAGCAGAATCCTTATCCAGAGGAAATTATTTTATGAAACAAATACCCGTTGGCATCGTAACTTTAATCGCAGGTATTTTAATTACTCTCATTAGCTTGTGGGTAGGACAAAATAATCATCTGCTTCCAGAACAAGCTTCTTTACAAGCGCCTTTAGTAGATAATTTTTTTAACGTGATGGTAGCCATTGGGACTGCTTTATTTTTAGTAGTACAAGGGGCGATACTCATTGCTGTAATTAAGTTTCGCCGCCGTCGTGGCGATAACAGCGATGGCGAACCAATGGAAGGTAGCTTTCCTTTAGAAATTTTGTGGACTATCATTCCCGGAATCATCGTTATTGGCTTAGGAATCTACAGTGTAGATGTTTACACAGAAATGGGCGGGATGGATGCCATATCCCATCATGGAATGAGTCACGAATCGATGATGACAGAAACAAAATCTAACCCGATTGGTATTGGTTCCACACCTGTAAACGAAGGAAAACCACCTGCTTTAGTAGTCAACGTCACGGGAATGCAATATGCTTGGCTGTTCAACTATCCCGATAAAAATGTTGATACTGGCGAATTGCACGTTCCTGTAGATCAAGATGTATTACTAAACATCTCTGCAAATGATGTGATTCACTCATTTTGGGTACCCCAGTTTCGCTTGAAGCAAGATGCAATTCCTGGACAAGCCACACAATTACGCTTCACCGCCACCAAAACCGGAACCTACCCCATAGTTTGTGCCGAACTTTGTGGTGGCTATCACGGTAGTATGCGTAGTTCCGTAGTTGTCCACACCCCCGAAGAATACGATCGCTGGTTAGCAGAAAATCAAGTCAGTCAGTAGTCAGTAGTCAATAGTCAATAGTCATTTGTCATTTGTCCTCCTTGTCCCCCTTGTCCCCCTTGTCCCCCTTGTCCCCCTTGTCCTCCTTCCCTAGCCTCTAGCCCCTAGCCCCTAGCCCCTGTTTCTATGACACAGTTACAAAATTCGCAAACTACAGCAGTTGTTACCGCCCACGAACTACCCCAGAGTTGGAAATGGTACGACTACTTTACATTTAATATCGACCACAAAGTCATTGGCATTCAATATCTGGTAACAGCCTTTATCTTTTACCTGATTGGGGGATTGATGGCTATGGCTATTCGCATCGAGTTAAATACGCCAGATGCAGATTTTCTCGACCCCAATCTGTATAACGCCTTCATGACGAATCACGGCACATTGATGATTTTTATGTGGATTGTACCCGCCGCCATTGGTGGATTTGGTAACTTCCTGATTCCGTTGATGGTGGGGGCGCGAGATATGGCGTTTCCGAAATTAAATGCGATCGCCTTTTGGTTGAATCCCCCAGCCGGCGCATTACTTTTAGGCAGTTTCTTTTTTGGTGGTTCTCAAAGCGGCTGGACTGCTTACCCGCCATTGAGTTTAATCACCGCTAATACTGCCCAAACAATGTGGATTTTAGCGATCGTTTTGGTGGGAACTTCCTCAATTTTGGGGGCGTTAAACTTTGTCGTCACCATTTTGAAAATGAAAGTCCCCAGTATGCAATGGACACAAATGCCATTATTTTGCTGGGCAATTTTAGCAACTTCCGTTTTAGCCCTGCTGTCTACCCCAGTGCTAGCGGCGGGATTAGTGCTGTTATTATTTGATATCAACTTTGGCACTTCTTTCTTTAAGCCAGACGCAGGCGGAAACGTGGTGCTTTATCAGCATTTATTCTGGTTTTATTCCCATCCTGCCGTATATTTAATGATTTTGCCCATCTTCGGCATTATGTCCGAGGTGATTCCCGTTCACGCCCGTAAACCAATATTTGGCTATAAAGCGATCGCTTATTCCAGCTTGGCAATTTGCATTATCGGTTTATTCGTATGGGTACACCACATGTTTACCAGTGGTACACCCCCTTGGATGCGGATGTTCTTCACCATCTCTACTCTCATTGTTGCCGTTCCCACCGGCGTGAAAATTTTTGGTTGGGTAGCAACTCTATGGGGTGGTAAAATCCGCTTCACCAGCGCCATGCTATTTGCCATTGGCTTGCTATCCATGTTTGTAGTTGGTGGATTGGGCGGTGTAACTTTAGGCACAGCCCCTTTTGATATCCACGTTCACGATACCTATTATGTCGTCGGTCATTTTCATTACGTCTTATTTGGCGGTTCCGTATTTGGCATCTATGCCGGAATCTATCATTGGTTTCCCAAAATTACCGGCAGAATGATGAATGAAACTTGGGGAAGAGTTCACTTCGCCCTCACTTTTGTGGGTACTCACCTCACCTTCCTACCCATGCACCAGTTGGGATTACAAGGAATGCCCCGTAGAGTCGCCATGTATGACCCGCAATTTGCCGGAATCAATCATATTTGTACCATTGGCGCGATGATTCTTGGCATATCTGTATTACCCTTTTTCTTCAACGCCATTTGGAGTTGGATGTATGGTACCAAAGCCACAGATAATCCTTGGGAGGCGCTGACTTTAGAATGGACAACCGCTTCCCCACCAGCGATTGAAAATTGGGAAGTATTACCTGTAGTCACTCACGGCCCCTATGATTATGGGCGCAATATTGAAATTCCAGAAACAGCCCAAACCGCAGCTTAGATTTAAACAGTCTTTGCGGTACATCAATATATTCTAGAGGGCATGGCAATGCCATGCCCCTACCATCTGTCCCCTTCTTTTTTCAAATTGGTATTAGAAATCTCATTGACTCTGCGTTCTCTGTGTCTCTGTGGTTTTATTATTTAACCGCAGAGAACGCAGAGAAGCCAGTGCGTTGCGCGGGTTCCCCACGTTGTAGCAACTGGCGTGACACAGAGAGAAAAAGTCTTGAAAGTACACCGTCCAATTATTTATCTAGAAATTGGAATTTATGCAGGATTCAACTTTAAACGCCCCAGAAATAGCCTTAGCGTCAACCGCTTCTCACGAACACCATCCAGACTTGCGGGTGTTTGGGCTGCTGACGTTTCTGGTTTCCGAGTCTTTAATGTTTGCTGGCTTTTTTGCCACGTACCTGATTTTGCGTGGTGGTGCGGAAGTCTGGCCGCCAGAAGGTACAGAGGTAGAATTACTCGTACCCACGATTAACACAATCATCCTGGTTTCTAGCAGCTTTGTCATTCATTTAGGCGATACAGCGATTAAAAAGAACAATGTCGCCGGAATGCGTTTATGGTATGGAATTACGGCGCTAATGGGAGCAATTTTCTTAGGCGGTCAAGTATATGAGTATTTGACACTGGGATATGGATTAACTACCAACGTGTTTGCCAACTGCTTTTACTTGATGACTGGTTTTCATGGTTTACACGTATTTATTGGGTTATTGTTAATACTTGGTGTGCTGTGGCGATCGCGCCGTCTCGGTCATTACTCTGCAACTAAACACACTGGCATTGAAATGGCGGAAATCTACTGGCATTTTGTAGATATCATCTGGATTATTCTATTTTCGCTGCTGTATCTCCTAACTTTGCTCTAAATTGCCGCGAAATGTAAAAATAATCAGCTTTAAAGGGTATTTCTGTACATTCAGAAATACCCTTTTTGAATTTATGTATCCCACTTCATACCAATTTAAATAGCTTTTGCGGCACATCAATATATTCTAGAGGCAATGCCATGCCCCTACCATCTGTCAGATTCTTTTTTAATTTGCTGGTTATTTTCTGGCTCAAGCGGTGATGGTCGATCATGGCATGTATTGTGTCATCAAGCAGAGCGATCGCCCTTTCGCGACGAGACAGGGAAATTAAATTCTGACTCATGGAAAGATTCTCCATTAAGAACTAAGATAAAATACGAGTAAAGCTCACTTTTTAAAATATGACAATTACTCATGTTATGTCAAGATAAATGTGATTAATCCTCATTTATTCCCTCAAGCCAGGGAGGTAATATGACCAACGAAAGCCCATCAAGCGCAGGCGGAATGCGCCGCAAACCACGCCAAGCCCGCAGCCAGGAGCGAGTTAACCGCATTATTGATGTAGCAGAAGAACTGTTTATTTCTCAGGGCTATGCTGCAACTACAACCAATGCGATCGCGGCTGGTGCAAAGATACCCATCGGCTCACTATACCAATTTTTTCCCGATAAAACAGCGATTATGCAGGCTTTGGCCTTGCGGTATGAAGAACGTCTGCATCAAAAATTGGCAATACTCAATAATCCCGATTTGGTAAAATTGCCCTTATCTGTCCTGGTTGAGCAGTTGATTGATATCACCGAGCAGCATTTCTCTGAAAATCCCGGCTACTTTGCAATTTTTATGGAAGTTCAGAGTGTTATACCTGAAGTGCAAGCAGTTGGAGATGCTGCTGATGCTGAACTGATTAGAGATTTCGCCACCTTGCTCGCGCAAAGGGAAGCAGGGTTAGAGACAGTAGACTACGAAGCGATCGCCTTTGTGTTGGTAAAAACAATCAGTACCTTAATGTGGCTTTCCCTCAATCAAGAGCAACAGTTTCGGCAGCGACTGGTAGCAGAAATGAAGCGTTTCAGCTTAAGTTACCTGCAAAGTCACTTCTCATCTAGCAACTTACCAGATGAGAATTTGGGGAGAAAAAATTGACTTGTTTTATCTTTGAATATATTCACCCAAGTAATTTAACGATAATTTACCTACAGAAGAATAGAGGAAGTGTGAAACTTTCACATGGCTGATTTTGATGCGTTTTTGCAATAATTCCCACAGTCTTGCTATTTTATCACGCGAAAAGGTTGTGAAAAATATCGGTTTTGGCTGTTGATTGTTGACTGTCAACTGTTAACAGTCAACAATCCTTGAGATCAGATTTCACAAATCATTTAGGATTGCTATAGTCTGATTGTGGTTCGCGCTTCATGAACCATAATTGCCGACTATCTTGTAATAGTTTGTCACTATCCACAACGACAAATCCCTGTCTTTGATAAAAACGTACTCCTGATGGTGTAGAAGTTTCTAAATAACAAGGAAAACCTGCTTTATCTGCTCGATTGAGTACAGGTTGCAGCAGCTTTTGTCCCACACCTTGATTTTGAAAATCTGGAGAAACACCAAGCATCCTCAAATACCAATGTGGTTTTTTCATAATTTTTTGATGGTATTCATCTACTTTTTGATTGGCGGATAAAAACTCTACCATTTTGCGAACCCCGATTTTTTGTGGTAGAGAAATTAGTCCAGCTTGCAACCAATGTAATATACTATCGCTGGAGTATTCTGGTGGTGTCCAAACTGCAACTCCTTTAATGCAATTATTGGTTATATAAATTTCTTCGGAGCGTTGATAATAACATAATACTGTGCGCGAAATCCACTCAACTGCATCTATTCTTTGCTGATGTTTTTTTGGGAGAAAGTATGATAAAAATGGGTCTTGAATAAATGCTTGACCTAATACGCGTGCGCTATCTTGGATCTGATTTTGATTGAGTTTAATTATGGTATCGTCTGGCAGATTGTTGTTAATGGTTGAAAAATCTTGAGATGTATTTCTGTGAGTTGTCATAAAAAACTCCTACAAAATTCACTTAATGCCTGACTTGCGTAATTCCATCTTGATGAGAATTGTCTATTGATGTGGTGATGATTGCCTCAAGCTGACAGATTTATCACACTAATTCAGCCGATTTATTGAAGTATTTTTCTAAGGGAGAATAGGCAAAGAAGAGCAAAACCCAAAAATAGTCCCATAACTCTTGATTAAGATATGCCACGCCAATGGAAATCAATGCACCTATCGGTTCAATTAAAGCTTTGATTTTCATTGAGCGAATTGTCCCATCATCCAAATCACTGTCTACTAATTTGCGATCGCCTGTCGCATAAGACCAATTTATCCAAGAAACAAACCCAATTGCGGCAATATTTAAACTAAACCAAACTTCGACCATAAAATTTTCTGGAAATGTGATGATTAAATCATTAGATAAAGGCACTAAAAACAAGCCTATTAAATACCCTACAGAAATCCACATATGGGTTTCATCAGTTCTTCGCAGATATTTGAACTGGCGGGAATGGGAAATCCAATAATTCGCTACTAAAATAAAAGTGATAGCATAGGTTCCTAAAGGCTTTAACTGACTAAACAAAAAGGCATTGATATCACCATCAGTCATTGCTTTAGCATCTTCTGGTAAATCAAAGGCAATTATCATTAAAGCCATTGCAAAGGCAAAAATAGAATCACTCAAACGTGCTAAAGACAAAATGTTTTCGGAATTATTTTGATTGCTTTGAATAATCTTATCTTGCTCTATTAATTCCTTCATAATTTCATCTCCTGCACAACATTAGAGTTAAATAGATCCCTGACTTCTTGAAGAAGTCGGGGATCTGATGGGAACCAACTTCTCATAACTTGAAGCAAATTCTATGCAACTGCTTTCAAGACAACTTGAATGCCGTGTCTGGCGCGGAGGGTAATTGAGGGCTGAAGTTCGATGTTTTGATCGGCAACGAGATCCAGTTGGAATTTTTGGGCGATAGTTGCTAGTAATAACACCGCCTCCATCACAGCAAAACTCTTACCAATACAAACGCGAGGCCCATCACCGAAGGGGAAATACACGCCACGGGGTAACTGTTTTTCTAGGTCATTAGCCCAGCGTTCTGGCTGAAACAATTCTGGTTCGGAAAAATAACGCGGGTTCCGGTGCATAGCCCATTGACTAGCAATTAAGGTTGTCCCTTTGGGAATCAAATAGCCGCCAATTTCGCAATCTTGGGTTGCTTCCCGTGAGACATCGGTGGCAGGGGGATACAGCCGCATGGATTCTTTAATTACCCAATTGGTGTAGGTTAACTGGGGTAAATCCGCCAGGGTTGGTGTGCGTCCGTTCAGAACTGTTTTCAGTTCTGCATTGAGTTTTTCCCGGACATCGGGATTTTGGGCTAATAGCATCCATGTCCAAGACAGGGCATTGGCGGTGGTTTCGTGTCCTGCCAAAATTAAGGTTGCAGCTTCATCTCGCAATTGTTTATCGGTCATGCGGCTACCATCATCTGCGTCTTCGACCTGCATCAGCATTCCTAATAAATCTTTGCCTGTTTTACCACTGGCGCGACGCTGCTGAATGATGGCATATACTGTTTCATCCAATAGAGCGATCGCTTCTTGCAAGCGTTGATCTATATCCTCAGAAGGCATATCTGCACTGGGCGATCGCAGTTCCCCAATTTCCGTTAATGCCCCCATCACATTCTTCGCTTCTTGATATTCAACCCAGTTCATGGCTACATCTAGGGTATGGGCAATGCTTCCGGCGGCAGTATCCTCTACATCCTGGTCAAAGATGGTTTTCATCACGATGTTCAGCGTCAAGCGCATCATGGCTTCATGGACATCATGCACTTCTCCATCTTGCCAAGTTTCTAACATTCGTTGGGTGTAGCCCACCATCATGGCAGCATAACTGTTAATTTGCTGCTGATGGAAGACGGGTTGGGCAAGTCGTCTTTGTCGCAACCAAAAATCGCCTTCACTGTTCAACAAGCCATTACCTAAAATACCGCTCAGTTGTTGTGTTTCTGCAGCTTTGATAAACAACATCCGGTCTTTTAACACTTGAGTGATGTAGTCAGGATTAGACAACAGACAAAACCATTCATCGCCAAATTTCAAAGGTACGATGCCTTCATAGTCTTGGGTACAGCGTTGCATAAATCCCAAGCGATCGCTTCCGTATTCTTCTAAAGCAGTTACAGGATTGGGATGGGGTAGGTTCAGTAAATCTTGGCTCATTGTCAGAGACTCCTTTTCAGTTGCTGGTTTATGTGAGCGAAGCTCATATTTTGATAATATGAGCATCATTCATGTTTGTCAACAAAAATGTGAGTACTCCTCATTTATTTATTTTTGCTATGAAGGTAACTGATGACTCAAAGCCCGTTAACCCCGACAAGCTTGCAGTCAGACGCGAGTTAATTCTTGAGCAGCGATCGCGAGAATAGCCAAGTATAGGAGTATCCGATACTGGGATATAAGTTAACCACTAACGTATTTACCAACTGAATTTTACTTGATGAATGTATTTCATGGTTTACACGCATTTATTTAGTTGCGGTTGATACTAAGTGTGATGTAGCGATCGCGTGGAAAAATCATGAGCATGAGCTAGGATAAACAATCTGTGATTTAACAATTTTATCTAGCGCATGGAAAATTTTTTTACCCAAAGTCCTTTACTACCCCATCTTTACGCAGTTCTCGTCACACCATTTCAGGCTGAAGGTGAATTAGATGAAGCTAGTTTAGAACGTTTAGTAGAGTTTTATATTCAAAAAAAAGTACATGGACTAGCAATATTAACTGTATTAGGAGAAGAAGCTAAATTAACACCTAAAGAACGTTTGCGAGTAGCACAAATTGTCTTTAAGCAGGTGAAAAATCGCGTTCCTGTAGTGGTAGGAGTAAGCGGAACAGCAGAATCAGCCGCAAAATTTGGGTTACAAATGTCTGCATTAGGTGCTAAAGGTTTGTTAGTTGTACCGCCTAGCTTTTCTGATACACAACAAGTAAAACAACACTATCAGAAAATTGGTATTGCCACTCAAATGCCTTTAGTAGTTCTAGATTATCCGGCTTTAACAGGAAAATTATCGGTGAGTTTTCTAGCAAGTTTGGTAGAAGAAGTAGAGCAGGTACAGGCGATTAAACTAGAAGAAGAACCTACCTTTGAGAAAATTCGGCATTTACGTAATAGTTTAGGCGATCGCTTAGGTATTTTTGGTGCATTAGGCGGTGTACATTGTCTCCCAGAACTACAAGCAGGTAGTCATGGGTTGATGACAGGTTATGCTTACCCCGAACATCTACTGCAAATTATGGATCATTTTCGCCAAGGTGAATTAGTAGCAGCAGATCAAGAGTATGAACGTTGTTTACCTTTACTCAAACACGAATATCAAGGAGGATTAGCTGTGAGAAAGGAAATTTTACAGCGTAGAAAAATAATCGCTTTAGCTAAAGTTCGTAGATGAATTGTGAAGAATATCTCGAAAAAATAAATTGTGACTAACGTAAATATATGCAGATTCAAAAATCAGTGATAATACTCTCAAGATATTCAACTATTAATGTTAAAACGGGAAGTATTCAGCATGGTTATATCTATTAATATTCATTTAAGTGTGTTAAAAAATTTGGGAGAAACTTAGACAAAAATAATTTTTTTTAGCTAAGAACTTTACTATATAAGTAGTAAATCAACAAAAATATTAGGTAGGCAATGCCAATCATAAAATAATTTTGTTTCTAAATAATCTTTATGTGATTTGGCAAAGAAATTTAAGAAAAAAAGCTTGTAAAGATTCTCGGTTTAAAATATTTCATTGATTACAATTCGATTCTTGGTAATTACTAGCGCAAACAGATAAGCATTCTTGCTATTAGATGATTAATTATCAAATTTTAGAGGATTTATGAAAAGTTTTTGTCTTGTATTTAAGACTCATAGCTCCTCCTAAATCTTCTTTAAAAAGGGTGACTATGAGATACTTTCTACCCTTGCTAGGGGTTAGGAGAGAACCAAGCAGATATTAAATAATTATCAGATATCTTCCTCAAATTCCATTTCAAAATATGAACGATTTAAACAATTCAATGGTAAATAACACAAATTCAACTGTAAATTTATATAATCAAACTGCATCAGAGTGGGTAAGAAAACACCCCCTTTCTCTCTCAGATTTTACAGCGCGTCCTTTCATACTAGAAATGTGCGAGCCGATTCATCAACTGCGAGTGCTTGATTTAGGCTGTGGTGAAGGTTATTGCACGCGAGAATTACACCGACGAGGTGCGGCGCAAGTATATGGAATAGATGTTTCTCAAGGGATGATTGAAGCAGCGCAGGCACAAGAATTAGCAAATCCTCTAGGGATTAAATATGCAGTGGGATGCGCCACAAATCTGCAACAATTTGGTGATGGCGAAATAGATTTAGTAGTTGCAGTATTTCTGTTTAACTATTTAACAATTGCTCAAACCCAGGAATGCATGAAAGAAATTTCTCGCGTACTTCATCCTGAGGGGAGATTTATCTTTAGCGTTCCTCATCCATGCTTTCCATATATGCGCGAACCAGGATATCCTTTCTATTTTCAGGTTGAAGATAAAGGCTACTTTAGTCAGCGCGATCGCTTATTTCCTGGACAGATTTGGAAACGAGATGGTTCTTGGCTCAACGTTCAACTGATTCATAAGACTTTGGAAGATTACTTTAATTGTTTGAAGATAGCTAATTTCAACACTATGCCCATCTTTAAAGAATTGCGTGTTACCTCAGAGCATGTAGCTTTAGATGAAGCATTTTTTAGTCCATTAGTTGATTTACCACTACATTTAGCAATTCAAGTCTCAAAATAATATTGTATGTCACATTTAAAAAAACATTGTTTACAGGAAATCGCAGTTAATCATCAACTATGGAACCATGAATTTCTTAAACGTTGCCGTACTGAAAATTTATCACTTTCAGATATCCAAATATTAGCTGTGCAAATGTATAAATTCTCAAAAGAATTTAATCGAATTCTTGCAAGTATTTTATCTTGCTGTCCCGATGAAGCTGCTCAGTTAGCGATAGTAGAAAACTTATTTGATGAAATGGGACAAGGAGATATAAATCAGTCCCATCCAGAATTATTTCGGCGCTTTACTCGTGCAATTGGGATTGATGACACCACCCTAGCAGCATTACCAACCGCACCAGAAACTCGTGCTTTAATTGAAACTTATTTGCAAATTCCTGCTAAATATGGTTATTTAGCGGGTTTGGCTGTAGTTTGTTATGCTTCTGAAGGTATCGTTAATTCGTTATATACCCAACTATATAGAGGAATTATTGGTTCTACTCCCTTACCCAAAGAAGCGCTGAAATTTTTTGAAGTCCATATTGATGTGGATGATAGTCATGCTGCGAAATTAGGAGCAGTCATCGAACCTTATCTGCGGCTCAGTAATGAAGATATTTATCTTCAAATTAAACTAGCTATTGTGGAAGCAATGGAAGCTCGTTATCAATTTTTTAATGGAATTGAGCGTCAAATTTGTGAGGAATTCAGGAGACAAACAATAGAAGAGAATATTATTTCTACTACTTTACAGAAAGTCTAAAAATCTGCTCGCCTAGATTTCAAAATTAGAGCTTGAAGCGAGAAATCTCCTGTCGCAAACCTTGAGCTACTTGATTCATTTGGGAAATAGTCTGATTAATTTCTTTCAATGAATCAGCAGTTTGTCTAGAAGTACTGCTTAACTGTGTCATTGCTTCACTAATTTGTTGTGCGCCTTGAGATTGCATTTCCATCCCTTGACTCACAACTTCAAATCTAGGAGTTAAATCCTGTACTTGCTCAATAATTTGTCCTACCTGATTGCTAATACTGGCTACATCTTCCATACTGTGTCCTACTTCTGTGGTGAATTTATCCATTTCCATCACGCCTGTAGATACAGAAGATTGCATTTGTTTAACCATCTGCTCAATATCTAAAGTTGCTACTGCAGTTTGGTCTGCTAAACGGCGAATTTCTCTAGCAACCACACTAAAACCTAAGCCATATTCCCCAGCTTTTTCGGCTTCAATAGCAGCGTTCAAAGATAGTAAATTGGTTTGATCGGCAACTTTATTAATTGTCACGACAATATTATTAATATTGTTAGCCTTTTCACTAATTACTCCTAATCTAGAACCAATAGAATTTGTCGCTTCTGCTAGTTGACGCATCTTTGTTTCCATCCGCAATAAATCTTTTTGGCTCTTACTAGCGGCAATTGTTGTAGTTTGTGACATAGCTGCCACTTCTTCCATTGTTTTTACTAGTTCTTTAGCAGTTGCCGAAATTTCTTTAGCCGCGATCGCTACCTGATTTGTTGATGCTACCTGCTCTGCAAGTGTAGCTTCTAATTGTTTACCTGATGCGGCTATTTGTGTTGCCGAAGAAGTCGCCTGCATACCAGATTTTTGGACTTGGCAAATCAGATTACTCAGGCTATGCGCCATATCTTTTAAAGTAGCCATGAGCTTACCAATCACATCTGTTGAATTTGCTTCGATTTCAACTGTTAAATCACCAGCAGATACTCTTTTAGCTAAAGCAAAGGCATTTTGTAAAGAGTTATTTAAAGCTCTACCAGGAATGAGAATAATAGCCAGGCAAACTGAAATCACTGTGAAGATAATAATTAAAAGACTTGACAAAATAAATAAGTCATAAAAATCTTGAATTTGATTAACTTGCTTTTGCTGGTCTTTTAATTTTTCATCTTCTATTTGTAACATTTTATTAATTTCTTGCCTGATTTCATCCATCAGATTTTTACCTTTATCTGCCGCAAAGAAACTTAGTACTTCTTTTTCTTTACCTAGCCGTTTAAGCTGAATAGTTTCCTCAGATAATTGAATTTTACTTTCTGCTAAATCTTCAAGCTTGTTTAAGTTAATCAGTTTTAAGTCATCATCTTTAAACTCTCGGTTCATTTCATTGAAAACATGCTCAATTCTTTCTTTAGCTTGATAAAAAGGCTCTAAATAGTCATCATTTTTAGTAATAATAAATCCTCTTTGTCCAGTTTCAGAATTTACTATAAGTTTTTCAATTTCTTTGAGATTGCCTTTCAGATTGTAAGCTTTAGTGACTAGGTTGGTATTAGCTACTAATTGTTGCTTGGTTACTTTTGTAAAATAAGTTGTAATACTTGCTAAACCAATTATTATGCCACATCCAGCCATCACAAATTGGTTAAGTCTTAAACCTTGGTTCATATAGTTATTTTTCCCTCAAATAATGCAAAAGTATTTTGTTAAATTTAGACAGTTTCTGTAAACAACAGACAGATATCAAGGCAGATAAAATACCTTGTCACTGCAAGCGTTCCCTTGCAATACATAAGACAAACAAGTCGTAAACAAACAATAAATAACTTAATATTCCATAATGTTTTGCAGTGCTACTACATCACCAATCATCTTAATTATTAATGATGAGTTCGGTGAATATATGGCTATATCCTTGAGATTATCGGATTAATTCTCAAGAAAATAGGTTTTTCTGTATTTATGATGCTATAATTTCTTGAAAATCTATAATTTTAGCGTAAAATCACAGATTGTAGATATTGATATCGTCAATGACTGAATTCAGCTTCAACAGTTAATATTAGTGGTTGTTATTATTAATTTAAGTAAGATATTTACCATTAAAAGATTTTTGCTCTCTAACAAGCCAAGTTTTACCTTCTAGGAGAAATGTCTGCAATCTTTCCCAAGAGCGATCGCAAAAATAGGCATCACCATTAACAACGGTAATGCCTAATCAAGCAAAAGAGAGGATTTGATTACTGGGGCTTAAGATCAATCGATTGTGCTAATTCTGTTCGAGTGGGCTATGGCTATAACAATTTTTGGGGCAAGTTCGAGCGCAAGCCTGACAACCAATACAGTATTCTGGATGGATAATAGACATGACTTTACGCTCGATTTCTTCATTCTCCTCATCTTCGACAAACTCGCCATCTTCATTTAATGCACGTAGTACTAGTACATTCCGACCACACGCTTTAAAACATCTACCACAGCCAATGCATTTGTCCTGGTTAATTTCTTGAACAAATTGGGGTGTCCAGACTTCTCCCCCAAAAGTTAAACCAGTGAGTATCGCCATAGTGTAATTTTCTTGAATTATGAGGTTAGGAGCTACGGGCTAGGGAATGATTTTTCTGTCAACCGTCAACAGTCAACCGTCAACAGTCAACCGTCAACAGTTAAACCAAATAGGGTTCTTGGTGAGTGCGAATTGTGCAGTCAGAACGGGGATAGGAGACACAAAGAACAATGAAGCCTTTAGCCATCTGCTCGTCATCGAGAAATACTTGTTCAGTTTGATCTACTTCACCTTCAACGACTTTGGCGACACAACTAGAGCAAGAGCCAGATTGACAGGAAAAGGGTAATTCTATATCTTGTTGTTCTGCGGCATCGAGAATACTGGTATTTTCTTCAACAGGGATGGTGATATCGAGCGATCGCTTTTTATTGATTAGTCTGACTTGATAAGTTGTCATCTTCATGTCCTCCAAAATAAAATCAGGTTTCGGATATCAGCTACAAGGTACGCCAGCAGGAGAGCAATTACCTGCTTGGAATGATTTCCCACAGCCACAGGTATCAGTAGCATTGGGATTGCTAAACTTAAATCCGCTTTCCAGTAAGCCATCGACAAAATCCACAACCACGCCTTCTAGTAATGGTGCGCTTTGGGAATCGACGTAGATGCGTAACTTTCCTTGTTGCAAAACTATGTCATCGGCTTGCGGGGTGTTAATAACTTTGATGGAATACTGATAGCCACTGCAACCGCCATCCTCAACCGCAACACGGATGCCTTTCTGAGTAGCATTTTCATCTTTGCTTGAGGCTAAAAGAAAAGTCCGCAGCCGGAATTCTGCTGCTTCTGTTAAAGTTAACGTCATAAAATATACCTTTTGACCATTGACCGTTGACTATTGACTATTGACTAAAACGCGACTTAGTTGTTGGGGAGTAGAATATTGGTGAGAATGAGTACCGCAGACTGGACAATTGCGATCGCGATATGAACGACGTTTAGCAAAATTCATCTGGTGTAAATCCATCGTTAATAGTTGCGATAACAATGGTTGACTACATCCAGTAATCACCTTAATTGCTTCTAGCGCTGTCAAACAAGCCAGAGTACCCGAAACCGCACCCAGTACGCCAAAACCACGCCGATCCCATTCGGGTTTTTCGGGAAATAAGCAAGACAAGCAAGGTGTCACGCCAGGGATAATTGTGGTTAAGTAAGCTTCCATCCCATCCATCGCCGCTTCTACCATTGGTTTACGCCAACGCACACAAGCTGCATTTAATAAATCGCGTTCGGTAAAATTATGGGCGCAGTCAAGCGCCACATCGGCGGATTTAACCAAAAAATCTACATTATCTGGCGTAACATAATCAAATATGGCTTCGACTTCCACATCTGGGTTGATATCCGCTAGCCGTTCTTTCGCTTTAAATACGCGCGGCTTACCTACCCAATCGTCACTCATGAGAATCTGACGATTCATGTCATCTAGCCGCAACTCACCGCCTCGAACCAGAATCAGCCGCCCAACACCAGCTACCGCCAAGTAAAGCGCTGCTGTACCGCCCAATCCTCCCACACCTGTAACTAGCACCGTTGCTGACTTGAGTCGCTGCTGTGCTTCTTTGCCAAAACCAGGGAGCATGATTTGGCGACGGTAACGTTCTAATTCAGTAGGCGAGAGATTTACCACTGTTGATTTCTCCTGTTTTGAAGGGGCTAGGCTGAATTTATCGAACCGCCAAGACGCCAAGAATGTGTAGAGTGTGCATAAGTCCTAACTTCTTCACTCTGCGCCTCTATGAACTCTGCGGTTAAAAAATAATTTATATAACCGCAGAGAGCGCGGAGAACACAGAGAAAGAGATTTAGCTGGTGGCAATTTCTGTTAGCATGACAATATTGTTTGGCTTCTGTTTAAACACCTTGAACAGCTTTTGTTGTAGAGGTGTGGAACTGAGAAAAACTTCGTAAGCTTGTTTGAGTGCTGTGCAGTATAAATCGAGTTTTTCTGCTTGACTGACTGCGGAATTATTATTATCAATTTCGCGAATGTATTGAGAAAACAGCTTCAAAATATGTAAGCGATTAACATGGACAACTTGAGGATCGTAATCAAGTTTAAAAAATTCAAAGTATTCCTCAGCATCAACAATTTGATTAAACTTTGCAACATCCCATGTCATGATTTCTGCTCCAAATTCTTCAGTTGAGATTTCAATTCATCTAAATGACGGTAAATTTCATAAGTTTCGGCTGCTACTGCTGTCAAGTTTTGGTAATCTGTTGGCAAGCCTTCCGCTAAATCATGCAGATCCATCTTCATTTGACCTGCCTTACTATTCAGCCGTTTAATTTGTAGTTTTAAATCTTCAATAGCTTTTTGATTTTCGCAATCTGTTTCTGCTGCTGGCACCATAATTTTCTCCTTTGAATGAAGGCAGAGGGCAGAGGGAAGGAGGCAGAAGGAATAAATTTTTATCCTTTGGCATAAAAGTGAAACACTCAGAATTCATGGATATAAACAAAGGTTTAATTGAAGTAATTTGCTCGAAATATAGAGCGTATAATCTTGAAATTCCTAAATTGATGATGTTCCCTTCTGCCATCTGCCTTCTGCCATCTGCCTCACCTGCTTATAACTTGGCAACTTCAGTGTATTTCTCTGCTAACTCAATACCCTTTTGAGTTAGTTTTTCGCCCTCTTCTGCTAATTTTTCTAGAGAATCAAAGCCAAAACGTTGAGCATCGCGTAAGGTTCTGGCGACTAGTAATAAACGACCGGAAAACACCAGCACCCAGCCAAAACCCTCATGACTCAAATCAATTACCACCTGGGATAATGAACCAGTTTTTTGTTCAATTTGGGCTGCGATCGCGCGATAGAATGACATAATTCTGGCTTTGGTAGCCGCTTCCACATCACCCTCTACAGAAATTTGGCGTTTCGCTTGCTTGCTGACAATATAAGGTTTGAGAATTAATTCATCCGACCAATTGCGATAAAATCCATAGGAATCTTGGGCGCGAATTTGTCTAACTAACTCTTGGACAAATGGAGAATTTAACGCTTCGCTGCTAGTGTTTTGATTAACAATTTCCGTTGAACTCATACGGTTACTTCCTCTTCTTCAAAACTTGGTGATTTTTGTTGTAAAGCTTTTCGCAACCAAGGGGGAGGGCTGCCTTTTAAAGTTTGGACTAACTGCTCTAAAAGGTCAGTAATTTTATCATCCTCAGACCTCGCTTTGATTGGTGTAATGCGTTTCTTAATTAACCGAGCAGCCGCACTACCACCAATTGCTGAGACATAAACAATCGTGCAATCAGCTAAAGCTTCAATTTTGGGAACTAATTTATCCTCATTCCCATCTTCCTTAAGGTCGCCATCAAATTTTAAAGTATTGAGAAACTGATAACCCTCCGTGGAAACCTCATAAACATCTATTTTTTTCGCCCAACCAAAATGAGCATTAATATGAATTTGGTCGCTAGTTGTAAAAGCAATTTTCATAATTTATCCTCCACAAACTACAAACTTTAAACCTTATTTTCTTCTTTGCGCCTTTGCGTCTACTCTGCGAGAACGGCTTCGCCGAATGCGTGAGCTTTTTCTTCTTCTATGTCCAAAAATAAATTGCCAATATCAAATAACAGTTGAATAGTTCCTCGGTAACCGACAGTACAACGCTGTCCATTACCCAAGCGGTCAAAAACCGGGAAACCGAGACGATAGTGAGGAGTATGCAGACGGCGAGCGATCGCTTTACCATGAGAATTAGCAATAACCAAATCAGAACCTACTGCTAATCGCTCAAAATCTTCCAAATCCCCAATAGTCACGCTTTCTACTGGCAAATTCTCTAACAGTGGCGACTTTGTAGTTGTGACGGCAGCGTGAATTTCCGCACCCATCGATTGCAAAAACCAAGCTGTTGACCACAATAAATCAGGTTCCAGCGCTAACGACACCCGCTTACACCCAAAATAAAAGTGAGTATCAAGCATCGCATCTTGCAACTGGCGGCGTTGGTGGCAATATTTTTCTGGAACTGCATTCCCGCTAATATCTACCAATCCTTGCAAGAAATTATCGACTGCGCCTAACCCAGTCAGTTGGGGAAACACCTCAAAAGGTATATCAAACTGAGTTTGCAAACTTTCGGCTGCACCGCGCATACTCTCGCCTAGTGCAAGGGTAAACACCGAACTACCCATTTCTCGCAGTTCTGGTAAAGTTGTCCCACCACCTGTCACCGCACTGTAGGAATCATCCAAGTGACCGTCAAGGGAGGCGGAAAGGTCAGGTACTACAATGGGTTTTAGCCCAAAAGCTGAGACAATCTCTTTAATTTCCTGTACATCCCCAGGAGTAAATGCAGAACTTACCAAAATATTGACTTGGTCTAATCTGGTTTCTCCCGGTTGTGGCAATTCCTTAACTATACTTTCCACGGCGGCGGCAAAACCATCTTGTAACGCACCTTTAAAATCAGGTGTAGAAGCAAAGACAATCGGCAAATCATATAATTCTGGGTGACGCTTGCGAATACTTCTGAGGATTCCTTCCATGTCATCCCCTCTAGTTTCCGTGAGTCCGGTAGTTAACAAACCGATAATTTCCGGCTTGGATTTCTCTACCAGCGTCAGGATTGCTTGCTCAATATTATCCTCGCCACCTAAAATAGTGCTAACTTCTGTCATGGCAGTGGTGGATAGGGGAATAGCTTCCCGAAAATGCCGCACTAACATAACTTTTGCAAAAGCAGTACAACCCTGAGAACCGTGAAACAAAGGCATTACACCCTTCAATCCTAAAAATGCTAAAGCTGCACCTAAAGGTTGACTTTGCTTGAGAGGATTCACCGCAACAGATTTCTGCGAATTTCTAACTACAGTTTTCCCCCTCTGCTCACGCCAGTTGCTACAACGGAGGGAACCTCCGCAACGCACTGGCTCCTCTGCTTCCTCTGCTCCCTCTGCTTTCTCCTCCCACAATGCCGGCTTCCGCACCTGCGCCCATACCGGACTATGCAAAGCCTCATCCAATTCTCGCGCCATTTCCACCATACCCACATATCCAGCATAGGGATGATGGCGTTCTTGATTAATATCTAAAAATGGGATGCGGGCTTTGAGGGCAGTGTATTGATTGCGACCACCAGCAATCAGCATATCTGCTTTTGTCTGGGCAATCACCCGGAGTAATTCTTGGGCGTTGCCTTTTTCCATAGCAATGCCATCTTTTCCTAGTAATTCTTTGATCCTCGCTTTATCTTCTTCAGTACTTTTCTTGGTACTGGTAGCCACAACTTCCATGCCTAAGTCCTTCGCCGCCGAGATAATCGACCAACTTTTCACACCCCCGGTATAAAGGACAACCCGCTTATCTTTGAGGCGATCGCGGTAACGAGCTAAAGCAATATCTAGCGCAGTAGTTTCTTCTGTAATTAATTTTTCTACTCTTTCTTGTAAAGCGCGATCGCCTAATTTTGCGGCAATATTCCGCAAACAGCGATTCATATCATCTACACCGTAGAAAGATTCTTCAATATAAGGGATACCATAACGCTCCTCCATCTTTCGCGCCACATTAATCAAAGCTCTGGAGCAAATCATCACATTCAGCTTGGCACGGTGAGCATAACGCACTTCATTATACTTAGCATCACCCGTAATTTTAGCGAGAACGCGAATACCTAATTTTGCAAATAAGGGCAGAACACCCCACAATTCGCCAGCAATATTGTACTCACCAATCAAATTAATATCATAAGTGGTGGTATATTCTGGTTCAGCAGTACCGATAACATATTCTAGTAAAGCTTCCCCACCGACGCGATTACCCAGATTTTTACTGCCAATAAAACCAGGTGAATTTACGGGGATAACAGGTATACCTGTTTTCTTAGCTGCCGCTTCACAGACTGTATCCAAATCATCGCCAATCAACGCCGTTACGCAAGTGGAGTAAACAAACACCGCCGCAGGCTGATAGCGTTGCTGTACTTCCAAAATTGCCTTGTACAGCTTCTTTTCGCCACCGAAGATGATATCATTCTCACTTAAATCAGTCGTGAAACCCATTTTGTAGAGATGGGAATCAGAGGAAAGACTACCACGACCACCCCAAGAATTACCAGCGCACGCGATCGGCCCGTGGACTAAATGAGCAGCATCGGTAATCGGGACTAGGGCGATGGATGCACCATCGAAAGCACAGCCTCCTTGAGCCGCACCGGGTTGGGCTTGTTGGTGACAAGACTTGTTTTTCTTCTGCCCATGCTTGTGGTGATTGTGTTCGCATCCTGGTTCACTCAGCAGCTCGTTAATTTTGCCTTGGGTGATTTTCATGACTTGATGGGTGATTGGCAATCAAATTTCTTGTTTTTCTTCCTTCGTGTACTTCGCGTCTTCGCGGTTCGTTTTCAAGAATATTTCTTAACGCAGAGGAACACAAAGGTAAACGCAAAGGTACGCGGAGAATTAGCAAATATATTTCGTGATATCTTCACCACACTCATCTGAGAGATAAGACAGACTGCGAAAGCGTAAACCCACAAACTCGTTGTAGAGCGGATTTAATTTGCAGAGTGGGGGAATGTGGAAAGTGTGTCCGAGGAATTTAACGTCGCGTTCAAAAGGACAACAACAGGGAATAACTTGACAAATGAGATGGGCGATACGGCGATCGCATATTTGAAATCGATCCACCCATCGGCGTAAGGGAGAGAGAACATCAAAAAAGCGATCGCGGCTGTGGATGATTGTACTCATAGCGGCTGGTATAAAGGAGACAAGGAGGACAAGGGAAGGGGGACAAACAGAATAATTAGTATCAATGCCCAATGCCCCATGCCCCATGCCCAGTTATCATCGAATCAAGTCGTAAGAAATATCGGTCTTAGATGGAATAATGGTGTTGCGATCCAACTCGTCTAGAAGTGTGTTAACAATCCAGTTGAGGAGGTTGATTGTACCTTGGTAGCCGTAGGTAGCGTAGCGGTGCAGGTGGTGGCGATCAAAGATGGGGTAGCCAATCCGCACAAATGGGGTTTTGGTGTCGCGCCAGAGATACTTACCGTAGGAATTGCCGATGAGCAAGTCTACAGGTTCAGTAAAGAGGAGCGATCGCATGTGCCATAAGTCGCGTCCGCCGTGAATTGTTGCACCTTGACCAAATGGGCTAGAGTCGAGTAATGCTCTTAGTTCTGCCTCAAAATGTTCGTTGCTATTGCTGACAAGGATGTGAACTGGTTCCGCACCAACTTCTAATAAGAATTGTGTCAAACCAATTACCAAATCGGGATCGCCATACATTGCCACCCGTTTACCATGTAACCATGCTTGCGAATCGGTTAACGCATCCACTGCGCGTCCCCGTTCGTCTTCTAATTCTTGGGGAATTGGCTTACCAGTTAACGCCGACAGTTTCATCAAAAATTCATCAGTACCGCGAATGCCCACAGGACGGTTAACGTAAGTCTTTTGATGCCATTCGTGTTCGATGTATTCGCGAGTTTTGGTAGTAGCGTAAGCTTGGAGTGCGATCGTCGCTTCAGCATTAATCGAATCAGCCGCATCTTCTAGCTTAGTTCCACCTGGATACATATTATATGTACCGTTATTCGGAGAATCCAGGTATTCGGAGTTATCTGCTAACAAGGTGTACTCAATTCCCATCACATTAGCAATCCGCTTAATTTCCCGCAGGTTACCAATGTAGGTTTCAAACCCAGGAATAAAGTTAATTTTGCCGTTAGTGGTTTCTTTCTTCTTACCTGCTGTCAAATTCGACAAAATTCCCTTCATCATATTGTCATATCCCAATATGTGGGAACCGACAAAGCTGGGGGTATGAGCATAGGGAACGGGGAATTCTTCGGGAACCGCACCTTCTTCTTTAGAAGTTCTAATAAAAGCTTGCAAGTCATCCCCTATTACCTCTGCCATACAGGTAGTACAGACAGCGATCATTTTGGGCTTATACAGGTTGTAAGAAACTGCCAAACCTTCAATTAAGTTCTTCAAACCACCGAATACGGCTGCATCTTCTGTCATCGAGGAAGATACGGCAGAAAACGGTTCTTTAAAGTGGCGGGTGAAGTGGCTGCGGAAGTAAGCAACGCAACCTTGAGAACCATGTACAAAAGGTAGCGTACCTTCAAAACCAACAGCAGCTAAAATTGCGCCTAGAGGTTGGCAAGCTTTCGCTGGGTTAACAGTCAACGCTTGGCGGGCAAAGTTCTTTTCGCGGTATTCCCAGGTTTTTGTCCAATCAGCCATCTGGGTAACTTCTTCAGATTCATGCCCACATTCAAACTCTTTCTTGGCTTGAAATAGCTCTTGGTATTCCGGTTGCTGAAAAAGTTCGGCGTGATCTTTGATTTTGTTGATGTCGTTTTGTGCCATAATATTAGTTCTTCAAGCTTTGAAAGTAATCAGTTCAAGGTCTGAGAAAACAACAATTTTGATGTCTAGTTGTCAGGAACCCCCCGGCTTTAGCTGTGGGCTTAAAAAAGCCTTGACCTGACCAGACTAAGTTCTTAACTGAACTACGTTAGAGGTAAGAGTTAAAGACCTACCAAGGAATGCGTAGCTAGTTCCTTGCTCTAGAACCGAACGATTAAACAGGCTTAAAGGGGTTAAACCAGTGTCGTTTGGATAGTTACCGACCTCTAACATTGTCGAAGCTCACTTTACTGGAGTAGCAAGGCAATTCCCGGCATACAGGGAAATAGATAAGTACTACTCCTATGCTTATCTATCCCCTATTGGGGGACTGCGATAGCGTAGCGTTAGCGAGCTTGCGAGCGTCTTAAAATCGCCTGCCCCTTACCTTCATGCATGAATGCAGGGGTTTCCACGGGGCGAGGAATCCGATGAGTTTTGAATGCTAGAAAATTCAAAACTCATAGCTTTTTCACTCACTTTTTTTCCAAGGTGCGCCGATTAAGCTCCAAGTCGGGCTGTTGAGAGCGAGATCCATGTCACGGGCGAAGATGGCGAATCCGTCGTAGCCGTGGTACGGCCCAGAATAATCCCATGAGTGCATTTGCCGGAAGGGAAGCGCCATTTTCTGGAAGACGTACTTCTCTTTAATCCCGGAAGCGATTAAATCTGGCTTAAGTGCTTTGACGAAATGCTCAAATTCATAGGCAGATACGTCATCGTAAATCAATGTCCCGTTCTCGACATAGTTAGAAGTACGTTTGTAGTCGTCGTTGTGACCGAATTCATAACCTGTGCCAATCAACTTCATACCCAGGTCTTCAAAGGCGGGAACAACGTGACGGGGACGTAAACCGCCCACCATGAGAGCAACTGTTTTTCCTTCTAAGCGAGAGCGATATTTTTCGAGTACAGCTTTGGTTTGCGCTTCGTACTTAGCGATGACTTCTTCTGCTTTCGCTTGAATAGTCTCGTCAAACTTGGCAGCAATTTCTCGCAGAGAGGCCGCAATCTTGGTGGGGCCGAAGAAGTTATATTCTAACCAGGGAATACCATAAGCTTCTTCCATGTGGCGCGAGATGTAGTTCATGGAGCGGTAGCAGTGAACTAGGTTCAGTTTCACGCTAGGGGTGAGCATCATCTCGTGTAGTGTACCGTCGCCAGACCATTGAGCGACAACCCGCAAGCCGATTTCTTCTAACAGAATGCGGCTAGACCAAGCATCACCACCAATGTTATAGTCCCCGATAATTGCTACATCGTAGGGGCCGGGTTCAAATCCGAGGGTGCCTTCTTTCTTGGCTTTGTCAGCTTTGGGGAATACCCAGTCCCGGATGGTGTCGTTGGCAATGTGGTGTCCGAGGGATTGGGATACGCCCCGGAAGCCTTCGCAACGTACAGGAACAACAGTTTTACCAGTTTCCTTAGATTTCTTCTTGGCTACAGCTTCGATATCGTCGCCAATTAGACCAATAGGACATTCGGATTGTATGGAGATACCGCGATTGAGGGGGAACAGTTCTTCAATCTCATCGATTAATTTAGCAAGCTTTTTGTCTCCACCAAATACAATGTCCCGTTCTTGGAAGTCGGAAGTGAACTGCATGGTGCCGAAGGAATCGATACCAGTAGTACCGATGTAGTAGTTACGCCGACCTGACCAAGAGTAGTAACCGCAACCAACGGGGCCGTGGCTGATGTGAACCATGTCTTTGATGGGGCCCCAAACCACACCTTTTGAGCCTGCATAGGCGCAACCACGGGTGGTCATTGTACCAGGAATGGATTTGATATTGGACTTAACGCCGCAATCAGATTTACCTTCTTCGTAAACGTTTAAGTGTTTTTCGCGCTTTTTGCGCGATTTTTCGGGGTAGGCTTCTAGAGCCTCTTTTATAAGTTCTTTTTTATCAGCAACTGATGTTGCTTCTGTTAAAGTTGGGGATTCGGTAGGTGACATAATTCTATATCTGCCTCTTTAGTGGGGATGAGGGAGTTGCAATGGAAGAGACTGAGTAGGTTGGGTAGAACGCAGTGAAACCCAACATTCTTCGGGATTTGTTGGGTTACCCTTCGGGAAGCCGCTTCGCGTCTACGTTCCTCAACCCAACCTACAAATTTTGATTTTTGACAACTGAGATTGCTGCAATTAGACTACTGCGGCTGCTTTACCAGCGTCTTGAGCGATCGCTTTTTGATATTCTTCTTCGCCACCGAGAATACCGAATTCCACGAGCAAGTCTTCCAATTCGTCCATAGAGATGGGGGTAGGAATTGTCAGCTTGGTATTTTCTTTGATTTTCTTAGCGAGAATCCGGTACTCTTCAGCTTGAGGATGTTCTGGCGCATACTCAATTACAGTCATCCGGCGCAGTTCTGCATGTTGCACTACATTGTTACGGGGAACAAAGTGAATCATTTGGGTGTTGAGTCTTGCAGCCAATGCTTCAATTAATTCAACTTCGCCGTCAACGTTACGGCTGTTGCAGATTAACCCACCCAAGCGCACGCCACCGGAGTGAGCATATTTGAGAATACCGCGAGCAATGTTGTTAGCTGCATACATTGCCATCATTTCACCGGAACAAACGATGTAGATTTCTTGCGCTTTACCTTCGCGAATTGGCATAGCGAAACCACCGCAGACAACGTCACCTAATACGTCGTAGGAAACGAAATCTAAGTCTTCGTAAGCACCGTTTTCTTCTAAGAAGTTGATGGCGGTGATGATACCGCGTCCAGCGCAGCCTACACCAGGTTCAGGGCCACCTGACTCTACGCATCTGACATTCAAGTAACCATTCAGCAATACTTCTTCGAGTTCCAAATCTTCAACTGCACCGCGTTCAGCAGCTAGGTGCAGAATGGTGGTTTGCGCTTTGCTGTGCAACATCAGGCGGGTAGAATCTGCTTTCGGGTCGCAACCTACAATCATGATCCGTTCGCCCATTTGCGCTAAACCAGCGATCGTATTTTGAGAGGTTGTAGACTTACCGATACCGCCTTTACCGTAGAATGCGATTTGTCTAATGTTGTCAGTCATTGTTGTTTGTCCTGCAATAAGTTTGGTGGTTGAGGTTTTTTGGTGGTCTGGGTTTGAGAGTGCGATCTAATACCAATTCAAAATTCAAAATTCAAAATTCAAAATTAAGAAATTCAGACTGTATCTGGGTTTCTGGCTTTGAATGTGTTATTAGATTTTAGAGAATTGGTATATTTAGGCGATCGCTTGTCAGAACGTCGCTGGTGGCGCTCGCTCTAACACCTTTGGTTCGGGAATAGAGACAGTTTGCATATGTTTGCTAATTCGTAATTCCTAAGCTGTTGCAAATTGAATTCGCATACAATGTTTAGCCACGATGCTAATAGATTCTGGGCTGTTCATTTTGAATTTTGAATTTTGAATTTTGAATTGTTTATCGACCCTTAGCAAGGCTGAATAATGGGTCAACAGCTTCTACTCGTAAGCTTGGGCTAACACGCTCTTGTAATTTGGCTTCAACGGCAACTTTCAGGGTGGCGGTACTGCTAGGACAGGAACCACAAGCACCTTGCAATACTACCTGAACGCGATCGCCATCTACATCGTAAAGTTCAATATCTCCGCCATCAGCAATTAGCAGTGGTCTAACTTCTTCATCGAGAACTTTTTGAATCAAGGCAATTTTTTGGACTGTGGTTAGTGGTCTTGGGGATTGCTCTTGATTAGTGGCAATATTTGCCACAATTTGGTTACTTAATTTATAGCTAGTACCAACAGCTGATTCCTGTTTCACCGCAGCGATTAGGTCATCGATATTAGCAAGGCAAGAACCGCAGCCGCCACCAGCCTTGATATAGCTTGTTACCTGTTCCGCAGTGGTGAGGTTGTTTTCTTGAATCACCCGGCGAACCTTGGCTTCGCTGATGCCAAAGCAACTACAAACTAAAGCACCTTCATCATCGTCATGGGCAACTACAGGAATACCTCGGTATTTGAAAATCGCTGCTTCTAAAGCTTCTTGTCCCATCACTGAACAGTGCATCTTAGCTTCTGGTAATCCGCCTAAGTATTCAGCAATCTCTTTATTGGTGACTTTTAGCGCTGCATCTAAGGTCAGACCTTTGATTAACTCAGTCAAAGCCGAAGAAGATGCGATCGCACTGGTACAGCCAAAAGTTTGAAACCGAGCATCAAGAATCTTATCGCTGTCTACTTCTATTTTTAGGTGCAGTCTTAAAGCATCTCCGCAAGCAATACTGCCCACTTCTCCAAAAACCACCGCTACACCTGACTCATCGCTATTTTCAATTGCACCTTGGTTTTTGGGGTTGTAAAAAAGTTCTAGTACCTTATCTGTATAATCCCACATGACCGCTTTTAGATTGTGTATGAATTATTGAATATTCGACATTAGGTATAAAGTAAAACTTCCCCCTCTGCCCCTCTGCTTCCTCTGCTCCCTCTGCTCTCTTAGTGAGCCAAAGCCTCTTCCCTTCCTTGCAGCCAATCAGCTTGGTCGTTATTAAAGGGAGAAATAGCGCGTAAACGTTCAACAATTGGCGGCATTACTTCTAAAACTCGGTCTATCTCGGCTTCAGTGGTGTAACGTGAAAGACTGAAGCGAATCGAACCGTGTAAAGTGGTGTAGGGTAAGCCCATAGCCCGCAAAACATGGGAGGGTTCCAAAGAACCAGAAGTACAAGCGGAGCCAGAAGACGCACAGATACCGTATTGGTTGAGGGATAATAAAATCGCTTCGCCTTCGATATATTTGAAACCGATGCTGGTGGTGTTGGGCAATCTTTGCGTAATATCACCGTTAACTTCAGTATCATGAATTGCAGATAGTAAGCCTTTTTCTAGGCGATCGCGTAATGCTTTTTCCCGTTGTACATCTTTTAAATGTACCTGTGCCAATTCCGCAGCTTTGCCTAAACCAATAATACCGGGAACATTCTCTGTACCTGCTCTGCGTCCCCGTTCTTGATGTCCGCCGATTAACAGGGGACGGAACCTCACACCGCGTCTGACGTACAACGCACCCATACCTTTGGGAGCATGGAGTTTGTGACCGGAGAGGGTGAGCATATCAATGCTGCTGGTTTTGAGGTTGAGGGGAATTTTACCTACAGCTTGCACTGCATCTACATGGAAGATAGCACCTGCATCCTTCGCCCGCAACCCAATCTGCTCAATGGGGAAGACTACACCGGTTTCATTGTTGGCGTACATGGTAGAAACTAAAGCAGTATTCCCAGTTAAGGCGGCTTCTAGTTCCATCAAATCAATTTGACCCTTGCGGTCTACAGAGAGGTAGGTAACTGTATAACCTTGTTTTTCCAGTTGTTTGCAGACATTGAGAATCGCTGCGTGTTCTACTTGTGTGGTAATGATGTGGCGCTTTTCAGGTTGGGCGGCTAAAGCTGCTTTGATAGCTGCATTATTACCTTCAGTACCGCAACTGGTGAAGATAATTTCCGAATCTTCTGCACCCAACAAAGCTGCAACTTGCGCTCTCGCTTCTCTAACTGCTTTTCCTACTTGTCCGCCAAAGCTGTGCATCGAAGAAGGATTACCGTAAAACTCGGTGAGGTAGGGCAGCATTGCCTGTATAACTTGTTCATCTACCTTGGTTGTAGCATTATTATCTAAATAAATTACATTCATGCTTCCAGACTCACCACATCTTGTTTACGCTTAGAAAATTGCTCGGAAAGTTTTTGAGAGTACAGATTAAACCAGCGTTCCCAGTAATCTGCTTGGTAAGTTCCTTTTAACTTCGCCACTAAACGGTCGTGAGTAGCAAACCAGGATTCCCAGTAATCAGTCAGTGCTTTTACGCAACCATCTTGTATCGGACATTCGGCGGCACATTGGGCTACACTATATGCACCAACACAGTTTGTACAAAGGCTAGAGTCAATCCAGTAGCGATCGCCTGCGATAATTTTAATAGCACCAGTGGGACATGAAGATTCACAGCGACCACAGGAAATACATTGGTTAGTAATCTTGTAAACCATGATGATTCTCTTTTTAAGCAGTCAACAGTCAACGGTCAACAGTCAACAGTCAACAGTTTTCTCTAACCCCTTGATATACTGGTCGTAAAATTCCAAAGCCACTTTTTCGATTACGTCGTAAGCTTCAACTGTCTGTAAACCAGCTTTCTGCAATTCTTCTTGAGGACAGTGACCGATTTTAGAAACTAGAACTGCTTTACAATCGGAGATAGCTTGAATAATGTTGTCTAAAGTCGCTTCCTCACCATATCCGCTTTGACAATAGTGGTCAATTTTGCGATGACCAACAAATTTAGCGCTGCTACCATCTACTTCGTAAACCATAAACTCTTTCGCGTGACCGAAGTGCTGGTTAACTAAACCGCCGCCTTTGGTAGCGACTGCAACTAAGATTTTGGGTCTGTTCTTGAGAGTTGTTGTTTGCAACGTCTCTACAGCTTTTTGTTTGGTAGCTTTGATTTCTTGTTGCGATTTCTCTATCTGTGCATGTACTTCTTGGCGTTGCTCCAAATTATATTCTGGAGCCATTTCCATGAATTTATCTTTGGTAAATTCTTGACTGCGGTCTTCACCTAATAAACCTACCGCATCAGCGCGACATTGACGACAATGGCGCATCATTTTCATATTACCAGAACATTTATCTTGTACTGCCTTCAGTTCTTTAGGATTGGGGCCGCGTTGACCAGTTAAACCAAAGTGAGTACCGTGTTCTGGGGCAGAAATCAAGGGCATAATATTATGCAGAAACGCGCCCTTGGAACGAATAACTTCGTTAACCTCTACCAAATGTTCGTCGTTAATTCCCGGAATCATCACCGAGTTAACTTTGCAGAGAATATCTGCTTCTTTGAGAGCTTGCAATCCTTCCATCTGCTTTTCATGCAGAATGCGGACACCTTCAATCCCTCTGTAGCGTTTGCGGTTGTAGTGAACCCAAGGATAAATTTTCGCGCCGATTTCTGGGTCTACCATATTAATAGTGATGGTGACATGATCGATATTAAGTTGTTTAATCCGATCTACATAATCGGGAAGCATCAATCCGTTGGTTGATAGGCAAAGTTTGATATCTGGCGCTTTCTCGGCAATTAACTCAAAGGTGCGGAAGGTTTTCTCTGGATTCGCTAGGGGATCTCCGGGGCCTGCAATTCCCAAAACTGTCATTTGGGGAATTTTCCCAGCAATCACTAAAACCTTGTGTGCTGCTTCTTCTGGTGTGAGCAATTCGCTAACCACTCCAGGACGGCTTTCGTTAGCACAATCATATTTGCGGTTGCAATAGTTGCATTGGATATTGCAAGCTGGTGCAACTGCAACGTGCATCCTAGCGTAGTGGTGGTGTGCTTCTTCGCTATAGCAAGGATGTTTTTCAATCCGCGCTTTCATTTTTTCATCTAAACTAGTTGTGGTATCAGTTTTGCTACTGCAACCACAACTACTAGATTTAGCTTTAGTTTCCGTGGGAGCTGATGTTAGGAGTCCTGTAGGTGGTGGTGTCATTGAATTTCGCTTACCTTGGGGATAAAGGACTGGCGTTATACAAGATGCTTTTGTTCGCTCTCAGTCAGAAATTAAAGTCGCGTTGTACTCTGAAAATTGCCTACTCTAGTTGGATAAACTTAGACTTTCGGCTAATTTGTCCAGCTAGGGGATTGGGGTAAATTGGGGTTTAAAGCGGCGACTTTGATTCATAGAGATGATTGCTACAAACTTGGATAGCGATCGCTTTTAAGTGTTTAGCAATACATTTGTGTTAGTGCTTTAAGTGTTGAGCGATACATGTCTTATTTATACCAGTCACTTGAAAGGCGGAAATTGCTGGTGTTTTTTATAATTTATTAAATTTATTACTCTTGTACTCAAAATCTGTAACGCAGAATTAGTAAGGTTTATGGAGATTTTAAAAAACTTTTTAGGTATAGGTACTAGTATTTATTCCCTGGGGTACGAGTATTTATAACGAAGGGGTTCAAGTATTTTTGTACTCGCCTGTAACTCAATACTAGCTTGAGTTTGAGTGTAATTTAAGTTGTTTTTTGCTGTTGTTCAATCTGTACTCAGATTGTCTGCGATCGCTCTTTTGAGAGCTACTTACTTACGTTCTTTTGAGAGAAATAACTGGAGCAGTAAGCAAACACTACCCCAGTGGCTAAGCGAAATTCAATTCCGTATCTAAAATAACACTTTTTCTCTGGAAAAAACTATCCTTAAAATAACTTTATCGAAAATTGTGTTTCCATATACAGACGAGCTAGCTTGGTTAAATGATGGGTCTGACCCCTAAATTAGGACAAAGACAGGAAATAGAAGCTCATAGAACTTGATATACGAGCATTGAAGTTTCATATCAGCACAGAGAAGGCGATTTTTTTGCCAAAACTTAGCCAAAAAATATTAGATTGTAGCTGGATATACAGACAAAAACTTTTCCATAAAAAATCTCTGCAATTACAAATGAGTACAGATGAGTACATATAAAAATATTCAAAAACTCATGACAGAGATAACTGCAAAAAGCACTTGGTGTAAAGCTTTCTTTGGAGTCAATCACCACCAATTTATCGCCTCTAAGATACGGTACGCATAATTAGAAAATACTAGTACCCTCAGATGGAAAAAAGTTTTTTCAATGTGTAAATTCTGATCCTATCGGAATTTATAAGAATTGAGTACAAGCTAATACAGGTACTGGTGTTGTTAGAAGCACCTGATATAAGTAATATGGGCATTGGGAATCTGTCAGTTGTCAATAATCAATAGTTACTTGTCCTCTGTTCTTCTGTGCCCCCTTTCCCTTCCCTCCTGTTGCCTTGACGATCGCTCTTTCACCCAAAATGATCTCAGCATCTAGATTTGTTAACTACTATTGCAAATATGCAATGGTAATTCATAATTGTTCATCAAGCATTTTTTGTATCAGTTGATAGTTAAGAACTAATTAAAAGATGTTTCAGTTTGGCAATTTTAATTTTCCCGCTCAGAGACTTTTTCATCACCTATCCCTTGTGAGGAAACTACGATGCTGACAATATTAATGGCAGGTATAAGTTTGATAGTTATTCCGGCAATGGTAAATACTTATTTTGGCTATTTGTTGGTCAAAGCCAAAAAGTAAATTGTAGTTAATTCACTATACCAATACCCAGCAACACACCTATGATTAAACTCAGGAACTCAGCGAAAATCTAAATTGCGACTCAAGGGGTTGTGTATTATGAATGCGATCGTGATTAATGACACTACACTAAGGGATGGGGAACAAGCTGCGGGTGTTGCTTTTAATATTCAAGAAAAAGTTGCGATCGCGCAATTATTAGATGCTATTGGTATTGCTGAATTAGAAATTGGTATCCCAGCAATGGGAGAAGTAGAAACAAAAGCGATCGCTGCAATTGCTAACTTAGGTTTAAAAGCAGAACTATTAGGCTGGAATCGGGCAAATATTGGCGATATTCAGGCTTCTATTAACTGTGGTTTACAGCGCGTACATATATCTGTGCCTGTCTCAGAAATTCAAATTGCTGCGAAGTTTCACGGACAATGGCGCTGTATGTTAGACAAACTCAAAGATGCTATTAGCTTTGCACGCGATCGCGGTCTTTGGGTAGCAGTAGGCGGTGAAGATTCTTCCAGAGCCACTGACAGCTTTCTCTTAGAAGTCGCCTTAAATGCTCAAGAATGGGGTGCTTCCAGATTTCGCTTTTGCGACACTGTCGGCATTCTCGATCCCTTTACTACCTATACCAAAGTTCAGCAATTGGTGACGTATTTATCGATTCCCCTAGAAATGCACACCCATAATGATTTTGGATTAGCTACAGCCAACGCCTTAGCCGGATTACAAGCGGGAGCTTTATCGGTGAATACCACCGTGAATGGCTTAGGGGAAAGAGCCGGTAACGCCGCCTTAGAAGAAGTTGTTATGGCGCTCAAACGCATTCAAGGTATTGATTTAGGAATTGATACAACCCGCTTGTTAGAACTATCTCGCATGGTAGCTACCGCATCCGGTTGTCACGTACCGCCTTGGAAAGCGATTGTTGGGGAAAATACCTTCGCTCATGAATCGGGGATTCACGCTCATGGCGTATTGCAAAACCCCGTGACTTACGAACCCTTTGCACCGGAAGAAGTCGGTTGGGAAAGGCGCTTAGTTGTGGGTAAACATTCAGGTAGACACTTGGTAGCTAAGTTGTTACAGCAACAAGGTATTGATTTAAATCCAGAACAAACCCAATCTGTCTTAGACGCAGTCAGACAACATTCAGTAGAGAAAAAACGCAGCCTTGATATGGAAGAACTTTTGAGTTTAGTTTCATCTCAAAAGTAATACCAGTTGACGGTTGACGGTTGACGGTTGACTGTTGACTGTTGACTGGGAAGAAAGTGTTTAATGTGTTTGTTTGCTGAAGAAATACTTCAATTGTTAACCTAAATAAGCTAGCTTGATATGCAATTAGATGAATTAGAACTAGATTTACCACCAGCCTTTGAAATTGGTACTAAAGTCAAAACTCGTAAGTTAATCCGTAATGATGGCACATACCCAGGGCAAGAAATTGGGGCAACATTAGCAAAAAAAGGAGATATTGGCTACATCATCAGTATTGGTACATTTTTACAAAACTCCTATATATATGCAGTGCATTTTATTGAAAAGGGTTTGATTGTTGGTTGTCGCAAAAAAGAATTAGAAGCTGTAGAGGAAATTAAATGAAAGTAATGCTGCGTCAAAATGCTACTGGACAGTTAGTAGTGTATGTTGCCAAAAAAGATTTAGAAGAAGAAGTTGTTAGTCAAACAATAGGAGATGAAGGAAAGATTTTCACCTTAGCAAATGGTTGGGAATTAGCAATTCCAGATTTAGCAGAACCCTTACGTTTACCCCAGACTATCGAGGCTAAAAGATTAGCTTGAAAACAGAGGCTAGGGGCTAGAGGCTAGAGATAAGTAACTATCAATGCCCAATGCCCAATGCCCAATGCCCCATGCCCAATAAAAAATCATCTTTAGGGGTGCAAAGCTTTGCACCCCTACTCGTGTATTTTAAGAATATGTCATGTTTTTCAGACTATATCTGGGCATTAACTGGGAGAATTGGTGTAAATTGTCAAGAAATATCTATCACTATGGTAAGGATATCGGCATTCATCGCGATCGCCGTTTGCAAGCGAGTTTAGTAGTTATACTTATTTTTGCTTTAGTAAGTTTGTTGCATTTAGTACCAGAGTTGCAATGGCTACTAGTCGGATTAACGCTGGTGCTAACTGTGCAAATGTTCCGAATGCTGATGACAAAACCAGCAAATCCAGTCATGGAAAACGATACTTATCTACCGCCAGTATCAATTGTAGTTCCAGCAAAAAATGAAAGTGTAGTTTTAGAAGATTTAGTTCACAGCTTATTTAATGTAGACTATCCTAGCGATCGCTTAGATATTTGGATTGTTGATGATGGTAGTATTGATGACACGCCAGCTATTTTGAGCAATTTACAAACTCAATTTCCCAATTTACAAGTTTTTAGCCGCCAATTAACCAATGGGAAATCAGCAGCACTGAACGCAGTTTTTCCCTGTACAAAAGGCGAGATTCTATTAATTTGTGATGCTGATGCCCAGTTACCTGTAAATATTCTCCGGCGAACAATACCTTTATTTAAAAATAAAAGTATTGGTGCAGTGCAAGTGAGAAAATCAATATTTAACTTACATACTAATTTTTTAACTCGCTGTCAACAAATGGAAATGATTTGTGATAGTTTCCTGCAAAGTCATCGCATTGCAGTCGGCGGAATGTCTGAGTTACGGGGAAATGGTATGTTATTGCGGCGAGAATTAATAGAAAAGTGTCAGGGTTGGAATGAAGACACTGTTACTGATGATTTAGATTTCTGTTTTAAACTTTATTTAGTAGGTAGTGAAATTGAGTTTGTCACATCTTTAGTGATTCAAGAAGAAGGAGTCATTACCTGGAAACAACTATGGCATCAACATTGTCGTTGGGCGGAAGGTGGCTATCAGCGTTTCTTAGATTATTTTCCCCAAATTTTAACTTTAGGTTGGAAAAAAGAAATCGATTTATTATTATTTTTTCTATTACAATTTCTCTTACCAATAGCCTTAATCCCAGATTTACTATGGTCAATATTTTATAGCGATCGCCCCGTGCTGTGGCCGCTCCAGACAATACTGAGCTTAATTTTAACATCAGCGTTCATCGCTGGACTTTACCAATACCAAAATTTACGCGGCTTGTCCTTATTATGGGCAACTATTCAAGGTTCCCTCTACATGGTGCATTGGATACCAGTGATGATGGTAGTTACCTTAAGAATGTGCGTGCAAAAACAGAGATCGCGCTGGATTAAAACCCAGCATAGAGGTAAAAATAATTACTATAATTTCAAGTGAATAGCTCCACGCGATGGAGGTTATGAAGATGCATATAATCTAGCCTGCGCAGCCTCACATAAAATTGGTATTACGCGATCGCCAGCAAAACAAATCTACCAGCATTTTTTCACGCGATCGCAACTTAAAAAGCATTTGTTTTGGCGTTATTCGGTTGTATGGGAAAAACATCAACAAAAATCTGCAACTGTCGTTACTGGCTCTAGGGCTGCAATGACAGGCTAAAATCTTACTTACGAAATAATTTACTTGAGCAGTTGCAGGCAATTCTTGCCAATAATCGGCATACTTAAAGAGGGAGATCGCTATAAACATCTCTCTGCTATCTGAGGCGTGAAGGTAAACCAGCGACAATGAGACGTACAACCACTAGTAGATCGGCTAATAGTTCTCGATCATCTTCATTTCAATCTTCAATATTTAACTTCACCACCATAGCAATTTTGGGGGGTGTGTTTGTGTTGGGAATTGGAATTGGCATCGCTTTTAGCTCGACAACCACTTTATCTCCATCTAACGTGGCTTCCCGTGAATTTATTGATACCAAAGCACCAAACCCTGAAATTTGCGTACAATACGGAGCCAGCGCAATGGTGATGGATGCAAGACTGTTTGTAACTCTTAACCCATTTAATGTCTACGTTGCTCAACCTAGTATGCGTCCTGGATGCGTTCTCCGTCAAAATAACTGGGCACTTTTAGAACAACGTAAGCTAGTAACATCCGATCAGGTAAGAGAATGTAAGAATCGTTTGAATACTTTTGGTTTCACAGGTAACTTAGATACTGATAAACCTGATATTAGATGTATTTATCAAAATGAAGCTGCGCAAAACTTCTTTATGTCTCAGCCAGGAGCAGTTGCGCCAACACAAGAAACGGATAGATTTTAGTTTAAATTTGTTCATTTACCATACAAATTGACGAACAGAGCCTGCTTTTGCAGGCTGCGTATTTATCGGAAAAAGCTAGGTTCAAAACCGAGTGGAATGGTGGGTGAAAGAATCATTGTTTTCCAAGGTAGGCAACGCCTAGAGCGTCAGCCGAACGGTAGAAACCGTGACATACTCCCACAAGTCGCGCAAGCGTTGGTGGCTATCTTTAATACGCGAATTTTGAATTTTGAATTGATTCATTTTTTGTAGTTCCCTAAGTCTTCACCATCGTACAATAAGCCTTGATCATCCAACAGTCAGCTTTACAGCAGTTTTCACCTATTTAAACTACATCTGTCGTAGGGGCACGGCACCGACAATATTTTGGTACATACAATAATTTTACTGGTGCCGTGCCCCTACAGCGTGGTCTATTTACCTGAAAATAGCTGTAATCATCCAACAGTCAGCCTTAAGAACTTGTTTGAAAGTCCCCAAGAAAAATACCTTCTGCCTCCTGCCCCCTGTCTTCTGTCTTCTTCAAGAAAATGGGATAAGCTAAAAGGCAGTGACCTAGACACTACATTGAGCTAAGTAAATATGTTTTGGCGGCAAGGGTTGGCATTAATTTTGGGGATTGTTGTACTATTCACAGCTTCCCCTGCACTCGCAGACTGGACTCATCCCCTGTCTTTTAGCAATGCACAATTAACCAGACGGGATTTTTCGGGACAAAGTTTGCAAGCAGCAGAGTTTTCTAATGCCAATTTAGAATTGACTAATTTTACAGGTGCAGATTTGCGCGGAGCAGTTTTGAGCGCTTCGACGATGACAAAATCAAATTTGCACGGGGCAGATTTAACAAATGCATTAATGGATCAGGTAAACTTATCTGGAGCTGATCTGAGCGATGCCGTTTTAAAAGAAAGTCTTTTATTACGTACCATATTTACTGATGCGAACATCAGCAATGCAGATTTCACTGATGCAGTTTTAGATGGGGCACAGGTTAAAGAACTCTGCAAAAAAGCCAGTGGTGTTAATTCTCACACTGGTGTCGAAACTCGTTATTCTCTAGGATGTAAATGAAGCGTGTTGGTATAATTGGTGGCGGGCAACTTGCCTGGATGATGGCGGATGGTGCAAGGAAGTTAGGGATAGAATTAATCGTACAAACTCCCAGTCAACAAGATCCCGCCGTCAATATTGCCCAAGAAACAGTTTTTGCTGTGGTGGATGACGCGAAGGCTACAGAGGTGTTAGCTCAAAAATGTGATGTCATTACTTTTGAAAATGAATTTGTCAATCTCGAAGCTTTATCTGTCTTAGAAAAGCAAGGTGTGTGTTTTCGCCCCAGATTAGCGGCTTTAGCTCCCCTATTAGATAAATATCACCAGCGTTGCTATTTACAAGAATTGGGCTTACCTGTTCCCCAGTTTTTTGCTGTGGATGAGTCTTTAATTCAGCAACCGACAGAATTACAAGGGAAAATTGCGCATTTAGGTTTTCCCCAGAAAAACCCAATAGTGCTGAAATCTCGGCGTCACGGTTATGACGGTCAGGGTACCTTTATTATTAAGGATTGGGAGAGTTTACAGCAAAAGCTAGCTAGCAAGAACCAACTTTATTTAATAGAAGAATTTATCCCCTTTGAGCGAGAATTGGCAATTATCGCCGCCCGTTCTGTAGATGGCGAGGTGGTGACATATCCAGTTGTGGAAACCCAACAAGAACAACAGGTATGTCGCCGGGTAATCGCACCAGCAGAGATTACAGCTAATTTAGCAGATGAAATAGAAGCGATCGCTCGCACGTTATTAAATAATCTCGAAGTCGTCGGTGTATTTGGCATTGAGCTATTTCTCACCCCAGATGGTAAAGTCCTCGTCAACGAAATTGCTCCCCGTACCCACAATTCGGGGCATTTTTCTCTAGATGCTTGTGAAACCTCCCAATTTGAACAACTCCTGAGGGCTGTTTGTGGTTTACCTTTAGGCGATACCGCACTGCAAAGTCAAGGCGCTGTGATGGTAAACCTGCTAGGTTACGAAACCTCCCACAGCGACTACCAAAGCCAACGCCAACAAATCGCCGCCATTCCCCAAGCTCACATTCACTGGTACGGGAAAACAGAATCGCGTCCGGGGCGAAAGCTAGGACACGTAACCGTTTTAGTTGATAGTCAAGACCGAGATGAGGTAATAGCGATCGCTCGTACCATAGAGTCTATCTGGTATCCCGAGTAAATTTACGAGAAAATTTTTATAGGAAACACACAACAACTTTTGAAGGTTATAATGAGTGAGTTGCACTACGACGTTGGTGACTGCCATCAAGTTTTTTGATCTATGTCTTTAAAGAAAAGGGCATCGACAGTTCTCGTGGCAGTAGACCGGGCAAGTACCCGGAAACTTTAAACGAGGCAAAAGATACCCACCTGGTTTTACCAGGTCATAAACTTAGGTAAAACGGCGTCGCGGTGAACTTAAAAATTTTTAGCTCCCAAAGTCAAATTTCAACCTTGGGAGCTTTAATTTATTTGTCATTTGTCATTGGTCATTTGTCATTTGTTAGAGACGCGATAACCCTTGTCTGTACAATTGTCCTCCTTGTCCCCATGCCCAATGCCCAATGCCCCATGCCCAATGCCCCATGCCCAATGCCCAAAAACCCAATTCTGTATAAATTGATTCTGAATTAGGCCCCTTTCAGAGTTAAGATTGCAAAATTGCGTTAAATTGTGGTTAAAGCTACAGAAATTGTCACAACAACAACTCACTTATACCGTGTTTCCAGCCTCGGTTGTCAATCTAGACAATGGTTTAACGTTGATTCATCAAGAGATTCCAACTACCCCTGTAGTTGTGGCGGATGTGTGGGTGCGTGCTGGAGCAACCCGCGAGCCTGAACCTTGGTTTGGCATGGCTCACTTTCTCGAACACATGATCTTTAAAGGGACAACAAACTTACCACCTGGGGTCTTTGATTATAACATCGAAAATCAAGGTGGCGTGAGTAATGCGGCGACAAGTTACGATTATGCTCATTATTCCCTGACAACGGCTGCTGCTTACCTGAAAGATACTTTGCCCCATTTAGGGGAAATGTTGCTGAATGCAGCGATTCCTGAAGATGAATTTAGCCGCGAACGGGATGTAGTCTTAGAGGAAATCCGCTCTTACCATGACGATCCCGATTGGTTAGGATTTCAATCTCTAATTCAAAGTATTTATAAAAATCACCCTTATGGGCGTTCGGTGCTGGGTACAGAGCAAGAACTGATGCTACATTCCCCAGAAGCTATGCGCTGTTTTCACCGCGCTCATTATCAACCAGAAAATATGACTGTGGTAATCGTGGGCGGAATTGATCGAGATTCCGCCTTAGATTTAGTTAATAGTTCTTTTGGAAATTTTGCCGATCGCTTAGATTGTCCCATATCTCAACCTAGCCAAGAGCCAGTTATCCAGGGAATTCACCGTCGAGAACTGCATTTACCCAGATTGGAACAAGGGCGCTTACTCATGGCTTGGCTCGCTCCAGGAGTAGAACAACTCCGTACCGCCTATGGGTTAGATATGTTATCTGTGTTACTTGCAGAAGGCAGAACTTCGCGTTTGGTGCGGGATTTGCGGGAAGAACAACAATTAGTCCAAGGGATTTGCAGTAATTTTTCTTTACAACAAAAATCGAGTTTATTTACCATTACTGCTTGGGTGGAACCAGAACACCTAGAAAAGGTAGAGTTCTTGATTCGCAATCATTTGGAAGAATTACAAAATACCCCAATCACCCAGCAAGAACTGGCGCGTACCCGCAGGCTACTATGTAATGAGTATGCTTTTTCTACAGAAACGCCAAATCAACTGACTGGGCTGTATGGTTACTACAATACAATTGCCAAGGCAGAATTAGCAGTTACCTATCCGCAACAAGTTCTATCTTTTGATGGCGAAGAACTGCAACAATTAGCTAAAAAGTATCTACAACCAGAAAATTACGCTATTACTGTTCTGAAACCCCGCTAGTTATATTAATTCGTAATTCGTAATTCGTAATTCGTAATTCGTAATTAAAATTTACTGGGCAATTAATAGTAAACATCAATTTGGTGCTTTTATGTGAGGGATGATGATATTTGACACTCTCCGCCCTAAAAGTGCGGAGATTCTTGGTTCTACGAGTCCACTTAACTTAGACCCCTTGCGGTATCTAAGCCATAGGTGGTTCTCTCCCCAAGCGTTAAGTTCCGGTATGCCCTACCGTACTTGCAAAGCTTGCAATTTTTTGTTTGAAGTTAAATGCTGTTCGTCTAGTACCTGTGAATCTTTTACCTACTTCCAGGTGATACTAGAACAAAGAAGTAGAACCCTCTAGATTCAGTTGTCAAGGTGCAGCACGGCAGTTGCTCCATTTGGGGAGACCCCAAGACCGCACTGCCTCGTCTACTTGTTAGGTAGCAATAGGGTTTTTCATGTGGTTAATTACCCTTCCACATCCCTGATTTTACCAAAAGCCGTCCTACAAGGACGGGGTTTTAGACCCAGTTTTTCGATAAATTTTGAATTTTGAATTTTGAATTTTGAATTGTTAATGACTCAAACTGTGAACAAATCTATCTCTAATTCCCCGATCCACCGGACTGTATTAAGCAATGGTATTGTGGTTTTGATGGCAGAAAATCCGGCTGCTGATATTGTGGCAGCACGGATTTTTGTTCGTGCTGGTAGTTGTGCTGAAAGCCGGGAACAAGCCGGATTAGCACATTTATTGTCGGCTGTGATGACAAAAGGCTGTGCTGGACTTTCTAGCTTAGAAATTGCGGAAAGGGTGGAATCTGTCGGGGCGAGTTTAAGTACTGATACTGCTAATGATTATTTTCTGCTGTCGCTGAAGACGGTAACAGCAGATTTTCCGGAGATATTGGAATTAGCAGGGTTGATTTTGCGATCGCCTACATTCCCCGAAACCCAAGTAGAATTAGAACGGCGTTTAGCACTCCAAGATATTCGCTCGCAAAAAGAGCAGCCGTTTACTATTGCTTACGATCAATTGCGGCAAGCAATGTATCAAAATCATCCCTATGCCATGTCTGTATTAGGTGATGAAACCACGATGAGCAGCTTGACTCAAGCGGATTTAGTCGATTATCACCAAACTCATTTTCGTCCCGATAATGTAGTCATTAGTATTGCGGGAAGAATTAAACCAGAAGAAGCGGTGAAATTAATTACCCAGGTATTTGGTGATTGGCGATCGCCAAATAGCAAACCGCACAGCTTAAATGTACCAGAAATTCCCGTCCAACCCCAGCAAAAGCTGCAGCCCCTACAAACACAACAATCTATTGTCATGCTTGGGTATTTGGGGCCAGCTGTGAACTCTGCTGATTATGCGGCGTTGAAATTATTGGCTACTTATTTAGGTAATGGGCTTTCTAGCCGCTTATTTGTGGAATTGCGGGAAAAGCAAGGTTTGGCTTATGAAGTTTCTGCACTGTATCCCACCAGGCTATATGCTGGCGCGTTTGTCGTGTATATGGGTACAGCACCAGAAAATACAACTATTGCCTTGCAAGGGTTGTGTAAAGAAGTTGACTTACTTTCAACAACAGAAATATCTGCCAACGCACTGCAAGCAGCGAAAAATAAAATATTAGGACAGTATGCCCTTGGTAAACAAACCAACGGACAAATTGCGCAAATCTATGGATGGTATGAAACCTTGGGATTAGGAATTGAATTTGACCAAACATTCCAAGAGTTAATTACTAATGTAGAAGTAGGAGATGCGATCGCAGTTGCACGCCGATATTTACAGCAACCCTACTTATCTTTAGTCGGCCCGGAAGCCGCAATTAATAGTGCAATTACTTAATTTGTCGTGACAAAATAAATGCACTAGCTTTCCTCTTCGCTCAAGCGGCCGTACTATTAGCATCAGAAGATTACGGTGGCACATACCATGAAAGGCGGCTTATCATTCAGTATCTTGAGCTACTTAAATGCAATTAAATTTTCTCCTGCTTCCAGTACCCACAAGTTGAACTGGCTACTTGTGCTTGCTTCTGTGCCGATGTTGATTGCTGCCTCTACAGTGGTAACAAATGCAGCCCCACAGAAAATTGCCCAAGCAAATCCTAATGTCAATATTAACCGCCCGACTTTAGGTATTGGCAGTCAAGGCGAGCGTGTATCTGAACTGCAAGCAGCGCTAAAACTCTTGGGTTTTTATACTGGCCCGGTAGATGGCAATTATACTGCTAATACCGCTAGTGCCGTTTCTCGCTTTAAGCAAGCAGCCGGCTTAAATCCAGATGGGATTGTTGATACTGCGACTTGGCAAAAATTGTTTCCAGGACAAGCAGTAGCAACAGCACCCAGCCCTGCACCAAAGCCAACCCCTGCAAAACCAACAGCAGTTGCGCCCGCCCAAGCAGGTAACATCAGGCGAGCAACTACCCCGCAACCAGAGCCAAAACCAGCCCAACCGAGACAGAATACAACACCAAAGCCACAACCTAGAAGTACCACCCGTCCGGCAACTACCCGCCCTGCAAATACTCGGACTACACAACCGCGTACTCCACAAATTCCGCGTTTTGAACGTACTCCTGGTATTCAATACACCCCAGAAGGATTACCAATTTTACGTTTAGGCAATCGTGGCTCAGAAGTTGGAAGATTGCAAGAAATTTTAAAAAGGCTAGGTTTCTTAAGCGGTGATGTTGATGGAGACTTTGGCCCCACCACCGAAGCCGCAGTCAAAGCCGCCCAAAGTCGCTATGGCTTAGAAGCCGATGGTGTCGCAGGTGGTGGTACTTGGTATGTACTGCTAGAGCGATCGCAGCGTCAGCGCTAGACTCATAGATAGGCAGGGGGAGCAGGGAGCAGGGAGCAGGGGGCAGGGAAATGACAAATGACTATTGTACAGACGCGATTAATCGCGTCTCTAACAAATGACAAATGACTATTGACCATTGACAAATCATTCATGAAACACTTTTTATTAACTTGGCTGGGTACTGCGGTGGCTTTATTGATCACCTCAAGAATTGTTTCTGGATTCGTAATAGAAACTTTTGTGGCTGCGCTAGTTGCTGCTATTGTAATTGGGCTAGTTAATGCCTTTATTCGCCCGATTTTAAGGTTTTTTGCCTTTCCACTTACTTTACTCACCTTTGGGTTATTTACATTTGTGATCAATGCCTTGGCTCTTTGGTTAGCAAGTGCGCTAACTCCGGGTTCGGGTTTTGAAATCAAGGGCTTTTTCCCAGCTTTGTTGGGATCGATTGTGTTAGCGATTGTCTCTAGCGTGATTAACTATTTTCTGCGGGTAGTGGAATAATACCAATTCAAAATTCAAAATTCAAAATTCAAAATTAAGAAATCCATATTTTGCTAGGGTTTCTGGATTTGGATCTGTTTCATGATTTTAGTGAATTGGGATAACACTTGCTATCTTCGTTAATTGTTGAGCAACAGCTATTGTAACGGCTCCTGGTTCGTCTGGTAAGCGAAAAATTTGTTTAGGAACTAAGCACCTTACTCCTACAGGCGTCAAAGTCGGAGTAAGGTGAGATGAATTTGGGTTGAATGGGAGAATTTCATCTATTATCTGGGTTAGCCAGTTAATATCAGCAGCAGCAAGCATCGCCGCAGCTTCAGCTACGCTGGGAGTTCCCACGGTTTGCTCAATAAGTTTTGCGGGATTGGGGACACAAACAAGGCGCAAAACTTCGGCGGGAAAGGTTTTGAAGGCTAAATTATGTAATTGACAAAATTCAAGTAAAGCTGGTTCTTTAGCTTTATTGTCGATAGTAGCAAGACCAGCGATCGCATTTTGATTGAGTTGATTTTCTAAAAATACTTGCGCAATTGCCTTTTCAAGTAACTGTGTTGATGTCCCTCGCTGACAACCAATTCCTACCCACAAGCTTTTTACATTCACTCTCAGCTTTTCTCTAATTTAAATTTACAATTTTTATTTTTTCTATAATTGCAGGAATCAGCGTGAATTAACCTATTTGTATGACTTGTATACTTTGAAGTTTATTATTATACATAAAAACTGATCTTTAGAATACTTTTGCCAAAAAATAAAAACTATATATTGTGTACATCTAGCACAGTAGGAAACGCCGAGGCAGAGAACAGGTAAAAGGTAAATTATCTTGATTCAGTTTGAATTCATGACAATGCTTGAGGCGCAAGCATTTTACCTTCTCTATCTTGGTGTTTCAATTTTCTTTTTTCTTCGTTGCTGCAGATTTTGACTATCTTAATTATTGCTTAATTTTTTATTTAAGATGTCAAGTTTTATGTTTGTTTTATTTCCGATTTTTAAATCTATTTAAAAAAACATAAACCACATCTATTTTGAAAACTATAGTTTTTCATGGGTAGTGGGAGTATCTTGCTCCCTGATGGTAAGTAGGTCGGTGTAATTAAATATAATTTGCAAAGGCTGTGATAATAATTAATATAGTACGCGCTTCGGGGCATGGCAGTGCCAGTGCCCCTACAATCAACGATTATCTGTACCTCACCAACTTGCAATCTGCTGTAAATACAGATATTTTGGCAATTATTTAGATACCAAAATCATAAATTTAATTGCACAGTAAATCTTTAGATTAGCAGTATATAAACCTTATTTTTTCAATTCTTCCGTGCTAATGTCAAACCATCACCAATTGGGACTAAACTCAGGGTAATCCGTTGGTCTTGATGTAACTTTTCATTAAAGGCGCGGATTTTGCGAGTTCTATTATCTTTTACTTGCGCATCGGCAACTCTACCCGACCAAAGAACATTATCGATCGCAATTAGCCCACCCGGACGAATTAATTGCAGCGATCGCTCATAATAAGCATCGTAGTTGCTCTTATCTGCATCAATAAACGCAAAATCAAAGGTTTCCGCTTCTCCGGTGGCGAGTAAATTATCTAAAGTTTCTAAAGCTGGGGCAATATGTAGGTCAATTTTATCGGCTACCCCTGCTTGCTGCCAATAACGACGAGCGATCGCGGTAAACTCTTCACTGACATCACAAGCTACCACTTTACCGTCGCTAGGTAATGCCAACGCCACTATCAGCGTGCTATAGCCTGTAAATACACCTAACTCTAAAGTTTTTTGAGCACCAATTAATTGCACCAACAAAGCCATAAACTGTCCTTGTTCCGGTGCAATTTGCATCATCGCCATTGGATGTTGAGCTGTTTCTTGACGCAATTGCGTTAATATTTCTGGTTCTCGCAAAGAAACAGACAGTAAATAATTATAAAGATTTGGTTCCAGTCCTAGTGTTTGGTTTGTCAATGGTTAGTTGTGTAGAAGGCAATATTAATATTTACTCTGCCTATAAATACTATGCCAAACCTGAAAAACGATCGCAATGCTTTACGCGAGGTGTTCACCCAAGCCAATGCGATCGCAGTTGTCGGACATTCCGATAAACCCAATCGCGTTAGCTATCAAATCGCCCAGTTTTTGCAGCAAGCAGGCTACATAGTGTATCCTGTCAACCCCCTAGTGAAAGAAATTGATGGAGAACCTTGCTATGCATCACTCAGAGAAATTCCCGCTACTGTAGATATTGTCAACATTTTTCGCCGGGCTGAGTATTTAAGGGAGATTATTGAAGATGCGATCGCAATTAATGCCAAAACCGTTTGGGCGCAATTAGGTATAGCAAACCAAGCAGCAGAACAGCAAGCATTAGATGTTGGCTTAAACGTCATTATGGATGCTTGTATTAAAATTGAGTATCTGCAGTTGGGATTGACATCTCCCCCGGCTAGAAGCGCGGGGGATTCTAAAAGGATGTTACGCCTTGGTCTGAAGACACAAGGCTTCACTTCTTTTACGATATGATTTATTTAATCGCGTAAACAAGTCATATCGCTGTGGCACTGCCAAAGATGCCCTACCCACCTCGACTAAGTTTAATCCTAGCTGTGTGGCTACTTTTCTGATGATGTTGGCACTACCATTGCAATCTGCATTGATTAGATGTCCATCACGACTTTTGTACAATCCACGTTTTACCCGTTGTCCTGACGGTTTCCATCCGTTGGGTTTTTCACCATGTCTGTGGAGGCTGTCGCCATCTAGGTAAGACGCTTTTGATGTGTATGCTTCTTCGGTAATTGTTAGTTTTATCCCATACTCTGGACAGAGTTGTTTTAAGCGTTCAATCAATCGCCCTGTGGGAATGACCACAAAGTTTTGATTTCCACGCTTGCCCATATTGGAACCATTTTTCTGTTCATCATTCCAGCCAATAATCAGATTACCAACTCTGTCATTAAGGCACTGATTAACAATGAATCTGGCTGCTTTGTTAACAGCATCACGCATCTGATTATTGCGTTTACGTTGTACTTGGTCTAAGTTGCTATCCCAGTAAAAATCTGATTTTCCTTGTTTGTATTTAGCAACCAAACGACAGTAACCTTGATTCATTGATTTTAGTTTTCTACCATCAATAATCAAACTTTTACCACGGGTTGAGACACCTGTTAGCCAGTTTGTACCGCCGTGGTCAAATGACCATGCTTGGGTGTAATCAAGGCTAGGGTTAATATCGACTGGTTCTTTCCCATCATCAATTACCCAATCTACCCACAGTTCACCTAAATACGGTCTAACTGTAACCTCTTTTACCCAATCAGAATCAATGAAATCTGGTAAGTGCAAGGTGATTTCAGTCAGTAATTGTGGTTTAGTTTCTTTGCTAATTGATGGGTAAAAACAACCGTTTTTGTAAGTTAAAGCTTGACGGGGAAATGTAACCGCAGCAAGACCACCACGTTTTCTATATCTTGGTAAAGAAGGTCTATCAACATCACCCTGATAATATTTTTTAACCAATCCGTTGTAACTAGTTATGGACTCTCCCACAGTTTTAAGCGTTTGTTGTGCTGATTGTGCAGCCATCGCTTTGTAATGTGGGTTATCTTTGAGAATTTTATCTAATTCTGGGTAAGTGGTTTTGCATTGGTAGCATTTCCACCCATATCGTAATTCATCATCACGCCAATAAGTAGTAAAAGCATTTTCGGATTCTTGCAAACTTGCATAATGAGATTGTTTTGTCGCATATATAGCGCAATTAATCAAGCTGTTAGCGTGTTCGCATTGGTCTATCCAAAAAGCTTTTTCTTCATCAGTGAATTTAGCTTTTAGCGGTATTGTTCTGTACAACTTGTCATCACCTCCTGTATTTCATTACAATTGCTGCTACAGCAGTTAACAACAATATTCCGTAAAAAATATGGCTAAATTATCTAGTGAAGACCACGAGTATAGACGTACTGAAAATTCTGTATCTTCAATCAATTACCATTTTGTTTTTGTGCCAAAACGCAGAAAATCAGTATTAGTTAGCAACATAGCCAAAAGGTTACAAGAGATTATTTTTGAACTAGTAACCGAGCATGGCTGGCGACTTATAGCGCTTGAAATTCAACCCGACCACGTTCATTTATTCATTAACGCGCCAACACACGAAGCGCCAGCAGATATTGCTAGATGGGTTAAAGGTAGAGCATCCCACCATTTAAGAAAAGAATTTCCAGAATTAAAAAAACTACCTGCTTTGTGGACACCGACCTACTTTGTAGCGTCAACTGGTCAAGTCAGCACTGAGGTAGTTAAAAGGTACATTGAAAATCAGCGCGGTAAATGAGGAAACACGGGGATAAATCCCCTTGAGTCGCGTTTCATCCACTCATGTAAAGGTAGGGGTTCTCACGCTCCCACACTGTTTTCATAGCTAGTACAATAAGGCAAAAGTAAAAAGTAAAAATGCTTATTTCGTAAGCTTTTTACCTATTTTAGATGGTATCCTTATTTCCTCTGTGCTGTACTAGTACTTCTTTGTTCCTTGTCCTCCTTGTCCTCCTTGTCCCCCTTGTCCCCCTGCAATTGAATATTTATTTACTTGGAAGTCCCTTAATTTCATCCTCATCCCAAAAAATCTCACACCTATCTGGAATAGCAATCAACCCTGTTGTAACCAATACATAACTGACCAAAAAAAGTGGAAGGATGAATATTTTGCCACTTCTGTACTCATATTTAACATTTCATCCTTGAGCAGACTTTGATCAATTAGAGGTTTTTATCATGGTTATTGATTTATTGAGCCGTAAACTGACTCACTTTGTCTTATGGCGTCCCAATTATTTTGCCACAGCGCCGACTCTCTACATTGGCACTGAAAATCCCCAAGATCCCAACCAAACCAATAAATTCGGCGAATTTCAACTGCAACAATCGCCCGAATTTCCCGAATTATGGGAAATTGCAGCCCAAGATTGCGGATTAACTGAAGGACAAGTTTACTTTTATTGGTTTAAAGTCCGCAACACAGATCCCTACGATATCGCCAATGCTAACCAAATTCTCTATTGCACCGATCCCACAGCTACAACTATAGATCGGCGCAAAAATCCACCCACACCATCAGAACCAGGGGGAGTTGCTAGCTTTGATCCCGCTAGCGTGGTGCTTTATCAAAATGGACAGTTGATTCCTTGCGATCCCGATGGCGAAACTGTGAATTGGGAAGGCGATGCAGCTTTAGATAAACTACCAACTAATAATCGCTTGGTAATCTATGAATTACCTACCCGTTGGACGAAAATTAACCCTAATGGTGCAATTGAAGCTGGTAATGGTACATTTCGCGACATTCTCGCGCTATTAATTCCCGGAGTAACAGCGCCTAACTTCCGCGCATTGAGGACTTTAAACAATCGCGCCCATCTTGTAGAACTGGGAGTGAATGCTTTAGAACTTCTTCCCCCAGAAGATAGTGATGATGTAGAGAATTGGGGCTACGGTACTGCAAATTATTTTGCCGCAGATTACGATCTAGGAAGACCAGACGAACAATCTGCACCGACAGCTTCTACCGATCTAGCTAATTTAATTAAAGTTTGCCATCAGCAAGGTTTACGCTTTTTTATCGACATTGTGATGGCATTTTCGCGGAATAATCCTTACCATAACGTGAATTTTCTCGATTTTTACATCAAATGGGGTAGCGGCGATCCCGAACAAGGTAATCGAGATGGCTTTGGTGGAGATTTATTTAAATACAACTATTGGGTAGAAGGTTATCACCCCATCACTGGTAAAAAATCTTGGTTGGTTCCCACACGAGAATATTTGAAAGCCCATATCGCTCATTGGATAGAATACTATCGAGTTGATGGGTTGCGCTTAGATAGCGTGAATAATGTTGCTAATTACGACTTTTTGCAAGAATTTAAAGATTTTGCTCGTACTTTATGGGATAAAAGGGGAGGAAAGAGCGATCGCTTTGTTGTAATTGGCGAAGAATTAAGCGTACCTTTAGCTTTAGTACATCAAAATCGTTTAGATGGACTGTGGAATGAGAAGTTTAAACAAATCATCCGCCAAGTCATTTTAGGTAAAAACGCTGGGGATGAACCAAGTTTTGAATGGAGCGTGCGCAAATTAATTGACTGTCGCAACTTAGGTTTTAGCGATGGTTCTCAAGCAGTAAACTACCTGACATCCCATGATGTTGGCGGTTATGGTAACGAACGGTTCTTTAACTATTTAGTAAATAATGGTATCGATCGCACTGAACCGCGCATTAAACTAGCCTTTGTCTGCTTACTCACTGCGGTGGGAATTCCCATGATTCTGGCTGGTGATGAATTCGCAGATCAACATGATTTAGTCATCGCTGATGAACATGGTAGCCATAAACAAATCGACCCTGTAAACTACAGTCGTGTTAAAGATGATTGGCGACAACGTATTTTTCAATATGTGGCGCGGTTAGTTCATTTCCGCAAAAACTCTGATGCTTTAGCAGTGAATGATACGCAATTCATTCACACTGATTTCAACGATGGTAAACGTGTCTTAGTTTGGCAACGTGGCAATCAAGCTGATAATTTAGTTGTTGTCGTCGCCAATTTCTCTGATTATGGTACCCCTTGGGGCGCTGAATACCGAGTTCCCAATTGGCCTGCAACTCCCGCAGGTAAACAGTGGAAAGAAATTACTCAAGAGCGCATCGTCCCTCAAGAATGGGTAGGTAGAGAAGGTATCTTCCCTTGGGAAGCTAAGGTGTATACATTAGTGTAATCACCTTTGTGATACCAATTTAAGGGAACTCCAAAAAATAAATTATGCCAAATTGTAGGGGCGGGGTAACCCCGCCCCTACGAGTTGCGGGTTTGGTAAGTTAATGATTGGAATATTTTTTTATTTGGAAGTCCCTAAAAAAAGAATGCGGTAGGGGCATGGCACTGCCATGCCCCCTAGAATATATTGATGTGCCGCTTATTTTGCTAAAAAAGCTATGTGAGAAAATCACAACAAAACCAAATTTTTAGTCTCTGCAATTAACTAATTTGATAGAAAAATAGCGTATTATCTAATTCAACAAACGAGTAAAAATCAATTTTAATTGTTGCTAAAACTTCCGTATCTGTCCGATGGACAATGTCTATCAAAACCTGGATATGGTGAGTATTGTGCAGCCGAAACTGATTTCCAAAATCAAATATGCCACTGACACATTTACCAAGAGTTGTATATTTTGCCATAAATTAACTAAGAAATAATATTGTGTAGAGATGTTGCATAAAAGCTCTTATTTCAGTTAATTGTCAATTTCCCTTTTAAAATTGAGAATATTGTTAATCATGAACAGATTTACTTAACTCTTTATGGGGGGGTATGATGAGCCGTCCAATTATTCTTGGTATTGTTGGTGACAGTGCGGCAGGAAAAACAACATTAACTAGAGGGATTGCTCAAGTACTTGGGCCCGAAAATGTCACGATTATTTGTACCGATGATTATCATCGCTACGATCGCGTACAACGTGCAGAGATTGGAATTACCGCCCTTCATCCAGATTGCAACTATTTAGATATTATGCAGCAGCATTTATCACTGCTGCGTACAGGACAATCCATTCTCAAACCAGTATACAGCCACAAAACTGGGACATTTGAGCCACCGCATTATATAAAACCGAGTAAATTCGTGATTATTGAGGGATTACTTGGTTATTCCACCAGGGCTGCCCGTGATGCTTATGATGTCAAAGTTTACCTTGCACCCCCCGAAGATTTACGCGCCCAGTGGAAAGTGAAACGCGACACGCAAAAACGCGGCTACACCCCCGAACAAGTCTTAGCAGAATTAGAAAAGCGCGAACCAGACTCAGAGCAATATATTCGTCCTCAACGTCAATGGTCTGATATTGTCATTAGTTTTTATCCACCGGAAGGGGAACAAGATGAAACTAACGGACATTTAAATGTCAGGCTGGTACTGCGTCCTACAATTCCCCATCCTGATTTTACCTCGATTATTCAATCAACTAACGGTAGTTCTGATTCAGCGATTCGCCTGGGATTAGATCGGGATATGGGTAAACCTGTGGATGTGTTAGAAGTTGACGGTCACGCAACTTTAGAACAAGTGAATAAACTAGAGCATATCATTTGCTCTGATATGCCACATCTTAAGAGCATATGCGATCGCGAAAGTAACCCCGAACTGGGTAAAGTTGCCGGTACAACCGGGGAAACATTGCAAAGCTATCCCTTAGCGCTGACGCAGTTGATTATTACTTATCACATGCTCAAGGCAACGCAAATACATTTATGAAAAACTCCACCCACAAGGGGATGGAGTTTTTGGGCATTGGGAATTGGGCATGGGGCATGGGAAATAACATACCGTTTCCCGCCACAAGCCCCAAGCGACGGGGATGTAATTACGAATTACGAATTACGAATTACGTAGACGCGGAGCGGCTTCCCGTAGGGTATTACGAATTACGAATTAGTAATTAAATCCAATGTTTTCGTCAGCCGATAGCAACGTCTAAGGTGTAGTGGTACTCGGAGTTGGTGCAGCAGCAGGAGTAGATTCACGGCTGCGACGCAAAGCATTACGCAAACGGCTACCACTATCCGATGCTGGTGCAGATGGTTTCAAAGTCCGTCGCCGTCTTCGCAATAAATTTTGCGTTGTTTCTCCTGATGTTCTCACATCTGCTGTCACTTCTCGCGATCGCCGTCGCAGACGATTATTTAAAGAATTTTCCGAACTTTGTACCCTGGTTGGAGTAGATTCTGCGGTATTGGTGCGCCGCAATCTCCGGCTAATTCTAGATTCTCTACTGGTAGTAGCGCTTTGCTCCCTTTGTCTGGTTGATGTCACAGGTACATCATTACCTCCAGAAGTCGCCGCTTCTAAACGCCGTCTGCGTCTTGGTGTGTCTGTACCAGAGTTGTTGTTATTGGTGTTATTGGTAGAAGTTGCTATTTCTCTTTGTCTTTCACGTTCTTGGCGTTCTTGTTGCTGCTTTCTGACTTGACTGTGGCGACGCGAACCTTGAATCGCATACTCTGTAGCTATCTGAACGCCTTGTCTACCCTGTTCAGAAGGCTTGAGTTTCCAGTTCCTAGCTTGGCGTAGGTGTTCCTCATCTAATTCTCTATCGCCACTGGAACCAAGTAACCTCACATTAGTAACATTACCATTACTATCTGTATCAACAGCTACATTTACTCTGCCTTCTGCCTTCCGCCGTCTGGCTCTATCTGAGTATCTAACATTACATTCTTGACAAGCAGCACGACCATCGCCGCCACGCCGAGAATTACCTTCTCCATCGCCATTACTAGGTAATTTTGGGGTTGTGGGTGCAGTAGCTACAGGTAATCCGCCATTACCGACACCGGAACCGCTACCGCTACCAATCCCAGAGCCGCTACCACTACCGACACCGGAACCAGTACCGCTACCAATCCCAGAGCCGCTACCACTACCGACACCGGAACCGCTACCGCTACCAACACCGGAACCGCTACCGCTACCAACACCAGAACCGTTACCAGTACCAGTACCCGTACCAGAACCGCCAATACTACCAGAACCATTACCAGTTAATACGGATGTTCCACCGCCACCGCCACCGCCGCCACCGCCTCCTGGCGTACCATTTCCTGGCGTTGCAGAATTGCTGATATTACTTGTAGCAACCGATTGACTGCTTTGAGAATTTCTAATTCCCCGTAGGGTATCGCGTAAATTACTGCTGGAATTACTAGAATTACTAGAATTACTGGAATTTGTTTGAGGTACCGCAACAGGCTTATCTGCGAGTTTTTCTGGTTGAACTTGAGGTTTAACTTGCTCGATAGGTTTCTTCAAGTTTTCCACCAACTTTTGAACAGGTGGTTCAGAGACAATGGGTTGCTTAGGGGGTGGTAATTCCACCTTGGCTGGGAGGGGAATCGGCTGTATTGGGTTTTCGGGTTTGACAATAGTTTCAGTTGGCGGATTAGTTGGGGAACTGGTTATAACCTCGGTTTTTTCTTCAACTTCCAGCTTTTTAGGAGACTCCTCCGGCTTTGGTTCTACCTCTACCTTTTTCTCTTCCGGATTGTCGAGAACTGTAAACTCAATTGGTTCCTCTTCCTGGGGGGAAACTCTAGAAAAATAATTACCAACACCAGAAGCGAGTACCGCTACATGGAAGCCAAGGGAACCAATTAGACTTAGAACCAAAAAACCTTTAAGCGCCTTTGTTTCTTTCTCGCGCTGCTCGAAAGTAGTGCCGGAGAAGCTCATAAGTATGTTGCCAGATATTCTCACTAACAAAGGTTAAATTGTCCTGGGGCAAAAGTCAATTAATATCTGTAAATATCCTGAATATTACTTTTGGGTCAGTTTGTCAACTATGACATCCTGTCAATCATCAAGCTAGAACGATTGGATGAATGCTACTTGAATAATCGATGCGTTTTCTGTCATGATACTTTCACATCAAGTTGAGAAGTATTCGCAGTATTCTATAATTCTCAGTTGAGAGCTTATCTCAATTTGCCTGAGAACTTACGGTATCAGCATATTCATTGAAACTAAAACAAAGGATGTATGGGGATTAAAGAGTTATTTAACGCAGGTGGCGTGGTAATGTGGCCGCTGCTGGCGTTTTCTGTTGTGGCAGTAGCTTTAATTGTTGAGCGCGTGCGGTTTTGGTATCGAATCAATACCCGCCAAGCTAAGGTGGTGCGAGAGATTCTCAATCTCTATCGCATGGATAATGTGGTGGGTGCAATTGAAAAATCTCGTCAAAATGTAAATTTACCGATTCCCCGAATTTTCCTAGCTGCTTTGGAATTGGAAGAACCCACACCAGAAGAGTTTCGCTTGGCGTTAGAAAGTGAAGCGCAAGCTGAATTACCAATTCTCAAGCGGTTTAATACGATTTTTGAAACAATCATCGGACTTTCGCCATTATTTGGCTTGTTAGGAACGGTGCTAGGTTTGATTGTTTCCTTCGCGTCTCTTAATTTGGGTGATGTGGGCGGGACAAAAACTGCAGATGTGACATCGGGGATCAGCGAAGCACTAGTGTCTACAGCTTCTGGGCTAGTTGTGGCGATTTTCACGCTGTTATTTTCCAATGCTTTTAGAGGATTGTATCAACGTCAAAATGGCTTGATTCAGGAATATGGTGGGCAATTAGAACTGTTGTATCGCCGTCGTTATGAACGAGGAGGAGAAAAGGTTTATGCGTCTACCAGATGAAGCGGATATTCCTGCACAGATAAATATTGTGCCGATGATTGACGTAATTTTTGCAATTTTGACGTTTTTCATCATGTCCACCCTATTTCTGACGCGCCAAGAGGGATTACCAGTCAACTTACCCCAAGCTTCCACTTCTCAACAGTCACAAGTACCAACCAAAATTACTGTGACAGTAGAAGCTAACGGTAACATTAGCTTGAACAAACAGGCGACAACAGTTGATGTACTAGCTGAACAGCTACGGGGTATGGTTGGTTCTAACTCAAACACAATTGTGGTAATTAACGCCGATCGCAAAGTGGAACATGGTGAGATTGTCACGGTTATGGATCAAGTGCGTCAGGTTAAGGGTGCAAGATTAGCGATCGCTACTCAAAAGCCTTAACTGTTACCTTTTGCTAGGGGATTTTTAGCGTTTTCGTAAGCTTTGCTGAGTTTTGATGAAGTAATTTTGAAGAATCCGCGATCGCCCCTTGCATTTACTGATTTAGCTGTTAATATGGGCGCATATACAGAAACTCTATACCGAACCTTACTTATCCTCTTTCGTTATACCGAACCTAAGTTATCCTTTTGTGTTTTGTCAAAAACATGAACCTCAGCAAAAACCCCCTATCAGGGGGTATTTTTATTTGTCATTTGTCATTGGTCATTGGTCAACCGTCAACCGTCAACCGTCAACAGTTAAAGTTTTAAATTCCAAGCGGCGAAGGCTAAAGCACCCCAACCAGCGATAAAAGCTGCGCCTCCCAAGGGTGCAATTGCTCCTAAAGATTTGATACCAGTTAAACTTAAGGCGTATAAACTGCCTGAAAATATGGCAATACCGACAATAAATAGCCAACCACTGACTATGAGGGTAGAAGGTGGCGACTCGGTACGACTTAGTAGTAATCCTACTAATAATAATGCGATAGCGTGGTACATTTGATACCTAGCGCCAGTGTCAAAAATTTCTAGCGATCGCTCGCTGATTTTGTCTCGTAAAGCGTGAGCGCCAAAGGCTCCTGCCGCAACAGATAAACCGCCAAACAGAGCAGCTATACTTAAAAAAATCTGCGTCATTATACTTAGGCGTAGATTGGTTGATTCGATTTAAAGCTCAAAATGATATGATACAGTCCCATCTTCGCTGACTTGAAAATTAGCATTGAATTCTTTAGCTTTCTCGTCTAAATATTCTCTGGCGGCGATTGCGGGTAATTCTGATTTAACTGCAAAGCCAACAAGGGTCATACGTCCTTTGTTTTCTTGTAACATTTGATAAAAAATCCCTTGTAGGCGATTGCTCATTTGTTGATTTAAAGCTTTTTTCTCTTGTTTGCTTTGATAATATAATCCTAAACTCAGCCATCCCCCTAAAATTAAAGTAGGAACGCCAAAAATTAAACCTTGCCTAGCCGTATTATCAAGGAGATAAAGAGCATCTTTATTAAAGAATTCTCTTGCACCTCTTTCTTCTTTAGCGCCGGGGATTGGCTTTAATAAGTTATGTTTCTCAATTCCTGCTGAGACTGATAGAGTTAAAAACATGAATCCGAGTGTGAGTAGCCAACCAGCAGCTAATTTTTCAGCAGTCTTCATAAGTCTCTCTCAGATTTTAACTTTGCTTGCAATTTTAACTTTAGTTTTGCCAAGCTTCCAACAGTCAACAGTCAACAGTCAACAGTCAACAGTCAACAGTCAACAGTCAACAGTCAACAGTCAACAGTCAACAGTCAACAGTCAACAGTCAACAGTCAACAGTCA
>NZ_JACJQG010000049.1 GCF_014696435.1 Calothrix anomala FACHB-343 | reverse complement strand
AGCCTGCCTTCGCAGGCTAAAAGTTTGATAGCCTGCGAAGGCAGGCTTCGTATTTCTAGCCCCACCCTTATAGGGTGAGGGCGTTTTTGCACATTTGGGATGCTCCCGGTTAAAGAGCAACAGGGAACAGGGAAAATAAATTTTCATGCTTGGTTGTGCCAAAACCTGGCGTGAAAGGAAATAACTATCAACAATTTCCGCATCTCGCTAAAAATCTTGCCTATTAGCGTGTCTAGGCTAAAATGTGGCAATATAATTTTCTTGTGGGATGGGCGTCTCACCCGTTCTGGGCGGACAAGATGTCCACCCCACAAGAGTTTGACTAATGCACTACTTTAGTCTAGACAGTCTACTATTGCCCGTTACCCGTTCCCTGTTCCTTCGGAGCAGGTAAACAACCTATAGAAAGATAACACTGGATAATTCCGGATGTGATTTGCCACAGCAGGTATCTAAATTTAGGCGCTAAAGCGTTACCTTGGATTAATTAGAACAGATGGGAGTGCCAGAATTTCTATGCCTTCACATGCCGAATTGTCTTTGGAGGCTGGTTTAGTTGCTCTCAAGCAGGGGAATTATCAAACGGCGATCGCCCAGTTAGAGCCTGTTGCTACTAGTCAAAAAAATACTACTGCTGGCTTACAGGCTCAAGTTGGTTTAGTCATGGCTTATGCACGCATGGGTCAAGTTTCTAAAGCGATCGCCCTGTGTCAAAATCTGCTTGATAGTCCTAATCCCCAAGTGCAAGAATGGGCAGAACGCGCGCTTGGACATTTAAAAAACCGCCAAAAACGGCAAAATACAGCCAAAAATTCTGCCAATGGACATGTCGCTGCCAATAGTACCAATAATAATGGAACTGGTGCATCACAGCAAACAATTACAAAAACCAATAGTGCCGCCGTTCCCGCAGGTAGTCTGAGAAATTCTCATGTAGAAACTATCGGCGTCAATGGTTTAGTCGCCTCTGGTTATCGCGCAGTAGCTAAATCATTTCAAATTTATTGGCGACATGCTCCCAGGGCGAAAGTTTGGCAACCCCTGCATAAACTTAATTTATTACCTTTAAAATTACTGGCAGCTGGTACCTTTATGGCTCTGTTTTGGGTCATCAGGGAAATGCTTCAGCTGACAATGACTTTAACCAATCAAATTTTCATCAAGCTAGCTCACTTACGCCCATTACCGTTATTCAATCGCAATCCGACTGTACTTGTACTTGTAGTTTTAGCGATCGCAATTGCCTTATCACCTTGGTTATTAGATTGGCTATTAGGAAAATATTATCAGCAACGCGAGTTATCTAAAGAAGTTTTAAATGGTCATAGTCGCGAAACTATTCGCGTACTCCAGCGCGCTTGTCAACAACGCCGTTGGCAGTTTCCTAAACTGCGAATTTTGCCAATAAAAGCCCCTATTGCTTTTACTTACGGTAATCTCGCCCGTAATGCCCGAATAGTCGTCAGTCAAGGATTATTAGAGCAATTAGCCGATGATGAAATTGCTGTTATCTACGCCACCCAGCTAGGGCAAATTATCCAGAAAGATTATCTCGTTATGTCTTTGATACTGCTGGTAACTTTGCCTGTTTACAGGTTATATCAGCTATTTTCGGAGTGGGGTAATAAATTTTCTGGTTTTGGTCGCTGGCCAGCAATAATTTTAGCAAGTTGCACCTACGGTATTTGGTGTTTGCTGACAGGCCCGGCTTTATGGTTATCCAAGTTGCGAGTTTATTATAGCGATCGCACGGCTGCGGAAATTACTGGCAATCCTAACGCCCTAATTCGCGCCTTACTGAAAATTACCATTGGTGTCGCTGGCGATATTGGCAAACAAGAACACACCAGTTGGCAGTTAGAAAGCTTGAATCTTCTAGCGCCTGTCAGCTATCAACAAAGTATATCTATGGGGAGTTTAGCCGGACATATTCCGTTTACATCCCTGTTGATGTGGGATAACTTTAATCCCTATCGCCGTTGGTTTACATTTAATAATAGTCACCCTTTAATTGGCGATCGCATTCAACGTCTGTGTAAAATCGCCCGCCATTGGCATTTAGAAACCGAACTACATTTAGTCAACGAACAAGCCTTACGCGGTAACCATCAGCCTTTTCTCTTACAAATAGCTCCTTGGCTGGGTATTCCTCTGGGTTTATTATTTGCCAGTTTAATTTGGTTGGTGTGGCAAATAGCCTATGCCATGAAGATTTTAAACCTGAAATGGATCTATGAAGATTGGTCATTTGTCATCGGTTCTTTGCTCATCGGCTTTAGCATCGGCATAATTTTGCGGATGAATTCTTTATTTCCTGATATTAAACCTGCTAATTTGCAAACCGACGATCGCTTACCTAACCTCTTAGCCAATCCATCTGCTATTCCCATCGATAGCATAAATGTGTGCCTTGCAGGTAGACTCATCGGTCGTCCGGGTGTAGGTAACAGCCTGGGACAAGACTTAATGCTGCAATCGCACATTGGTTTAGTGAAATTGCATCATATCCCCTGGCTAGGACAATCAATCAATCCCCAAGACTTAATCGGCCGCCAAATTACCATTGTCGGTTGGTTCCGACGCGGCGCAACCCCTTGGATTGATATCCAAACCATCCAAACACAAAATGGTCAAATCATCAACAGCGCCCATCCCATTTGGTCAACTATCCTCGCAGTAGCCGCCCAAGCCTGGGGAGCCTTTATATTTCTCAAGGGGTGAAGGAGATTATTAACTGTTGACTGTTGACAGTTGACCATTGACTGTTGACTGTTGACTGTTGACTGTTGACTGTTGACTGTTGACTGTTGACTGTTGACTGTTGACTGTTGACCGTTGACTGTTGACTGTTGACTGTTGACTGTTGACTGTTGACTGTTGACTGTTGACTGTTGACTGTTGACTGTTGACCAAAATGTAAAGAAACATTGCAAAATATTTCTGCAAGTGTTACATTTATTTACATAATCCCAACCCATAAACATAACTAAGCTAGATTGCTGAGTTATTTATCGCCAACCCTTGCGCCAATATATCTATCTTTGTTATTCTCCCAACACAGCAGTAACCTAACCAGCCACTGGCTGGTTTTTGTTTCCAAATATCACCATGTTGAGAAAAAAAAGTAATTTCTGTTACAATTTGCGTGAAGAGTATGCTAGAAATGTCTGCACTGAACTAGCTACGTAGAAAATACCATGATAATGTAAGGAATGGTGTTTTATTCGGCAAACAGGTGCACATCAAAAAAAGTTTACTCGATCGGGTGGTAAGCTATTAGATTTATAATTCTTAGAATTAAGGTGGTATGTAAAATTAGCGTTGTGTGCGCTTTTGTATTAAGCAAGCTTGATCCCAACGAAAAATTGTATTGTATAGGTTGACAGTTTTGAGTAAAAAAATGGGTTATGGCACTTTTTGCTGAATAGCATGGATTTCAAGCCACAGCCAATTCATTGTTTTATCACCTTGCCATTTTCATTCAACTCTGGAGGTATAGTTCATGTCTGTTCGCCTATATATAGGCAATTTGCCAAAAGAAGAAATAGATCGTCAAGAACTACAAGCAGTTTTTGCTGCTGAAGGTGATGCAGTCACCACTAAACTGATCAAAGACCGCAAGACAGGTAAATGTCGTGGCTTTGGTTTTCTCACGGTGAATAATGACGAACAAGCCGATCAAATTATTGAAAAATATAACGGTCAGCTGTTCAAAGAAACTCCCATTAAGCTAGAAAAAGCATTACCTCGCAATAAGGGAGAAGAGGGAGAAGAGCAACCACCCAAACCAGTACAACATGCTGGTGGCGGTAATTCAGCTCCCCCAACACAAAAAGAAGGTAGCCGTCGTGAGAAAAGTTCTAAGAAATCTCGGCGCGGTGGTAGCAGCAATGCTGGACGCGAAACTACCTCAACATCTGATTCTGATGCGATTCGTCCAGATCCCCGTTGGGCTTCTGAATTAGAAAAGCTCAAACAAATGTTGGCTGCACAAACAACAAATTAATCTCTCAAGTAGTCTAATTAAAAATTAAAAATCACAAAAATACTGATTTTTAATTTTTAATTGTCTAAATGCAAGTTAAATTTGCATGTTTGTGATGTGATGAGTTGTCAAGCGGTTATTGCTTGTTTGTGCATTGCTCTGGAGGAGTCCAGTTTTTGTGTAATCAAAAATAAGTTTTTCTGCAAAAACCTGTTTCCCTGCTTGACTAAACATGGATTCCTGTAAGCAATGCCAACAAGTATTGATAAAAAATAGAGAAAATCTGATTAACTATCCAAGCAAATTAATATTTCTCAAGTTGTCGTCGGTTAGTAACTTGCTAGTTTTTAGCTGTAACCAGTGACAAAGTTTAATCCAATGATTCGATGACTCGGCTAGTTTATTCATCGATCGGAGGAAGAGTAGGTAATGAAACCTGATTTTGAATTTGCAGCACATATTCACATATTCTGCCCAAAAAAGTCTTTAAAATTTATTAAAATTTATTTTTCTCTGCCGAGAGCTATTAACCGAGAAATTTAACTCATAATATAGCGATCGCTAATCTTGAGGAGATTGCATACAGAAGCACGATTATACTAGGATTTGTGCCGAGCGAACACCCTTGGTATCATCATACAGCCAAGTTACAGAACAGCAGATTCTCAACAGACAAGCTAATGGAGGAGACAGCTACTAAAGTTCTGTCATTTTCCTATTTCCTAGTTAAAATTATTACTTATAAAATTTAATACCTGTTTCAGGGAAAATTTTGTGAAAATTCTTTTAATAGAAGATGACAAACAGATAACTTCGTTGCTGGTAGAGGCCTTTTCGACTCTGAATTACCAGATTGAGACTACTAACGACGGTCAAAGTGGTTTAGATTTGGTCAAAACCTATGAATATGACCTGCTCATCTTAGATGTCATTCTTCCTAGACTAGATGGAATCAATCTCTGTCGGCAAATTCGCCTAGCAGGCTATGAAATGCCGATTCTGATGCTAACGGCTAACAAAGACATTAGCGCCCGCGTCATTGGCTTAGAAGCTGGTGCTGATGATTATATTGTCAAGCCATTTGAATTACCAGAGCTAATCGCCAGAATTCGCGCGTTAATGCGGCGTGGTAGGACAACTATAGCCAAATTGTTAGTTTGGGAGAATTTACAACTAGATCCTAATAGTAAAGAAGTTACCTATGGGGGGAAAAGGCTACACCTTACCCCGAAGGAATATGGCTTATTAGAACTTTTCCTAGAAAATCCCCGGCGGATATTTAGTAGAAGCGTTCTATTAGATAGAATTTGGTCGGCTGATGAATTTCCTGGTGAAGAAGCGGTGACAACCCATATTAAGGGTTTGCGTCAAAAGCTCAAAGCTGTGGGGATGAAGGTAGATTTAATCGAAACAGTTTATGGCTTGGGTTATCGCCTCAAGGAAGAACAAAAAAAGGAAGAACAAAAAAAATCCGAAGGAAAAACCAATGTAACTTCCGAACCGCCACAGGATAATAGCCAAGCGGAAGCAAAGATTATGGCTGTAGTCGCCAAAATGCGGGAAGAGTTTCAAAAGAGTTTCTCGGAAAAGTATGAGTTATTGCAACAGGCGATCGCGCAATTATCAACTAAAAGTCCAGATAAACGTATAATTAAACAAGCACAAGCAGAAGCTCACCGCCTTGCAGGTTCCTTGGGTTGTTATGGCTATGTAGATGGTTCCAACGTAGCGCGAGAAATCGAACAGTTGTTAGAAAACCACACTGATAAACCGCAAAGTACAGCTTTGCAGTTAACCGAATTAGTCAAATTGTTGAAACAGACATTACAACAGCAACCATCTTCACCAGCCAGTGCTAGCAAAACGGCGGTAACATCAGCAAGGCTATTAATTGTTGATGACGATACTACCCTAACTGAAAGAATTAAATTAGAAGCGGTATTTTGGGGTTTTCAAGTAGAAGTAGCAGGCGAGCCAAAAACGGCTAGATCGAAGATAGCCTTAAATCCTCCCGAAGTTATCTTACTAGATTTGTCATTTCCTGACCAAGAGGAAAATGGTTTTACCCTGCTAGGAGAAATCACCCAAAATCACCCAGAAATTCCCATTCTTGTCTTGACTAGTAGCAATCAACTACCTAACAGAGTAGAAGCTGCACGTTTAGGCGCACATAGTTTTTTAAATAAAACGATGTCTGCTGTGGAAGTCTTAACAGCAGTTAATGTCGCCCTCAACCAACAAACTAGCACCGATGCCAAAGTTTTAGTTGTGGATGACGATCCGGTGATTCTTCACCAAGTAACTACTTTACTATCTCCTTGGGGGCTACAAGTCACACCATTACAAGAATCGCAACGCTTTTGGGAAATTTTAGAATCGACTAAACCCGATTTATTGATATTAGATATTGAAATGCCAGATTTTAATGGTATAGATTTATGCCAAGTTATCCGTAATGATAGCTATTGGAACCATTTACCAATATTATTTCTTTCCGCTCATTTTGAATCGGAAATACTATATAAAGTATACGCAGTGGGAGCCGATGACTATGTGAGAAAACCAATTATCGAACCAGAATTAGTTGCCCGGATATTAAATAGGTTAGAAAGAACACATTTAAGTAAAAAGTTATTACATCAATAATCAGCACGAGTCTGTTAAAGAATATGCCAGCAAAACGCATCTTAGTAATTGATGATGAAAAAAATCTCTGTACTGTCATTAAAGCTTGTTTAGAAAATATCGGTCGTTGGCAAGTACTGATAGCCGAGTCTGGTAGTGAAGGCTTGACTTTAGCAGATAAGGAACATCCTGATGCCATTCTTTTAGATGTGATGATGCCAGACATTGATGGTTTGGCATTGTTTAATCGATTACAAGCTAATTTAGCTACTAAAAAAATTCCAGTAATTTTGCTAACAGCTAAAGTACAAAAAGTAGATTTAAATGAATTTTCTCGCTTGGGAGTTGCAGGGGTAATTTCTAAACCATTCGATCCTTTGCGGCTGTCACATTTAGTGGCGACAACTTTAGGTTGGCAATTATCCACTTGAGTTGCAAGATCCCCGACTGTTTCAAGGATACAGTTAGCGAATTAGAAGTCAGACCCATCAACAATTGATATAAACTGTTCTCTCACTTACCCGACACACCGCCCACAGGCTATAAGCCAGTGGCTAACGCTACAAAGCCTGCCTCCGCAGGCTGTATTTCTCTAGCCTGCGGAGGCAGGCTTTGTTCGGTTAGCCGCACCCTTGAGGGTGACGGCGGGATTTCGGGTTAAGCGAGGGGTCTTACCCCTAATTCACCAGCAGCATCCTTCAAGAAGTCGGGCATCTAGACTACCAACAAATGCTGAGAAAATTCCTAGCTGAGTAAAGCTGGTTGCTTGGTAGATTCCACCGCAGGTGGTACAGCAGTTTGTTCTAAGGTTTGTTCTAAAGTCTGCACTAAGGATTTTGTTACAGGCTGTTCTAACAGTTGGGTGTAGAGTTCGCTCAGTTGAGCTGCTACACCATCCCAGCTAAACTTGTTAATTACTCGTTCTCTAGCGGCTTGACCTAATTCATTGCGCCATTGTTGATCCATGAGAATTCGGTCAATAGCCTTTGTAAAGGCGGGGACATCTTGAGGTGGTGCTAATAAACCAGTAACTTCGGGAACTACGGTAAACTGCAAGCCGCCGACATCGCTGGCGACTACTGGGGTTCCACTCGCCATTGCTTCAATTGCTACTAGTCCAAAGGGTTCATAGTGGCTGGGAACAACGCAAACATCAGCAGCAGCGTAGTAAGTGGGTAGAACTGTTTGACACAGACGACCAGGTAAGTTGGTGATGTCGCTCATACCTAATTCGTTAATTATACCTTCAATGCGATCGCGTTCGATACCGTCGCTATTACCCGGAGTACTACCACCACCAATGATTAAGTGCAGTTTTTGCGACTCGCGCAGCTCAGATGCACCCACCGCACGCACTACTGTTTCTATACCTTTGCGGGGGTCAAATCTGCCCACATATAACACAACTTTCGCTTCTGGGTCGATATTTAATTTTGCTCTTGCTGTTTCTCTATCCACCGAGCCAAACTGCTGCACATCTGTACCGCAGGGAATAATGTCAATATTACCTTTTTTGGAAACGAGCGATCGCATATGTTGTTTTTCTTGGGGACTCGTCGCCACAATTGTTTCAGCTGTCTCTAAAACTTCTTTTTCTACTGCTAATCTTTTAGTGGCGATTGGGGGAATATTCTCAATAGTGTTGTATTTAACTGCTCCTAAAGAATGATATGTGTGAACTTGTTTGCTTCCTTGAATCTTCTTCAGTTGCATTCCTACCCAACTAGAAAGCCAGTAGTTAGTGTGAATTAATTGATAGGTGATGTTATTTTCTTTTTGAAATGCTAAAAACTTCTCAATGAATTCTGGTAAATAATCAAATAGATTATCTCTGGGAACAAACTCTAAAGCGCCTGCTTGAAAGCGGATAGTACGACAATTTTCACTATGCTGCACAATCTGTTGTTGGTCTGCACTTACTTGGCGGGTAAACATATCAACTTGCCATCCCAAGCGCCCTAGAGCTTCACCAACTTTGCGCACATAAACATTTTGTCCGCCAGCTTCTTCTTTACCAATTTCAATCGCTGGATCGCCGTGAACTGAAATTAAAGCAATGCGTTTTTCAGAGGTAGCGTTCATAGTTTGTTGTTGTTCTTGAATTTAAAAAAGTTTCAGACCAATCAATCCAACATTTCTGCCTAGCAGTTTTAGGCAATCATTTAAGACTTTAATTAAACTTTATTCTAAATTAATACGTCAAATGGTTTTATGTATCTGCTTCAAGTAATAAAGTTTTTTCTTACTATTTAGATTTAATTTGTTTATATATCTAACGTGATATTTAATTTTAATGCTTGCGATAGAGCGGCTGCTATTAAATATGGTTTTTGAGAATATGCAGTTTGATAGATCTGGAAATGCATCAATATTTGATTATTATTAATATCTAAGCGGATTTATATACGTATGCCTAAATAAGTAATTACTCTGTCATGGTATACGCAGTTAATCGCTAGCAACATCCAGTCTCATGGTTAATTTTGGTACTAAAACACTTTATGTATTGTAGTTACTTATACTTAATCTTTTTCTCAAATATTTTTGTTACAGCAGATACAGAATTTGCGCAAATCCATGCTTAGTAAGCAAAGTTTATCGTTGACTTTGCTAATTATTCATTTCATAGTAAAGCCTAATACAATGTATAAGAAAAACTGGTCATTGGTCATTGGTCATTTGTTAGAGACGCGATTAATCGCGTCTGTACAATTGTCATTTGTCCCCCTTGTCTCCCTAGCCCCTAACCCCTAGCCCGTGTTTTCCAACTACTCGTTGAGCCTTCTAAATTTCTCGATCCCCCTAAATCCCCCTTTTCAAGGGGGACTTTGAGAGTCTTTTCACCCCCCTTTTTAAGGGGGGTAGGGGGGATCTAAGACTTTGAAAACACGCCTCTAACCCCTAACCCCTGAGCATGTTTGAAGCGCCTGGAATCAAATTCTCTCTGGGAAATGCTTAAATGTGTTTGTCAGTTCTTAAATGTCGAGCTTAAATTAAATATCCGCTTTCTGTACGACAGCTACAGTTGGCTGTAAACAAAATATTTTCGCACATTGCTATTTCCAGTATTATGCCGCCATTTTCCCAAACTCAATTTATCCAAAAGCGTGCAATCACCTTAGCACTAGAGACATCAGTTGAGTTTGCGGTGCAAATGATGAGCCAGGAATGCATAAGTTATGTATTAGTTGTAGAGCAAAATCAAATCCTGGGAATTTTTACAACACAGGAGTTAGTCAAGGCGATCGCTTCAGGGTTAAACTTGACTGTAACTACCCTAGCTGATGTCATGACTGGTAATGTTATGACTGTGAAAGAATCAGAGTTAGGCAATATATATAGCGTTATCTCTTTACTACAAGAGCAGCAATTATCTCATCTTCCAGTTTTGGATGCGCAAGGACAACTTTTAGGTGTGATTACACATCAAAGTATTCAACAAGCGCTACCCCAGAAAATTGCACGCTACGAACAGCTGGTAGAAATACAACATCAGCAGCAAGCGCAGACAGCAGCAGCTTTGCGAGAAAGTGAAGAACGATTGCAATTAGCCTTAGCAGCTTCAGGAGATGGACTGTGGGATTGGAATTTGCTGACGGGAGAAGTTTATCTGAGCGATCGCTGGTGTGAAATGCTTGGCTATAGAGCTGATGAATTATACCATAATTTGAGTACTTGGGAACAATTGATTCATCCCGACGATCGATCCTGGGTGATGAATGTTTTGCAGTCTCACCTCCAGGATAGTTCTATTCCCTACAGCTTTGAATATCAAATGCAAACCAAATCCGGCGAGTGGAAATGGATTGCTAACCACGGCAAGGTGGTGATGTGGGATAATTGCGGTCAGCCATTGAGAATGATTGGTATTCACCGCGATATTAGCGATCGCAAACGCGCCGAACTAGCTTTACAAGAACGAGAAGCTTTTCTGCGAGGAATTGGCGATCGCGTTCCCAATGGTTACATCTACCAGTTAGTGCAAGAATTAGATGGTAGCAATCGCTTTTATTATGTCAGTGCTGGCGTTGAACAAACAAATGGCTTGAAACCCGAAGCCATCTTAGCTGATTCCAGCCTACTATTTAACATCATCATTCCAGATGATATTCCCTACATGCTCCAGAAGCAGCAGGAGTCTGTAGACAATATGTCAGTATTTGATATCCAAGTAAGGGAATATTCCCCAGAGGGAGATATCCGTTGGGTGCGTGTCTGCTCATCTCCTCGCCGGATGGATGATGGGCGGATTTGTTGGGATGGTATCCGATTTGATATTACTGACTTAAAAAATACTGAAGAAACTCTGCGTAAAAGTAAAGCTTTACTTACAGAAGCCCAAAAAGTAGCGAAAATTGGCAATTGGGAATTCGATTTAAGAACACAAAAAATTACTTGGACAGAAGAATTATTTCATATCTTTGATCGAGATCCCGCATTAGGGGAACCTAATTATGAGGATCTCTTAGAATTGTATCATCCAGAATCTGCGGCAAGATTACATCAAGCTGTGGAAATATCAATTACCATAGGGGAATCCTATAAACTCATCCTGCGACGTAACACCCCACCCGGTACGCCTCCCTGCTATATTGAAGGTACTGGACAAGCAGAATTTAACGCTGATGGGCAGGTAATTCGGATTTATGGCACTGCTCAAGATATTACAGAAAGATTCTTAGCACAAAAAGCTTTACAAGAACAAGAAAAGTTTTTACGCAGTATTTATAACGGTGTTGAACAATGTATTTTTGTGGTGGATATTCTTGAAGATAATGACTTTCGCTTTGCAGGGTTGAATCCACTAGCGGAAAGACTTTCAGGTATCAGTTCTCTAGAGATCCAAGGTAAAACTCCAGAAAATATCTTTCCTGCGGAAATTGCATTATCAATTCGCCAGCATTATCAAGCTTGTATTGCAGCAGGAAAAACGATTAGCTATGAGGAGTGTTTACCATTTCAAGGAGAAGATACCTGGTGGATTACTAGTTTAACGCCTTTATTTAACGAACAATCGCGGGTGTATCGGATTATTGGTAGCAGCATAGAAATTAGCGATCGCAAACAAGCAGAAGAAAAACTCAGACAAGCGGAATTACGCTACAGAAATTTATTGGAACAAATCCCCGGAGTTGTCTATACTGCGCCAATTACGGCTACGGCTGAATTTGCTTACATCAGTCCGCAAATTAACCAGTTATTGCAGATTCCTGCTGAAGAATGGGTTGCGGGACATTTAAATACTTGGTCAAATTATGTATATCCAGACGATCGCGATCGCGTCAAAAATAGTTTTGAACATACAATTAAGACGGGAGAACCTTTACTGGCTGAGTATCGCATGTTAACTCGCGATGGGCAAATCATTTGGGTTCGCGATCAAGCTAGCTTAGTCATAGCGCCAGATGGTAAAACTCCAATTCTTCAAGGAATCGCGTTTAATATTAGCGATCGCAAAAAATTAGAACTAGCTTTACGAGCTTCGGAAATTCGCTTACAAAGTATCCTGACTACAGCTAACGCCTCAATTGTCAGTTTTCGCGCCTTTGCAAATTACGACTGGGAATATGAATATCAGTCTATTGGTAGCGAAAGTTTGTTTGGCTATAGTCCAGAAGAAATTATCTCGGATAAGCAGCTGTGGATGTCACAGGTATTTGCTGAGGATCGGGATACAATTTTTTATCCTTTGTTCGCAGATATTTTTGCCGAACGGACTACTAATGTAGAATATCGATTCCATCATAAAGATGGTTCTCTGCGTTGGATTTCTGGAACTTATACCTCCCATCGAGATGAAGCAGCTGATTGCTGGATTGTCACAGGCGTTAGCGTTGACATTAGCGATCGCAAACGCTTAGAGTTAGCTTTGCAAACTTCCGAAAAACGCTTAAATAATATTCTTTCCACAGCTAGCGCTTCAATTTTTAGTTTTCGCATGACTAGCAGCCAGGAATGGGAATATGAGTATCAATCTAGAGCTAGCGAAATCATTTTTGGTTATACTCCCGAAGAACTCCTCGCTGATAAAATGCTGTGGCTTTCCAGGGTATTTCCGGAAGATCGGGAAAAAGTCAGATATTCTCGATTTCTCCAGAGTATTTCTGAAGGTGCTTGTATTATAGAATATCGATTTCGCCATAAAGATGGTTCTTTGCGCTGGATTTCTACTACTTATTCTGCCTATCGCCAAGAAACTGGTGATGGCTGGGTAGTGATTGGTGTCAGCATTGATATTAGCGATCGCAAACGAGCAGAAGAAGCAGTGCGTCAAAACGAAACTTTATTCCGGACTCTCAGCGATTCTGCACCCATCGGGATTTTTAGAACCGATGCTCAAGGTAAAAATATTTATACCAATCCCCGTTTTCAAACAATTTGCGGCTTGAGCTTTGCAGAATCTCTAGGCGATCGCTGGATGCAATTTATTCATCCAGAAGATTTAGCCGAATTTTTACCCCGTTTACAGGCATTAACCACAGCAAATCAAGAATTCTGCACGGAAATCCGTTACATTCTGCGTGATGCCACTTGGCGTTTTTGTCGGATTACCATCGTTCCATTACTGGCGGATAGCAATGAATTAATGGGCTATGTTGGCACAATTGAAGATATTACAGAAAGTCGAGCAATTGAGACAATGAAGAAAGAATTTATCTCCATTGTCAGCCATGAATTACGCACACCCTTAGCTTCTATTCGTGGTGCTTTAGGGTTGCTATCTTCTGGAGTTCTCAAAACCCAACCAGAAACGGCTCAACAAATGTTAGATATTGCTTACAGCGATACAGAACGCCTAGTGCGGTTGGTTAATGACATTTTAGACTTAGAACATTTAGAATCCAATAAATTTAATTTAGTCAAGCAGTGGTGCGATACTGCAACAATTCTGCGCCAATCTGTAGAAGCTGTGAAGCCGCTAGCCACAGAAAATGATGTTTCTTTAGTTATGGTGCCCAATTCTGTGCAAATTTGGGTAGATTCAGACCGAATTGTCCAAACTTTAGTGAATTTAATTGGTAATGCGATCAAATTTTCCCCAATCAATAGCCAAGTGACTGTGATTGTAGAAGAATTAAGCGATCGCGTTTTATTTAAAGTTCAAGATCAAGGGCGAGGCATTCCTGAGACGATGCTAGAAAGTATTTTTGGACGATTTCAACAGGTTGATGCTAGCGATTCTCGACAAAAAGGTGGCACAGGTTTAGGATTAGCTATTTGTCGCGGTATCGTTCAACAGCATGGGGGCAAAATTTGGGTAGAAAGTGCTTTAGGGAAAGGTAGTACTTTTTACTTCACTATTCCTAAATTCGACGAAAGATAGTATCAAATTAAATAGTTTTAATAATAGATCTAGAATTCATACTTAATTTTTGAAATATATGTATGGTTGGAATTTTACAGCATATCCGGGTTTTGATTGGTATTGCTAATCCTATAGATAGGCAATTCTCCAAAAGCTAGGATATTCCTGCGTAAAAATCCCTAATCTTATTGATTTATTCAAACTTTTATTCAAAAATACTTTTATCCCTAGCACGTGAAAATACCAGAATTATCAGCTTTTTTCTTAAAGCTTTTATATCAAGAAATGTTTTATAAAGAATATGTGAAAATATCGCTTTAATAATTGACATGGATTTACTTAATTAATACTTTGAATCAAGTGCTATTTATGAAAAAACAAGCAAGTTTTTCTAGCAGCCTAAGTATTCTTTGTTAGTCCATCAGATTGTGTGTAAGGGAAAGTAATCTATCATGAAAAAAATGCTGGCGACTGTATTAGGTTCTTCGATTCTCGCTGCTGGTATGTTAGCAGCTTCAGCACCAGCTAAGGCCGCTACTTTTGCTTGTTCTAGCGTCATTAGCGATAATGTCTCCAATACTTCTGAATGCGAAGTTAGCAATACCAGCAGTCAAGATTTTCAGGAGAAGAAGGATAAACCGTTGACAGTTAATACTGAAAATTTCTTTGATATTAATAACTGGGTATTTGGTGGCAAAATCGGTGAAACTGCTGGTTATATAGATCTGCAAAGCCAAGGAGAGGGGAAATCTGGAAGCTGGGATATATCGAAGGTAGTTCAAAATAACTGGGAAGATGTCATGCTCATCTTCAAATCTGCTAAAAGCACTCAACTTGTGGGTTACATGGTTGAGGATGGAAAAACTTTTGGAACCTGGAATTCCCCATTTGAAAAAGCTGCATTTAATTTTAACGGTAACGAAACAAAGGATGTTTCTCATATTAGCGTTTACTACAAAATAGGAACGGGAAAAACCCAAGCTGTACCAGAACCTGGCACAATACTAGGAATGATAGCTGTTGGTATGGGTGGATTGTTGACAAGAAAAAATAGCAAAAATCGCACAAAAGAACAGGTAGCTATAAAAGTAACAGTTTAATTTCAGGTAGTTGATCTGAGATATTCTCACAAATAAAAATTCCCGATTTATCTAGTAAACCGGGAATTTTTTTATTGATTAATGATTGAGATTTTGGAAATAGCTAGCTGGGTATTATCCACCCCGATAAACTAGATTTTGAGACAATTTTATGATTTATTCAGCCAGGACTCTAAGGCAGTATTGGCTATTTTTGTAGTGACAAGAATGATAAAGACGCTCAAAATACTAGTTTTGTAGATATTTTTGTTGACACTGCTTTGAATCTGAGGCTGATATGTGTCAAATGTACGATATTGACAATTTTGGTAGATTGTGCATGTATTAGCGTCGGTAGTTTGAGCGATCGCCAATGTGGCTATAGATGCGATTGTTCCTGCGATAATCAAAGATGCAAAGCGATTCATAAGTCTTCAACTTAGAAACCTGATATTAGTGAATACACTTGCACATTTATGAATTTCGGAAAGGGGCATTAGGTATTGGGCATGGGGCATGGGGCATTGGGCATGGGGCATTGGGCATTGGGCATTGGGCATTGGGCATTGGGCACAGACGCGATGAATCGCGTCTCTACAATTGTCTCCCATGTCCTCCTTGTCCTCCTTGTCCCCCTTGTCCCCCTTCCTAGCCCCTAGCCCCTAGCCCCTACTAGGTTGGTAAATGGAAGACGTTTAAAGCTACAGAAATCAGGGAGAGGAAAGTTAGAAAGCCTATTGTATCTAACATAGTTGTGACTAATGGCCCGCTAACTAAAGCCGGATCTAGCTTTAACTGTTTCAAACCCATCGGGAGTAAAGTTCCCAGGGTGACTGCTACTAGGGTATTTGTCGCCATAACCGATCCAGCAATTAACGCTACCCATCGTTCTTGAGGTTGTGCCCAAATTAAGGAAAGCATAATCATGGTTATGGCTAAAGCTATGGCTGTACCTACACCCGCAAGTAGTTCTTTACGAAGAATTTTCAGGGTGTCTTTGGCTGTAACTTCACCGACACCTAAACCTCTGATTGTCACTGTCAATGCTTGAATCCCCACAGTACCACCAGTGTTAGAAAAAATTGGCATGATAACGGCGAGAACAGGGACGGCGGAAATCACTGATTGAAAAGGTGCGATCGCACTAGCTGCACCAATATACAAAGCCATAATTCCCAACAGCCAAGGTAGGCGATTGCGAATGGTGAGTAAAGGTGGAGATAAAGCGGCTTCATCACCACTCACACCCGCTAATTTTTGAATATCTTCTGTAGCTTCTTCTTCTAAAATATCAACTACGTCATCAATGGTAATAATCCCGACTAATCTATCTTCCCTATCAACAACCGGGATAGCGATTAAGTCATAGCGCTTCATAATTTGCGCCACTTCTTCTTGGGGGGTTTCGGTTCTGACTTTAATGACGCGATCGCTAGCTATATCTCTAATTAATACATCAGGAAAAGTAAATAATAATTGCCGCAGGGAAACTACCCTCACCAACGTGCGATTATCATCTGTGACATAAGCATAGTAAATCGTCTCTTTATCTTCATCCTGACGGCGGATTTTACTTAGGGCTTCACCGACAGTTAATCCTTCCCGCAGCCGGACATATTCTGTAGTCATTACCCGCCCAGCTGTCCCTTCGGGATAACCCAAAATTGTTGCAGTTGCTTGTCTTTGTTCGGGACTTAATTCTTGTAATAACCGTTTAATTACTCCGGCTGGTAATTCATCAAATAATTCTGCCCTTTCATCAGGACTCATCGCCTCAACAATTTGTACTACTTGAACATCGTGCAGCGAATTGATTAGTTCTTCTTGTACCTCTGTTGGTAGATATTCAAAAACATCAATTGCTTGGGCTTTATTGAGCAAGCGAAAGGCGATCGCTCGCTGATTTGTCGGCAGTTTTGTAATATATTCACCAACATCAACGGGTTGTAAATGATTCAAATCCCATTTGAGCTGGTTTAGGTCAGCAACTTCAACAAGAGAATTGCGCAAATCTTGCATGAGCATAATACCTCCCTCCTAATGGTCTCCCCCGCGCTGGGAGACTTTCCCGCCAGCTCAGAGGAGGTTAATACTACCGTCTTGTGGACTCTGGTCCATAAACATTCAAAAATTCAATATGGATATCCAATCAGGCATCGCTAAGTCATATATACTATCCTGGAAATGTGTGATCCGAATAGATGCAAAACTCAGTGTGTAGAATTTTTGGCATTCCACACCAGTACTAACTCACCGCCCTGATTGTTGGTTTATTTAGAGTAGATTTTACTACTGTCAGTATCTGTGTCAAGCTAATAGTTAAATTTACCAGTAAACTTTACACAGTTAAAATATTTACCACTTTAGTAGTAAGCTTGTGGTTAGACACAAAATCAAGTATTGTGCTTTTATCTATACCCTTAACAGATAGATTTTTGCTGTACTGGTTTTGTTCGTTCCACTTCTTTGGCGGAAAATAAAACTACCATACCATCTGGCAATTATCAAGCTATTAATTTAATTAATAAAAGCTGAGATGGCAGTATCAGTCTGCTATCTTGATAGTGGTTGATTAATTAACTGGGAATTGACTAGATTTTTAGACAATTTATAGCTATTTACTAAATTTTTTGTGCAGAAAATATCAATTATGATATTGATAAGCAATGGCGCATAATTATATATTAATTGTGGCTAAAATTTGCAAATATTTTATCTATCTTTAGGGTGGTTAATAGAGACGCGATGAATCGAGACGCGATGAATCGAGACGCGATGAATCGCGTCTCTACAATTGTCGCCCAATGCCCCATGCCCAATTTTTAAATTGCTTCGCCGATTAAGGTAAATGCAGCCCAGTTGACAGGATTGGGGTGTTTTTTCATGGTGTCTAGCATGGCGTTGCGCAATGCTACCGCTTTATCGGGATTTTGCTGCCATTGTTGATAAAATTGAGTCATTAATTCTGAGGTGGGTGAATCGGGAACTGACCATAAGGAGACAATTACACTGGTAGCACCAGCAGTAATTAATGAACGGGATAAACCAATGACGCCATCACCTGTAATTGCGCCTCTACCAGTGTCACAAGCACTCAAAACTACCAGTTCTGCATTGATGGGTAAATTGACGATTTCTCCAGGGGTGAGCAAACCGTCATCGTTAGCAGTTGGCGCAAGTGCGATCGCAGTTTTAATTCCTTTGCTAGGATCGTCGAGTAATCCATGTGTTGCTAAATGAATGATTCTCGCCGAAGATAGCTTTTGTTTGAAAGCGGTTTTTGTGGCTTGTTCGCCAGTAATAGCTTGAGTTTTGAGTAAATTAGCAATTGTTACAGCTTCTGTTTCTGCACCCGACAATGGTTGTAATTGCACCGATGGAATTCCCACTTTTGGCATGGTAGGATTGCCAATTACTAATACATCTTTACCTTTGACTTTTTGTCTTTGTTGATGAGTCAATTCTAAAACTTGAATTGCTGGTGCAGTTAAAATAGTATGTTTTTCAATTAAATATTTATCGTTTTTGGCTTGCAATGCGGGAAAGGGAACTAAAAAAAGCGATTGATGGGGAATAAAAATTACTCTTTCATTGGGGTTATTGGGCAATAATGACGCAATTGGGGCAATGAGTATTTGATATAATTCTTGTAAGTATTGTTTTTGCAAAGATTCATCATTAGGTTCGATTTTAATTCCCCTACCACCTGCACCAAGGGAGACGCGGCTTTGATTGATAATATCTGTTAGAGGTTGATTGAGAGATTGCAGATTAACTGATTTAAAAGTTATTTCACCATGAGGTTTAATTACCCAAATATATATTTCTGATGTTTGCAATTTTTTTTTATCGTTATTTTGGGAATAATTAACCAGCGAATATGACACAATTGTTGCATTTTGCACTTGAGCAATTTTTCTAATTTTCTCAATTGTTGGTAAATCCGCAGTTAATTGCCGATTTTGCGTTGCCGAAAGTCGTGAAGTTAATAAATTGACAAATGCTCTAGCACGACTGCGTTCAGCTACTTCTAAAGCTTCGTTAACTTTATTTTGTGTAATGAGAATTTTCTGTAATAAACTATAAGTTTGGGCTTGGGTTTCAAAAATAGAGATTTGACTTTTATCTGTGAGGTCTATACGCAGACTTTCATAAACTTTAATCGCCTCATATAAAGCCTCTGTTGCTTCTGTTAGCTTACCTGCTGTGTAGCTAGTATTTGCAACTTGATTGAACATAATAGCTTCATCAACTTTTTGCTGCGCTTTTCTCGCAGATAATGCCGCTTTTTTGTAAAAACTTATCGCTAAATCGTATTTTTTCTGATTTTCGTAAAAACCACCAACTTTAAAATAGATGTATTGCTGAAACTGCGGATATTCTTCAGCTAAAGCAATAGCTTTTTGATAGTATTCCCAAGCGCGATCGCTTTCTTGTAAATTGGCGTAAGCATCAGCAATTTCAGCTAAAGAGTATGCTACCATTTCCGGCTTTCCTAATGCTTGTGCTTGATTTAATTTCTTCAGTGCCGCTTCTAATTCTGGCGAAGTTTTATTTGCAACCGTGAGACTTTTCACATTAGGAGAAGTTTCCGTACAACCTTGTTTAGCTTCTGCTGATTGACCTAAAATTTTATAAGTAGCACACATGCGTACATAGCTAAATTTAATTACTTGATTGAGTTGTTGCTTGGCTAAATCCAGCAAAAACTTCTTCCCCGGATCGGTAATTTTTTCAGCTTGCTTGAGGCTTGATTGTAAAATTACTAACCCATCTTGATAATTTTGAATCGCTTTCTCATACTTACCTGTTTCTGCATAAATATTAGCAATATTAACTATGATTAATCCTTGCTCTTTATCTCTTTCTAGATTCGCAAAAGGAGAATTAGCGGTGATTTGTTTAGCAATTTCTAATGCTTGTTGATAATATGTTAATGCTTGTTCTGGTTGACGCAAACCTTGATAAACTTCACCTAATTTAGATAAAGTATCGCGTAGCTTAATTGGTGATTTTTTATCTGTTTGGAAAATCTGCAAAGCTTGCTGGAGTGTGGCGACAGCTTCGTTATACTTACTCTTGGCATTATACATATTACCAAGCCCTAAGAGTGCGTCTGCAAGTTGAGAGCGATCGCCTGTTTGTTTCCCTAGACTCACCGCTTGTTGATAAATCTCAATTGCTTTATTGAAAGCTTCATCAGGTGATTTTCCTTCACCTATACCTTTGTAAACGCCAAACAGATAATAATTCCTAGCCAAAGCGATGAGAATATCCGTTTCTTGTTTGCGGAGATTTAGCTGCTTTTGTGGAGAATCAGCAGATTGTTTGCGTAAAACTACCAAAGCTTGTTCTAAAAAATCAATCGCCTGAGTCAGATCGACAGTATCGTAGACATAACCAAGATTTTCGAGGGTATTGGTTTCTCGTTCGAGATCCTGAATTTGACGCGCGATCGCTAATGCTTGTTGATAATAGGCGATCGCTTGCGGTAAATCCCCCAAAGCTCTATAGTTACTACCGAGATTATTTAATGCTCTAGCTGCTAAATCGCGATCGTTGATAGCTTGAGCGATGTCTAAAGCTTGTTGTTGATAGGTAATTGCTTGTTTGTAGTCGCCCAAATCATAGTAAACATTCCCTATCCCCTTGAGAGTTCTTCCTTCTCCCTGTCGATTTTTGATTTGACGATAAATTGTCAAAGCTTGCTCAAACGCTGGTAAAGCTGCTTGAGATTGATTGCGATTGACTAAATCTTCACCTTGTTTGAGTAGTTTATCAGCTTCGATTTGGCGATCGCTGGAATTTTGCGCTAATACCGGCGATATTCTCAATGGCGCAATCAATGTTCCCAAGGGAAATGTCAGGTACAGCGCCAAAGACGCAACACTTAGACTTTGGAGACTATAAGCGATTGGGCGATAACGACGCATAGCTACAATGCAGATTGTCTGCGAAGATTTACTGTGATATATATCTCATGTTTGAGAGCTTATGCAAAAGTCAGCTATTTGCGGTGCTTGGCTCTCCCATGCCCAATGCCCAATGCCCAATGCCCATTTTTAACCTAAATTAGACTGTAACCATGTTTCCAAATCCGCCACAGTCGAAAAATCCAACAACTCCTCACCCAAAGCCTCAATTTGAGATAAAGACAACTGTTGAACTTGTGACAAATACTGCTCAGGAATTCCACCCAAACGTCGATTTAACAGTCTGATTACCAGGGATGTACCTTCTTGTTTTCGCCCTTCTTCTTTCGCTTCTCGCAAAGCTCTTGGTTCTTCTACATCTAGTCCTAACATATTTATAATCTCCTCTCGACTGAGGTTGCTAAATTTGTAAACAATAATAGTCGCAATTAAATCTATTATCGCTATTTCTGATTGTTCCTGCGCTTGTTCCAGTAGAAACCTAGCTGTTTCTATGGCTTCTGTTCCTTCTTTAATCGTCAGCAACATCAAGCCTAATCCTAATGGTTGCTGTTGTACATCGCCCAATTCATCTAGATATATTCGCTGAACTTGATCGCCTGCTAATAAAGAACGATGAATCCTTAAATTTGACGGTTCTAAGTTGCGAGAGCCAAAAATTATCACGCCCATCCAGTCATGATAACGGATCGGGTGGCGGTGCAGAAATAAGGATACTTCCGAAAAGAAGCGAAAATATAAATCTTCATCTTTTTGAAACTGCACTTCGGCAAAAAATACTACTTGAGAAGCTGCGTTAGCTGGAGGTAGAAATACTCCATCAATTCGGAATGCGGTTTCTTTCACTTCTACCGATTCAAACTGATAATTGTCTGCTTCTAGGGGTGGTTCGTCTACTAATTCAAACAATAAGCCAGGAAATTGCTTGAATAATTTGTAAAAAATGGTATCTCGCCGCATGATGAGTTTATTTAATTGTTAGTTTTTTTGGTTATACAAACAATTACAATACTTTATATTGTTGGGTTTCGTTCCTCAACCCAACCTACATCCAGATATTTGATAATGCACTCTCATTTGGTATTTTCAGGGGTTTCAAAAGCTGTTTATGCATGATGCGATCGCAGTTTTCTTATAATTAAGACTCTAAGATTTCTTTGATCATACCCTTTAAGTCTTTTTCGGCTGGACGTTTTGCAAACTGCTCATGATTATAAATCCAGACGAGTTTGATTACTTGGTCAATCGTGTTCACCAAGTACATCAATCTTACTTGCCCAGAAGCTCCCTTACCAGCCTTTAACTCTAGTTTGTGAAATGTCCATCCTTCAGGTAGCTGAATCTTTGCTGGTAAAGGTTCATTCCGGGAATTTACAGGATAAGGATCGTTAATTAAATTTTCTAAAACTTCCCCTAAAAGCTCAACAAAATCGCTTCCTAAAGCTTTGGCAAGTTTCTTAAAAGAACGCCTAAAATTATCAGATTCCTCAATCGAGAAGGGATTTGAGCCAGTCACGCACTTCTCCTTTAGAAACACGAGTTGAGGATTCCGAATTAATAGCTTCCTCTACAGTTTTAGACATTACCGATTCATAAGCAGGGTTTTCTCTCTCAATAATGTCTAGCTTTTGATAACCCAAAGCTTTCATATCCTCAAAGCGAATTGGCTCAGTTGAACTAGCTTGAGGTGGTAAACCTTTACGAGCCTTTTTCCAAGGAAACTCTCCATGAGTCATATCACTCAATCGATATGCATGATAGCCGCCAAAATATTCCCAAATCTCTGCTAAAAGTTTTTTCTGTTCATCAGAAATTTGTAATAAAAAATCTTTACTAGGAACGGGTAACTGATTGGCTTCAAATTCACTATAAAATCTGTACGCAGGCGGACAAACCGGGCCATATCGCCAAGCTTGGATTTCTTCATCAAATAATGGCTCATCATACAGTGCCAAATGCAAACTTTGTGAATAATATAGTAGCTTTTGCACCTTCATATTGGTCATTTCAGCTTCTATACCATCCTCATAAGCTTTGACGATAAAGTAACGAGCTACATTGAGGCAATCAATCATAACTCAGATGTGCAATTAGCAAGTTTTTAGGGGAACTTATATATATTATTATAACTGAGGTTTTATCTTTTTAGTACACAAATACTATTGAAAGTGCGATGGCTCCGCCAAAGCCTCCGGCTAACGCACTTTGCAAATATTACAAAACTAAATCTGAGTTTAAAATAAAATTAAAATATATACAGATTGCTTATTTACTAATTTATGTCTCCCCAGATTCAAAAATATTTTATTCAAAAAACTTCCGGAGTTTGCGGAGGTAATGCACGCATCCGCGATACTCGTATTGCTGTTTGGACTCTAGTTTCTTTCCGTCAGCAAGGGGCTTCCGACGAAGAATTATTGAGGAATTACCCAACGTTAACAATTGAAGATTTAGCGGCAGCTTGGTCGTATTATAAAGAACATCCACAGGAAATTGACTAGTCTAGCCAAGGAGTTCTAGGTCATTTAATATCTCATCCATCATTTCGCTAAAAGAACGATATCGATATAAACCGAATGTAGTTGAAAAACTACAAAACCAAGCTTCCCATTCTTTATCTACTACAATTATATTGGGGTTAAGTAAGAATTGAAAACCCAAGTCTTCACTACTAATCTCTAATACTGTTTGTAGATGTGCTGGGTAAAAAGTTAAATTACATTGTTCATGACCGTAAACAAAGTATTCTGCCTCGGTTACTGGCTCAAATCTTTGCCTATCTTCCATCAATTCATCTATCCAATCTTGATGGTTAAGAGCATACCAATCGATTTCCTCAACTGCATAAAATCGGATGCTACCTTTTGATGTAGGAGGTAATCCATTAGAAGCTTTGAGAAACTCTCGATAAGAAGGTGGTAAATTTATATTTAAACGAGCTTCAGCAGCAGTAATCTGCTCTTCAGTCGCACCAGGATAACCTAAGTAGCCAGATTCAATAACTTCTGATGATAACTCTTCTTTCTCATAATCTTCAAGTGCTTCTATTCGCTTTTGACTCCATTCTCTAATACGACTTTGCCAGTTAAAATTTTTCATTGATTGAAATTTTAGATTTTAAGTTATTTGATTTTACGTAAATCAAGTTTCTTTTCAGATGAACAAAAAATGGGTTAGGCAAAGGCGTAACCCACTCTACTTTATTGAAATTTTCTTAGTGTGCAAGATATATGCTTGACAAGCAATTAACTCAATCCAGCTTTTAAATCACTCAGCGCTTGTGTTAAAGCTTCTGGTAACTTACTCGCATCGCGTCCGCCGGCTTGGGCTAAATTTGGTCTTCCACCACCGCCACCGCCGCAAATTTTGGCGACAGCACCGACAAATTTACCTGCTTGCAAACCTTTCTTGTTCACCTCTGCGCTAAAGGCTGCTACTATACTCACTTTCCCAGCTTCGGGAACTGAACCTAGCACCACCGCACCGTTACTTAGTTTTTGTAATAACCTTTCGGCTGCGGTTTTCAAGGATTCGGCATCGACATCATCTAATTGGGCGACGATGATTTTATAATCGCCTACAGATTCGGCTGTTTGCAGCAAGCTGTCGGATTTTGCGATCGCTAATTGTCCTTTCAATACATCCAGTTGTTTTTGGCTGGTTCTGAGTTCGTTTTGCAGAGTTGTGATTCTCTCTGGTAGTTCTTCGGGTTTAACTTTAAAGCGATCGCTTAAATCTTTAACTACTTTATCCCGCAAATTTAGGTAATCCAACACTGCCGGGCCGGAAACTGCTTCAATCCGCCGCACTCCCGAAGCTACACCAGCCTCGGAAATTACCTTGAATACGCCAATCTCCGCAGTATTACTGACATGAGTTCCACCGCACAGTTCCATTGATACGCTAGGAAAGTCGATTACTCGCACTTCTTCGCCGTATTTCTCGCCAAACATAGCCACAGCGCCTCTAGCTTTGGCTTCTGCTAAAGGTAATATTTCTATCTTTGCACTGTGTGCCTCGGCAATCCAAGTATTTACCTGTTCTTCAACTTGCTGGACTTCTTCTACTGTTAAAGCACGGGGACAGTTAAAGTCAAAGCGCAATCTATCAAAGGAAACTAAGGAACCTGCTTGAGATATACCTTCATCGACAATTTTCTTTAATGCTGCTTGTAGCAGGTGAGTTGCTGTATGGTTAGCTTGCAGACGACGCCGACAAGCACGGTCGATTTGTGCAGTTACAGTATCTCCTACTCGGATTGTACCGCGTTCGATGCGTCCGAAATGCACAAAGAAATCAGATTCTTTTTTCACATCATCAACGCGAATCACCACACCATCGCCTGTGATATAACCGCGATCGCCAATTTGTCCCCCAGATTCAGCATAAAATGGGGTCTGATTCAGGACAATTTGCACATCTGTACCCGCTTCGGCTGCTTCTTGCGCCACACCACCCACTAGCAATACTTCCACTTTCGCCGTGGCTGCTGGCTGGGTATAACCTAAAAATTCCGTTGCGTGGATATGTTCTGCAAGTTTATCCAAAGAACCCTGCACGGTTAAATCGATGGTTTCATGGGCTGCTTTAGCGCGTTCCACCTGCTTTTGCATTTCCACATCAAACCCTGCTTCATCAACGGTGAGGTTGTTTTCCTCAGCCACTTCTTGAGTGAGTTCTAGGGGGAAACCGTAGGTATCATACAGGGTAAAAGCACTTTCGCCGCTAATTACGGTTTTTCCTTGCTGTTTTACCTGTTGAATAATTTCCTCAAGCAGTTTTTCGCCTCTGTCGAGAGTTCTTAAGAAATTGCTTTCTTCCCGTTGTAGTTCGGCTTTAATTGCGGCTTCCCGTTGTCTGACATTAGGATAAGCTGATTCCGCAAGCGCGATCGCAGTTTCTGCAACTTGGGTAATAAATTCGCCACTAATCCCAATTAATCGCCCATGACGCACCACCCGGCGAATTAAGCGCCGCAATATGTAACCCCGTCCTACATTGGAAGCGCGAATTTCATCAGCGATCATGTGAACAACAGCACGCACGTGATCCCCGATGACTTTTAGCGAGACTTTGGTTTTCTCGTCGCTCTTGTGGTAGTCAATTCCCGCAATTTTGGCTGCTGTCTCGATAATCGGGAAAATTAAATCTGTTTCGTAATTATTCGGTACTTTTTGCAGGATTTGCGCCATTCTTTCCAAACCCATGCCAGTATCAATATTCTTTTTTTGCAGAGGTGTTAAATTCCCTTCTGCATCCTGGTTGTATTGCATGAATACCAGGTTGTAGAACTCGATAAACCGGGAATCGTCTTCTAAATCAATGTTTTCATCACCCCGTTCTGGGTGGAAATCATAGTATATCTCAGAACAAGGGCCACATGGGCCAGTGGGGCCGGATGCCCAAAAGTTATCATCTGCACCCATGCGCTTGATTCTGGCTTCGGGAACGCCGATTTGATCGCGCCAAATGGCAAAAGCTTCGTCGTCTTCCTCAAATACGCTGACGACAAGGTTGTTGGGGGAAAAACCAAAAACTTGCGTAGAAATTTCCCATCCCCAAGCGATCGCTTGTTCTTTAAAATAATCACCAAAGCTGAAGTTACCCAGCATCTCAAAAAACGTATGGTGGCGTTTGGTGCGTCCGACATTTTCAATATCATTGGTGCGGATACACTTTTGCGATGTGGTAGCGCGATTAAATTCTGGCGTGCGTTGCCCTAAGAATATCGGTTTAAATGGTAGCATCCCCGCGATCGTCAGCAGCACCGTCGGATCTTCAGGTACAAGAGAAGCACTTGGGAGAATCTGGTGTCCTCGTTCAGCAAAGAAGTTCAAGAATAAGGTGCGAATTTCGTTACCACTGAGGGACTGGGGATTAGAAGACATGGGTTTTACAACAATAATCTCAATAAAATTGGGAAGGCCGACAAAGGATCGTTTCTTCTACAGAGAAAGTATGCCGCATTCACAATCCCTACGCCTAGACAGCAGGGGATTGGCGCTACAGGTTTTTGCTTACGAGTTTAGCCTTAAGTACAGCCGACAGATAAATCAATTCCTATTTTAAGTAGGTCGGCGCAATTAAAGACAACTGGCGAGATCTGTCAATAGTCATCTGTCAATAGTCATTTGTAAGAGACGCGATAACCCTTGTCTGTACAATAGTCATTGGTAAGGGTTTCAAGCATATTTACATTGCGCAACATAGTTTGGTTTATTTCTCCCTTGTCCCTCTTTCCTATTTTGCCATAGATACTGCCTTTCTTCAGTCAACTGTCAACAGTACACATACCAGAAAATCTATACCCTACGTCCCATACATGCACCTAACTTGAGGACGATGAGCCAGCACAATGTCAAGGCTAAGATAATTATTAAGAAGATATTAAGTTTTGTTTCAGAGGTCAGCAATGGCATTAAAACTGAATGTACCGGACATAGCTTGTGAAGACTGTGCCGCAAAAATTGAGAATTCTATTCATGTGATGGAACCAGATGCAAAAGTAAATGTGGATGTCCAAGCTAAAACTGTCAGCGTAGAATCCGCAGCTTCTGAGGAGTCCATTAAGCAAATAATTGTTGCTGCTGGTTACAACATAGCTGGTTATTAATCATCACCACACTTGTTGCCAAAACTAGATTGAAATCTCATGAGATTTACATAAATCCTGGTTGCGATCGTCCGTCCCGAATCGGGGCAGACGATCGTGTATTTAAATAATATAATTTTGTTTTTAGGGAAGAGTACGGAGTCAGGATTTATGTATATTTACTGAAGTCTTTTTAAAAAATTGATGAATAACTAATAAATAATATAGAACTACACAACTGATGCTTGCTATATTGAAAATCATCACTTAATCCTAGATGCACAAGGATAAAGCTATAGCTCTCGCCTTTAGATCCTAGAGATATTCAATGGGTTAATGACGTGTTTTCAAGGAGATAGAACTATGTAAATCCAATGAAGATATCGGTTTTTACGGGGAATCTAAACTTTATAAAGTTTTAAATATTCAAGCTCAGTAATTTTTTTTATTTAATATATGCTGGTTATTAGAAACTAATAGCTATCATCATTATTCCCAATGTCTCATACCAGGAAAATACAGAAAAACTTTTGTCTCCAACAATAAGATTCAGTATTTTTACTGTTTTAAAAAAAATATAGAAAAGCCGAAAGTAGGGTCAGAAGTTAATCAGCAAGTAACCGAAGTTGAGGTAAATCCTTAAAAGGAGATTAAAATTGCAAATAAATTATATATTTCGCAGTACAACAATTAATCATAGGGTAATCTTCCCTAGCCATAACTACCGACGTATTCAGTATTAATTAAGTAAGCGCTTAGTTTAACAGGTTCATCTCTTGAAAATTGAAATAGGGCAAAAAGCAAAGCAATGAATATTTCCCTTCTGGTCTTTGGAAGTCATAAATTTATCTCCACGCTTCCAGATCAGATCCGTTATGCAACCGCTTTTAGTGTAGAGGTAATTGGCGATCTCGATCGAGCGATTTCTTATATTCAAGCATCACCGCCAGACATTATATTTATCCAGGCTAGCCGAGATGGCAGTATGGATCTGTGCAGTTGGTTGAAAGACCAGCCAAAGTTATCTTGGATATACTGCATTCTTCTAGAAGATCGTTGTCAGCAGATAACTGATAGAGATCAATATGGCTGGGAGTGGGAATTAGAAATGACTTCCTCAGCCTTAAAACAAGGCGCTGATGCTTATATTTGGCAACTTCCAGAAAGTAAAACAGACTATACCTTAGCCGAGGTGACTGCTAATCATCGCCTGATTCTGGCGCAATTAACAGTTGGTTTGCGCAAGGCGAAAAAGTACCGCGATTTAATTCGCACCAACGATTTACTTTCCGCGATCGCTCTAGCTGACTCTTTGACCGAAATCAATAACCGTCGTGCTTTAGAATGGGACTTACCCAGACAAATTAAAAAAGCCCGCGAACAAACGCTTCCTTTTAGTTTAATTATTTTAGATGTAGATTACTTTAAAAAAGTTAATGATACCTACGGGCATTTAGTAGGCGATCGCCTTTTACAGTTATTATGTGTTCGGTTAAAACATAATTTACGCTTTCAAGATACACCCTTCCGTTATGGCGGTGAAGAATTTGTGATTCTTCTAGGCAATACCACAGGTGAAGAAGCATTGATTGTCGCCAAGCGTCTCAATCGCATAGTCAGCGAACAACCCTTTGCGATCAACAACCATCAGACTATTAACGTCACCATTAGTCTAGGCACAGCTTCCCTACAAAGCGATGATGATGAGCAAGGTATCAGTTTATTGCATCGTGCCGATCAATGTCTCCTAGAAGCTAAATCCACAGGCAGAAATAAAGTGATTAGCTCCTATGATTTATCTGATATGCCCTATCTCAAAGCTGCGTCATCATAATAGGGGCTAGGGGCTAGGGACTAGGGGCTAGGGGCTAGGAGAACAACTTACCATTGACCATTGACCATTGACCATTGACCATTAACCAATTACCCTTTGACAATCAGCCACTGAGGCACGTTGCTGCATAGCTGTGACTAAAGCTTGGTAACTTGACCAATTTTCTTGTAACAGAGTTTTGGCTTGTAGTGCATGAAAACGCTGTTTTTGTTGGATTATATTACCAGAAAAGCCCAATTTTGTCAACACCTCTGCGAGCTTGAGGCGATCGTCAGCACCACCTTCAGCATTTTGGAAAACTAAATTTTCGGCAGCAATTCCAGCCATCCATACAGTACAGTAGCGATCCAAGCTTTGAGCGCTAATTTTACCTAATTCCAATTCTGAGGCTAATTCACTATCATCAAAGCTGACACCACCTTGTCCGAGTTGTCCCTGTTTCCAAGCTTCCCAGGCGCTGAGAGTATAGCCAGTAACGGGAATAGCTAAAAAGTGAGCGACGAGAAAATGACCAGCTTCATGGTGGATAATGCGATCGCGATGGGAAGGAGAAAAACCAGCAATCCAATCTAACAGCAGCGAACCACCCCTTCCCTGCAAACTGAAACTATCGAAGGTTGCTATTCCTAAAATTGTAAAGGTGGCGATCGCTGGTAATGTTGGCGAAATGTTTAGTAATGGCCCCAACAACGCCGAGAGAGTCATCAAAAAAATAGATATGGCAATCAAATTCAGGGCAGTTTGGCTCATTGTGAGTTTGCTAAATGAAACTTAATCTTTCTTCATTATTAGCCAAACTGCGAGGGATCTGAACGCTCAGTCAAGAAATCTCTGAAATTTGGAATAAGTCTAGTGGTTCATCGCATTAATTTCGTGGGGAGAATGATTTCTGAGTGCAGAACTCAGTCGATGAATTCACCAAACACGTTTTGTGTTGGCAGCCAAATCATCAAAACTTTGACGATGAGCCACTAGTACCGCTTCGCGGAATCCAAAATTCAAACAGGTATACAGCGTAAGCGTTTCCTTGGGTTGAGAACAGCTATTTTATTGACGCTGTGGTTGAATAACTTATTAGTTAATAATTAATCTTCTGTATTAGCAGAATTTGCCTTTTGGTTAGCAGCCTGAATAATTCTGACTACAGTGTTGTAAGCTAAACCGCTAATCCGACTAATGCCTCTAAAGCTCATGCCTTCTGCATAGGATTGCAGGACAATTTGGATGTCTTCTTTATTAACTTGGCGGCGATAATAAAGGGTATTTAATGTTTCACTAAAAGTTTGGCGACAACTGGGGCAGAAAAAGCGCTGACTGCCTTTACTTGTCTTACCGTGCTTGCGAGTTCGAGCATAGCCGCATAGAGGGCAATTCATTGTCTGCTTGGCAAAAGTTGGTTGTTTTTGATTGAGCAAACTCAAATTTTTGTATGGTAGAGAGTAGCTATTTTCGATTTTTTGAACTCCAAGTTGAACTGACATAAATTTATCTACCTTCTAAAAGAATTGATAAGCTATTTATTGCTTTGTTGAACTGATTTCTATTCGTTTTTTCTCTAGTCAAAGCGAGAGTGCATATCCACTCGCAATAGTAGAAACAAAAAAGTTAATACCTGAGTTCGTCACTCTCTAGCATCAAAGACTAAAAGATAATTCTGAGGAAATTCTGAAGAAGCAGTATTTTTGACAAAATGCTCGGTGATGAATACATAGTCATCAACTTGCTGCGCTGAAGAGAGTAGCAGCTTTGACTCAAAAAGCTACCTATTGTCAAAAATATAAATAGATACAAGTGAAGCAAAAACAGCAAAAATCTCAAATTTGCAAATATTTAGAAATAATTAAGAAATAAATTATTCAGTTTTTTATCGCGTGAAAGGCTTAACCCACAAGTATTATTAGATATTTTTTATTTATAAACCTCTTAATCCTGTAGATTTACCGTAGTCCGAAGGAAAACTAGCAGGGTAGGTTATCACCGAGTACACAAACGATACTCAAAAATCAAAGGTTGAGAGGTTTGTAGCCGAATGCCTCAATCAAGTTGAATGAAATGCACAAGGGCTAAGATAGCCATATTGGGGACTTCCAGAGAATAAATTACCCAATTTATTTAAGGAGATTTTTCTTTACTCCCCCTGCTCCCTGCTCCCTGCCCCTCTGCCTGCATAGCGATTGGTTATTTTTTTAATTGGAAGTCCCTTGCTGCATCTATTCACCGAAAAATCTCAATTTGCCCCATGAGTACAATGCCAATCTTACCCAACTACATCAATGGTCAGTGGTGTACATCAACAAACGCTACAGAATATTTAGATGTCATCAATCCAGCAACGGCAGAAATATTAGCACAAGTACCTTTATCACCTGCGTCTGAGGTAAATCAAGCAGTTGCGGCGGCGGTGGCGGCTTTTGCGACATGGCGACGTACTCCACCGACGGAACGGGTACAGTATTTATTTAAGCTGAAAAATCTGTTGGAAGAAGATTTTGCAGATTTGGCGCGAACCATCACCAGGGAGTGCGGTAAGACTTTAGCTGAGTCTCAGGGGGAAATGCGACGGGCGATTGAGAATGTGGAAGTTGCTTGCGGAATTCCCATGATGATGCAAGGGACAAATTTGGAAGATATCGCCAAAGGAATTGATGAGATGATGATTCGCCAACCTTTAGGAGTGGCGGCGGTGATTTGTCCGTTTAATTTTCCGGGGATGATTCCTTTTTGGTTTTTACCTTATGCGATCGCAACTGGCAATACCTACATTGTCAAACCGTCGGAAAAGGTACCTCTGACAATGCAAAAAATCTTCCACCTACTAGATAAAACAGGTTTACCCAAAGGGGTAATTAATCTAGTTAATGGCGGTAAAGAAGCTGTCGATGCCATTTTAGATCATCCCCAAATCAAAGCCATTAGTTTTGTTGGTTCTACACCAGTAGCTAAATATATATATAGCCGCGCCGCCGCCAATGGTAAACGAGTGCAATGTCAAGGTGGGGCGAAAAACCCCCTGATTGTTTTACCAGATGCAGATATAGAGATGACTACACGCATTGCAGCAGATAGCGCCTTTGGTTGTGCGGGACAACGTTGTTTAGCTGCATCGATAGCCATTACCGTTGCTGATGCACGTAACTCGTTTACCGAAGCCATCGCTGCAACTGCCAAAAACCGGGTGGTAGGTAACGGTTTAGATAAAGGCGTAGAAATGGGGCCAGTAATTGATGTGAGGAGTAAAACCAGAATTGAGGGATTAATTCAGCAAGGGGTAGAAGAAGGGGCAAATTTGTTAGTTGATGGACGAAAAGCACAGATATCGGGTTACGAACAAGGTAATTTTATCCGCCCAACCATTTTAGAAAACGTCAATCCTGCAGGTGAAATCGCCCGTACAGAGATTTTTGGCCCTGTACTGAGCTTAATTCATTTAGATAGTATTGAAGATGCGATCGCCTTAGTTAATAGCGGTCAATATGGTAACATGGCTTGTCTATTCACCAGCAGTGGAGCAGCCGCCCGCAAATTCCGCTACGAAGCCGAAGCTGGTAATATTGGCATCAACATTGGTGTAGCTGCGCCAATGGCATTTTTTCCCTTTAGCGGTTGGAAAGAAAGCTTTTTTGGCGATTTACACGGGCAAAGCCATCACGCAGTCGAATTTTTTACCCAAACTAAAGTAGTAGTCGAACGCTGGCCTAGCAATTGGTCGCGTCAATTTTAACTGAAAAATCAGGAATCAACCCGCATTTCTCACCAGCTGTAGGGGCGGGTTCACAAATATGATCCAATCATTCACGACTATCTTGCTTAACCCGCCCCTACTGACTTTAAAAAAATTGGTCATAAATCTTGGTAAACTCTTGAATCCAAACGCTAAATGGTGGAAAACCCTACCAATTTACCACCAACTGTGGGTTTTACTGATTTGTTAGACTAATCACACTAGGAATTTTCGGTCAAATCTCTGAACACGCCAGCAGACGAGGCTATTCATGCTTACAAGTACTCTACTTCTCTCGAACCAGCTCCCCACCTTACAATATTCTTCCACATCGGAACGATTCGATGACACTTGGGAAGCCCCTCTGGCTACCCTGTTAGGATTAGGACGCGCCGCAGGTGCCGACTTTATCGAATTTTTCCTAGAACGTCGCAACTATATCAGCTGTCTGGCTGAAGATGACGCCATCACCAGTATTTCACCCAGTCTCGCCACAGGTGCGGGGGTGAGAGTATTTCGCGGTAAAGCTGATTGCTATGTCAGCACCAATAACCTTTCCTTCTCTGGGTTAAAAGCCGCCTTAGAAAAAGGTCTTTCTATCCTGGGATTGCAATTACCCGCACCTACCGCTTTTATCCCCGAAATCAATTTAGAATTACTTAGAGATTACGCCACAAAACGCGGTAAAGATGGCTGGTTACCACTGTGTAGTTCTATCCGCGAAATGGGAGAAGTTCTACTTGATGGTACTGCCCAACTCACCAAAAAAGCCAGCCACGTACAATCCCGTCGTGCCAGCTATTTCCGCGATTGGCAAGAAGTATTAGTCGCCGCCAGTGATGGAACTTTTGCCCGTGACATCCGCCTCACCCAATCTGTAGGCTTTAACCTACTCTGTGCAGATGGTGCTAATCGCGCCTCTATTGGCGAACGTGCAGGTAATACCAGCGATGCTAACTTCTTAAGAACTTGGGATTACCAACAAGCCGCCGAGCAAATATCTGAATCTGCAGGTAAAATGCTCTATGCAGATTATGTGGAATCTGGTACTTACCCGATTATCATGGCGAATCACTTTGGTGGCGTGATTTTCCACGAAGCTTGCGGACATTTATTAGAAACTACGCAAATAGAAAAAAATACCACACCTTTTGCTGATAAAAAAGGCGAAAAAATTGCCCACGAAAGCCTGACAGCTTGGGATGAAGGACGAGCCGACAATGCCTTTGGTACCATAGATATGGATGATGAAGGTATGCCGGCGCAAAGAACATTATTAATTGAGAAAGGCATTCTTAAGAACTTTTTAGCAGATAGAACAGGTTCTTGGCGCACTGGACACCCCAGAACCGGTAGCGGACGCCGCCAAAATTATACCTTTGCTGCTGCTAGCCGGATGCGGAATACTTATATTGCACCTGGTGAATACAGTGTTGATGATTTATTTGCCTCCATTGATAAAGGTATTTACTGCAAAAAAATGGGTGGTGGTAGTGTTGGTGCTACAGGTCAATTTAACTTTGGCGTTGATGAAGCTTATTTAATTGAAAATGGCAAGATTACTAAACCATTAAAAGGCGCAATTCTGATTGGTGAAGCTAAGGAAATTATGAATAAAATTTCTATGTGTTCCCAAGATTTAGAACTTGCACCTGGTTTTTGTGGTTCTGTTAGCGGCAGTATTTACACTACAGTAGGACAGCCTCATATCAAGGTTGATTCTATTACCGTAGGCGGACGCTAGTACTTATTTCTCACTACAAGAGATCCTTTTTATGTCTTACTTTGTATCCTTTGTGGTTGGTTGAATTGAGAGCTTTTAAACGCAAAGGTACGCGGAGCCTAGCGCAAAGGTACGCGGAGGTTGTGAAAAGGAAAAGTTGTGATTTATTACAGCCAGATTTTCTTGAGGTGTTCTTGTGGTGAGACATATTTATGAGAGGCGAAGATGAACACGGATGAATAATATGTCTGTGTCTATTGAGAGTTAAACATCAAAAATCCACAATTGACTATGTCTACTATCAATGAGATTGCAAATTATGCCAAGGAAAATGCTGAAAAACTTGGCATTCAAAAGTTTGATATTTATGGTTCTACTGTAGATGAAACTAGCGTCCAGGTAGACCAAGGTGAACCCAAACAAGTTAAAGCTTCTAATCGTTCTGGTGTGACAGTTCGTGTCTGGAATGAAGAGAATACAATGGGTGTTACCAGCACTACAGATGTAGATCCCAAGGGATTAGAATTAGCTTTAAAAACTGCCTATGAAGCTAGTTTTTTTGGTGTGAAGGAAAATGTTCCTGATTTTAGTCCAGAGGCTACTATTCCTATTGAAAATACACCTCACGACAAAGTACCTCAAGCACCTGTTTCGGAACTTATCGAAAAATTATTGGTAGCTGAAAAAGAATTACTCTCAGCCCATCCCGCAATTAACGGTGTACCATATAATGGTTTGGCGCAAAGAGATATTGACCGATTCTACCTCAATAGTGCAGGCGCAGTCAGAACAGAATCTCATTCCATAGCATCGGTATATCTTTACAGCAAAACTGAAGAGGAAGGGAAAAAACCCCGCAGTGCTGGCGCTTTTAGAGTCAACCGGGGTGTAGAAAAATTAGATATCAATGGTTGTATTCAAGAAACTGTTGAGAAAACTATCAGTCACTTGAATTATGAAAAAATCAAGTCTGGTAAATATTTAGTTGTGTTCTCACCGGAAGCTTTCTTGAGTTTGTTGGGTGCTTTTTCTAATTTATATAATGCCCAAAATATTCTCGATAATCAAAGTTTATCGACTGCTGATGATATCGGTAAGCAAATTGCTTCACCGCTAATTTCTGTAGTTGATGATGCATTACACCCTGCTAATATTGGTGCAGAAACTTTTGATGGTGAAGGTACACCTACTCGTCAAGTTTCTCTGATTGAAAAGGGTGTTTTAGCGGGCTTCCTTCACAGTGCGGGAACTGCAAAAAGAATGAACGCTCAACCAACAGGTAATGCAAGTATTGGTGCAAAAGTTAGCGTTAGCCCTAACTTTTTTCATGTATTTAGAGCCGCCGAACCTGAGCAAGAATTAAGCTTAGAAACTGCGGAAAATGTAATTTTGATTGATGATTTACAAGCTTTACATGCAGGTGTAAAAGCCTTACAAGGTTCGTTTTCTCTACCTTTTGATGGTTGGTTAATTAATAAAGGTGAGAAAACCAGTATTGAATCTGCAACAGTCGCCGGCGATTTCTTAGAAGTGTTGAAATCGATTATTTGTGTAGAAAAAGAGCCTGAGTTAACACCTGGTGGTGTTTGTCCTCGCATTTGGGTGAATGAACTCTCAATTACTGGTGATTAAGATTTAAGCGTTGGGGGTTAGAAATTAGAGTTAATACTAGTTTCTAACTCTTAATTATTATTCTTCACCGCCAATACCCAGATTAATATCAAATCCCTCAGCGCCATTAAGATTAGCGCCAATCATCACAGCGCCATCTACTTGAGCGTTATGTAAACTAGCTCCGCTTAAATTAGCATTAGTAAGATTAGCATTATTGAAGGTTGTACCACTCGCAAAGACTTCTTTCAAATTTGCAGCTTCCAAATTAGCGCCAGCTAAATCAGCACCTTCTAAATTAGCACCTGCTAAATTAGCACCTTTTAAATTAGCGTTTCTTAAATCTGCGCCAATTAAGTGCGCACCACTAAGATTAACACCAGTTAAATCACATCCAGCACATACTCCAGTTTCTAACAAGCGTTTTACTTGCGCTTGGTTGGCGCTAGCTTGAGCAGAAATTGGTGCAGCTAAAGCGAGGGTGCTGAATAAAGCTACTGCTGTCAACAATGTCTGTCTCATAATGATTTTCTCCTATTAATCTTAACAATCTCATTTTCCCAAATTCTCAAATTATGTCTTCATACAATGGGAGTAATTTATTACATGAATAGTTTATAAATACTCATACCTGGGTTAGAGTAAGACACCCGAAAAATCTCTGTTTGCTGGATGTTGAGGTTTAAGATGGGAGATAGAGATGAATATAATTTTTCGGGTGTAAAACAAAAGATACAGTTAGCTTAAGGCTAATGCTGAGAGTATATAGCAATGCTAAATCATTTATGAAATTTGCTAACTCTCAGTTTTTTCTCTGAACCTTGGCGTACTTGGCGTCTACCCTACGGGAAGCCGCTCCGCGTCTAATGCGGTTCATCAAAAAAATATTTTCACAACTCAGATAGGATTGCTATATCCCTGGAAATAACTAACAAAATTCTACGTTAAAGACCTGCGCAGCCGTTGTTCTAATAAAGCAAGGTCTACTCCAAGATTTTGTAAGACTTTAATTGCTATTCCCGGTTCTCTATCTACTTCTCCTTCCTTGAGCAGACCTAATAAAATATGTTCTGTGCCAATATAATTGACACCTAATTGGCGCGATTCTTCTACCGTTAGTTGTAATACTTTCTGAGCTTTGGATGTAAATGGAATATCCAGGGGTGTCAATCCCCGACCTCTACCGATGATTTTTTCTACCTCAATTTGAGCATTTTCTAAGTTAACACCTACAGAGTTAAGAAACTGTGCTGCAAAACCGCTACCTTCACCAACGAGTCCTAGCAAAATTTGCTCCGTACCAACGTATCGATGTCCTAAGCGACGAGATTCACTTTGCGCTATGGATATAGCTATCAAGGCTTTTTGGGTGAATCTTTCAAAACCTCTGAGGTGGAATCTATTAGATGTAAATCCTAAGATTTTTTCAAAAATCGATTCAAAAAATCTTTCCAACATAAACCCCTCCTGCTGGGATATATTGTTGATTGCATCAAGATTGCGATCGCGTTTTGTTCTTCCTGTAGACAAAAAAGACAGCAAGTCTTCCATTGTCTCTGCATTGGCGGAATACCACAAAAATTGCTTGTCTTTGCGGCTATTAACTAATCCTTCAATTCTCAGCTTCTCCAAATGGTGCGATAGGGTGGAGTTGGGAATCTTCAGCTTTTCCTGAATCTCGCCTACTGTCATTCCATTTGGATAACTCGCAAATAGCAACCGCATAATTTCTAAACGTGGCTCTGATCCTAATGCAGCAAAGATATCTGCATAGCGAGCTGTGTCTTCATTATTTATTGCCATATTTCTAGAATAATCGAAATAATAGTTTTGTCAACTCATGCTCAATAGCCTAAATCCGGAGAAGGGCGGGGTCTCCCCGCCCCTACGGGTGTGTTTTATGATTAGGCTGAGACTTTACCGCTACCAATGAGATATAACAAAGCCATGCGCACGGCTACACCACTGGTAACTTGTGCTTGAATTAAGCTAAATTCTGGATCGTCCATTAAATCGGAGCTAATTTCCACACCGCGATTGACTGGCCCTGGGTGCAATACTTTAACATTAGGTTGGCAAAGTTGTAATTTATCGCGGGTAATGCCAAATAATTGATGATATTCTCGCAAACTGGGTAATAAATGGGCAGTCATGCGTTCTTTTTGCAGACGCAAAGTCATGACAAAATCAGCGTCGCGTAAAGCAGGTTCTAGTTCCCAATGTAAAAATAGCTGACGCTGGGGAGAGGTTGTTTCTTCTGAGAAATACTCGGCAAAGATTTTGGGTAAAAGGGTTGGGGGTGCGGCTAAATGAACTTCCGCACCGCTTGCTGTTAAACTCCAAATATTCGATCGCGCTACACGAGAATGAAGAATATCGCCAACAATGGCAATTTTTTTACCTTTTAACAATTCTATGCGGGGATTGGCTGGATCGATTAAAGTACAGATGGTGAATAAGTCTAGCAGTGCTTGGGATGGATGCTCATGTTGACCATCACCAGCATTGAGTACGCTAACTTTTACACCTAAACGATCCATTTCTTGTGCGATCGCATTTGGTACTCCAGCTTCTCGATGGCGGATCACCATAATATCAGTTCCCATCGCCAAATAGGTCTTCGCCGTATCTAAAATTGTCTCTCCCTTTGTCATGGAAGAGGTAGCGGCGGCAAAATTGAGGGTATCTGCGCTGAGACGTTTAGCGGCGATTTCAAAACTACTGCGAGTGCGGGTAGAAGGTTCAAAGAACAAATTCGCCACCACCTGTCCCTGTAAAGTTGGTACTTTCTTCGTGCGTCGCGATAGCACTTCTTGGAAACTCGCGGCTGTTTGCAATACAGCATCGTATTCAACGGTAGTAAAGTCGTTAAGGGAAAGAATGTGATGACGATTCCAGGTGGTAGTAGGCATAAATATTGTTCGGTTTTTACGTAGAGATGATGATTAAGTAGTTCTCTACAGCTTTTAATTTACATATGCAGAGGCAATGATACCACCTGTCTTTTAGGGAACTGTAAAAAAACAATTAATTTGTTGACTGTTGACTGTTGACTGTTGACTGTTGACTGTTGACTGTTGACAGAAGAAGGGAATGTTTTTTGTAATTTGGCAATGTCTGATGCGATCGCATTTTTTCGATAACTCAAGTATTCTCCATAGTTAAGGATGTAGGTGCAACAATAATTCCTACCAAAATCCGCAGTAATTCTTCCAATTCTTCAGGGACGCGATAAAGTTTCAAATCTTGGACAATGCGTTTTTCTTGACGATGAAATATACCAAATCGCCAATCTTCTCCTGTGGTGACAGCGCCATAAAGTAGAGGTGTCTGAGATTGCGTCCATTGATCAAGGGCAATTAATTCTACTGCTAATTGAGTAAATCCTCGACCTAAATCAGATTGCTTGGCTTCAATTACTAATATTCCCGCATCACTGTTAATGTAGTAATCAAAGCTACCTTTTAACTGTTCGTTAACATTAATTGGATATTCAATATTTAATTGAGTTTGGGTTTCTGCACAAATTTCTAATAAAGTGGGGGCAATTAATACCTCTCTTCTTGCCATTTCACTTATGGGGTTAACGTAGGCTAAATTTCTTGACAAATAGCCGCTTAAAAAATCTAAACAATTAAGTTTATCTGGATACTTTGGTAAATCCAGCCGTTGACGTTGATAAGTACAATTAAATTCTGCAAGAATATCGGCTGGTGCATAGGGCAGTTCAAAATATTTGCTAAATGTGTAACTTGTACCTGGTTGCAGAATGCGCGGGCGGTTCATAAAAGCATCAGCCAAATTTTTTATTCCGTTATGGATATGGACTTACGCAAAAATTTTCCAAATCCTTAATTTATGGAACCGCCAAGACGCCAAGTACGCCAAGAGTTCGTAGAATGTGCGTAAGTCCTAATGGATATGGATTTAAATTTAAACCATAACGATAGATTTTCATAAATTACGAGTTATTGTTGAATGTAGCTTTGTGACCATTTCTGTGCGTGCTGATACCCCAAGTTTACGAAACATGCGTTTGAGGGCTTGCTTGACAGAATTTTGGCTAATCCACAGCCGAGCGGCGATTTCCCCATTGGTTAAGCCTTGAGCGACTAATTCAGCAATTTCTAACTCCCTTGGTGTGAGGGGGTTAGGTAAGGAGGGTTTGATAATTTGAGGTTTCGCCCGCAAGGTGGCAATTTTTGCAGAAATGTGAATGCATAAAGCACTTAAATCGGCTAAATCATTACCGTCAAAGGGTGGACTACCTTGAGCGCGAGCTAAGTTGAGGGTTCCTACCAAACGACCGTCACAGACGATGGGGCCTGTCATTACATGTTCGTGATCGTGGCGCGGACAAATATGCTTCCAATCTTGTTCTGATAGTATCAATTGCTCGTGCGCGGGTGCATGACGCTCAACTACGTAACGTCCGATGGGATTACCTTGTAAGCAGACGGCGGGAATATCGGAAACATCAATCTCAGTCTTTGACTGGTCATCTATGAAAGAGATACCCCAATGTTGCACGCCAAAATGTTCGCTAATTTTGTCCGTGAGCGCGAGTTTTAGCTCTTGCTCATCGCCGACGTTAGCGATCGCAGCAAATGCAGCATGAAGAGAATTAGTCATTAAAGTGTACCCAGTTGGGGACTATGCGGAGCTTCACAATTACTTCTATGCTAATACCAAGGAAAGCAAAAACGCTAATATCACTACTGGCTATAGGTAAACACATGACAGTTACACAAATTTCTGCTCAGGAACTTTTCCGGGCTGCTTATGAAAATCGTTACACTTGGGACAAGGATTTTCCTGGCTATACAGCTGATGTTACCTTGAAAAATGACGGTCAAGTGGCTACAGCGAAGGTAGTCGTTAGCGCTAATCTCAAGGCGGAAGTCTCAGATGCATCGGACGACCAAGCCAAGCAAGCGATTCAATATCAAGCTTGGGAAATCGCAATTCACCGCGTCCGCCGTTCTTTTGAAGATACCCACAGTGCTAATACTTTTAGCTATGGTGCTACCGCAGCTGATGGTTCTGTAGAAATTTTAGTTGGTGGTAAGGCTGAGGGCGATAAATATAAAGTCCGCAATAATGAAGTTAGCCACGTTCATCGTCTGGTTCACGGTACTTTTGTGACCATTGATACCTTCAGCAGTCACCAAACTGGCGAAGGTTATTTGTCTCACACCTACGATTCTGTATACCATGACCCGGCAACAGGTGAACAAAAGGGTGGTAGAAGTGAGTTTACCGATGAATATGAAAAAGTTGGTAAGTATTTCATTCTCAATCGCCGGGAAATTAAGACTGAGATTGAAGGAAAAGTTACAACTCAGGAATTTATCTTCTCTAATATCCAGTTATTAGAACCGACTGCTTGATTTAGTTTCACTCCTTAATGTCATGATGAGCGATCGCATTTCTTCTGGTGCGATCGCTTTTTTGTCAGAGACAGAGAGAGACGCGATAACCCTTGTCTGTACAATTGTCAGGAGTTGGGGCATTAATTCCTGTACTATATCAATATATAGGAATGAAACGATTTAAATTCAGGCGATCGCATTGAGGATTGAGGTTGCTCATTTTAATTTAATGAGAATCGGCAACAGATAGACCTGATAATTATCTTGGTTTCGACCTATCTACATTAGTTATCTTGCCTTGATTTTTGCAAGCCGATGAACACCAAGCTAAAACCGGACTGGGCTGGAGAAGATACGCTTTCCAAGTTTGTCAATCTCCTGATACAGACTAAACCCATCTATCAATTGATGAAGCAGCAAGCCAGGAAAGTACTCATCAACACTGCTGAGAAAAACGGCGTTCCCTGGCGGAAAAACTATCAAACGCTGAAATCATCGGGAATTACAGCGCAAATTACCAAGATGACTAACCCCGATGTTGTTTATCCTGATTATTATAAAGTACCCTTCCACGCCTACAGTGAAGGTAATCTGTGCTGGGATGCGGCTTTTGAAACTGAGTCAGCTACCTATTCAATGGCGTTACGGGTGTGGCCGAAAGAAAACTTAACTTGGGAAGTCGCTCATGCACGCCTCAGAGGTAGTTTTCATGAAGTTCTCGCTACTTATGCACCTCAGGAAGTCCGAGATATTTTAGATATTGGTTGCTCGGTAGGGGTTTCTACTTTAGCTTTACACCGTTATTATCAGCAAAAGCAGAGTCATGCCGTGCGTACAGTAGGGCTTGATTTATCACCATATATGCTCACTGTTGCTCGTAATCTTGATGTTAAAGGTGAGATAGCTCAGTGGATTCACGCACAAGCTGAGAATACAAAATTACCTGATAATTCTTTTGATTTGGTAACGCTTCAGTTTGTCACCCATGAATTGCCGGGGTATGCGAGTCAAGCAATTTTCGCCGAAGCTTTAAGATTACTACGCCCTGGTGGTGCGATCGCAATTGTAGATAATAATCCCAAATCCCAGGTAATCCAAAACCTGCCACCAGTGCTATTTACATTAATGAAAAGCACCGAACCCTGGAGCGATGATTACTACACCTTTGATATTGAAGCTACATTGCAAGCTGTAGGTTTCGCGCCACCAGTTACAGTAGCTAGCGATCCTCGCCATCGGACTATTGTGGCGAGAAAGCCTGAGTGAGGAGAGTAGGGGAAGGGGACAAGGAAGACAATTGTACAGACGCGATTCATCGCGTCTCTGCCCAATGCCCAATGCCCCATGCCCAATGCCCCATGCCCAATGCCCAATGCCCCATGCCCAATGCCCAATGCCCCAAATTTTTTTGCAAAATTGCATAATCTTCTATCTAAGGAATGATAGGTAGACATAATACGACCTCCTAGAGTTGATACCCCCCCTGCCTACCAGGGGTTTTTTCGTCTTTTTTAGCCAATAATCCTGTCATAAAGCTCAAAAAAGCAAAAGCATCTCACGAGCAACATCTAGTCAAGCAATCTAGATTATTTTTAAATAGTATCTAGTGAAATTAGTGATATTATTTCTCAATAAAGATTTATTTATTAAGGATAAAAATGCTAGATAACGAAGTAAATAGTATATTTTATGCCCTGTTATCGGCATTTTTTGCAGCGTTGACAACTATCTTTGCCAAGATTGGAGTTGAAGCAATTAATCCCAATTTAGCAACTGCAATCCGTACAGTAGTCATTCTCATCATGGTTTGGGGTTGGGTTCTCGCTAAAGGACAACTCAATACATTACTGACAATTAGCCCAAAAACTCTACTGTTTCTTGTTTTTTCAGGGTTGTCAACTGGTTTTTCTTGGTTGTTTTACTTTCGGGCTTTACAATTTGGCAAAGCTTCTTTAGTCGCACCTTTAGACAAATTGAGCTTGGTTTTGGTGCTGATATTTTCGGTATTTTTTCTCAAGGAGCAGCTAACGCTGCAAGTGATATTAGGAACTGGCTTGATTTTAACTGGTACACTTATTTTGATTCGTTAAGCTGTTAAGTAGTTAAACATATTAATTACACAAATCATTGCGAAGGTCGTGAAGCGAAATGTAGACGTGCTTAACACCAACAAGTTAACAGTCAACAGTTAACAGTCAACAGCTTAAAAGAATATCTATATAACGCATAAGAGTCGCTCTATGTAAAGAGTCTAGCTTGTGGCTGTAAACATAACAATCTGTTTCATTAGAGATAGCATTTGTTAATAGAAGTCATGATGCATGAGATTCTAGATAAAGTCTAGAGATTATGTGGAGGTTAAACACAATGTTTGGGAAGTCAACAGTTATCATTACAGGTGCATCTTCAGGGGTGGGTTTATACACTGCGAAGGCGATGGCTAACAAGGGATGGCACGTAGTGATGGCCTGTCGTAATTTAGAGAAAGCGGAAGCAGCAGCCCAATCTGTAGGCATACCCAAGGATAGCTATACTGTTCTGCATATCGATTTAGGCTCCTTGGATAGCGTGCGGCAGTTTGTGAATAACTTTCGCGCTAGCGGTAAAAGTCTAGATGCTTTGCTGTGCAATGCGGCAATTTATATGCCTTTAATTAAAGAACCGTTGCGCAGTCCAGAAGGTTACGAGTTGACGATGACTACTAATCATCTCGGACATTTCCTGCTGTGTAACCTCCTGCTTGAGGATTTGAAAAAATCACCTCATGGCGATCGCCGTCTTGTCATTTTAGGAACTGTTACCCATAACCCCGATGAACTCGGCGGTAAAATTCCCCCACGCCCAGATTTAGGAGATCTCGAAGGTTTCGCCAACGGATTTAAAGAACCAATCACGATGATTGACGGGAAGAAATTTGAACCTGTCAAAGCTTACAAAGATAGCAAAGTCTGCAATGTGTTAACCATGCGGGAACTACACCGCCGTTATCACGATTCAACTGGGATTGTTTTCAGTTCTCTGTATCCCGGTTGTGTAGCTGAAACGCCTTTATTCCGCAACCATTATCCCCTATTCCAAAAAATCTTCCCCATTTTCCAAAAGTACATTACCGGCGGCTACGTATCTCAGGAATTGTCTGGGGAAAGAGTTGCATCAGTTATTGCCGATCCTGAGTATAAGCAATCTGGTGCTTACTGGAGCTGGGGAAATCGCCAAAAGAAAGACCGCCAATCCTTTGTGCAAAAAGTATCTCCCCAAGCCCGCGATGATGAAAAAGCGGAAAAATTGTGGGATTTAAGTGCCAAATTAGTCGGATTAGCTTAAAAATTCAAAATTCAAAATTCAAAATTTAAATTTGTTAGTGGGGGGATTTAAACTCCCACTAATAATGCTCACAGAAAACTTATCCGCCAAGAATCAAGAGAGCAAAGTACAAGTTTTGGCAAGTTTAATTTTTATTAATATGGCGTAACCAGCGATACAAACTTTTTAAGGGGTAAATTGAGCGAACGCTATCAATTGAGCCAACATTAAAGGGTAAATTAACAGTAAAAGTACTACCTTTACCTAATTCACTTTTTACATCTAAGCTACCGTGATGTGCTTGTACAATTGCTTGGGCGATCGCTAATCCTAACCCAGAACCGCCAGTAGTGCGAGAGCGATCGCTATTTATGCGGTAGAAGCGATCGAATATGCGCGTCAACTCTGGTTGGGGAATGCCAATACCTGTATCTTGCACCTGAATTACAGCATAATAATCATTGCAATCTACATAAAGCGTTACCTTTCCCCCGGCTGGGGTGTAGTGAATGGCATTGACAATTAAGTTAGAAAATAGGCGATAAAGCTGATCTTGATTGCCAATGACATTTAGGGGATGGGAAACTGAGATAGAAGCGGTGAGTTTAATTTGAGATGCGATCGCCAAAGCTGCAAACTCTTCGATTAAATCGTTGATAATATCATCCAAACCGCAAATTTCCCGTTGCATTGGTACTGATTGACGATCTAAGCGGGTTAATAGCAGTAAATCTGTTACCAAAGTTGTCAGTCGTTGATTTTGACGTTGGGTAGTGCGGAGAATTTCCCGCGCTTCTGCTTCATCCAGGTGAGACAACATCAATGCTGATTCTACTGTGGCTTGAGTTGCGGCTAAAGGTGTGCGTAATTCATGGGCTGCATCGGCTGTAAATTGTTGAATTTGTCTGTATGAGCGATAAATCGGTTGCATTGCTAATCCTGCTAACCACCAACTAGCAATACCCACCGAAAGCATGACAATTGGTAATCCCAAAATTAAAGTGAGTTTTACCGCCGTCAGATAACTATTAAAATCTGCCAAACTGCGCCCTACTTGAATGTAACCCCAATCACGATTATCTTGGGTATGTAAAACAAAAGAAATTTGATGATATAAGTTGCCTTTTTTATCTTTAAGAGTTTGCCAAAGTTCCTTATTAAAGGCTGTGGTTAATCCTACTGGATGATTTCCCGCTATAGCAATTAATCGTCCTGATTTATCAAAGAATCTGACATAGTAATCGCTTTGATTAATGGCGCTTAAAATATGACGTTTAGAGTTAGATTTTTCTTGAATGCAACTTTCACCAACTACACAAATATTCGGTAAAATTCTGTTTATTACTGGTTCTAATTGCGCAGGTTGATGTAGTTTTAATTCGATAGTATCGTGTAAAGTTCCCGCTACAGATTCCAGTTCTCTATCTAATGTCATCCAGTGAGCATGAGAGATTGCTTGATAAATACCAAACCCACAAACACTTAAAATGAAAGCCATAACCAGGGCATACCACAGCGCTAAACGTAAGCGGGTTTTTTGAAATAGTGTATTTTGATTCATAAGCAGATATTTTTAGTCGCCATACAGTTTGCCTGTGTAACAGAAAACAGCCAAATTCGCCCAGTTCATTATTTAGGTTATCTGCCTCAAAATAATCTTGATAATTGAGTATTATACAGTTGCTATAAACTACTTTTTTATTCAATATTTTGTCAAATAACTATCAATCACATGAAAATATATCTCTTTTTATATTGCCTAGACTATTTTTATAATACTTAATATTGCCCCGAATGTGTAATAGATTTTTATATGATGAGTCAAGCTCAAGCTATCTATAGATAAAAATTAATTTGTTAACTTGAGCTACCAGCCAAAAATAGTTCACAGCACAGTTTATAGGAATAAATATTTATGTTCAACAGTCTAGTATTAAACAGTCTAGACATTTTCACCAACATAATTCTCTAGAAAATGTTATATTAGAACTAGTGAGAAACATTTTTTGCTGCACGGTCAGCTTATATGCCTGAAGAAATAGAACTCTTTTCACACAACTTAATAATGTAAATTGTTCCGTCAGTTTATGTCAGCAACAAGTTCTGCCCCTTGTAATTTTTGATGGCTCTTTTAAAGCTACCTTGACGCACCGAGTTACCGATAGCACAAAAAATAGTCTTATAAAGGTAGGCGGTTAATTTCTTAGTCACAGGACTTTTACTATTAACAATTCTCCTGTTTTGGCTACTCAACATCTGTCGCTAAATGGTTTAAAATTACTGTTAGTTGACACCAACTCTGACTTTGTTGATTTAATTAAAATAATTTTTCAAGAGTTTTCTATATCCGTAGAAGTAGCAACTTCTGTATCAGAGGCTTTATCCATATTAGCAAATGGTCAAGTAGATTGTTTAATTTCTGAAATCGCTTTTCCTAGAGAAGATGGCTATTCTCTAATGCGTAAACTCAGAAGTTTTGAAAAAGGTCAAAATCTTAAACCAATTCCAGCTATTGCTTTGACATCTTTTATTCTCCCCAAAGGGTGTGATGTAGCTCTAAAAGCAGGTTTTCAGATTTATGCAACAAAACCTATTAACCTAGATGATTTACTAGACTATATAGCTTATGTTGTTTGATCAATCAACTTTCCACTTTTCTTAAAGAACAGTCGCTTTCTATAAAATACCTAACTTATCGCCCAACAATTTAAGCCAACATATAAAAATAATGAACGCTGCTAAATTCGGAATTTTAGCATCATTGTTTTTATAAATAAAGCTTGAATTACCATAATAAAGGAGAAAAAAATGCAAGTTTTATCAAATAAAACGGATGAATTACTAACTCATACTCTAACTGATACGAGTAAAGGAAATACAATTACATATACCTGGAATTCTATGTGGAGTCATCATATTTGCCCTTGCTGTTCATACGCTTTACTCCGTCATATGGGACATACAGGTATTTATTGGCGTTGTAGCCATTGTTATCAAGAAATGCCACTTGGCGAAATATCTAATTCTCGAACTAACTACCCTAACTCTGCACCAGTGCTAGAGTTTTAAAACAAAAATCATCTAAAAATCTAGTAACTGAGTCAGAAAAATCATGCTCGAATTTAACATTTTAACTGAATTCTCTAGCACTTACTGTATTGGCATTTGTGCCTTTTTAATTCCAGCGAATCTGTTTGCTACTTCATCAACAATAATTTTGGTGCTTTTGAAGCGTCCGACGATTCAGGTATGGCAAACTGCTTTTATTGCCAGTTTCTTTGCTCTATTAATGATACTGCACGTATGTGCTTGGTTCATGATGGGAGTAGTTATGGCTCCAACATACATTTTATTGGGTCTAGCAAGCATCTGTCTGTTCGCTAATCTTAGAGCAGTTCTCTCAAATAAGTACCAACATTCAGGAGGATGAAACAGTTGTTAAACCACATTCAGACGATATCCAGTACCATGCAAAGTTTCAATTATATTGTCACAACCACTATGAGCTAATTTACGCCGCAGTAATCGCATTTGCGCTGCTACTACATTACTAACTGGCTCGGCGCTGACTTCCCAAAGTTGATTGCGAATTTGTTCTGTAGTGACAATTTGATTTGGATGTTTCATAAAATATTCTAGTAGCTGAAATTCTTTATTTGTCAGGGAAATTTCCTGTTTATTTCCCTCAGCATCATGACTCACAACAAAATTGTTACCATAGTCGAGAGTTAGTTTACCAACAGTTAATTCCTGTGGCTGAAATTGGGGCGATCGCCTTTGTAATGCTCGCAATCTTGCTAATAATTCTGCCATACCAAAAGGCTTGACTAAATAATCATCTGCACCAGCATCTAAGCCAGCAACTTTATCTTCCATGCTGTCTTTGGCGGTAAGCATTAACACAGGTAAAGGATTTTTATGCTGGCGTAGGCGTTTGCATAATTCTAAGCCTGATATTCCCGGTATCATCCAATCAAAAATAGCTAGGGTATATTGCGTCCAACTATTTTCTAAATATGCCCAAGCATCATCACCATCAACTACCCAATCTACTAAATATTTATGTTGGGTAAGAGTTCGCTTAATAGCACCACCTAAATCTTCTTCATCTTCTACTAGTAGTATTCGCATATGCTGATTATTGATTGTTGACTAATATTTTTAATACCAATTAAATATGAAGTTGTATATATCTAGATCCCCCATTATCTACGCCACTTGCTACAACGGGGGGAACCACCAAGGGCGCAGGGCTGCCTCTTAAAAAGGGGGACTTTGATTCTAATTCCCCCCTTTTTTAAGGGGGGCTAGGGGGGATCGAATTCTATGCAGCCTCATAAAAAATTGGTATAACATTTTTAATACTAATTAAATATGAAATTGTATATATCTAGATCTCCCATTATCCACACCACTGGCTACAACGGGAAAACAGCCGCGTGTGGGGTTTAAAAACACGCACTAGGGTAATACCATTACACCTTATAAAGGATACATATCGGCTAGCGGAGGGAGCAGAGGAAGTGAATTAGTATAAACACAGAAATCCAAAGCCAGAAGTTAATTCAGACTACGTGAAACACGAAAACGTCAACCCTGAAGTTGATTCAAGGAACCCTGAAGTTAATTCAGACTACGCGAAACACGGAAACGTCAACCCTGAAGTTGATTCAAGGAACCCTGAAGTTAATTCAGACTACGCGAAACACGGAAACGTCAACCCTGAAGTTGATTCAAGGAACCCTGAAGTTGATTCCGGGAACCCTGAAATTGCTTCAAGGTTGATGAAAGTTACTTGAAGGACGAGAAAGGCAACCATTTTTTGTAGTTATAATCAGTGAAATTTTAAAATTGTGAGAAATATTGAGACACTAAATCATTCAAAAACAAGCCCCAGGCTTCTATAGGAATCCGATTTGATTTCTGAAAAAATCTAAGTATATGTAGGGTGCGTTATCACGAAGTGTAACGCACCAAAGCCTTCGGACGGTGCGTTAGCCTCCGGCATAACACACCCTACGTATATTTCAAAAATCAAATATGAATCCTATAGAAGGCGTTAATATCCAGGGTCACATAGAATTGATATTAGCATCATCAATGGTATCAAACCCTAATTAGCTAAAATTTACCGATTAAAATTAAAGCGTCCATCTACTTTTTTACCGTTAATATCAGCATTAATTTTTACCTGATATTGACCTGTTAATTGTTCTTTTAATAAACCTGCATAATGCTTATCTTTAGCATCATAGTTTAAAGGAACTGTTTGCTGTTTACCATCAGGTAATTGCACTTGTGCTGTTACTTTAGCATCTGGGATGGCTTCATGATTATCTCCTGTTTGGAGATATAAATCTAGATGCGTTCCACTTGCTTCTTTCACAGAAACAAACTCTAAATGGTAAGCACCTGTTTCTACAACTTGTCCGCCATTAGTTTTACCATGTTGTGCTTCTTTTTTTGCTACGGGTGCAGCTGAGGTTTGAGTATTAGTAGTAGAATTAGCTGGATTATTTTCTGTATTTGCTGCTTGCTGATTGTTACTACAAGCACCTAAAAATAATAAGCCGATACTGCTAATAATTAGCAAGCTGGATTTGAGCGAGTTCATAGATTTAATCCTCAATAAAATTTATCATTTTTGCAGCAAAATTTTGCCAAATTTAGCATATAAAGCAGGTATTACTACCAATGTCAATGCTGTAGATGTAAATAAACCACCCAAGACAACTATAGAAAGTGGTTGTAATATTTCCTTACCAGGTCCGCTATCAATTATTAAAGGTGCTAAACCTAAAGCAGAGGTAAAGGCTGTCATTAAAATGGCGTTTAATCTTTCCATTGAACCTTTGATTAAAAGTTCTTTCAAAGGCATTCCTTCGGCAAACTTGGTATTGTAATTATCTACTAGTAATAAACCATTACGAGTCGCCACGCCAAACAGGGTAACAAAGCCAACTAAAGAGGCAATAGAAATAATCCCGCCAGATAAAGCTACAGAAAATACTCCTCCTACTAATGCCAAGGGTAAGTTAATCATAATTGTGGCGGTTGAAGGAATAGATTTGACAGAAATATACATGATAACTGTAATGGCAATAAAGGCGATCGCACTAAAAATTAAAATATTTTGTGTCGCTCTTTCTTGGGCTTCAAATTGCCCTGCATACTGGATATAGTAACCAGAGGGGGGATGTACTTGTTGATTGACTTTTGCTTGAATTTCATTGACAACAGAGCGTAAATCTCTACCGCTAGTATTCGCAGAAACGACAATTAACCGAGAAACATTTTCCCGATTAATGGTATTTGGCCCTGTACCATTTTCAATGGTGGCGACTTGGGCTAATGGTATCTTTTGCCCAGCAGGAGTATCAATTAATAAATTACCAATTGTATCTAAATTTTGCCTAGATTCGGGCTTTAACCAAACTACTAAATCAAATGTTTGTTGTTTATCTAAGATTTGCGAAACTACTTTACCATTCAAAGCAGTTTCCATAATTTGGGAAATTTTACCCACTGTTAAACCATAGCGAGAAGCATCTGTACGATTAAATTTAATTTGTATTTGTTCGATGGGTACTTGCGGTTCTAGTTGTAAATCAACAATCCCATTGACAGTTTTCATTACCTCATTTACTTGACTCCCAATGGTGCGGAGTTGTGCTAAATCAGAGCCGAAAATCTTGACTGCGATCGCACTTCTTACCCCAGATAATACCTCATCCATTCTATGGGAGATAAAACCGCCAATATTGGGCGCAACTCCTGGTAATTTCGCCAATTCTTCCCGCAGCTTTTTAATCACCCCTTCCCTGTTTTCTAAAGCTTCCCGGCTCAATTCAATATCTAAATGTGCTAGATTTACCCCCCCTGCATCGCTATCACCTGGTGCGCGCCCGGAACGCAACTGTACATAAGGAAATCGCGAATCGCCTTTGAGTGCTTGCTGAATTGCTTCCCCCGCAGCGTTGGTAGTCTCCAAGGAAACACCAGGGTAGAGTGTCAGGGTATTTACCAAAGTTTGTTCTTGAAACTCTGGTAAAAAGACTCTACCAAAACTAGGAGCGATCGCGATCGCGGTGACTGTACTTGCAAGGGCTAAGGCTAAAATAATTCCCGAATATCGCAGCGAAAACCCCAACAGAGGATAATACAACCGCTTAAAAAATCTCGCTACCCAAGGTTCATTTTCTGGTAAGTGACCGTGAGGTAATAAAATTGCACATAAAGCTGGAGTTATCGTCAAAGCTGTGAGACTCGACGCAATCACAGCCGCCATATAGCCTAACCCCATTGGGATAAAAATGCTACCTTCTACCCCAGTTAAAGCAAATACAGGAGCAAAGACAACGATAGTAATGATAGTTGCGCCAAATACCGAATCTCTTACTTCTTGACAACCATCAAATACCACATCTAAAACAGGGCGCGGATGGGGAGAATATTTATTTTCTCGTAAGTTGCGGTAAACATTTTCCGCATCAACAATTGCATCATCAACCGCCGAACCAATCGCAACGGCTAACCCTCCCAAAGTCATGGTATTTAAACCTTGCCCCAACCAATTGAGGAGAAATATACCGATTAATAAAGATAAGGGTAAAGCAGTTAAACAAATGGCGAGGTTCCGCCAATTCATTAAAAAAGGAATGAGGATAATAGCAACAATAATACTACCTTCAATTAAAGCTGCGCGGACATTTTCAATCGAAGCATCAATATAATTTTCTTGGCGAAATGTCGCTGTTACTTGAATATCTTTTGGTAAAGCAGCTTTAATTTCCGTAATTGCCTGTTCAATAGCGCTGGTAACTGTTGGTGTATCTGCTTGCGGCTGTTTGTTGATTGTGACGATAACAGCCTGTTTCCCGTTAAAACTGCCATCACCTCTTTTAATTGCTGCGCCAATTTTTACATCAGCCACATCAGATATTTTAACTGGCGTACCATTGCGAGCAGTAATTGCAGATTGTTGTAATTCCTCAAGAGATTCAATTCTACCAATCCCTCGAATTAATTTTTCTCTATCTGGGGTAATCAAATAACCACCAGGAGCATTAATATTTGCAGCCGCCGTTGCTTCCTCTACATCAGCTAAAGTAACATTAAAAGCTTTTAATTTTTCTGGATCGACTAATACTTGATATTGCCTAATATCACCACCATAAGCAACAACTTGACTAACTCCCGGCACAGCCAAAAGCCGATTTGTCACTTGCCAATCGACAATTCGCCGTACTTCCATTAAAGGTGTAGTATCAGAAGTAAAAGCATATTGCAATACAGTACCAATTGGGGAACTAGTAGGAGAAATTTGTGGCGTTTCCACCCCAGCAGGTAACTTACCTTGTGCTTGTTGTAACCTTTCCGTTACCAACTGACGCGCTTGATAAATATCACTCCCCCAATCAAAAATCACCTTAACCACAGAAATCCCTGCTGCGGAAGATGAACGTACTGCTGTCACCCCAGGAGTACCATTAATTGCACTTTCAATTGGTAAAGTCACCAAAGATTCCAACTCTTCCGGCGCGAGTCCTGGCGCTTCCGTTTGAATTTCTACTTGTGGTGGCGCAAAACTAGGAAAAACATCCAAAGGCATTTGGATAATCGTGCGAAATATCCAAATCATCAGGATAATTGTACTCAAAACCACTAGCCAACGGCGAGCGATCGCCCATTTAATAATCGCACTAAGCATCTTGAGAATTTTAGATTTTAGATTTTAGATTTTGGATTAAAAATCCTGCCCATTGAACATTGGCGAGATTTTGTTATCTTTTTTACTTCTCTCTTTCAAAAAACTTCTTCTTTGTGTACTTCGCGCCTTTGCGGTTCGTTATTCAAACCACCTGAATCCTGCTTCGCTACGTAATGGTTATCAACCCATTCTGGCGGTAAATCTGCTTGTTCTACAGTTAATTGATATTGATGTTTGCGGCGACGACTAGCCCAAGAAACACCACCCATAAAAGCTACACTAAAAAGTGCAACACCTCCCCCTACACCCATCCATAAAGGAATTGAGGAATTAGAATTTTTCTCTTCTGTTTGGGCACTGAGAGCAGTCGAAGTGCCATGTCCATGCTCATCTGCTGCACTACTCCCCCGCAAAGATTGTGCGTAAAGTTGCGGAGCGCGTTGGGTAACAATTAAATCCCCAGCAAATAACCCAGTTTTTACCTCCACCATATCGCCAGAGGTTTGCCCTAAAGTCACTTCCACAGATTGATAGGCGTTACCATTTTGGATATAAACCTGCTTTTTACCATTGGCTTCCACTACCGCCGCACTGGGAATAACTAAACTAGGCGATGCTGTTTGCGCTGTTAACACTTCCAGTTCTGCAAACATTCCCGGTTTGAGCAATCCGCCGAAGTTCTCCAATTCAGCTTGTACGGGAACAACTCGCGTTTCTCCTTCCACCACCGAGCCAATGCGGGTAATTCTGCCTGTAAAACTACGGTTAGGCACAGCAGCAACTTTAACAATTACCCTTTGACCAGTCTTAACTTGATTTAAATCCTTTTCATAGATATTTGCGGTGGCAAAAACCTTGCTGTCATTGACAATCGTCATCAATTTACCGCCCGTATCCTCAAAGGATTGCCCAAGGGTAACTTCTCTATCCGCTACCTTACCAGTAATCGGGGATACCACCGTCACCAATCCTTGAGCATTGGCGCGGGTTCCTAATTGGGAGAGGCGAGTTTGATAAGTGGTATTGCTTAGTTGAATTCGCGATTTTGCGACTTCAACGGCGGAAGCAGCGCGTTTTAGCTGATTTTCTGCCTCAATTACTTCCCGGCGACTATTAGCTTTAGTGAGTTCGGCTTTAGCTTGGGCTAGCTGGGTTTGCGATTCTAAAGCTGTGCGTTGAGGTAAAGCGCCAGCAGCAGCTAACTGTTTATCTTTATTGTATTTTTCTTGGGCGAATGCTACTTGCGTTTGTGCTTGAGCGATTTCTGCATTGGCTATTTGTTGATAGCGATCGCGATTTTGTTGAGCTAATTTTAAATCAGCTAAAGCTTGTTGTAAATCCGCCTGACCTTCTGCTAATTTTTCTTGGGAATTAACCCGCAGTTCCACTAAATCCGGGCTAGACAATACCGCTACTGCTTGACCTTTTTTGACTGTAGCACCCGGTTCTACCAACAACTCCACTACTTTCGCTTGAGCAATTGGTGTATTTACTTCTACCTTTTGGCTGGGTAAAGTCTCAATTTGTCCCGTAGTTTTAATTCCTACAGCTAACGCCTGGCTTTTCACTGGCTCAACTTTAATACCCAAGCGTTGCGCTGTTTGCGCATCAACTTTAATCGCTGTGGTAGAGGAATTTGCTTGACTTCCTCCTTGAAATTCATTACCATGCCCGCCGTGAGCTAAAACTACTATGGGATTTGCAAATATCAGCAGGCTAATAATTGTACTAGAAACAGAGCGAATTGCTTGAGGTGGTTGGGAACGCAGAGGTTTAGACATCGCTATCAACAAAGCTATATTTTCCAGTGTTTCATCTAAATATGAAATTAAGATGAAATCAATCAATGATAGACTCTAAGTATTGAGAATAAAAGGTCTAAAATCAGCACCGTAACTTCCCTGTCTTTATGTTAAGTAATATTTTTTACTCACTTTATTCAAGGTAGAATAATCCCTATTGGGGAAATATAGCCCTTTTTACAGCAGTTTCAGGACTTATATAAATTTATGCTCGGTTTATTGGGCTATTAATCCAAGCTATCGCGCTTAAGGTAGCAATTTCACAAGCTAAGTAAACTCAGTTTATTCGTGAAAAATCAATGACTCAAACTCACCAGCAATCAAATTTACCTCAAAATATTGGCTTATCATTGTCAGGAGGTGGTTATCGGGCTGCGGGATTTCATTTAGGATTATTATCTTATTTAAATCGCGTCAATTTATTGCAGCAAGTGAGAATGATATCCACCGTTTCTGGGGGAACATTTACAGGGGCAAAATATACTTTATCTTTAGTTGCTGGGCAAACATTTCCAGAATTTTATCAAGAATATTATGCCTTGCTCAAAAATACCAAACTAGTAGAATTAGCTTTAAACAAGCTTAATAGAAAAGAAATCAACATACCCTCATCAAGAACTGACTTAATTACTGCTAGCGCCCAAGTTTATGCAGAAAAATTCTTCAAAGATGCTGATGGTAAACCCTACCGCTTTGGGCATATTCTTAATGCTAACATTCCTCTCCAAGAAGTCATTTTTAACGCTACAGAATTTCGCAGTGGATTAGCTTTTAGGTTTCAGCGTAGTGCTAACCCTAAAGCCAGAATTGGTAATGGGAATATATCAATAGATAGGTCTGATGCTGAAGATATTAGAGTTGCTGATATTGTTGCTGCTTCTTCTTGTTTCCCTGGTGGTTTTGAACCCTTAGCCTTTCCCGGAGATTTTAATTGGTCAGATAGCCAAGCATTAAATAATATCAAAAAAACAGTAGCTAAAACACTGCCAAAAGTGGATTTAAAACAACCAATAGCAGATGAAAACCCACTTGCATCAGATGAAGAATTAGCAACGATAGATAGCAATATACCAATAATTTCTGGTCAAAAAGATACAGATATTGCTTTGATGGATGGAGGAATTTACGATAATCAGGGAATTGAAAGTTTATGGCTAGCTGAAAAACGCAGTGAGGTGAAGCTGGATTTATTTATTATTTCTGATGTCGATCAAAGACCGGGTAGTTTATATTCTTTTCCCGCCCCTTTTAAAGTGAGTCCGCTAACTTTAAAAGCAATTGATTGGATTTCAAAAATACTAATTGGCTTTTGTGCTTTTACATTAGTAACAATTGGTTATGAATTTATTAAAGACTATATCAATGGTCAATTTATTTGGCTAGATTTTTTCCTATATATTATCCCCATTTTACTTGCAGCTACAACCGCTTCTATCTTAGTCTGGAGTCGCAATATTATTAAAAAGCGAATTCTCCCTTTAATCCCCCAAGTTGGCATTCTTGCATGGAAAGATTTAAAAAATCTCACAGTTAATCAAGTAGTTAATGGGATTTATTTACGGTTAAGTTCTTTACAAGCAATGGCTGGCTCCGTATTTATGCAACGTATTCGCAGTCTTGGCTTTAGGTTTATTTATCAACAATATGATGAAACAACTCGCCAAAAATTAATTTCTAACCTGATTTATGAACTAAGAACAGGTAGCCAATTAACTCAATTACCAGGAGTCGAACCACCATCATCGGCAATTCTCGAAATTATTGATGCTGCTGCTAGTATGCCAACTACGCTTTGGTTTACGGAAGATAACGAACTAGATAATTTGCTGATTGCCGGACAAGTTACTACTTGTTATAACTTAATGGTTTATATTACTCGCACGCATGGCGCTCAACCTAATTCCTATCCTCAAGACATTCGTAAATTGTGGAATAATCTAGTTATTGATTGGCAGAATTTCTCTTCTAACCCTAAAGTATTATCTTAAATTTTTATCCAAAATTAAAGTATATTTAGGGTTGGCAATGCCCACAAAATCTAAATTTTAGTGGACATTGCCTACATTTATTGGGAGCATCCCAAATGTGCAAAAACGTCCTCACCCTATAAGGGTGGGGCTAGAAATACGAAGCCTGCCTTCGCAGGCTAAAAGTTTGATAGCCTGCGAAGGCAGGCTTTGTTGGTATAGCAATACCCTTGAGGGTATTGCGTCAAAATTGGGATGCTCCCCATTTATTCACTTGTTATACCAAGCTTGTCGCCACTGTTTCATCTGCTTAATTTCTGTATCTTGTGCTTTAATAATTGCTTGAGCTAAGTTCTTAATTTCCGCTCGCTGAGATTTTTGTAAAGCATCTTGAGCCATTGTTACGGCTCCTTCATGATGCGGAATCATTGCATTAATAAAACGTAGGTCAAATTCTGTATCAGCATTACCTAAGTCCATATTCATCATCATCGCTTGCATTTGCTCAGATGACATTTCCATCATCTTACCCTTCTGAGAATTATAAGCCATCGGTTTATCCCCAGCTTTGGGATACCAAGCTGTGCGCCAGCTTTTCATCTGGGTAATTTCTTGGTTCTGTGCTTTGATAATTGCGTCTGCTAGCTTTTTAATTTCTGGGCGTTTTGATTTTTGCTGCGCTTCCTGAGCCATGAGAACTGCGCCTTGGTGGTGGGGAATCATTCCATCAATAAAGCGCAAATCATAGTTAGCATCAGCCGGGCCTAAATCCATAGCCATGCTATGATCCATCCCAGCATGTTGGTGACTTTGGTGCTTGTCGCTAGCATCAGTAGCCAGATTTGGCGCTTGGCTTTGAGAAGTACTGGTAACACAAGATGTTAATAGGCTACCAGATACAGAGGCGATCGCTACTAAAGTAAATGCCAAAACGCTATTTTTCAGTGTAGGGAGTTGCATAAAGATAATTTCAATAGGTTCCTTATTTTATTAAGCAATCTCCAGTTGGGTGGAGAGTCAAGCTTTTGGGAAATTTATTTTTTCTCACATAAATAATTACCCAAATAATCGCATAGACAGTAAATTATACGCTCCCTTACACAGTTTTCCCGCTAAAAATCAAATCACGATCAAATTACTTCTTTGTACTGATGATTTAGGCAATGACAGCAACAGTATACAGTAGCGAATCAACCAATCGGGTGAAAATAAAATATTAATCAGGAAATTCCGCTCCCTCAAGTGTAAATAATATATGCAAACCAATCGGGCGAGCTAATTTATTATTTATACATTGTTCAGAAAAATGAAAAAAATTGCCGTTATATCTTTATTTACTAGTTTTCTCATAGCTCAGTCCGCTCAAGCTACAAGCATTCCCAAAGTAGAGGAATTCAAATTCGCTCAAATTACTGGGCATGGCTGCGGTATGACTTTATGGAAACCCAGTAGCACCAATAAAAATCGCTATATCTTATTCAATGGGTTAACAAATAACTCTATGGAGATGTTGGTAAACGGTAAAATTACCAAATTTAAGCGAATTAAATCTACTGGTACAGCTTTTTATGGACAAAAAACATTTCAGACTTTTCAAAGTCCCAATGGTAAAATTATAGTTGACGTAGCTGTCAAACTTGGTGCAAAAGGAGAGATTGAGACTGTTGCCATCAAAGAAGGAACTGTTACTGTCCAGCAGAATGGTAAAAAAGTCAAAATACCTGTTGTCGGTGATGCAGGTTGTTAGCAAAAAACTAGTACCGCTACCGAGAAAGTCAACAGTCAACAGTCAACAGTCAACAGTCAACAATCAACAGTCAACAGTCAACAGTAAAAAAGTTAATAAATCAAGGCTTGTGACTGTTTGAAATGGTAGCTTTATTCACGCCTTGTTATCTTAGAATAATTTTGTAGTCAGGGTTTTAGTGATGAATTACAGCATTACTAAAATTCTGACTACGAATTCATTGAAATTTAGCGCTAATTTTTAATCATTAGCTGACATTTCCTTCTTGGGATGATAATCAGCACAATTATTTGCTTCTTTAGTTAACGCTATTCCAGGCTGTACAGCGCATTTCAAATAGTGATTTCTCGCAAAGTAATGGCATTTTATACAGGGTAAGTTAGCACAATCATTCATTGGTTCAGTCAGCTTATTCTCAGATAATAACTTGAGTTTTTTTGTGCAAATTATAAAGATTCCACCCCAAAAAACTATAAAAGCCAGAAAACTTCCTGACTGGGCTATTAATGCGTCATTGAACACAAAATTATCAGTTTTTACAGGTTGAGTTTGAACCTTGTTAAAGGGACTTTGCTCAGAGAATATATCTAGATTTTCGGAATTATGCCATATTTTTCTACTTTGCATATAAATTGCTCTTGGTTATATTTTTATAATTGTTGTTCGGATATTTTTGTATTGACTAATACGGGAAATTAAATCTGTCAGACTTCGCTAATTAAAGAAAAATTATTATTGCATTCCTATTTGATTTTTATACATATCCTTGGTGAGATTATTACTGTTGTAATGCTCCTCAATATTGCGATGTTAACTTACATGCAACATCTAACACACCCTAGAAATACTGAATTTTCTATTTTCTCCAATTAGATATTAGTTCAAGTGGAAAATCTCCGCTCAATACATGTTGGTAAATCAGGGATAAATCTCAAATTATGCAAACGCAGATTTGTCTATTTAGCAGAGGCAATTAAGTTAAAAGCCTTATAATACATATAACTAATCAAAAATTATTTTCACTCCGCCAATAGAGTTGGCTATTTAGATTCATAGTCTACCCTAAGCAATAAATCCTGATTGGAGCCAGCAATTGTCTAAAATTTATATACAAGCAATTATCGTGCAAGCATCAGTTGAACTAGCACAATCTTGGCATGTGGGGTGATTTTGGTACTCTTACCCAAAAATTGCGATCGCGGATCTTCGGTGTAGTATGTAGTTACAGTTTCTCACCTACTGCGATCGCTGGCAACAAAAAACAATACTTCCTAACTAACAGATTTTATAACCGTTATCTAGCAAGGTTTTTAGGCAAACAATAAAAATGTGCTAGATTCATTTGTTACAAGAGTAGTTGAATACTTTTAACTCTTGACTTCCCCCTCCTGGGGCGCTCACATATTGATTGAAAGTATTTATACTGAGTTATTAAGTTTTTAATAAATATCCTATTTTAGCAATAAGACGAAAAAATAAGTTTATTAGTCTGCGTAGGTAGGCTGAGTTTGTATAGCCTCACTCTTAGAGGCTATAGCTGCATATCAGATAGTTAGTCTTAGTTGAGATTTTCTGAAGATATCCTATATAATACTACGATATATCTACCAAATTAACGTAGTTTAATGGCACGATCTTTAACTCTAGTCAGTTATTGCTTGTGTCAGTTTTTTATCGTCAAATACTAAGCATCCTAAATTTATGTTGTACTAAACTTCAGCTTGTCTAAAATTGTTGCTAAATAATTTACGTCAGCCATTGTACTGACATAAAGGGTTGTATCTATCTTCAAAAAAGGAAAAATTAATGGCGCAAATTCATCAAGCAAATTCTAAAAAACACAAACTGAAGTTTGGTTTTTTCCAGATTCCCCCAGCGCTGAAATCTGCAAATGTTTGCTGTTTTGTCATCGGAGAAAGTGTATCTTTTTTTGGCTCTTGGATGACACAATTTGCTTTAGTATGGATGGTTTATCAACTAACTAATTCAGCAGTATTAGTAGGTATTGCTGGATTTACCAATCAAGCAACAGGCTTAGTATTGACACCGATAGTAGGAGTTTTATTAGATAGTTGGAACCTCAGATATGTTTTACTCGCTACTCAGTTAGTATCGATTATTTTATCCGGTGCGTTAACTTATTTGAGTCTGACTGGGGAAATTAATTTTATTTGGATTTTGGTAATTGGGATACTCCAAGGAATTGTCAAAGCTTTTGATTTACCTGCACGGTTAGTAGCTATTCCTCGGATTGTCGATAATAAAGCTGATACTTATAGCGCAATTTCCATTCATTCTTTCTTAATTAATACAGCTAAATTTATCAGCCCTATGGTGGGAGGATTATTACTGGCGAAAGTAGGCGCAGCATCCTGCTTTTTGGTTGATAGCGTTAGCTATTTCCCCTTTATTTCCGCAATTTTAACCGTGCGAATTAAGTCATTTGCTAACAACGACTCCACTAAAAAACCGCACATTTGGCAAAATTTAAAGGAGGGTTTTGTATATACTTATAAATTTTTACCTATTAAATATGTATTACTTATGCAAGTCATAATTTGTTTTATGATTATGACTTATGTTAACTTGATGCCAATTTTCACAACTGATATTTTAAATGGTAATGCCGAAACTATGGGCTATATTATGACAGCTTCGGCATTGGGTTCGATAGTTGCTGGACTTTTCTTAATACTTAGAAAGAAAGTTACTGGCTTAGAGAAAGTTGTAGCTAACTCTACTTTGATTTTAGGTTTAAGTCTGATATTCTTTTCACGTTCTGCTAGTTTAGAACTTTGCCTTATCTTAATTTTTATTGTTGGCATGACTAATACATTGAGTTTAATTGCTATTAGCAATTTTATTCAATTAATCATTGTTGATGAAAATAAACGAGGTAGAGTTACAAGTATATTCACAACAGGATTTTTAGGGATATTACCTTTTGGTAATTTATTCTTTGGAGGTTTGGCAGGTCACATTGGTGTAGCAAATGCTTTATTATTTGGAGGTGTTTGTTGTGCTCTCAGCGCGTTGTATTTTGCGAGAAAGCTACCAGAGATTAAAAAGATAGTATGCCCTATTTATAAGCAAACTGGGTTAATATCTACATCAAATTAATCAGTAATAAGTAAGTCGGCGCTAATAGTTAAAACTATGTTAAGAAATTTAAATTTAGGGTGTGTTGTCTCACGGAGTAAACGCACAGTCAACAATTCAAGGTGCGTTAGCCTACGGCATAACACACCCTACGGTTAATTTGTATTTCTTCACATACATTAAATTTTTCTCACCGACTTACTTACCCCTAAGTAAATTTAGGGGTATGAGAGTTCTCATTTTTTAATTGTGTTCTGTGGTTTCTGAGTGAGAAATTCTTGAGTGTTCAAACAATCTAGACATGCGTGGTAAAGCTATAAAAATTCCTGCTAAAACCAGTAAAAATACAGCAATACTCAAAAGTTGATCGCGGGGAATTTCCAGTACACCACGCAAAATAACTTCTCTTAAAGCAGAAACAATCGTAATTTCTACTGCGGCTGCTACAGAGATACTCTGTGCTTCTATATAGTCAATTAAGAGACGAAATAGTTCGACGAGAATTAAAATAAAGAGGATATCAGATGTTACTTGTCTTAAATCTAGCGGACGGACAAAAGAAGAGAACATATCTACTAGGCGAATCAGCATGACGCAAAATAAACCTAAGCAGAGAAATACAATAATAAAATCTTGAAAAAATTCTAGATTGCGAACAATTTTATCTCGCTGAAAATAATTATTTAAATCTGCTAATACTTTTTTTACCATAGCATTCCGAAGACTCTTAAATTGTCGATAGGCATTATCATAGGGGTTTAACTATTTAGCGGTGGTAAATATATATTCATTTACCACTCCTATAAATGGCGCAAAAAGCACATATTTATCAGCAATATGTTTTTATACAATTTCTCTGTGATGATGCACTTAATATTTATAAATGAACCGCCCTTCGGGTTCAGCAGTTCCTCATGGGGGAAACCCCCAAGAACGGACTGCTTCACCAAGTACGCCAAGTACGCCAAGAAATAGAGAAGTAATAATTTATTGCAAGTTTATAGAGAATTGATATTAGGGCATTAGTATGTTACGCAACAACAAATTTTAAATTTAACGGTATTAACTGATTTTAGGAAAAAATGATTTACGATCAAGCAGAATTTGATTTACGCTGTGAGTGGGGTGTACAAGGTGTTACTCAACTTGCACCTATTAGTGATGTAATTATCATTGTCGATGTACTATCTTTTTCGACTGCGACAGAAATTGCTACAAAGAATGGCGCAATTATATATCCCTATCAATGGAGAGATGATTCCGCAATTGATTATGCTAAGTCTGTTAATGCGGAATTAGCAAAAGGTAGGTTTTCACAAGCAGGTTATTCTCTTTCTCCTGCATCTTTAACTAAAATTACAACGGGAACTAAATTAGTTATACCTTCTCCTAATGGTTCGACTCTCACATTACTAACTCGTAAAACACCAACAATAGCTGGTTGTTTACGAAATTGTGAAGCAGTGGCTAAATTTGCGCAGAAATATGGCTCTAAAATTGCTGTAATTCCTGCTGGGGAAAAGTGGGAGGATGGTACATTAAGACCGGCTTTTGAAGATTTAATTGGTGTTGGAGCAATTTTGAGTTTTTTAAATGGTAGTTTATCTCCAGAGGCTGAAAGTGCTTTAGCAGTATTTCAGACTTTTAGAAATGATTTGTTAGGATACTTGAAAAAATCTAGTTCTGGGAAAGAATTAATTGCTAAAGGTTATGAGTTAGATGTGGAATTAGCAGCAGCTTTTAATATTAGTAATTGCGTACCTTTGTTAACTGAAAATGCTTATATTAATAGATGTATTTTATAGTGTTTTTCAACTTATTAAGGTATAATAGTAAGGTCACGGCAGCGCTCAGACGTATCAACTTAAGTTAAAAATAGCCTCTGTCTTAGCTTTGTCACCCGCCTGAGAATGAATTCTCAGGCTAATAGCCCAAGTCTACTAAAGTAGACTCAAGATTTGGAGGATATTTAGTCATCTTTAGATGACTTTGGTTATTAGCAAGGAACTTCAGTTCCTTGCGGTAGCTGGGTTTTGCGTTACAGCTATTTTCAGGTAAATAGACCACGCTGTAGGGGCACGGCATCAGTAAAATTATTGTATGTACCAAAAGATTGTTGGTGCCGTGCCCCTACGATAGATGTGGTTCAAATAGGTAAAAACTGCTGTAAGTTGACATTTGTCCCCCTTGTCCTCCTTCCCTTCCCTTTCCTTCTACCATTTACCTGTATTATCTTCTTGCTGTAAGCCAATATACTGTCGCCTTCTCCAAGCATAGTGCAAAATATTAATGCCAAATTCTTGGGCGGTTCTAATAGCTACTCTGGGTAAATTCAATTCTCTATCTAATCCCCAAGCGCTGGCTAAATCACCAATTACTAAGATAATTCCCCCACCAATTAACAGGCGAATGAAGTTTTGATTGACATTGGGTAAAGCTGCAAATAAGAAGGGTTTGGTGCGTAAAGGATGACTTCTTTGTAGTTCTTCTAAAGGTTTTAAGGGATTTTCTAGTTGCTGGGCTAAGGCGTGGGTACTGTCAATTAAAGCATTAGCATTTTGCGGCGCATCTACTAAAAGTATGCCACCAAAATTTAAATAATTTTTCAGTGATTCAAATTCAATACTGTTAAAAGATAGTGCTTCCTGTCCTGTTAAATAAAGTAAATCGTAGTCTTGAATGTTTTCGCTTAAAGATACTTGTCCTGGTTCATCAATTCCCCGTAAGGATGGGTAGAGATGTTCGATGGATTGGAGTAAATAAGCAAGGTTGAAAAAGTTTCGGGCGCATTCAGAATCGCTATGATTTACTTGCGCGATCGCAATATTTGTTTGTGGTCTTGCTTGGGCGTGGCGGCGATAGCGTAAATCAATGTTTTGGTAACCAGGAAAGAAGACATCCGCAGGTTGAGTAATGGTGTTTTGTCCTGGTTGTAAGAGGATGCGACAAAGTTCGATTTCGTGACTTTCTAGGGTGGAATTTTTTTGGTCGATGCGATATGTTTCTTGGACAATATCTCTTGATTGTCCGCGTCTTAGTTCGTCTGGATCTACGTAACTGACGACTAAGTAAATTGTAATTGGTTCGGTACTAACTACTTCTAAATCAATGGGAAAGTCGTATGCTTTGGGGACTACAATTAAGTTTCCGGCTACATCGATGGCGATTCCTGGTTGAATTTGTACCCAGCGTCCATCTCGATATTTTGCTTCAACTTGGCGGGGTGCGGGAATGACGCGCACGCCTAAACCGCAGACTATTCCGGGTTGGTTTAAGCATTGATAGTGGGTGTTTTGTCGCAGTCGGTGGTATTCATGGGCTTTACTCCAGCGCTCGGCATTTATTAATAGTCCATCGGAGGCTTGTAGGCGTTCAAAGGATTTGATGGTTGGTGGGGGGAATGGGTGTGTCATGTCAATTCAAAATTCAAAATTCAAAATTCAAAATTAATAAATACTTTAGGCATTGCCAAAATATTTTTATGTAATTGGGTTTTCTATAAATAGTTCGTAGGTGCAAAATGCGGGTTTTTCTTGTTCGATGATTGTTCTGATTAATTGTTCGTTTATGAGTTGATTGGAGCGGGTTTTGCGTAAGTGAACTACGAAATGATATGCTTGTCCCCCTGCTAAGACGGCGCTGCCGATGTGGGCATCACCTAAGATGAAGCTGGGGCCAAAGGGTTCTGTAATACTAATATGTTTATCGCGTTCGTTGGGGATATCTTCGTCTAGGGGTAAACCTGTGTAAAGGTGGAGGTAAAGACGCAATCCTTTGCGGGTTCCTCGCCAGCGATAAATCTCGACTGCACGACGAATTAAACGGCGTTGTTGATTGAGATCCCAAACAGAATCTACTTGCCAAGCTACCCAATGGGCTAAGAATGGCAGTAATGCTCTAGGTGCTGTTAAGGGGTCGATGTTTGCCCACATGACGTTGAAGCTATCAATTGCTGGTTGATAAGCTTGTTCAAATATTTTGATGAAGCGCCCAATGAAGTCAATTTCGCGATAGAGAACGGGCAAAAATTCCATGTAGAAACTGTAGGGGCGAATATATAAATTAAATATTTCGCTGTGTTGAGTTTGTTCTCTTTCTGTACCTTGGTCAATATTAACTACTACTAAACAGTGAAAGTTGAGGGTTAATTTATCTTTTTTCCCTGGGGAAATTGCTTCTTGGTCTTCAAAAAATGTGGCGGGAACAGTGAAATATAATACTGCATCCATCTGTGCCCCTGGGGGAATTTCTCTTCCTTCTGTACCAATTTGGCACCATTGGGAAGGAAATTCACCTTCTACTTTTAAACTTAGCCTTAAGGGACGGTCTTCTAGATTTTTAATATGGACAATCATCTCGCTGGGTTGTCCGGGATGCAAAAGCAAGTTATGTGCTGTTGCATTCATACCTTCTGGCCCAGCAAATGCTAAACCCGCCCCAGGTACGGCTTCGGGTATTTGCATGGGGGTGAGTTGAATTTCTACGGCTGGGCTATGTCGGCTTTGAACCATAAGCTTTTGTTTTAGCGAGTACTAATTTGGATGTCATGACTGGAACGCAGGTTAGCGTCAAACCAAGAACAAATTAAGCCTTGGGTTCCTGGATCGATGATTTGTTCTGGTGATGGTTGTCTTCTCCAGGTGTCTCCTTGTTTGCGGATGGGAAATAGCAGGACTTGGCCTAAATAACGCACGCCTGGGGTTTGTTGCATTAAGGCGATGATGTCTGAGGGATAAACCGGTCGCCCAAAGGGCCAGCCTTTACCTTCAGTACCTCCGGTGAGGGGATTTAAATATTTATACAGAGCAATTCTTAAGTTGCGCAGGATTTCGGCTCTGGCTAAGGGGTTTTCATAAGTGGGTTCGAGGATGACTTCTGTTTGCACGGAAACGCCAACATAGTCTGGTTCTAAGAGTCTGATTTGTACTCCTAATAACTTTCTATCATCTAAGTATTGTAATATTTGGTCTTGCAGGGCGGGGCTGAGGGCAAATTGTGTGGGTGCGATACCTTCAATTAGGTTATCTGTATTGGCTTGGGGGACTACGAGTAAACTGACTGTACCTGCTTGGGTATTAGCAAGGGCGGGTAAACAACGCACGCGGGCGATCGCACCTGCACCGGCTTGTTGAGTTAAAACTTCAAAGTCTTCGGCTGTGACGGCGCGATCGCGTGTTCGCAAAATTCTTGGTGCTTTAATTACCGCCTGTTCTAAAGATTCGGCATCTGCACCGTTAATGGCGGGTTTGTAGTTTGTGACACTGGTTACGTAGGGAACAGCCGACTTTAAAAACTGCAGCGAACCTACTTGTACGTTACCTTCTTTTCCTCCCCCTGTACGATAAGCGAGAATTCTAATTTCTGCACCCTTGGGAGGAACGGCTCCGTATTGATGCTCAAGGGCGTTTTCAATGTCACTGGGTTGAGCGATGGTTTCATCTAGTTTTGGTTGTTGAATCCGCGATCGCACTTTTGTCTGGCGTTGAATTTGTCCCGGTTCGCGAATCAAAGGGCCAAATTGCACCGAACCTGTTAGCGAATCAATCACATAATGACGGTCTTGGGGTGTAGAATCGGCAAAATCTCTCACCTCATTCCAAGTTTGCGGTAAACCCCCAGGAGGCGTAACAATAATATATTCGTCTTCCCGGCGCGCTAAAACTGGCGGCGCTTGTAATTGAAAAGTTTGTCCGGGAGTACCGTTACTAATTCCTAAACGTTCCTCTTGCAGCAAGGTACTGTGACTCGCCCTCACTGTACCGCCAATTGACCGCACCGCTAACCCTGTAATTTTCGGCGGACGGCTGTAACCTTCTTGACTTTCTTCTGGGCTAGTATAGCAACAACGCAACCAACGTCCTCGGTATGCAGTAAAAGTAGTTACAGGCCAAGATTGCGGTAAATGCAGGCGCACATCTGCACCTTGGGCGGGGTTTCCTCCCTGTTGGTTAATTTCGTAAAAACTAAATCCCCTGGTTTGGTCGTCCGATTCTTTCATTAACACAGGTTGCCAATCTTGTCCGTCCCAAGCTTCCCATGTGCGGGGGGGATGATTGGGGTCAATGCCTGTGGGTGTTGCTGCTGCCCCTTGGATAGTAACTTCGATGACGTTACCATCTAAAGAATCGTCGGAATTAATTACCAAATAAAAGCAATTTCCCGCTTGGGGTTGTTCGCTAAATACAGCTTGTTCTCCCCCAGTCCAGAAACCATTAGATTGACGAGTCCAAACATTTGAGAGACGTTCCCGCAACGATTGGGGGATATCTTCTACAGTTTGGGCGGTGAGAAAATGCTGTAATCGGGGTTTACCAATAATTAAAGGCGAATCTGTACTAAAAGTAATTGCCGGTGTAGTTTCCGTGCGGATTGTAGAAACTTCCGTTCCTGTAGGGATTGTATAAGCTTCAGGTAAATCAGAACTTAAATAAAAAGTTAATTCAGTATGGGCTGGTGCGGGGGGTTGGAGGCGAATTCCCAATAATTCTAAAAAAGCAACATAATTTTTTCTTGGTACTTGGTTAAACCGGAGTAACATTTGGTCAGTTAACCAAGCAAATAATTCAATGAGCGTAATTCCCGGATCGCTGAGGTTATGATCTGTCCATTCAGGACAGTAGCGCGGGATACGCATCATACATTCTTCCACCAGATCGTCAAAAGTGCGATCGTCTAAATTGGAAGATGGTAATTGTGGTAAAAAATCGAATTTCATGCGGGGCTAGGGACTAGGGGCTAGGGGCTAGGGGCTAGGAAGGGGACAAGGAGGACAAGGAGGACAAGGAGGACAAGGAGGATAAATGACCATTGACCATTGACTATTGACAAATGACTAATGACCAATGACTAATTATTCTTCTTCGTTAGGAGGTAATAAATAAAATGGATAAACAAAGTTATTAATATCAGGATTGTCTTTAAGTCGATAAATAATATTGATGTTTACTCGACCGCGCACTGGATCGGGTTCGGTGACGACGCGATCGACGGTAATGCGGGGTTCCCAAACTTCTAAGGCTTCTAAAACATACATGCGAATTTGGATCAGAGTGTCGTTGTTCATCGGTGCAAATGCTAATTCCGATAAACGCGAACCAAAATTAGGGCGATAAACTCTTTCGCCTACGCCAGTACGGAGAATAATCCAAATGGATTCTCTAACTTTTTCTTCTTCGCTGGTGAGTTGTATCCCTCCTTGCAAATTTAAGCGCAAGGGAAAAGCCCAACCAGTTCCTAAATAGTCTCGTGGTTGACCATAAACCATAGTTGCTATATGGCAGTGATATCTATACTTTCAAAGATATCGGTATGGCAGACTTAAGCCTATTCGCCAAAGGTCGAGATGAGGGCAG
>NZ_JACJQG010000048.1 GCF_014696435.1 Calothrix anomala FACHB-343 | reverse complement strand
AAACGCCCTCACCCTATAAGGGTGGGGCTAGAAATACGAAGCCTGCCTTCGCAGGCTATCAAACTTTTAGCCTGCGAAGGCAGGCTTTGTTGGTATAGCAATACCCTTCTAGGGTATTGCGTCAAAATTGGGATGCTCCCGGTGCTATGCCTGCGGCAACCCCTGGGGGGAACGCAATCTAATTAAATCTAATTAACTAGACTTCTTACTACCAGAAACCATTTGTACCAAAAGATAGGTACTGAAATCTAAAAACTGATCGAGTAAACAGCCAATTACACCAATATAAATTATTGCCTGGATTAAGTAACTAACATTGCCAGCTTTATAAGCATCCCAGACTAGTAAACCCAGTCCCTTTGGGCCGACGAGCATTTCTATAGCAATTACTGTAAACCAGGCTACCCAAATACTAACTTTCAAAGCATGAAATGTATGAAAAATTGCTGCACGAAAGCTTTTATTTTGTCTGTAAAAATGCCCCATTCCTATCGCCATATTTAAAATCATTGTCCAGAGAGTGCCAATAAAAATTACCATTACAGATGCGACTTCACTATCTGGAAATAAGATGAGAGAAATTGGTAGCAATGCTATAGGCGGGATACTATGGGGTATTTGAAATATCCGCTTACTTAGCTGATAGATGGGGTTATTTAAACTGATTAAGTAACCAATGAAACCACCTAAAATTGCGGCTGGGATATAGCCCACAAATAATTTTTGCAGGCTAGATAAAATATCTAGAGGTATACTATGTTCCATGCCTCAGTTCTAATTTGGCAAGTCTAGGAAATACTGCGGCAATTGCAAACAACAAGGTAGCGCCTCGGTTTCCCTCAATAACTAGAGCAAAGGGAAGGGAGACGAAGAGATAAAAAATGCCCAATCAGGGCTGACAGTCTTATTAAATTAAATTTAACAATAAATTAAAGCCAAGTTGAAAAATTAAATAAAATTTCCATAATTCAATTTTAAAATTAACTTTTAGATGCTTATAAGCTAAATAATCCGAAAAATCTATCAAATAGATAGCAAATTGTAAATTATGCCAAATTGTAGGGGCGGGGTAACCCCCATTGGTATCAACTTAATGCGAAACCCTTATCCTAACTGGCTCCCATGCTCTGCGTGGGAGCGATGATCTGTGGGCTGCTGCCTCAATTTATTCAGAAGACGAGGCGGAGCCTCGCAATACGCATTTCCAGCCGGAGGCTGGAAACGAGATAGAGAAAAGTTTTGAGCTTAAGTTGACACAGGTGGGTTACCCCGCCCCTACAAGTTGAGGGTTTGGCAATTTAATGATTGAAAGATTTTTTTATTTAGAAGTCCCCGATGGGGGCACAATATTATTGTGCCCTACCTATTTACTTTATTTAGTTAAAAATTGCTGTAATAAATAATTCATAATTCCTAATTAATGATTACGTAACAACTTAATTGAAAATACAGCAACTTAAGGTACTAAAATATATAAGCTGAGTATATAAAAATTGTTAAATTACGAATTACGAATTACGAATTACGAATTACGAATTATAAATTATTTTTTGCCCAAATTGCGTTTCATTTGTTCTAACTCGTCTTCTGTTTCCCAGCGCCGAAACTTTTCTTCTAAGTCATCAAAACTACTAGAATAACTACTAGATGCTTTTGACCAACCATCAGTTTCTAAACGCTGTTGAGCTTGCGCTCTAGCGCGTGCTTGTTGTGCAGCAGAGGCTTTGGCTTGTACCTCTTGTCGCCGTGCCTGAATTTTTTGTAGTAATTCTTGAGATTGGTTAATGCGTTCTTTTAAGCCTTGCATGTGTCCCCAGCGTTGATTACCTTCGCGCAAAAGGGCGGCTTCTCGTTCTTGGGCTGCGAGGGCTAAATCATCTCTACCAGCAGCTTTAGCCTTTTGAACGCGGATGTGCCAACGCTGAATTTCTTGCGCTGTAGAGAGAATATCTTCTTGCGATCGCTTTTCCTGCAATTGTAAATCAGCAACCAGCTTTAAAGTATCTTCCTCTTGCTCCCGCAGCTGTTCTAACAGCGCTTCCAACTCTAAATGGGGATTATTCCGCAAGAATTCTTCTAAACGGTTTTCCAGAAACCGACTTAAATCATCAAATAAGCCCACTGCCAGCACTCCAGATTTAGGTATGTGCCTTTATTGTAATAATTATTATCGTATGGAGAAAGCTACTGGTTAAATTTCAGTCTCAAGATTCAAAACAGTTCAGTTAGTGCCAAAACCTTTAACAATTCAAAATTCAAAATTCTCTCTTGGAAAGTTCTGATCGGAGGAAACCTCCGCTCAGACTTTCCGCAAAATTAAAGACATTTTCAGACGGGGATTTAAACCCCGTCTGAAAATGATACTACGTATAGACGTAGGGGTCTTAAACCCTTTTATGTACGATAAATGTTTCTAAAACTACTTTTTTGCTGAAAATGAATAATGTATGTCAGTACATCCTCAAATCTATTCTGGAGAATTAATAGTTCCAGTTTGTGCAGTATCACAAGATAAATTTTTGTTTAATTTAAGAAGTTAAAATAACAAGCAAAAGCGGTTTTGTAGATATGCGTTACAAAGTCAAGTTAAACAAAACAAAAACAGGATATGCTATTTGGTGTCCCGCTTTACCAGGATGTTGGACTTTGGGAGAAACCGAAGAAGAAGCATTAGAGAACATCAAAGAAGCAATTAAAACCTATTTAGAAAATTTTGATGAAGTCACTCAAAATGCCGAGTTACGCTATGTAGATGTGCGATAAATAGGCGACAAGATTAATTATTACTACATTGATAAAATGCTCGTACCTCTGGCGAGTAAGTCAAAAGTCAAAAGTCAAAAGTCAAAAGTCAAAAGTCAAAAGTCAAAAGTCAAAAGTCAAAAGTCAAAAGAATTATATTATCTACTTTTGCACCATTGGGAATGGTATATTAATTTACGCCTTAACGCAGTGGTTTCCTAAAATACAATAAGCCAAATCGGATATTTGCGGCTAACTGAACCTGATTGGCAGATAATACCTAAATTTCATAATTACGAATTACGTAGACGCGTTCGCGGAGCGTTCTCGAAGAGTAGCGGCTTCCCGAAGGGTATTACGAATTACGAATTAACTAAATTGGTGTAATCCAATAAGCGATACCTTTGACTAATTTTTTCTGAAACCCAAACACAGGTAATTGTGACTCATTTAAACCTAAATAAGTCCAATGTGGAGTATCACCTTCTACAGTTTGAAACCAGCCATTTTGATTTAAAGCCTGTCTTTGTTTTTGATTTGATAAGCGTAAATCAATAGCTAATCCCCAGAGATGTTGTGATGTTCCTGGCGGTGCAACTATGCTTAAAATTGCTGTTTCTTTACCCTGGCGGACTTTGTCTAAGGTTCTGTTGTTAGCATATTTGCGCCAAAATCGCAGATTCGTGCTGTAAGTTCGCGTACAATCACCGCCACCATAACCTGATTTGAGAGAAATTTTTTGGATTGTTTTGGCTTTATTTAAAGCTAATGCTGCGGCTTGTTGTAAATAACAATCTCTAGTACCATCAACTTTAATCATTGTTAAAGTTGATTGAAACTCTTTCGTTTCTTGCTCGTTAGCTAAGATAACTTTCTCTGGTAACTTAATTTCTGGCTCTTGATTAACAAATACTGCACCATATTGACGCAATAAAATATATTCATAAGTGCCTGATTGGGGAATTGTTGGTAATTTAATGGCAACTGCTGATAAAAATCGCTGCTGCTCGTTTAATTCAGGGTTGGGAGTAAATGGTTTAATTGGGCTAGGTGAAGATGTCGAGTTGGGATACATTAGACATTGTGCATTATTTAAGCAACTATTGAAATTGATGCTTTGAATAACTGTTTGGTGGTGAGCAATTCCACTACTAGCTACTAAGGTAAAAGTAATCAGAAAAATTATTGTTAGCAAAGATAATTTCTGCAATATTCTGTGCATCTCTACATAATTATGAAATTGTTTAAACAAATTCTTATTGTATAGAATATTCAGTTTATTTAACGAGTTATAAATAATTTTCAATTGAGGAATAGGTTAACATGCAATTCCCAGCACATCCATGAAACTACGGTATCAGTTAAAATTGAAAATAACTCTCAGTTTGTTGACCTTGTAAGTATGACCATGCACAATTCAGTGGAATTTCAAGACGCTTTTGATGTTATTGTCGTCGGTGCAGGTCACTCCGGCTGTGAAGCAGCCTTGGCTACTGCGCGCCTGGGTTGTCGGACTCTGCTGTTGACGCTGAATTTAGATAAAATTGCTTGGCAACCTTGTAATCCTGCAGTGGGCGGCCCTGCTAAGTCTCAATTAACCCATGAAATTGATGCTTTGGGTGGGGAAATTGGCAAAATGGCAGACCGGACTTACCTGCAAAAGCGGATTCTCAATTCTTCACGGGGGCCTGCTGTGTGGGCTTTACGCGCCCAGACTGATAAGCGCGAATATGCAGCCGTGATGAAGGGAATTGTGGAGAATCAAGAGAATTTAACCATCCGTGAGGGAATGGTCACAGACTTGGTGCTGGGTGCTAATGATGAAGTTATCGGTGTTGAGACTTACTTTGGTGTAGCTTTCCAATGTACAGCAGTTATCTTGACGACTGGGACATTTTTGGGCGGTAAGATTTGGGTAGGAAATAAGTCAATGGCGGCGGGACGCGCCGGAGAATTTGCGGCGGAAGGCTTAACGGAAACCTTAAATCGCCTGGGTTTTGAAACTGGAAGGCTCAAAACTGGGACACCGGCACGGGTAGACAAGCGATCGGTGGACTATAGTAAAATGTCTCTTCAGCCGGGGGATGAAGAAGTGCGCTGGTTTAGCTTTGACCCCCAAGTGTGGGTGGAAAGAGAACAAATGCCATGCTACATTACCCGCACGACGGCGGAAACTCATCGCCTAATTCAAGAGAATTTACATTTGTCGCCTGTATATGGTGGTTGGGTAGAAGCCAAGGGGCCGCGTTATTGTCCGAGTATTGAAGATAAGATTGTCCGCTTTGCTGATAAAGAAAGCCATCAAATCTTTATTGAACCAGAAGGTAGGGATATTCCCGAACTTTATATTCAAGGGTTTTCCACAGGTTTACCAGAAAATTTGCAAATCCAAATGTTACGCAGTCTTCCCGGTATGGAAAACTGCGTGATGCTACGTCCGGCTTATGCTGTGGAATATGATTATTTACCTGCAACTCAGTGTTATCCGACAATGATGACGAAAAAAATTGCGGGGCTGTTTTGTGCTGGACAGATTAACGGGACAACAGGTTATGAAGAAGCAGCCGCCCAAGGATTTGTGGCTGGTGTGAATGCGGCGCGGTTTGTGCGCGGTCAGGAAATGATTGTTTTTCCGCGTGAGCAAAGTTACATAGGGACTTTGATGGATGACCTATGTACAAAGGATTTACGCGAACCTTACCGTATGCTTACGAGTCGCTCTGAGTACAGATTAATACTGCGTTCTGATAATGCTGACCAGCGATTGACTCCTTTGGGTAGGGAAATTGGTTTAATTGACGATCGCCGTTGGGAATTATACACCCGCAAACAAGCCCAGATTATTGCCGAAAAAGAACGGCTACACGGTACGCGCATTAAAGAACATGATGAGATCGGCAAAGCGATCGCATCTGATACACAACAAGCTATTAAAGGTTCGATTACCTTAGCTGACTTATTACGTCGTCCGGGATTCCACTATATCGATCTCGATAGATATGGATTAGGAAATCCCAGCCTGAACCAGCTTGAGAAAGAAGGCGCAGAAATTGACATTAAGTATTCTGGTTATCTAGCTAGACAACAAAATCAAATTGAGCAGATTGCTCGTCAAGCAAATCGCCAGTTACCTGCTGATTTAGATTACACAACAATTGATACCCTGTCTAAAGAAGCGCGAGAAAAGTTAAGTAAAGTAAAACCACTTACCATTGGTCAAGCAGCACGTATAGGTGGCGTAAACCCGGCAGATATTAATGCTTTATTAATATTTCTGGAATTACGTAAAACCAAGAGCCAGTCTGAGTTTTCAGCTTTGGCTTCAAAAAAACTTCATGAAGCTTGAGTATAGTAGTAGGGAGGAGATGGGTATGATAGATGACATGAATCCAGAAATAGCATTATCAGCAATCTCTAGATTCTAAGTTGAATTTAATACCACAAACCAATCAACTCGTCTAGTATGGACGGAAGATTGAACGTTTCACAAAAAATACTCATTTCCAGGCAGTAGGGGCGGTATTGAGCCGTCCTCGCAACTACCACCCACAAGCCTTATGTTAAAAGAAGCCAGCACTCATATCATTATTCCAGAACCATCAGATGAATTGATTACCAACGAGCCTTGGACTTTTGAAGTCTACGCTGATGGCTTGATGGATGAAATCTTTGCCGATATCGATAATGTTCTGGATGCTACCGGGGATTTCTCTCACCAAACTGTGAATGTAGAGTATGTACCTCTGCAAACAGTGAAAATGCCTCAGATTGTCTTGCCAGATGAACTACATCAATCGGTGGAAGGAGTTTCCCAAATCAGGGAAAAGCCCATCAACCCAGTAGTAGTTGATACGCCTGCGAAAAAAGCAGTTATTCGCAAGGTGAAAAAAGGCAAGAGTCCTTTTAGTGGATTAATTATTGTTGGGGCAACGATTATCGGTGTAGCGATCGCGGGCATAATCTACTTATTCAATTCAAGAGTGCTAACTTTCGCCACCTCTAAGCCACTGACATCCGCATATATCCAGGAACCGCAGCCGGAGTTACCGAAAAAAGTTGATGTTCAAGCAGAGTTGGTTGATTACATGCTAGGGGCGCTGTCAATTATTGAACAGCAACAAAGCAAAAACAATCAAAGCTACGCTACTCCGGGAAATACCACCTTGAGTGAAATTCCCAAAACAGCAGCTTTACCTGTAGTTAGCGAGCAAAAAAACCTGATTTTACCCACACCTCTAGCCGTAAATAATCCACCCCCAGCCCCAAGAATTACGAAGAACATTGTTGAGCGCATATACATACCCGTGTATCAAGCACCAGCCCCGATGCGCAATGTACCGTCTCTACTACCGCAAATTCCCAAAACTAAATCGCCTGTAGCGACTGTATCAAAAATTTCCCGTCCTAGCGCGGTTAAAAATGTTTTAACTGCCGTGCGCAAACCCGCTAAACCTGTCAGCGTTAACATGTTTGCTGCGGCTGTACGCACAGATTTAAAGCCTGTAACAGTACGTACTGCACCAGTGGTAGTTGGGCAATCATCCAATTTGCTACCTACATTACCAGTTGTCCCATTCCGGGCTGCACCAGCACAGATGTCTACACCAACGACACCTACAGCATCGGTATCTACTGTATCCTTGCAACAGGCTGTGTTAAATACATCACAACCTACTCATATCTTAGAAGGAATATTAGAGTTAGGAAGCAAATCTGCTGCTTTGTTTAAAGTTGATGGGACTACACAACGCTTTGCGATTGGTGAAAACATCGGTTCTAGCGGCTGGACACTAGTAGATGTGAGTAATGGGGAAGCGATTGTTCGTCGGAATGGCGAAGTCCGCTCAATTTATACAGGACAGAGACTGTAAAACAATTTACAACTTTATAATTGACCCAAATGGATATTTACCATAGGTAGGGCTGATATCAATTCGTCATTCGTAGATTACGAACATCGGACATAATCTATTGCCGAATTTTAGTAACTTGATATTATGCCTTACCTACTTAATCTGAGGATGCGTAGACTTAACCACTAATTCCAAATAAAAAGATGTGGTTGAGAATTATCATCTTTATAATTGGCTGGTGACATTCACTAGTATTAACTAGTTATTTTTGCAGAAATTATTTGCTGCTCGATTAATTTAATAAATAATACAGTATTTTCCCTTATCTGCTATCAGGGGTGTGACACCTCATTACCTGCTGAATTCAGTAATTAAACATAATTGGTGCTATGAGTTAGCTCAATACTTCTGCGTATATCTGCGGTAATTGGGCATGGGGCATGGGGCATTGGGCATTGGTTATTTTATTTTAGAGGGCATGGCAGTGCCATCTACGGTTTGTCATGGATGGAAGCGACGATTGTGAGGCTTCGCGTCAATTTATCATAGGTAATTAAGATTTTTGTAGGGGCGGGGTTTCCCCCATACGTGTCAACTTAAGCTAAAAGCTATATACGGCGCGTGTTAACTGGCTCCCATGCTCTGCGTGGGAGCGATGATCTGTGGGCTGCTGCCTCAATTTACCAGCTTTCGAGGCAGAGCCTCGCAATACGCATTTCCAGCCGGAGGCTGGAAACGAGATAGACGAGATAGAGAAGGCTTTTGAGCTTAAGTTGACACCAATGGTTTTCCCCGCCCTTGTGTGGTTTGATTACACAACCTTACAGTGTCCAGCAAACACAAAATGTGTATCTCGGTTTCCTTTGGTTTTGTCAGGCCACTTCACCCAGTAATGCTGTTCTTCAAAACGAGCGTCTAAGACTGGGTATTTTCCAGGAGCAATCTCAATTAAACTCTCTTTAGGTAAATCTGAGGATTGATCGGTAGAGGGTTTTAATACAGTTGCTGTTGTAATTTCCAAAATATGCTCTTTATCATCTTTATCATCTTTATCAGATTTATCAGATTTAGCTGTTTCTTCTCCTGAATCACCAATTAATCCATCTTTGATAGCTTCAGCCATTTTTTCGGCATCAAAGATATCCATATCTTTTTGGGAATCACAAAAGCAGCATTCAATTAAAATAGCTGGCATTTGTGTATTTCTTAAGACGAATAAAGGTGTATTTTTGACGCCGCGATTAGCAAATCCTAATTTGACAATCTCTTTGAGAACTGATTGCGCTATCCCTTTGGAGGCGTTACTCATGGCGAAAACTTCTGAGCCATGAACTTTACCATTGAATGCATTAAAGTGAATAGAAACGTAAATATTCACATTATTGGCATTCGCTTTATTGGTTCTTTGCGCTAGAGAGTTGGTGACGTTACTAGCTGTTTTTGGGGTGCAATCAATTACTGTATGACCGGCTGCTTTTAATTTTTGCATGAGCAGCGTACCGACGGCTTTAGTTAAATCATCTTCTTTTTTAATACCTAATGCGCCTGTATCTGGTGGGCAATTATGTCCAATATCAATAGCAAATTTCATATTTATCTCCTGTGTATTAGCTGAAAAATATAAGTTGTCTGTATCAGCAATTACCTATGGTAGTCTAAGAGCGATCGCCTGATTGGTCAGAATAAATCGGTAATTACTGTATCTTGAAGTAAAGATAACCGTAATTCGCATTGAAATCAGTAAAAAATACCAAAATTTCAGTAATAGAGAAGCTATATTGCCAATTAAGGCTGAATATCTCGCCTCTTCTCGCCCCTGCTTCTCTGTAACTCTACTCCCTTATTGTGAGAATGTGCTGGCTTAAGAGTGTAAAAGCTTACAACCAATGCTTGGGATAAGACCTCTCTTGTGCCAGGTTATTGAAGACTACAGCACAAAGTAACAGAATTACGGAACCTTCTAATGCTGGTGTGAGCAAAAATTGCCATTGCGCTTTTGTCATCATCACGACTAATGCAATTGCTCCTGAAGGTGGGTGTAATGTGTGGGTAAACTGCATGATTCCGATGGCTGTGGCTACAGCCATTCCCATTGCCCAAGGTTCGGAACCGAAAAGATGTAAGATAGTGAGGCTAACTAAAGCTCCTATAAGGTTACCGCCAATCACATTCCGGGGTTGAGCTAAGGGACTGTCAGGTACAGCAAAGATTAAAACGCTGGTTGCGCCAAAGGGAGCCATGAGCAGAGGTGAGCCAGTTTTCGCGGAGAGATAACCTGTGGCGGCTATGCCAATAAAACTACCCAGCCAAGACCAGAAAATATGTTTATGATGGGGTCTATCTAATGGGACTGTTCGCTTGGTTCCGCAGAGCTTAACACAATAATTTTTACATCTAGAGGAAATGGTTTTGTAATTGAATTTGGGTAGATAGGTGTAATTAATTCGCTCTTTCGGTAACATAGCGTGTTTTCAGCCTCATTAATAACCACATCAAATAAACAGCAAACTTAGACCAATTCAAAATTCAAAATTCTCTCTTGGAAAGTTCTGATCGGAGGAAACCTCCGCTCAGACTTTCCGCAAAATTCAAAATGAGTAATGCCGATAAAACAAGGGTTTAGGGATGTTTATCTGCCACCCTTTATTTTTAAATTGGTATCAAAAAGTTTGCTGCAAAAATTTAGCCTTTACCAATTCTGAAATTTCAGAATCAACAAATAAAATCACTGAAATTTCTTTGTTTCAGCAATATTTTAAGTTTGTATAATTGCTGATTTTAATTTGCACAAATTTAGCCTAAATTGCAATTTTGCAAACAAGGCTTTTACTGCATAAATCAGCATTTTTAGGGGGAGCATCCCAATTTTGACGCAATACCCTAGAAGGGTATTGCTATACCAACAAAGCCTGCCTTCGCAGGCTAAAAGTTTGATAGCCTGCCTTCGCAGGCTTCGTATTTCTAGCCCCACCCTTATAGGGTGAGGGCGTTTTTGCACATTTGGGATGCTCCCTTTTTAGGGCAAGATTTACTCTCACCCAATGAAGACAAACTTAAGAACTTTGTTTAATTATTATTGAATGTCATGATTCCTTAATATTTTAAACTTAATATTACTTTAAATTATTAGGAGTAAAGTTTCAAAATATATAAACAAATCATAAAATATATAAAAAATGCTTATTAATTAAGTGTGGTAGCAGTCAAAAACCTTAAACCGTGTAGGTTGGGTTGAGGAACGTAGACGCGGAGCGGCTTCCCGCAGGGTAACCCAACATTTTCGGCGATTTGTTGGGTTTCACTTCGTTCAACCCAACCTACATTTATCCTTAACTGCTAGCTCAAAACTGTGACTTGAAAAATTGCGGCAGTTGTAATGGCAATAAACAAAGTCAGCTATTTTATCCCAAAATCTCTAATAAATGGGAGTAATAGTATGGGAACACGCTATTTTGCCCTATTTACGCATTATAAGTTATTGGTAGCTATACAGGCTAGAAATTGCAAATCCCTCAAAGCGTGAGCTAGAGAGGGATTTTGGGTATTGGGTTTTTTAATTGCTAGGTTAAATTACTTGCTTTCTTAACTACTTGCTTTAACTCTTCAAAGGAGATACTACCGTTTTTATCTCCATGCATAGCTAGCAATTCCTGGGGGCTACTGACACCTGTTTCAGCCGAGATGACTGCACTTAAACCAGGGCTTAAAAAAAGCTCATTAATGGAGATTTTGCCATCTTGATCGCGATCTAAGGTATTAAAAAGAGATTGAAGTTCTTGCTCGGTTGCCATAATTTTATATCTGAATTAATTTTTAAATTTAATATGTCTTAATTAAATAAACTTATATCTTGAGACGTAAAAACGGGTATCGCTGGGGCTTAAATCAGCAGTGCCCCTGCTTTGGAAGTCAAAAGGAGCCAGTGCGTTCGTTCGCCAGACTTGTACCGCTAACGTGGGCTTTTTGCTAGTAGTCTGTCAATTTTGTTTTGAGGGGTTTTTGGTAGTGCGGGCATCTTGCCCGCGTGAGCGAGACGCTCACACTACTGTCCCTCATTTCAACCCTGACAGACTACTAAAGCATTTTTTCTAAGAATTGCTTGGCGCGATCGCAGTGGGGATTGTGGAAGAATTGGCTAGGGGTGGTATCTTCTGCTAAAACCCCACGATCGAGAAACATAATCCGACTGGCGACTTCTCTAGCAAATCCCATTTCATGGGTGACTATCGCCATTGTAATTCCTGTGTGGGCTAAGTCTTGCATCACTTCCAGCACATCTTTAACCATTTCTGGATCTAAGGCTGAGGTAGGTTCGTCAAATAAAATCATCTCTGGTTCCATCGCTAAAGCGCGAGCGATCGCTACTCTTTGTTTCTGTCCCCCTGATAATTTAGATGGGTAAACATCTGCTTTTTCGGCTAAACCTACTTTTGTGAGTAACTCTAGTCCTTTGGTTTTGGCTAACTCTTTATCTACTCCCTTGACTTTTATCGGCGCATAGGTGACATTTTGCATCACTGTCATGTGGGGAAATAAGTTAAAGTGTTGAAATACCATGACTAATTGTTGGCGAATTTGACCAATATTTACTTTAGGATTTGTAATTTCGCGATCGTGAAAATAAATTCTACCTTTCGTCGGGCGTTCTAACAAATTTATGCACCGGAGAAAAGTAGATTTACCAGAACCAGAAGGGCCGAGAATCGCGACAACTTCACCTTGGTTAATCTCTGTGGAAATATCTTTGAGGACATCAAGTTTACCAAAGGATTTGCACAAGAATTCTGTACGAATTAGGACGTTACTCACTTTGTCTCAATCTCCTTTCTAAAACCGATGCACTCCAAGTTAGACCCATAACTAAAACATAGTAGATTAACCCAGCAAATAGCAGTGGTTCAAAATAAATATATTTATTTGCGCCGACAATTTGGGCGCTGCGTAATATTTCCACTACACCAATTGTTGAGACTAAAGCCGAATCTTTCAATAGTCCAATAGTTTCATTTACTAAGGCGGGGAGAATATTTTTCAAGGCTTGGGGGAGAATAATATCCCACATCATTAATCGGTAAGGAACGCCCATCGACATCGCCGCTTCAGCTTGTCCTTTATCTACAGCTTGGATTCCCCCCCTGATGGTTTCCGACATATAAGCGCCGGAATTGAGTGTAAAAGTTAACACCCCTGCTTGTAATGCTGAGATATCATAGCCTGTCAGCTGGGGTGTGGCGTAGTAAACCAAAGCTAATTGTAATAATAAAGGTGTGCCGCGAAATACTGAGGTGTAAGCATTAGCTAGCCAAGTTAGGGGTTTGATTCCGGTAATTTTGCACAACGAGAGAACTGTACCCCAAATTAACCCAAGGAATACGGAGAAGAGTGTAAATAATAAAGTTAAGGGTATACCTTTGAGGATAAAGGGAATTTCCGGGAGAATGCGGGTAAAGTCGAGATTTAACCCAGTTTTAGCAGGTGAGGATAAAGTGGGGGCTGAGGTACTTTGGGTAAACCACTTGGTAACTAATTTTTCGAGTTCGCCATTATCTTTCATTTGTTGCAAACCTTGATTAAAAGGTTTTACCAACGCCGAACCCTTGGGAAATGCGATCGCGGAACCACTAGCTTCTTCGGAAGAAATGACGTTAAACTCTAATTCTGGGTTAGCTTGAGCGAATCCCCTAGCCACAGTATCCTCAATAATGGCTGCATCAATTCGCCCTGATTTAATTTCTTGAATAATTTCCGGGACTTTATTTAATTGTTTTAGTTGAATTCCTGTAACTTTTTCGGCGATTTTTTTCGCATTTTGTTCTTGAATAGTTCCCAATTGTACGCCAACTTTTTTGCCAGCTAAATCTGGCGGCTGTTTGAGATTGCTATTTTTAGGAGCGACAATGGTATCTTTAGCTTCGTAATAAATTAGAGAAAAATCGACATTTTTCTTGCGTTCTGGAGTTGGAGTCATCCCCGCCATGACAAAATCGGCGCGATTGGCTTGGAGTGCGGGAATTAAGCCATTAAAATCCGATTCCATGATTTTGAGTTTAAACCCCAGCTTTTGCGCCAGATTTTTGGCAATATCTACATCAAAGCCAACAATTTGCCTTTCACCGCCTTGAGTATCATAAAATTCATAAGGCGGATAATCGGGGGAAGTCACCATCGTTAGGGTATCTTTACCTAAAGGTGAAGCTGCTTTGAGAGAATGACTTTGACCTGCAATGATGGTGATCAATAGCATGGCTGCAAACAGCATCGTTAACAGCCGGAATTTTCTTCTTTGCATCAGAATTACTCTGGTAAACCTCTACATCAAACAATTTAGATGTTACTCATAAACATCGAACTAGATTTACTCAAGGTTTCCCAGACTCATAAATATTATTGAGTGCGGAATACACCGAAATGAGAACTCAATATCAGCTTTTGAGTGCGGAATACACCGAAATGAGAACTCAAACCCCAGTTTGAGAACTCAATATCAGCTTTTGAGTGCGGAATACACCGAAATGAGAACTCAAACCCCAGTTTGAGAACTAAATATCAACTTTTGAGTGCGGAATACACTGAAATGAGAACTCAAACCCCAGTTTGAGAACTAAATTTGCAGTTTGAGAACTCAAACCCCAGTTTGAGAACTAAATTCTACTATTGAGTAAACAAATCGCTTGATGAGAAAGCAAACTGTAGTTTGAGAATACTGACAGGTTAGGGAACTCTAAAAAATAAATTATGTTAATTTACCAACGCCCAACGTAGCGGGTAAGTGTCTCTTTCTCTTCAACCTTCGCACCCTCCCGTATCAGCATTTCTTCCGTCCATAAAGGTTCGCTATAGTACACGGCATTGGGATCATCTCCAGACCAAGGAGGAGGAGGCTCGTTTGTCTTACCATCTCTACAGTCTTCATGAGTAAACGGTTTTTCGTTCCACTTCATGCTCAGGACTTGGTAAAATGTAGAATCTGTTGCATCAACAAACTCACCTTGTTCGTTGAAAATTTCAACTAAGCTAGTATCGTTATCCCAAGCATCATCACTGATGCCTAAGTGAAATAAAAAAAAGAAACTTTGTTCATTAATGGGAACTTTTACAAGAAATAGATAAGCAAAATTCCACTGAGAATACCAGAGATGACGAGCAAAAGCATCAGAAACAGATTGAGGAACATTTTGGTTGATTCTCTCGATTTCTACTTCTAAAGGGCTGAGTTCACCTATTGTAACGCTTGCTATTCTCTCAAAAGGTGGAGAGAAGCCCTCGCGTTTGCTATACCAAACCATTTCAGATAAATTCTCATATTGTTCTTCGTAAAACTGCCGAACCATCAACCTTTGTGTGTCCAAATCCATTTCTATAAATCCTTAAGGACTAAGTTCAGTAATGTCACAATCAAGAGGTTAAGACATAAGATATAAATTAGGAACTACGCATTATAAATCAACGTCTGATTGGTAAAATCCTTACCCTAGATTGGGCTTGGTCAACGGTAACTAAAGCACCATTATTTAATTCAGATTCAAACTGGCGTAAGGCAGAAATTATCAGATTTTCCATACTCGTAGGTAAAATATCTTGAGTCCGTACTTGAATCACACTTGGTGTACCGACTCCTGTTGCTGCTAACAGAGAACCAAAATCTAAATCATGGGTAAAGATAATGTATCCTCTGATTCTCGCCCATTCCATAATTACCGTATCTTTTTCACGAGAGTCCCCGACATTAGACCAGTGAACAGCTTCAATATCGTATTTCTCAAAAACCCTTACCCAATCAGGGGAAAGGTTCATATCAATCAATATTTTCATGCACTTTTCAGGGGAACTTCAATTTCTTCAGACCGCCAAGCAGCATATGCAAGTGCTTCATATATATCTGCTTCTTCTAAGTAGGGATATGCTGCGAGGATATCACTGGGGGTATGTCCTGAAGCCATTAAACCAACGATCGCACCAACGGTGACACGCATCCCTCGAATACAAGGTTTACCACCCATGACTTCTGGATTGCGGGTAATTCTGGTGAGGTTTTGCATAACTATTACAGCAGATTACAACTTGGGGAGGTACAGATAATTATAAGGGCACAACAATGTTGTACCCCTATGTGTTTAATTGATGAATTGTGCAGATTTAATTACGATGCAGAACTCTTAGATTTAGCTTCTAAATTTTCTAAGCGGCTGCGCAATTCCTGATTTTGTTGCTTGACTTGATCGAGTTCTTCACGCAAATTCCGCAGCGCATTTTCTGTACCAATATTACCTTGGACTCGCGTAATCTCTTCATCAGCATAGCGCCGCACTCGCCCATCTGGGGTTTGATCGGCAAGCGATCGCAATATCCCAATCGCTTTAGGTGTCTCCATTTGTCCTAAGGCGATAACTACTGCTACTTGGGTTAAGAAGAAGCTTTCTTTAGCTAGTTCGCCTAATCTTTCTAAAATCCGTTCTAAATTGACGGGATTTTGCCCGACAGAGATTTTGCCTAAGGCGCGGATGGTGGCGAGGCGTAAGGCTTGGGGGACGCCGGGTTTGGTGTATTCTAAGAGCAAGTTTAAGGCTGCTTCTGAGGTTTTGAGTTCGGCTAAACCTGCGATCGCGCCACTGCGAACTACTTCATTCCAGCCTTGTCTTTCTTCTAAAACCGATTTCAGCAGTTTCAGGACTTTTTCTTCTCTGGGTTTTTCGTCTAGGTTAGCAGATGCGATCGCGCCAATTGCGCGACAAGCTGCTGATTCTACATAGTAACTGCGATCGCCATCTTGAACTAAGCCTTTGATAGCCTTATAGCTTTCCGCAGTTTTGGTTTTTGCTAGCGCATCAACTACAGCGCGGCGTACATAAGGACTTTTATCTTCCAACCCAACGACTAACCCATCAAAGGCTTGATCCAATTTAATTTCGGCTAATTGTTTGGCGACTTCAACCCGCACACCCCAAAATCCATCATTTTTTAACGCCGCAGATAAAGCTTTTGTGGCTTCTAAACCGCCTTTTTTGGCTAAGGCTTCAGCCGCATAAATCCGCGAAAGTGGATCGGGATCGAATTCTAATTGAGCTTTTAATTCGGGAATTGGATATTCTAAAGTAACAGTTTTGAGGTAATTATTTCCGACATCAAAGCTAATAAATTGGGGTTTGGTTTCGAGGGGGAAATAAAAACTTTGTTCCCGTTCGTTTACCCTAACTGTAAAGGTTTTGATTTGGGGAGATGTACCCGCTTCGCTATAACCAAAGCCAATGGGAATTTTTAAGTCAAATAACTCTTTACTTTGATTATTTTTGGCTTGGGTTTGAGTTACTGTCACTTTCGCTAAATTTGCATCGCCATCCCAAGAGTAAGCAACTTTAAAATCAGGATGACCGCCACGATAAACATATTGGTCAAAGAGGAAGGCTAAATTTCTGCCGGTGGCTTTTTCAATTGCTCTTAATAAGTCTACTGTTTCGACAGTTTTATGAGCATTATCTTGGACAAAAGTATGAATAGCAGACCAAAACAATTCTTCTCCTAATTCCGCCCGAATCATGTGATAAACACAAGAACCTTTTTCATAAATATGGCGGTCATAAAGTTCAATTGCTTCGCGATAAACGTGAGTTACCATTGGTCGGCGATAACGTCCGCTATCTTCACTAATGTAACTCCGCGCTTCTAATAAGCGATAATATGCTGCTTCTTGACTACCATATTCTTTTTCTGTCCACATTACCTCAGAATAAGAAGCCATTCCTTCTTTAATCCAAGCATGTGACCAATGTTTAATTACTAGTAAATCGCCAAACCATTGGTGTGCTAATTCGTGAACTACTAAGCTTTCGGTGTTGCGATTATCTAATGCAGCGCGTTCATCTATTAAACAGCGATCGGTTAATAAGGTTGTAGAAGTATTCTCCATCCCGCCGAAAATAAAATCATCGACGCAAACCTGCGCATATTTCGGAAAAGCATATTTATAACCATACTTTTCACTTAAAAATTCGATCATGCGGGGAGTTTTGCCCATGCTGCGTTTCGCATCTGCTTCTCTACCCTTTTCTACATAATAGGTGACGGGTTTACCTTGCCATTCATCGCGAATTTCGGCAAAGTCACCAATGGCTAATGTCATTAAATAGGTAGGATGGATTTCTTGCTGCGACCAATGGTAAATTTTATACTTATCATCATCCTTGGTTTCTATGAGTTCGCCGTTAGAAATCGCTATTAAATGTTTAGGAACGCGGACGCGAATTTCTGAGGTTGAAAGTTGTCCGGGATAGTCGAAGCAGGGAAACCAAAAACGAGAATCTTCGTCTTCTCCTTGTGTCCAGACTTGGGTAGGCTTGTTGGGGTAGTGTTTGTCTGGTTGAATAAAGTAGATACCGCGTTGGGGTTTTTCTACAGAATAGGCGATCGCAATTAATAATCGCTTACCCACCTCAGTCGGCGTTGCCAGCTTGATTACTAGCTTTTCGCCATCGTAGTCAAACTTTTGCTCTACCTCATCCACCTGCACAGATTGAATATTCAAGTTGACAGCATCCAAAGTCAGACTATCAATTCCATTGCGGATAGGCGACAAGCGAATGCTGCAACTGCCAGAATAACTTTGGTTAGGAATATCCAAACTTAGATCTAAAAAAATATGCTCTACTTGTCCAGGGCGATCGGGATTGTAATGAGGTTTTGCGCCTGGTAACTCAAAAGATCTGTGACCGTTATTTTCTGTATCGAAATAAAAATTGGACATTGATGCCTACTAACCTTATATCTTGATAAGTCTGTTGGATGTGGTGAAAAATAGCGAGATTGGGTAGCTTTCCCAAATCAACTCAGCAATGTGGAAGGATTATCCTTTAGGGTTTGAGCATCGGAATCGATTAAAAGCGGTGAAAAACTTCATCTCCTTGTGGGTAGTTCTCGTCCCACCGCTTTAGACATCGGATATGCAGCATTGGTTATTTCTTCCCCATGCCCCATGCCCCATGCCCCATGCCCTATTCCCATCCCTCTCCCACATTTGCTTGCCCTGATGTAAGCTGATAACCTGCACTTTGTTGACATCAGCACAAGAGTCTCTTCTTGCTTAATGCCATTTAAGTACAAATGCTCCCAAGTATTTTTATAGCTTAGGACAGTTTGCTAAATACTAGCAGTAGATTTTTTAAGTGGAACAATATACTATTTACGGATTTAGTTCTCATTCTGTTGTAGTAATTCTAGGAATGGTTTAAAACTGTTGGTGTATCGTAATACTAACTTTGTCAGTGAATACCGCCAAGCTAGTAAAACTTATAAATACTTCCAAAAACTCTACAATGACGTTTTTACAAGCCTTCAGCACGATTGAAGGAAGAGAGGATAATTACAATGCCTGCAAGTAAATCAAAGATTTTAATTCCTGTTATCAGTGCGGCTGTAGTCGTCACAGGGGGTATAGCTGCCTATATGTTTCTTAAAGGCGGCCCCATTGGCGATGGTGCGGGCGCTCTCGGCAGTGCTAAAGTAGTACCGTCTTCTGCGATCGTGGCTACTTACATTACCACCGACCCCCAAGCTTGGGCGAAGTTGCAACAGTTTGGTACTCCCGAAGCTCAACAGTTACTTAATAAAGGTTTAGAGTCTTTCAACAAAGATGTATTTAAAGATAGTAATATTTCTTATGAAAAAGATATAAAACCTTGGGTTGGTGGGGTGATGGTGGCGATGTTACCACCCAATCCAGTTAAACCCGCACAATTTAATCCGCCAACTGGGGCACCGACTCAACCCAGCAAGTTACAATCAGAACCTAAAGTTCTCTTTGTAGTTGGGATTAAAGATAAAATTGCTGCTTTAAATTTTGGTAACAAATTAAAAGCGCAAAAAGGAATTAAAATCCAAGAAACTGATTACAAAGGCGAAAAGATTACAGAAACCTCTGAATCAGAAAATAGTAAACCTACATATAGTGTAGTTTTAAATAATAGCCAAATAGTATTAGCGCCAGAAAAACAAACTATAGAACAGGCTATAGACACCTATAAAGGTCAGGCTTCTTTTGCGAGTAAAGAAGGTGCAAATAGCATTCTCAGCAAAGGAGTAGATGTTAAAAATACCCTAGCCCAAATTTATATCCCAGACTATGCGGGGATGGTAAAACAGTTAGCGGCGGCGAATCCCCAAGGAACCCAACTACCACCCCAAACCCTGAAGCAATTAGAGCAGGTAAAATCGATGGTGGCGGGTGTGGGTGTAGATGATGCAGGTTTGCGCCTAAAAGCGATCGCCAATTTAGATCCGCAACTCAACAAATTCCAGTATCAAAATACGCCAGCCAAGATAGTCGGACAATTTCCCGCCGATACCTTAGCTTTAGTTAGCGGACAAGGTATCAGCCGCGCTTGGACAACCGTACTCGAACAGTCAAAAGATTATCCCGAATTTAACCAAGCAGTCGCCCAAGTTCGCCAACAACTCAAATCCACCGTCGATTTAGATTTAGATAAAGAAGTTCTCGGCTGGATGGATGGAGAATTTGCTGTTGGTGCGATTCCCTCAAATCAAGGAATCTTAGCCAGCGTTGGTTTTGGCGGCGCGTTATTATTTGACACAAGCGATCGCAAAACCGCAGAAAGCACCCTCAGCAAACTCGACGATCTGATCAAAAAGCAAACCCTAACAGTTGCGCAAAAAGATATCGGCGGTAAAAAAGTCACCGAATGGCAAACCCCCCAAGGTGCTTTACTAGCACATGGATGGTTAGATCAAGATACAGTATTTGTAGCCCTTGGTAGTCCCATCGCCGATGCGATCGCTGGTAATAAAACTCAAACCCTAGAAAACAGCGACAATTTTAAAGCCGTCACAGGTTCCCTACAAAAACCCAATGGTGGATACTTCTACTTAGATATGGACAAAACCATGACCATATTTAATCGTTTTGCAGCATTTCAACCCGTACCACCAGAAGCCAACGCAATTTTAAATTCCATTCGTGGTTTAGGTGTAACTGCTACCAGCCCTGATAAATCTGTCAGCCAAGTAGAAATGTTATTAGCACTCAAACCAAAAACCACAAAATAGGAAATCGGGAATAGGGAATGACAAAGTCAATTTGTATTCGTTCATTCCCTAATACCTCCTTCCGGCACTAAAATTCTCTCTCTTTTCTTCCTTCGTGTCCTTCGTGTCTTCGCGGTTAATACATTTTGCTATTCTGCCATTGAGAAGAAAATGATACATCATAGGAAATCGGGAATAGGGAATGACAAAGTCAATTTGTATTCGTTCATTCCCTAATACCTCCTTCCGGCACTAAAATTCTCTCTCTTTTCTTCCTTCGTGTCCTTCGTGTCTTCGCGGTTAATACATTTTGCTATTCTGCCATTGAGAAGAAAATGATACATCTACAACATATGAGCGATCGCACCACCATCACAGCGTTAAAATAAACCCATAAATCGCAACGCCATCACCATGTCCCTCGCCAAAGAATTAGACACCGTTCAAGATAGGCAAGAAGATGTTATTCTTCCTCCAGGTGACTTATACAGCGATGAACCTCCCTTTGAAAGTGACTTACATCTAGAGCAAATAATTCTACTTTTCAAATGTCTGGAATGGTTATGGCGAGACAGAACAGATTTCTACGCCGCAGGAAATCTAACTATTTATTACAGCTTACAGCAGTTTTCACCTATTTGAACCACATCTGTGGTAGGGGCACGGCATCGAAAATCTTGTGGTACATACAATAATTTTACTGGTGCCGTGCCCCTACAGCGTGGTCTATTTACCTGAAAATTGCTGTAAATAAACTCAAAACCGAGAACTTCCGAGGCCCAGATTTCTTTGTTGTCCTAGACACCGAACGTAAAACCCGTAAAAGCTGGGTATTGTGGGAAGAAGACGGTAAATATCCTAACTTTATTCTCGAAATTCTTTCCGAATCAACAGCAAATACCGACAAAGATTTAAAGAAAAAGATTTATCAAAATACCTTTCGCACCCCTGATTATTTTTGGTTTGATCCCTACACCTTAGAATTTGCTGGGTTTCATTTAGTTGATTGTCAATATCAACCCCTAGAACCAAATCCTCAAGGACATTTGTGGAGTCAAAAGCTAGGTTTATATTTAGGAATTTATCAGGGACTATTACGATTTTTCACCACAGATGAAAAGCTAGTACCAACCCCAGAAGAAACCGCAGAGAAATTAGCCGCTAAACTGCGAGAATTAAATATAGATCCAGACACAATTTAACAATTAAAAAAATACAATATATGCATCTGTATGGGTGGGAAAATCCCACCCTTGACAATTTTAAACCTGCGGATAACGAGATTCTAAAGTCTCTGTTAACCTATCTAATGCCCCAGTCAGTCTTTCTTGCGCCATCAGGTTGGCATCTGGTGGTGGCGGTTCAGCCGCAACTTCTTCTTTTCTTTTGAATTTTTGTAAAGCTTGAATTGCTAAAAACAAGACAAAAGCAATAATTACAAAATCGACAATCGAGCCGAGAAACTTACCGATCGCAATTCCCGATCCAATAGTCATTGTTCTCCAATCTTTGCCAGCCACAGCAACTAAAGGATTAATTAATGGCATGATCACATCCTCAACAAAGGATGTAACAATTTTGCCAAAAGCACCACCGATAATTACCGCGATCGCTAAATCAACCACATTGCCTTTGAGGGCAAATTCTTGAAAATCTTTTAAAAAACCGCTAGCTCTTCTTCTTGTTCTTACCATAGTTTTCCTTGAAACTATTAGGAAGTAGCTTCTAGTTCTATAAAAATGGCATTGATATATGCCACATTAAATAAAACAGATTTTGCTAAATATTGAGTATTTTACCAAGCATAATATTCATATATTTACTAATGTCATCGCAAATAAAAAAAACTTTGCAACACATGAATCATCAGTATAAGTGCAAAATTTTACATTCCTAATTATGTATATATTTCATCCTGTTTTCAGACAGATATTATGTTGTTAATTGAACAGTCGCCATAGGTATTTATATAATTGCAGCTGCTGCTAGACTGGTGCACAGCAAGTATGTCATAAGTTAAAAAGGCTGTTGAGCATAAATTAATCCTATGACTGCTGCTGTAAATAACCCTCCTGGTTTAGCTTCCCGCTTGGTAAATGGCGTACTCGCAATTAAGCCTTTAGCCAACCTAGCCAAGCACCGCGCCAGACAGATGATGATTAAACGTGCCGAGAAAATGGGCGTACCTTGGACGCAGGAAGTAGCACAACTCCAAGCCCTTGATTGGACAAATGAATTAGCTAAAATCGAAAATCCCCAGCTTTCCTACCCAGACTACTACCTCACCTCATTTCACGCCTATGAAACCGGTAATATGAGTTGGCAAGCTGCATTTGAAGTAGAACCTGCGGCTTATGCTGTTCACGCGAAAATCTGGCAAGGTGCTGAGGCGCAAGGTGATGTCAAATTGCGCCAAAATTACCACAATATCTTGAAAAATCAAATCCCGAACCCACCGCAAGATATTTTAGATATCGGGTGCAGTGTGGGAATGAGTACCTTTGCTCTCCAAGAACTGTATCCCCAAGCCAAACTCACCGGTTTAGATTTATCGCCCTACTTCTTAGCTGTAGCCGAATATCGATCGCAACAACGTCACTCAAATATTAACTGGGTTCATGCACCAGCCGAAACCACAGGATTGCCAGATGCTTCCTTTGATTTAGTTTCCATTTTTCTAGTTTGTCACGAATTACCCCAGTCGCCCACCAAGCAAATTTTTGCCGAAGCGCGGCGGTTACTGCGTCCCGATGGACATATAGGAATTATGGATATGAATCCTCAATCAGAAGCCTTTGTGAAAATGCCACCTTATATTTTGACGCTACTGAAAAGTACTGAACCTTATTTAGATGAGTACTTCAACTTAGATATTGCCCAAGCCTTAGTGGAAGCTGGTTTCCAAACTCCCACAATTACCACTAACAGTCCCCGTCATCGTACAGTCATTGCTCAAGTAAGTGGTTGAGTTTTTAGTACTGCTGTCGTCAGCAGTCATTCCACCACTAATACTGCTTTTTTACTATCGCTACCGTATTTTTACTGCCCCACCATTCTTCAGATTACTGTTGTTATTTTTCTGTGGGGCAATATCTGGAATTATCGCTCTCAATTTACAAATAGGCTTTGAATATGTCGCCAATCTGGTTGTGAATTGGCGACGAATCACTTATTCAATTCCGGGTATTGCTTTACGGCAAATTATAGAAATTGGGCCGATTGAAGAAGGTTGTAAGTTTTTAGCAGTTATTATCCCTACCTACTATTTCCAACGTCGGTATAAATTACGCCCTAGCACTATTTTCCTCTTTACCATAGTTGTAGCTTTAGGATTCACCGCCCAAGAAAACTGGATTTACCTGTATTACAACACAGCATCAATTCTCGATCGCAGTATTGGTACACCAGTTCATGCGCTGTTCTCTGCGCCTTGGGGTTACGCCTTAGCCATGAGGTTGAATCATCGCAGAAATAGCTTGTTAACAGCTTGGCTAAATTCTGTGTTTTGTCACGCCCTAGTCAATGTTTTATCTAGTACGTGGCGCTATTTACCTCCTGTACAGTTCCTTAGCTATGGCTTTTTTCCCTTTCTGTTGTGGATGTTTTGGCGAATGGAACAATTACTGCGAAGAGTGGAAGGTAAATCGCCAATTCAACTTATATCCGCCCATACACCCCATATTCGTTACTGGCAGATGGGTTTAGCGGGATTTGCGCTAATTTTAGGGGGAAATGCCATTTTTGGGCTATTTCTTTTAGGGAGAAAACTCAGTCCCCTAAATTGGCAGGATTTTCTCGATCCGATAGTCCTGTGGTATACAGTAACCAGGTTATTCATCAATTTAAACTTTGCCGCGATCGCCTGGTTGATTTATCGTTATTTACGCCGACAAGCCCGACGACGATATTTATCATAATGCTTTTAAAATAGATGAAAATGGCTTAGGGGGTGATATGCAAACAACTCCAGTACGTTGGACAACTGCCGATCTAGAGTTATTTGCAGGCGATCGCAAAAATCGCTACGAGATTATTGATGGAGAATTATTCGTGACTAGATCGCCTCACTGGGAGCATCAAGCAGTATGTATTAACATTGGTACAGTTCTGAAAATTTGGTCAGATGAAACTGGTTTAGGACAACCTGCGATCGCACCTGGAATTATTTTCTCTGATGCTGACAATGTGATTCCTGATGTAGTTTGGGCGAGTAATGAACGCTTAGAAAGTTTGCTAGATGAAGCCGGACACCTCACAGGCGCACCAGAGTTAGTAGTAGAGGTTCTATCTCCTGGTGAGAAAAACGAGAAACGCGATCGAGAGTCAAAGCTAAAGCTTTATTCAGTACAGGGAGTTCAAGAATATTGGATTTGCGATCGCATCCAGAAAAAAGTAGAAGTTTATCGTCGCGAACAGGCAATTTTAAAGCTAGCATACACCTTATTTAGCGAAGATGAATTGACCAGTCCTTTACTACCAGGCTTTCGCTGCTTAGTAAGTAAATTCTTTTAATTCAATTTAATAGCCATAGCCAGATAAATTAGAACCTCAAACTAATACCAATTTGCCAAAAGAATGCGACAAAATGTAGGGGCATGGCACTGCCATGACCTCTAGAATATCTATATATTTCGCTAACATTATTTAACTTGATATAAATAAGGGAACTCCAGAAAATAAATTATCCCAAATTGTAGGGGCGGGGTTACCCCGCCCCTACGAGTTGCGGGCTTAGTAAGTTCATGATTGGGATGTTTTTTTATTTGGAAGTTCCTAAAACCTGACAATAAAAAGCTTTCAAATCTGTCAACAGTCAACAGTCAACAGTCAACAATCAACTATTGCTTATCTATTTCACAGCCGCTTGTGCTTCGTAATGTAATCTCCTCGCAATGCGGAAGAGTTCTTGCCCCGTGTGCAAATAATGCTCATCATAATTTAGGGGAAAATAAGCTAACTCTTCCAAACCATCAGCTACTTGATTCAAGCTGTAATAAAGATGCGCTGCTGTCCTCGCTAAACTCGGCGGATTCGGTAGAGAACGAAATGCTAATTGCGCTTGTTTGAGGTCATCTTTACAACTAGTTAAGTAATCTTGAAATTCTTCTAACAACTCATCATCAAAAGGATCTGCGGCTAGTTCATCAATTTGTTCTTCTAAAGAGTTAAGAATGTCAGAAAGTATATCGTTAACTGGTTGATAAACTAAGCGCAGCCACTCTTCAATTAATTCATCAGCATCTTTTCCAGCGTGTTTTGTCGCTTGGTAATGTCTTTGTGCGGATGCTGTACGCTGTTGGCGGCTATTTAATTTTTGCTCGCTATCTTTAAGCTGTTGGTCGTAATTTGAGCGGGTTTCCGTATCGCTTAAAACTTCATAAGCCGCATTAATTCGGATAATCTGCTCTTTATCTGCTGTTTCCTGATTACTGTCAGGATGAAATAATTTCACCTGGCGGCGATAAGCTTGCTTAATCTCCGCCAGGCTAGCATTGGGACTAACTTGAAGAATTTCGTAGTGGTTAGAATCGACCATTAATCCAAATTGATAGCTAGCTGATGCTAGCGGCTATTCTGTCCTCCAAATCTTGAAATAATGGCGTAGTTAAATACCTTTCTCCAAAACTTGGCTGAATGACGACAATTAAACGCCCTTCGTTTTCTTGGCGTTGGGCAACTTTGACTGCGGCACATAAGGCGGCACCACTGGAAATCCCAGATAGTAAGCCTTCTTCTCTAGCTAAACGCCGACCATAAGCGATCGCTTCTTCATCGGTGACTGTAATCACTTCATCAATCAATTCTAGCTTCAGCACTTGGGGAATAAAACCTGCACCAATTCCTTGAATTTTATGTGCCCCAGGTTTACCCCCAGATAATACTGGGCTATTACTTGGTTCAACTGCGATCGCCTGAAAACTCGGCTTACGGGCTTTGATTACTTCTGCTACACCTGTAATCGTACCACCTGTACCTACCCCCGCCACAATCATATCTACCTGACCATCAGTATCTTCCCAGATTTCCTCGGCGGTAGTTTCTCGATGTATTTTAGCATTCGCCGGATTGCGGAACTGCTGCAACATATAAGCATGGGGCGTTTTATTCACTATTTCCTGCGCCCGACGAATTGCTCCACTCATACCTTCAATTCCTGGTGTCAGTTCCAGTTCCGCCCCATAAGCGCGCAACATTGCCCGTCTTTCCCCACTCATAGTTTCGGGCATTGTCAAAATTAACCGATAACCCTTAGCCGCAGCTGCCATTGCCAATGCAATTCCTGTATTCCCGGAAGTAGGTTCCACTAATATAGTTTTTTGCGGAGTAATTAACCCTTCTTGTTCCGCAGCATTAATCATGCTGACTCCAATTCTGTCTTTCACCGATGCAGAAGGGTTCAGACTTTCTAACTTCACCACAATTTGCGCCACACACCCTTCCGCTTGGGGAATCCGGTTTAATTTGACTAAAGGTGTACGACCAACAAGTTCTGTAATGTTACTAACAATTCGCATAATTATTCCTTATTTAGTTATGAGTCAATGGTCAATTGTCAATGGTCAATAGTAAGAATTAATTATTCCTTGGACTATGGACTTTTGACTGTGGACTTTTGATTAAATGTAGTACATAATATCCAACTGCCGCCGGGAATCTCGTTTTTCACAAAGATCCTGCAGCGAATATTTTTGAAACACTGAGTTTGCCGCCTGACAAGCTTCTTGCCAGATTTCTGCGATTACGCCACTATCTACAGTCCTGGGATTAATGTCTATTTGAGTAGTCTGGACATCTAACCCTTCTAAACATTCTAAAATTTCAAAAATCGTGATTTTCTTAGGTTCTCGTGCCAAGAAATAGCCACCTTTAGAGCCTCGTTGACTTTTGATGATACCACCGCGTCTCAAGGTTGCTAGCAGCTGTTCCAAATAGCGATCGGGTATATTTTGTTGCGCAGCGATTTGCCGAATTTGCATTGGTTCGCCGCTCTGATAATGACTCGCCATCTCGATTAAGGCTAAGATTGCGTATTCAGACTTACAGGATATTTCCACAGGCAGCAATTAAGAATGAAGAATAAAGCATGAAGGATCAATAATTTTCATACTTCATACATTTCTAGTATACTCCGGTTCTTCACTGGGGTTTATGTAGACTATCCAGTTTTTGCAAAAAAGTCTTTGTGAAGTTGAAATTGGTCAATTCGGATGAAAGCAGCAAGGTATTTTAAAAAAGAAGGCGACAGATGGTAGGGGCATGGCTATGCCATGCCCTCTAAAATATCTTGATGTGCCGCAAACATTATTTAAATTGCTATAAACTTCACTTATCGTCGGATTTTAGCTGTGCTAAACCCTCATCGCACAAATGTCTGTAAGCATAAAAAACCCCACCTCATGGCGGGGTTTAATGAAATTCAAATTCTCATGTACACAGATGGAAATCAGAGCCAGACTCTAGATTCTAGAAAGTAAATGTGGTTCTGAGTGTACCGATGAATGCATTTTCTTCATCGCTGTTTTGACCAGGTGCTCTCAACCAGATAATACCGGGAGTAACGGAGATATTATCGGAAACGCGATATTTGTAGAAGCCTTCAACATGAATTGGGAGAGTACCAGGAGCACCAGCACGGCGAGCATAGGGTTCAGCACCCGCAAAAATACCTAGTACGTTACCTCTCTTACCGAAGTCAGGTAAGGATATACCACCACCATAGCTCCAAGCTTCAAAGTCGTTACCAGCACCTTGCTGGTTGATATCGTGGAACGAGACGAAACCACTAATGGACAATTTGTCACTAGGTCTGAATGCTGCAGAAATACCGTAAGAGTTACTGTTAGCAGCAGCATCTATCTGGTTGGCTTGACGAGTACCAACGACACCACCAATTGGTGAATCACCGCTAGCAGTATTGATACCACTATCAAATAATGCACTACCAGCAGAGTGATAACCGTGAACGTAGGTAGCAGCTAAGGCTAGGCGATCGCCTACAGCAAAGTTCAACTGTCCCAAAGCCGCATAGTTACCGTTGAATAAACCTGTATTCACACCAGGATTATTTGCATCAGAAGCCAAGTAACCTACAGTGATAGAACTGGGTTTGAAGATGGTACCACCACTGCTAAAAGGTATGTTCAGCGCTATACCTGCACCACCACCGATGCGATAAATTGGGCTTTCAGATGCAAAGGTAGACAATGCACCGTTACCACCATCGGTTTTGTCAAAGAAGTAGGGGTTGTTGACAGCAGCATAATGGCTATGACGACCACCAGCAGCCGCAATGTAAACTTGAGCAGGGCCAACGGGAGCTTCGTAGGTCAAGCGGTCAATTCTAACAGCGTTGTTACCAGTGCTACCTACTTGATAGGTTTGTGTACCTTCTCTTGTATTTACAGAAGCGTTATTTTGATCTCTGATATCAAAAAGTCCCGCATTACCAGCAGCCAAACGAGTTGTCAACTTGTCTCTACCAGTGAAGCTGGTTTCCAATCCTAAACGGACTCTATTTTGGAAGACTGTATTGTTGGCAGAGCCAGTGTTACCACCAAAAGCATCACTAACAGCGAACACAGCTTCACCAACTAGCTTGGTGGTTGTAGAGAACTGATTAGCTTCTAATTCAGCAGTACGCGCTTCTAAGGAATCAACGCGACCGCGTAAGGTTGCTAGTTCAGCAGAAAATTCTTCTTGCAACCGTTGTAAGGTGGCTAAATCTTGTTTGGTTACCAAGTCAGCTGTTGCTGTCGCAATTAGTTCGTTAACCCGATCCAAACAAGCATTCAAACCAGCTGCAAATTCGTAACGGGTTAAAGCACGGTTTCCGCGATAAGTACCATTGGGATAACCTGCGATACAACCGTAGCGCTCAACCAAGGACTGTAATGCTTGGAATGCCCAGTCAGTTGGTTGAACATCAGAAAATTGCGAAACTGATGTGACTTGAGCCTGATTGTTGCTAGCACCCTCTTTGCTGTAGCGGTTAACTTGCTCGAGAACTTTAGCATCATCGCTTGTAGGAGCGGCTTGAGCTATAATTTCTGCAGGCTTTTGGGCTAATTCAGGCGCAGCTTGCTTATCGGATGCTACTTCTGTTGTAGTAGCAGGAGCTGCTATGGCTGTTGTTGAAACGAGCAGTGTTGCTCCTAAAACTGCTGGACTAATAGCCAGGGATTTCCATAGAATATTAGACATTTTTTCTCTTCTCCTCACACCTTGTATAGATAATTGTGTTCGTTGCACCTATTTTCAATATGCGACATCTTAAATTGGGATTTTCGATGAGGCATAGTTGCCACTAATACAATTCTAGTTTTTGCGCAGCTAATAACTAAGTTAACTGATGTTAAATATTGATGTAATTAACTTATGCAAAAACACACCTCTATTAGCATATCATTATAAAACATTTCACACACATGGCAACATCAAAACGATCGCCTCAAAAACTGTCACACACACAAGCTAATACATGAAAACAGAAAGTAGGGATAGAAAATTTACTAAAATCCCGATTTACTTAAGTAATCCGTAGCAATTACGTACCTGAGAATGCATAAAAGCTATTGATTGTCTCCTATCTTTCGTATGTTTTTCACTCAACTTTCTCGCAAAAATTACTAATTTATTTGCGAAATTACTGCGGCTAAATCAAAGTCTTTTTGAGTTAGTCCACCAGCGTCGTGTGTAGTTACTTGGATTTTCACCCTGTTGTAAGAGATCTCTATATCTGGATGATGTCCTGCAGACTCAGAAGGTTCCACTAATTTATTAACAAATTCAATTGCCTGGATAAAATCCTGAAATTTACGGGTAATTTCTAATTTCTTGTCTGCCACTGTCCACCCTGACAGTAAGCTTGCTTGGGTTTCAATTTCTTTCTCAGTGAGTAGCTGCGCCATATTCAGCAATTCCTTTGGTAATATATATTACTTTTTATTTAGCAATTACTACTGGTACTTGTACAGCATCTTATATGAAGATTTTATCTATGCTGATGCGATCGCTTTGAGGATTTAATAATTTTACCCCCTTCTAAAAACTATCCGCTCTGATTTAGATCGGTAGATCTAAGTCAGAGCGGTCTAGTCGGGTCTTCAGGTTGCAACCAGACTGCCGGAAGGAACTCCGTGCATCAGCCTAGCTACTTGAGCTACACTTAGTATCTTTCAGATAACTAAGGCTAACTTTTAGAGAACAGCCCCGGCGCACAGCCGGCTAACTGCAACCTGATGACCCATGCGTTTACTACTTTCTATCATGGGCATCACCTCCTTGTTGCCTAAGCGGTCTTAGTTTCAATAAGGCAGAGCATTTTGCTCTGGGTTTTTACCTTTACTCAATATAGCACATAAATTTCTGGTGAAATATCTTCAGGCTACTTACAGAATAATTAATTTTGTTAGTTGCACAGACTACCAAGGGACTTCTTACTCAAAAAATATACTATTGCCTTCTTAGCAAGGGGGCAGGGAGCAGGGAGCAGGGGGAGAGAGAATATATTCTCGGAGTATGTTGGATAATTTATTTTCTGTAAATCCTTAAATCTGAATAACTCAAGGACATAAAAATCCCCCACCATTTATCAGGTGAGGGAGTATCAAGACTAATTAAAGCTTAATTAATCTCAGATGATTACAGAGCGTTACCACGAGGCAGTACTTCTTCAGGGAAGACAAATTGCTCATGGGGCTGGTCTTGAGGTGCCATCCAAGCACGGATACCCTCGTTCAGCAAAATGTTTTTGGTATAGAATGTTTCAAATTCTGGGTCTTCAGCAGCCCGTAATTCTTGGGATACGAAGTCGTAAGCTCGTAGGTTGAGGGCGATACCGACAATACCCACTGCTGCCATCCACAGTCCGGTTACTGGTACAAACAACATAAAGAAGTGTAACCAGCGTTTGTTGGAGAAAGCAATCCCGAAAATCTGTGACCAGAAGCGGTTTGCTGTCACCATTGAATAGGTTTCTTCTGATTGGGTGGGGTTGAAGGCGCGGAAGGTGTTTGCTGCTTCGCCGTCTTCAAATAGGGTATTTTCTACTGTTGCACCGTGAATCGCACAAAGTAATGCACCGCCCAACACACCTGCTACACCCATCATGTGGAAGGGGTTGAGGGTGAAGTTATGGAAACCTTGTACAAACAGGATGAAACGGAAAATTCCGGCTACACCAAAGCTGGGTGCAAAGAACCAGCTAGATTGTCCCAAGGGGTACATCAAGAAGACGCTGACGAATACCGCGATGGGTGCAGAGAATGCTAAAGCGTTATAAGGGCGAATTCCCACTAGACGGGCAATTTCAAATTGGCGTAACATGAAGCCGATTAAACCAAAGGCTCCGTGTAGCGCTACGAATGGCCATAAACCGCCAAGTTGACACCACCGGGTAAAGTTTCCTTGGGCTTCTGGGCCCCAGAGCAATAATAGGGAATGTCCCAAACTGTCTGCTGGAGTGGATACGGCTACGGTGATAAAGTTACAGCCTTCTAAATAAGAAGATGCTAAACCGTGGGTGTACCATGACGTGACGAAGGTTGTGCCTGTTAACCAACCACCTAGTGCTAGGAAAGCGCAGGGGAATAATAAAATCCCTGACCAACCTACAAACACGAAGCGATCGCGCTTCAACCAGTCGTCTAGAACGTCAAACCACCCTCTACTGGGGGCGCGTCCAACTGCGATGGTCATTAGAGGAAATCTCCAAAAATTTATAAGTACAGGTTTTTACTTCTGTATTATAGATCGCTATTATTCTTTAGCTTTCCATAGACAGAAAGTTTACTGGGTTGTCAATCCAGTTTACAATTTTTTACTGACTCTAATCATATTAAGTGCAAATCTCTAATTTTTCTAGGTTAAATTTAATTTTTTTTAACAATTCGTATCGGGCATTGGGCATGGGGCATTGGGCATTGGAGCCAGGGGGACAACTAAACAACTGTACAGATAAGGGTTATCGCGTCTCTGACCACTGACAATTGACAATTGTACAGACGCGATTAATCGCGTCTCTATTGACCATTGACTATTGACTTTGGACTCTACACCAGTATCCTGACAGCTAGCGCTAGAATGAGTCCTACAGTTAAATTGTTTAATGCTAAATGTTTACCATCGACTTAACCGTCAGAAACACTGCTTATCCATTATCAGTGCAACGTAAGTCAGCAGAGGATGCTGAGGCTGTTTACCAGTTAATTTTGGCAGCGATGCGGTCTGGTAACCCTGACATTGTGGAACTAATATGTGAGGGCAAAACAGAGAAGAAAATTGCTGTTCGTGCTAGTGAAATTTCTGGGGTGCAGATTCTTCAGAAAGATGGTGTCACCACTAGTAGTGGTAGACCACCAGGTTTTGTGGCTCTAACTAGTGAGTGAGCAGGTGAGATAAATGGCGGAAGTGGGTATTGCGGTTCGCGATCTACAGTTCAATTGGCCTAGTGGTGCAAAAGCCATTAAATCTTGCTCTTTAGAAGTGCCTAGAGGCGAATTTTGGATGCTTTTGGGTACTAATGGTAGCGGGAAATCAACATTACTCAGATTGTTAGCAGGATTATTAGCTCCCACTTCGGGCGAAATTCGGGTGTTGCATCCCGTTGGCTTTGTGTTCCAAAATCCCGATCATCAATTGGTAATGCCAACAGTTGGTGCAGATGTGGCTTTTGGATTAGTGGAAGAAAAATTACCGCCTGCTACAGTCAGAGCCAGAGTAGAGGAGGCTTTAGGTGCAGTTAATTTACAATCGCTGCAACGCCGTCCTATCTATGCTTTGAGTGGAGGACAGAAACAACGGGTAGCAATTGCTGGTGCGATCGCTCGCCAATGTGAAATCCTGTTATTAGATGAACCCACTGCTTTATTAGATCCCGATAGTCAACTGGATTTAGTTGCTAGCGTGCATCGCTTGGTCAAAACGCGGGGAATCACGGCTTTGTGGGTAACCCATCGCCTTGATGAGTTGAATTATTGTGACGGAGCTTTTTTATTAGACAATGGTTCTTTAGTAGATCGAGGTGAACCACTACGCCTAAAACAACGGTTAATGGAAGTAGACAAAGCCGCTTCATAAACTACCCAAACCTTCGCTGCATTTTGTGTTAGCTGAAGGTGTGAACTTCTGCATTTCGGGAAAAATCTCTATTTTTTGACAAGACTCATTCATGTCCAAATTGCACATTTTCGCCAGTTGTAATTTGCCAACATGAAACCCGGAAATTGCCTAGCAGCCTAGTTCTTTGTCGAAAACTCATAATTCAACACCAACAATTTAAACAACTCAAAAGCGCCGACAAAAGGCGCTTTTCCAGTTTTTAGATAATTCAATCCCACAACTTTAGATTTCTGTAACATAGTGTTACAAGCAATGCTTCAAGTACTATATAGAGTTATGAACGAATTTTGCCAACTCTATATAACTGTGATTAAAAACCATGTCTCGTCCCTCATCCCCAGCCGTTTTATTAGTAGACGGCTACAATATAATTGGTGCTTGGTCTTGTCTCAAGAGAACCCGTGATAGTGCTGGACTAGAAGCAGCACGGGGAGAATTAGTGGAAACGATGACTAGTTATAGCTCGTTTCAAGGTTACGACACCCAAATCGTTTTTGATGCCCAATATCAAAACGCTTCTAGTAACAAAGAGATTATTACAGAGCTTTTATCAGTTCATTACACTGATTTTGGGCAAACAGCAGATACATACATCGAAAAACTTTGTGCTTCTTTACGCTACGAAATAGCACAATCGCGGATTTCGCGCGTGATTGTCGCCACCTCAGATAGGGCACAGCAATTGATGGTACAGGGGTATGGTGCTGAATGGTTGTCTGCACAACAACTCTGTGGCGAGGTGGAAATGACAGTTTGTCGGATGCGACATAAGTATCAATCACGCAAAAAATCTAATAGCAGGTTTTTAGCTAATTCTATAGATGCCAAATCTCGCGAGCGTTTAGCTGAATTGCGGATGGGCTTGAAATAGGGCTTGCTAGATGGTCTCTGCTCTAAATCCAGAATCTGTGTTTGCCAGCCAAAATCAATAACTTCAGCTATCGAGTTGAGAATTTAAAAAAAATTTGGCTGCGGTACTTGCCAAAACCTATTTATTACTTTACTATTATAAATCGTGAGCAATCCTCAGTAGCTCAGCGGTAGAGCGATCGACTGTTAATCGATTGGTCGCTGGTTCGAATCCGGCCTGGGGAGTTTAAAAGGATAAAAGGTGAATGATGAAGGATGAAAAAGCAAATTTCAAACTTCATCATTCTCATTTTCGGGATCTGTGGACTCTCGATCCAGAGATTACATTTTTAAATCATGGGTCTTTTGGTGCTTGTCCGAAAGCGGTGTTAGCAGTTCAGCAAAAATTGCGATCGCAACTTGAACAAGAACCATTACGTTTTTTTGGGAGAGAATGGGAACCACTAATAGATAATGCGAGAAATCAACTAGCAGAATTTGTTGGTGCAGATAGTGAAGATTTGGTATTTGTAAATAATGCCACCACTGGTGTGAATTCTGTATTGCGCTCTCTCACATTTTCTAGCAACGACGAAATTCTCACCACTAACCACGAGTATAACGCTTGCCGTAATGCCCTAGATTTTATCGCTAGTCGTACAGGTGCGCGGGTAGTTATAGCCAAGATTCCCTTTCCCATTGAATCGCCACAGCAAGTAATTGCAGCAGTCATGGAGCGAATTTCACCAAATACGCGATTAGCGCTGTTAGATCATGTTACTAGCCAAACTGGGTTAATTTTCCCGATTCAGCAATTAGTGCAAGAATTACAGCAGCTTGGGATAGATACTCTCATAGATGGCGCTCATGCTCCGGGAATGATATCGCTAAATTTGCGAGAAATTGGCGCAACTTATTACACTGGGAATTGCCATAAATGGCTATGTGCGCCGAAGGGAGCCGCATTTTTGTATGTGCGACGAGATAGACAGTCTCAGATTCGTCCGTTGACAATTAGCCACGGTGCAAATTCACCGAGAACCGATAAAAGCCGCTTTCAATTAGAATTCGATTGGACGGGTACAGACGATCCTACCGCGTATATGTGCGTCCCGGATGCGATCGCTTTTATGGGTTCATTGCTACCCGGCGGTTGGAATGAGTTAAGACAGCGAAATCATCAGCTAGTGTTAGAAGCCAGACAGTTACTCTGTCAAGCTTTAGAAGTTTTACCGCCTTGTCCGGAAGAAATGATTGGTTCTATGGCAGTTATACCAATGTTGGGTGCATTAGAAAACCGCCATTTTATGACCGTACATGATGAATTATTTGATAAATTTGGTATTCAAGCACAAATAGTACCTTGGCATGAATCGCCAAAATTATTGCTGCGGATATCAGCACAAATTTACAATACCCTGGAACAGTATGTATATTTGGCGAAAGCACTGAGGGAGTTGTGATTTGATTTGACGGTTGACGGTTGACTGTTGACGGTTGACTGTCACTATGAGTAGTTATGCAATTTAGATGCGTATTAGCTGAGTATAGAGTTTCCCCAAAATTATACTCCCATGCCCAATGCCCAATGCCCAATGCCCAACTCTACAAACTTTCCAAATTATTCAAAACTTCGCTGGCTGACTGATATCTTTGTGTAAAGTCCATGTGTACCATTTTATCTAGAACTTTGGCAAAATCTTTGGTAGTTTCTGCTATTTCCCACCAATACTGCCAAACTTGCTCGCCAGTTTGAGATTCAACTTGGATAATGACTGTACCTGAATTCACATCTCTGCGAAATACTTTAGGATATATACCAGTTAAAGCTTGAATAGCAATCATCCCTAATGCATAAATATCACTATTCATTGTTGGTTGACCGCTCATTTGTTCTGCGGGTGCAAAACCAGGAGTACCAATGGCGATAGTTTGGCTATCTTGTTCTTGGGGTTGAATCTGCTTGACTGCACCAAAGTCAATTAAAACAATTTTGCCATCAGCTTTGCGCCTAATTAAATTACTCGGTTTGAGATCCCGATGAATCACGCCGTAACCGTGGATAAATACCAGCACTTGCAAAATTTCTTTGAGGATGGCTATAACTTCAGCTTGTGAAAATCGCTTACCGGGGGTGAGTTCATCAGAAAGCGGATTCCCAGAAATAAATTCTTGTACTATATAGAACTGCTGATTTTCTTCTAAGAAAGCTAATAGATATGGTATTTGTGGATGTTTACCTAAAACTTCTAAAATTTCAGCTTCTGTCTTAAATAAACGTCCCAGGATAGTTAAATATTCTGCCTCTTGGTTAGCAGGATGTAACTGTTTCACCACACATTGCGGATTACCAGGACGCTTGATATCTTCTGCTAAATAAGTATAGCTAAAGCCACCAGCACCTAAATTATTGACAATTTTATAACGCTTATTCAGGACAATACTTGGCGCTAATTCTTGAGTTTGTGCATATACAGTATTGGCAAGTGTTGTTGGTTGTTGTGTATTGTACTGATTATTTGTTGTTAGAGCTTGCAATTGGGCAATTAATTCTTTTTGCTCTTGTACTCGTTGCAAGATGATTGCTTGCTGTTGCTTAGTTTGATAGGCGATATATGCTAAAACGCTACCAGTTGCCAAGATTAACCCCAAACTAGGAGATACGACAGGAAACCAACCAGCTTGGGTAAAAATCGCAAAATTGCTGCCAAATAAGACTAACAGAGTTGTTCCTGTTGCTAATCCTAAGCCTAGCGGATGCTGAATGCGCCAAGCGATTAACCCACCGATTAAAGTCCATCCCCAAATCCAGAAAACTTCTCCCCAACCAGGTAAAAACCAAAATAACGGCTGTTTGTTGAGAACGACGCTCAAAATTTGACTGACGCTGTGAGCATGAATTTCTACTCCTGACATTTTGCCAGAAATATCTGACCTGCCACTAGTGTATGGTGTATTGAAAATATCATTTAAACTAGGTGCAGTGGAACCAATTAAGACGATGCGGTCTTTGACTAATTCTGGTTTTACTTGATTTTCTAGCAGTTCTGTAATTGTTACCTGTTTGGCAATTGCGCGGGAAGAACGATAATTAAGCAGAATTTGATAGCCATTGGTATCTGCTTTTTTATAACCACCAACGTGAGGTTGTAAAGGTTTAAAAACAATATCACGTAGTTTTAGTTCTCGGTTCGGGGTAAATTCTGGCTGAATTCCTCCTACTGCCAGATATTTCAGCGCTAATTGTAAACTTAAAGAAGATACGCTTTGACAAGGATCGCTTGCATCTGTACTTACAGATAAAAGATTGCGGCGAATGACGCCATCGGTATCTTCGACAACATCGCTAAATCCAACTCTTTCGGCTTCTACTCCTGTGGGGGGTGGCGTTCCGGGATTTCCAGAACTTGAGGTGTCTGAATGTTTGCAGACAGGAACGATAATATCGCTTTCTTGTAGGCGTTGAAGTAATTTTTCGTGACCTGGTTCTACAGGTAAGTCGCGGAAAATATCTAGACCAATGGCGCGTGGTTCATATTCCTCAAGTTTACCTAGTGCTTGGTCTAATATTTGACTAGAAAGCGGCCAGTTCCATTTTTGTAGGTCTTTTTCACCAACAGCGACAATTAATAAACGCGGATCTTCCCCAGGATCGCTGCGCATTTGCATCATTTGGTCGTAGATTTTCAGTTCTAGCGGTTCTAAAACTCCAATTTTTTGAATTCCTAGCAGTAAAAGTGTGATGACTGCGCTAGAAATTAGCGCTGGCTGTGTGAATAAATTTTTGAAATTTACAAACATATTTATTATTGATTAGAGATAAGTATTTTTTATACTAATTTTTGTTAATGGAATTTATTCCATGTCATTTACAACTTGTAAGAAATTGCTCAAAAATTGTAGTCAGTCCTTACTTCTGCCTTCTAGCCTTATATGTGGTGAGTATTAACTAGCATATAAGGTTTTTGCTGGGTATTATCTCTGTGTTCTCTGTGTTCTCTGTGGTTAAATAATACCAATTCAAATAGTATTGGCGACAGATTAGTACATTCTAGAGGTCATGGCAATGCCATGCCCCTACTGTCGCATTCCTTTTTTAAATTGGTATAAATTATTTTTGAACCGCAGAGGACGCAGAGGCGCAGAGAATATAAGAGATTTTGATGATTGAGAGAATATTTTTCCCTAGTCCCTATTTTTAAGCTAGTCCCTCATGGGAAAACTCCACAACCAAACATGAAAATCTCTCTTCCCATGCCCAATGCCCAATGCCCAATGCCCATTTTTCAGCTAGATAAAACCTATAATTTTATCTTTAGCTTAACTATGCATCAAAGTTCTGGTCGCTGGCAGTTAGGGCTAGCTTTATCACTGTTAACAGTGTTTTTGTGGGGAATTCTACCGATCGCACTTACTGTCGCACTCCAAGCACTTGATGTCTATACAGTAATTTGGTTTCGGTTTTTGGTGGCGTTCAGTTTGCTGGCTATATATTTAGGGTTTCAGGGAAAGTTACCAACTTTAGCACAACTGCGTTCTGCTTCTGGGCTATTATTAGCGATCGCGACAATTTTTTTAGCGCTGAATTATTTTTTGTTTTTGCAAGGTTTAGCACTCACATCACCTGCAAATGCGCAAGTAATTATTCAATTTTCTTCAATTTTTTTAAGTTTAGGCGGTTTAGTAATTTTTAAAGAACGCTATCAGATTTATCAATGGCTAGGAGTAAGTATATTCACGATTGGTTATGTTTTGTTTTTCCATGAGCAACTTACCAATTTAATTACATCTCACAACAAATATCTTTATGGTAGTGGCTTAATTGTCTTAGGTGCAGCTGCATGGGCGGTTTATGCTTTGGCGCAGAAACAGTTATTACAATCGTTATCTTCTGCACAAATTATGCTCATTGTCTACGGTGGATGTGCTTTTTTATTCACACCTTTTTGTAAAGCGCAAGCCGTTTTAACGCTGAGTAATTTGCATTTCTACACATTACTTTTTTGTGGTTTAAATACTCTCATTGCCTATGGTGCTTTTGCAGAATCATTGGCACATTGGGAAGCATCAAGGGTGAGTGCCGTATTAACAATAACGCCGATTGTGACTTTAATTGCAGTCTGGGCTGTCTCTGTAATTGCGCCTGGGCTAATGCTACCAGAAAAGTTTACATTATTAGGAATTACAGGCGCTGTTTTAGTTGTTACTGGTGCGGCAACAATTGCTTTAGTAAAAACTGATTAATCGCAAATTTTTCAGAGTTTTTACTAGCTATTAATTGTAATAGATGAATCATTAATTCAAAGCTACATTAGAAATACTGAGGCAAGGTATTTTTTTCTTTGTTATGATTTCACAGTAAGCGTCAGCCACTTGAGTAAATCTCTTGCTAAATTGATATTTTGCGTATCAGTAAGGCCTTGTTACATTTAATTGTTGGCATTGTAACAAAGAGATTCAAACTCATAAAAAATACATAATCTTGAGGCGATTAATATTAAATAACCTTACCAGGGTGTCTAAATAACTACCAAAGCCAACGCCTCGTGCAACAACATCACCGAAACAGTTGAGCGATGATTAGTTTGTTTGGTAATTGGGCCAGCACCCTGGTAAAAATTTTGCTATTGCTGGTTCTATCAATAGTGCTGCCAATATTTGGAATGAGTCATTCTGTATTGGCAGCAGAACAAGTTTATGGCTCTTATTCAGCCATAAAATTAGCGATTCCCATCGCGTCTTTGGAAAACTATGCCCAAACTGGTGTAATCGATGACAAGTTAACTATCTATCAACAGTATCTACCTGCAAAACAATTCCAAGAATTACGGCGAATTTTATTGACGCCGGTGAAGGTAAATCCGGTTGTGGTGTCTCAATTTCTCTATACGCCACAAGGAGAATTTCTTCTCCAACGGTTAGCAACCGCGATTAAATCGCGATCGCCTCAACCGCAACTGGAATATCAAACTTTGCGATCGGCGTTTATTTCTGCTGCTGGGGAACCGGGAGGACTCACCCTCCTAAATTTGTTACGAAAGTATCCCACTAGCAGCATTAATATTGATTTAGTCCACAGCATGGGGATAGCTGGAGAATTAGAGCAACTCATTGGTGAAACCAGTCGCGCGATCGCGGAAGTTAGCAGAAAGTCCTATCTCGAAGCGACTACCCAAGAACCAGTAAATTTCTCACAATTACCAGATTTACGACAACAAGGACAATTTATCGTGCAGCAATACACCCTAAATTATTCCGACTTGTCACGGCGGAGGGAATTGTTAACTGATTTATATGTTCCCCATGTCGAAAGTCCTGCACCTGTAATTGTTATTTCTCACGGCTTGGGTACGGATAGCAGCAATTTTCGCTATCTCGCCAATCATTTAGCTTCCTATGGATTTGCTGTAGTTGTCCCCAATCATTCCGGCAATGATACGGCTAATAGCAGCACAGTAGCAGATGAATTTATCGACAGGCCATTGGATGTAAAATACATCCTCAATGAACTGGAGAAGGCGAATAAATCCGATTCCCGGTTTGGAGGTTTGTTAAATCTGCAACAAGTGGGAGTATTAGGTCAATCTTTAGGTGGTTACACGGCTTTAGCTTTAGCTGGTGCAGAGATTAACTTTGCCCAACTACGCAAAGATTGTCAGCCAGAGATACTGCAAGATACTTGGAATATCTCGTTACTGCTGCAATGTCGTGCATTGTCCTTAAATCAACAGTCAGTCTCGCCAATTAATTTACGAGATGAGAGAGTCAAAGCTGCGATCGCAATTAACCCAATCACTAGTTCGATTTTTGGTAAAGCAGGTTTGAGCCACATTCAAACTCCCGTAATGCTGGTTGGTAGCAGTGATGATACCGTTGCACCAGCTTTATTTGAGCAAATTTTACCTTTCTCCTGGTTTGCTAATTCATCCAAATATCTAGTGATGCTTGTCGGTGGAACCCACTTTTCCACCATTGGGAATGGGAATAGAGGAAACGAATTATTTGGAGATATTTCTCCGGTAATTGGCGATAACCCGGCGGTTGCGCGTCGCTACATGAATGCTTTGAGTTTACCTTTCTTTCAAACCTACGTTGCCGGTACATCCCAATACTCTCCCTACCTCAACGCCGCCTATGCTCAAGCTATCTCCAGTCAACCTCTCAGTGTCAGTTTTGTGCAGTCTCTCACTACAACAGAATTAGCACAAGCTGTAGACACCGAAACCAGAGTTGCAAAGTTAGCTTTCAAAAAATCCCCCAACTCCATAGTTAAATTTGGGTTTTGGATGTTGGATGTGGGGGTTACACTACTGCATGTGGTGATTTTCTAGCGAATCTCGGCAAAATCTGTTTATAGAGAAGATTTTGTTCGTAAATCTCATCTTTATTCCAATTTATTCCATGATTACTGATTACAGATTGTCTTCAAGGGTGGTAAATTCACCCTGACAGACGTATCTGTTATTGGTCATTGGTCATTTGTCATTGGTCATTGGTCATTGGTAATAATTTCAAACCTATTTACGTGTTGTAATATACTTATTTTGATTATTATAAATAGTCTCTAAATTCAGGTTTTTGGTAATTTTTGCTTAGGGATTTCCAAATCAAAAAATATTCCAATTATTAACTTACCAAACCCGCAACTTGTAGGGGCGGGGTGACCCCGCCCCTACAATTTGGCATAATTTATGACATTTTCAGTATTTAAACCTTATACCAAATGAAGATGCATATAATCTAGCCTGCGCAGGCAGGCTTTGTTTATATAGCCCCAGGCTTCTAGCCTGAGGGCGTTAATGCGCAGCTTCACAGAGAATTGCTATAAATAAGTCGGTTGACACTCCCCTACCAATGACAAATGACCAATGACAAATGACAAATAACAGCCCTTGCCAGTTATATTTAATTACGCCGACCTACTTATCCTCAAATTTTCTATTGTGCAAGGTTTTTTAAACTTAAACAAACCATTTGATTGGACTTCTCATGATTGTGTGGCGCGGGTGCGAAAACTCCTGCGCCTCAAACGTGTGGGACATGCGGGAACTTTAGATCCAGCAGCTACGGGAGTATTACCCATCGCTTTTGGTACAGCCACGAGATTATTGCAGTATTTGCCAGGTAATAAAGCTTATCAAGCTACGATTAGGTTTGGCGTGCAGACGACAACTGACGATTTACAAGGCGAGATAATTACCTCTACACCTTGTCCGGGCTTAGATTTATCAGAAATAAAACCTATATTACCGCAATTTATCGGGGAAATCCAACAGATTCCGCCAAGTTACAGCGCCATTCAAGTTGATGGTAAACGCCTCTATGATTTAGCACGGCGCGGTGAACAGGTAGAAGTTCCCGTGAGGACTGTGGAAGTATTTGAGATAGAAATATTGGCTTGGCGAGAAGGGGAATTTCCGGAGTTAGATATTGCGATCGCCTGTGGTAGTGGTACATATATTAGAGCGATCGCTCGTGATTTAGGCGCAGCTTTACAAACTGGTGGTACTCTCGCCGCTTTAACACGCACTGCTAGTAGTGGTTTTGAGTTAGCAAATAGTTTAACTTTGAGCGATTTAGAAACTCAACTGCAAACAGGAACCTTTCAAGCGATCGCCCCTGATACAGCTTTACTACATCTATCTACAGTAATTTTACCCGCATTATCTGCAAAAAAATGGTGTCAAGGACAGCGAATTCCCGTAGACCTGGATATAACTGGTATAGTTCGAGTTTATGAGCCAGAAAATCGCTTTTTGGGAATTGGACAAATCAACGATCAATTGTTAATTCCCTCGACAGTTTTAACTAATTAAAAATCCTCACTCGCAAGTCGGGTGAGGATGTTTTAAGAAGTAAAAAGTAAAAAGATAATCCCCATAAATAAAGTACAGATGATCGTTGATTGTAGGGGCACTGGCACTGCCATGCCCCGAAGCGCGTACCTCATTTACCTGAAATATGCTGTAAATACGGGGGTGGGTATTTCTGAAGATATTTACCCTCATTTGTTTAACACTTTTTTATTACTAAACCTGTAGGTCAAGGTACAGATTTAGTAATACTAATTATTAAAAAATAAACCGATCATTCCCATGTGGCGACATCTCGGAGTAGAGGCGGAATTTGCTCTTGAGATTGAGGAAATTCTAATAGAGTTTCTCGATAACCTAAATACCCAGACTCTGCAAAAGATAACAGCATTCGCCCTAAAGCTAGCCAGACTTCGGGTTCGTATTCCCAATCACGATAACGCCCATATTTCCCAGCAATTGAGCGTAAAGCCCAAAAATAGGAATTTCTCACCACGGAACCGCCCTTTTTAAACTCAGGTAAGTCCTCGTGGTTGATGATTAGCACTTCATTTTCGATTCTGGCTCTCATTGGTCATTAGTCATTAGTCATTGGTCATTTGTCATTGGTCATTTGTCATTATTTTAATTGATGGATTGGTAGATACAATGCGTAGACACAGAGCAGCGTAGATATCGCACATCTCTACCCTATAGAGCATTAGTAACTACTGGTTCATCGCAAAAATTTCGAGGGGTAAGTTTCTTCTTCTTGTCTCTTCCTTCGCGGACTTCGCGTCTTCGCGGTTCGTTTTTTATTCCTCAGAATTAATGAGACAAAGCACTACTCCCCATGCCCAATGCCCAATGCCCAATGCCCAATTTACAAATCTGAACTTAAGCCTACGCGGAAGGTAAAGCCAGGACTGTAAATTCGGTTCACTCGTTCGTATTGTTCGCCTAGTAAATTTTCTAAGTAAACTCTCAATCCCAAAGTTCTGGTGATGGGAATGCGACCGCTAAAGTCTAAATTGAGGAATGAGGGTGCAAAATCTGTAGGACTGTCACCAGCTCGATTAAAAATAGCTCGCCGCGCCCCACTATTGTAGGTAACATACAAATTAGCTTGCCAGCCTGAGTTTTGATAGCCAATTCCTGTTTGCAATACAGAATAAGGAATTAAGCCTAATTGCAAGCCTTGTTCGCTTCCAGTTTTGATTTTGGCATCTGTATAAGTGTAATTGACAAAGCTTGACCAATTATTAGTAAATTTTAACTGTAAGGCTGCCTCTAAACCATTGGTATCGACTAAGCCAATATTTTGCCATTTACCGGCGACTACTCCCAGGCGATTATCTAAACTACTACCGAAGTAGGTAAACTGTCCGGTGAGATTTTGAGAAAAATTGATATCTATTCCCGCAGTCCAAGAGGAGCCGGTTTCTGGTTTTAAATCGGCATTGGGTTCCCAACCATGAACTGTATCGTATACATATAACTGGTCTAAACCTGGGTTACGTTGTCCGCCAGCCCAACTACCACGGACGGCAATTGTCGGTGCGATCGCATAACGTAAACCAACGCTAGGATTGAGATAATTGCCAAATTGTCCGTCAAAATTTTGTCTTAGCCCTAAATCAATCTGAAAATCTTCGTTAAATTTAAAGGTGTTAACTGCAAATAATGCTGTAGCGAAAATGCTGCGATTTTCTGTTTCGTTATTGGCAATTCTATTCGGGCTAGTACTTAAGGTATCACCATATAAATCAGTATTTTTTAAATCTAAACCCCAACGTAATTGATTATTCTGGCTAAATTTCCATTCATGATCTACTCTGGCTGATAATTGTTGAGTATCTAACACACCAGTACGATAAAATTCCCTACCTTGAAAAACTGTCGGGCCATAGGTGCTAAAGTAATCTTGGTTATAACCAAATGTAGTTGTCAGAGTAGAATTATCGCCACTACCTAAGCGAGTTTTCCAAGATAAACCAGCATTTAATCCATCATGGTCTAATCTATCTCGTTGTAGAGGAAAACCAAAATAAATTAAACCCCGACGGCTACTTAATTTCGTAATATCAAAAGTCAAAGAATTGTTAGGATCTAAATCGACAGCAATATTGCCAAAATAAGTACTAGTTGCTGTATCTGCATTAAAGAAAAATCCTTGTGCATCGCGGTTAGCTGCACCAACAGGAACGCGATAACGGTTATCTGTAAAGTATCTTTCAAAGCTAAAGTTATACTTTAAAGCACCCGCAGCCCCACCATAACTAAATTGTTGATTATTTTGGCTTAAGGAACCAAATTCGATACTACTAGATAATTTTGGCTGACTATAACCTTCTTTGGTGATGATATTCACAACTCCGCCAAAGGCTGAGGAACCATATAAAGCAGAAGCCGCACCGCTATATAGTTCTACTCGGTCAATCGCCTCTACGGGAATACTATTTAAATCTGTTCCCCCATGATAAAGGTTAATATTAGTATTAATTGGTCTACCATTAATCAAAAATACAGATTGATTAATCGAAGCACCTCGGTAATATGTACCTGTGTGAATATCTGCACCATGACCAGCATCATTAATGGCAAAACCTGGCATTCTTTTTAATACATCAGCCAGACTATTTGCACCTTGTTTTTTAATTTCTTCTTGGTCAACTACATAAGTTGGTGTGGATTGCGGTAGAGTATCTTGTTCTCCAATTGCTTCAATGGTGATATCTGCATCATCGGCTGGAGCATCAGGAGAACTTGGTTCTGTTGTTGGCTCTTGTGGAGGTTGTGTATCTTGACTAATTTGATTGTTCAGCGATTTTGGTGTTAATAATTCAGCATTTGTAGAGGGTAGCTGAATATCACTTAAATCGGGAATATTAGAAATTATTTGCGGTAATTTATCGGTAGATTCTTGCTTGATATCAACATCAGCACCCCAGCTAGGAGCCGCTATCAGTAAAGTTTGCACAACAACTGATAGCAGAAAAATATTCTTGTTCACTTCACTCACACCCGGTAAAAACAGTCACTAAATTTTATTTTTCGGGCTATTGATATTAGATGTCAAAAGACAAGCTGTCATAGTTGGATTGATGATTTTATGCTGTTAATTTTAATTGTTTAGTGAATTGTAGCAATGCTTACAAAAAATTGGTCACAGGGGATTTCCTACCCTACATAGCGCAATCTTGTATTGAGTTGTGAAAATATAGGAATCCGCTTTGATTCCTGAAATTATTTGCGCGGGGAGGGAACAAGGAACAGGGAACAGGGAAAAGAGAACAGGAAAGAAAGAATCAAAGTATACTGAGTTTTTTGCAAAAATCAAATATGAATCCTATATTTGTTAATGAACCGCCAAGTACGCCAAGTACGCCAAGGATAAGAGAAAAAAGTGAGAGACAAGGAAGACAAGGAAGATATGCGTTTGTCAATCATTTAGGATTGCTATAGGAATCCGATTTGATTTCTGAAAAAATCTAAGTATATGTAGGGTGCGTTATCACGAAGTGTAACGCACCGTATTATGGGAGTTGGTGCGTTGCGCTGCGCGACAACACACCCTACGTATTGGTTCAAAAATCAAATATGAATCCTATATATACTAATACCAATTAAAAAAACCGAAATATTGTAGGGGCAAGGCATTGCCTTGCCCTCTAGAATATATTGATGTATCGCAGTCCAGAATACGGTGCGTTACACTTCGTGATAACGCACCCTACATAATTTTGAATTTTGAATTTTGAATTTTGAATTTTGAATTTTGAATTGTTATTGATTTGGCTGGCGGTTAATTTCTTGCAAATCTAGCGCATAATTTAAGCGCAAAATATTGACCCCTGGCTCGCCAAAAATCCATAAAAATCTGCCATCGGTATATTTATTAATTAAGGGTAATATTTCATCTTCTTGAATATTTCGGGCACGGGCTACTCTTTCTACCTGTTCTCTGGCTGTTTTCAAAGAAATATGTGGATCTAAACCAGAAGCAGATGTGTAAATTAAATCTGCTGTTGGTTGAATACTTTCTTCTTGAAATTGATTAGCTTGTTCTACTATTCGCTCAAGTAGTAGCGGATTAGTGGGAGCTAAATTACTCGCTCCCGATATGCCATTTGGTCTGGCTCTTTTACCTTGGCTATATCTTACTGTACTGGGGCGACCATGAAAATATTTCTCGGATGTAAATACTTGACCAATTAAAGCTGAACCAATAGGGTTATTATCTATATTCACCATGATGCTACCGTTAGCTTGTGATGGGAATAAGCCTTGACCAACTACTAAAATTAGTAAGGGATAGATAATTGCTGTGAGTAACCACAATACCAGAGTTACCCGAATAGCCCTGATGATTTCGCGAATAATAGACATATAATTTAGGCGTTCGTTGTGAGAATTGAATTTTGAATAAAATTAAGAATTTTTAGAAGCGTTCTGGCTGAAAAATGACGACAAATAGGTAAATAACAATGGCAATTGTGATGAAACTTAAAATACCAATTGCCCAAGCCGAACGCCTTTCTAATTCACCATCAGCAGCAGCATAAACTACGGGTGCAATTGCCAAGTTTAAGCACAACACAATAAAAATTGCTAGTGGTAACTTTTGTTTACGGCTTTGCGATCGCAAAAATGATAATAGCTGTAATAGCTCCAGATTTTCAATTTTATTTTTCATTTTCGGTTGGATTTTGTGCGTCCCTGGAGTAATTTGTTTAGAATAATCCTGTAGCAGTAATCAGCAAATCTATCAATTTAATCGCAATAAAGGGTAAAATTAATCCGCCTAAACCATAAATTAATATATGGCGTTGCAAAAGTTTATTAGCTGTTACTGGTTTAAATTGGACTCCCTTTAAAGCTAAAGGAATTAAGGCAGGGATCGCCAAAGCATTGTAAGTCAAGACAGCAAGTATGGCTGTATTTGTATTAGTCAATTGCATAACATTGAGACTTTGCAAGTTAGCAGCAGCAAAAATGACGGGAATCAGTGCAAAGTATTTGGCAATATCATTAGCTAAGGAAAATGTAGTTAAAGCTCCCCGCGTCATTAACAATTGTTTACCAATACTGACAATATCAATGAGTTTGGTGGGATCGGAGTCTAAATCGACCATGTTAGCAGCTTCTTTGGCAGCTTGAGTACCTGTGTTCATAGCTAAACCAATATTCGCTTGGGCTAAGGCTGGTGCATCATTATTTCCGTCTCCTGTCATCGCTACTAGTCTGCCTTCTTGTTGTTCTTGTTGAATGACAAGAATTTTATCTTCTGGGGAAGCTTCGGCAATAAAGTCATCAACTCCGGCTTCTTTGGCAATTACAGCAGCAGTAATCTGATTATCTCCAGTTAGCATGATTATACGTACTCCCATGCGACGTAACTGGTCAAATCGTTCGCGAATTCCTGGTTTAACTATATCTTTAAGATGAATGACACCATAAATTTCCCTATCTAAGCAAACGGCTAGGGGTGTACCTCCTTGTTGGGAAACTCGCTCATAAGCAAGATCTAATTCTGGGGTTTCTCGCCCATGACGCGATCGCACAAAGCCTTTAATTGCTAAAACTGCACCTTTACGTACCTCCCTCCCACCAGGTAGGTTAGTACCACTCATGCGGGTGGTAGCAGAAAAATCTACTGGTTCGGCGTGGTTGGGATCGAAGTCTACTCTAGCCCCAAATCTTTCTGCTAGACGGAGAATCGATTTACCTTCTGGTGTATTATCAAATACACTAGCAATCCAAGCGACATTGGCAATTTCTTCCATGGAATGTCCGTTGATGGGGATGAAATCTTCTGCCAAGCGGTTACCTAAGGTAATTGTTCCTGTCTTGTCTAAAAGTAGAGTATTAACATCTCCACTCGCTTCAACTGCTCGTCCGGAAGTCGCAATAACGTTAAATTGGGCAATGCGATCCATCCCCGCAATGCTAATGGTGCTGAGTAAACCGCCGATGGTGGTGGGGATTAGTGCGACTAACAGGGCAATTAAAATGGGGACGTTGATGGGGGTTTTAACGGTGTAGGCAAATGCAGGTAGAGTGGCGACGACAAATAAACAGATTAAGCACAGAACTGCTAATAAAACTGTTAAGGCAATTTCGTTCGGGGTTTTGTGGCGTTCTCTACCTTCTACCAAAGCAATCATGCGATCGACAAAGCCTTTACCGGCATCAGCTGTGATGCGGATAATCAATTCATCGGAGATGATTCTGGTACCGCCAGTTACAGAACTGGCAACATCTGAGCCTGATTCTTTAAGTACGGGTGCAGATTCTCCGGTAATTGCCGATTCATCAACAGAGGCGACACCCATGACTACTTCCCCATCGGCGGGAATAAAATCGCCGGCGACGACGTAAACTGTATCACCTTGTTTGAGGCTGGTAGATGATACTTCGGTAATTGCGCCATCAGCAGAGAGTTTTTTAGCGGTTATCTCTGATTTGCTAGAGCGTAAAGTATCAGCTTGGGCTTTACCACGCCCTTCTGCTAAAGCTTCCGCAAAGTTAGCAAACCAAACAGTGAAAAACAAAATTCCGCTGACTATACCGTTGAACAGTTGGGGATTATTTTGTTCAACTGGGCCAAATAAGGCGGGATCGATGGTGACTGCTATGGTGATTAATGTAGCAATCCAGACTAAAAACATCACTGGATTTTTAATTGCCTTCCCTGGACTGAGCTTAATAAAGGCATCGCCAATAGCCCGTAAGTATATGCCCGTAGCACCTATTTTCTTTTTTTTACTAACTTGACGGCGATCGCGTTGGCGAGAACGTGGGGGTTTGGTTTTGGAGGTAGTTGCAACTGAATTCATAAGATTTGGTGAGTGAGGATGGAGGGGCTAGGGGCTAGGGGGCAGGGGGCAGGGGGCAGGGGGAATATTTTTATGCTTGTTTGTGCTAAAAGCTGGATTGAATGGCTACCTTGTCTCCCTTGTCCTCCTTGTCTCCCTTGTCTCCCTGTGACCGGATATTTCCGTAATTTTACTAATTGCCAGAGGCTAGTTTAAAACCTTCGGCTATGGGGCCTAAGGCTAAAACGGGGAAGAAGGTGAGGACGGCTAAAACTAGAGTGATACCAGCTGTGACGCTGGTAAATAGCAGGGAATCGGTTTTTAATGTTCCGGGGGTGGCGGGGATTGTTTGTTTACGAGACATATTATCAGCTAGTAGCAAAATGGCAATAATGGGAATGTAGCGTCCTGCTAATAGGGGAAATAAACAACTCAGGTTCCACCATAATGCTGTGGGTGCTGGCTGAGAGTTAGCTAAACCTGCCAAGCTAGAACCGTTGTTAGCTGCGGCGGAAGCATATTCGTAAACTACTTGGGAAATGCCGTGAAACCCAGGATTAGTGATCCCCGATAGAGAAAAGGGATAAGCTAGAGCGATCGCACTGGGAATTAATACCGCAATTGGATGTATGAGTAATACTATACTGGCGAGAACAATTTCCCGTTTTTCAATTTTGCGTCCTAAAAATTCTGGGCTACGTCCTACCATTAATCCAGTCAGAAAAACGGTAATAATTACATAAATTAATAGATAAGCTATTCCCGTGCCTTGTCCTCCCCAGATAATCTGGAGAAATAAGTTAAATAAAGTGGAAAATAATCCTTGCGGCATTAAGGAATCATGCATTCCATTGACAGCGCCATTCATGGTAGCGGTAGTCATTACCGCCCACATTGCGGTTTGCGCCCAACCGAAGCGCAGTTCTTTACCTTCTAAATTCGGATATTCAATCCCCAATGTGCCATTGACTAGGGGATTACCTTGTAATTCAGCAGTGGCGGTTATTCCCACTAAAACGACAAAAATCCCCAATACCATCCAGAATAATAGCCAAGCTTGTTTGGTATTATTGGCAAACAAGCCGTAGACGTAAATCATGGCGGCGGGAATGGAAATCATGGCGATCGCTTCGATTAAATTAGTAGCGCCATTGGGATTTTCAAAGGGATGGGCGGAGTTAACGCCAAAAAAGCCGCCGCCGTTATCGCCTAGCATTTTAATCATCTCAAAGGATGCTACCGGGCCTCTAGCTAGATATTGCGTGCTACCTTCTAAGGTTTTGACGCTGAGAGTTCCGGCTAAGGTTTGGGGTACACCTAATATTAGTAAGGCGATCGCGCCAATTACCGATATAGGTAATAATATGCGTGTAATAGCGCGAATCAGATCGACATAAAAGTTGCCCAGTTTTCTCCCTGTTAATCCCCGAATAAACGCAATTCCTACGGCTAAACCCGTCGCAGCTGAGGTAAACATCACGAAACCTAAAGCCGCTACTTGGCTAAAATAGCTTAATGTATTTTCGCCTGCGTAGTGCTGTTGGTCGGTGTTGGTAATAAAAGAAACTGTGGTGTGTAATACTGTATCCCAGGTTGGCGTACCTAAGCCATTGGGATTCCAAGGTAAAAACTTCTGAAAATATATCAGCGAATACACTACAATACCCATGAACAGGTTGCTGCATAGTACTGCTCTGATATACTGCCAACCAGTCATATTTTCTTTTCTTCTGACACCCACGAGAACGTAAATGCTTCGTTCTAGAGGATTCATCAGAGAATCAAGCACTGTTCTTTCTTCTTGAAAGACATTGGCTATGTATCTGCCGAATATAGGCGTAATTAGTATAACTATACACAGCGTTAACCCTATTTGGAGTAAACCTTGTCCCATTTATTTCGCACTCAATTAAAGTTAAGTTTTAGACAGATAACTATGACAACTGAAACATTTACCAATCAGCTATGTTTTAGATCGGGTAAATCCAAAAAGTAAATTATTCCCGTTTAAGTCGTTGACTGTTGACTGTTGACTGTTGACAGTAAACAAGAACAAGGGAATAGTTTTTTAATTGGAAGTTCCTATAGTTTATTCATAAAGTTAGATTTACAGATTTTATTTCTGACTGTTTGCACAATCACGATTGAGGCGTTGAGCAATAGCGTTTAAATTTTCCTGTTGAGCGTTAATTGTTATCCTATCTATTGTTTGTTTATACAATACATTTTCTGTTGCTGCTACTTTCATATCTTTATATATAAGGTAGGTGATGCTATTTTTATTACACTATCTTCTTGTTGTAAAGTATCACTGGACACAGTTTCTCCTAGCTAGCTGTGACAAAAACAGAAGTTAGCAAAAAATTATATGGCATATTTAAATTTTTGGCGAAAAATTTTTATTTGTGATTTCTCTTTTATCCTGGTGACAAAGCGATCGGGGGAGAAAACCAGCCTTTAGGTTTTGGGCTTTGTCATGGGGAAGAGTTTACAATTTATTTACATTTAGTAATCTAGTTTGGTTTTTTTCGTCTACTTAGTTATATGTAGCAATGAAGAGATTTTTTTTATGAACCGCCCTTCGGGTTCAGCAGTGACGCTCCTACGTCGCTACCGCTTCGCTAACGCAATCGACGCAAAGCGCCAAGACTGCGACTGCTTCACCAAGTACGCCAAGTACGCCAAGGATAAGAGGAAAAAACTGAGAGTTTGTAAATTTTACAAATGATTTAGTCTTGCTATAAGACTGATATTTTATTTCTCATACAAATTTGAAAAAAGAATAGGACAGATGGTAGGGGTATGGCACTGCCATGCCCTCTAGAATATATTGATGTGCTGCAAAAACTAGTTTCACATAATATTTAATGGATCGACATCGATTGTCAAGCTCACAGATTGGGGACAGAGCGATCGCACTTCTTCCCAATCTGGTAAATTCGGTAAATCATCAGCAGCAAATTTAATTAATATCTGCCAGCGATAACGATTTGCTACTCTTAAAATACTAGCTGGTGCTGGCCCTAAAATTTCCCATCCTGTGCCTGTATTTAATTTTGTGGCGATGATTTGTGCTGTATTTTGCACTTGAATCGGATCTAAACTGCTTAATCGTAATAAAATTAACCTACCGTAAGGCGGATAATCAAGGGCTTGTCTTTGTTCTAATTCAGCAGTAGAAAAAGATTGATAATCGTGATTTGTGACTGATTCAATTACCTGATGTTCTGTGTTGTAAGTTTGGATAATGACTCTACCGGGATCTTCGCCTCTACCCGCACGCCCAGCAACTTGGGTTAAAGTTTGAAATGCTCGCTCGCTGGCACGATAATCAGATAAATGCAACAAACCATCAGCCGCAACTACCCCGACTAATGTTACTTGGGGTAAGTCTAAACCTTTGGTGAGCATTTGCGTACCCACTAATAAATGTGCTTCTCCGTTAGCAAATCGGGTGAGAAGGGTACGATGTGCGCCTTTGTTGCGGGTGGTGTCGCTATCAAAACGAATGTATTTGAGTTCGGGAAACTGACGGGATAATTCTTGGGCGACTCGCTGTGTACCGCTACCGAAGAATTTCAGGTAAGGGGAAGCGCAATCGGGACAAAATTTGGGATGCGATCGCGCATAATTACAGTAATGGCAACGCAAAAGTTGCGGCGCGCCGTCTTCGGTGTGGTGATAGGCTAACGATACGTCACAGTGCGGACATTCCAATACATAGCCACAACTGCGACAAGACACAAAAGTACTGTGTCCCCGACGATGGATAAATAATATTCCCTGTTGTTGTCTTTCTTGCAGCTGGTGTAAAGCTTCTTGTAGAGATCTACTAAATATGGAACGATTTCCTTCCTGTAACTCTCGCCGCATATCTACTATCTCTACTGGTGGTAAAGGGCGCGAGTTGATGCGTTGCGGTAGGGAGAGATAGAGAGATGAACTGGAAGGATTTTCTTCTCCTAGATTTCCCAAACTCACCAAAGTTTCTAACGAAGGTGTGGCTGAACCTAAAATTAAAGGACAATTTTCGATTTCAGCACGCCATTGCGCCACTGTACGCGCATGGTAGGTGGGGATGGGGGAGTCTTGCTTAAAACTGCTGTCGTGTTCTTCGTCTAAGATAATTAAACCCAAGTTAGGTAAGGGCGCAAAAATGGCGCTGCGCGTACCAATGACTACTTGCGGTTCCCCTGTCAGCATTTGTCGCCAGGTGTCGTAACGTTCGCCATCGGAGAGAGCGCTATGATAGACGCTAACTTTACTACCAAAACGGGCGCGAAAGCGATCGGTTAGCTGGGGTGTGAGTCCGATTTCAGGGACTAAAACTAAAGCGGATTTACCTTGAGATAATAAAGGTGCGATCGCTTGTAAGTAAACTTCAGTTTTCCCCGAACCTGTGACGCCATGTAACAACACTTGAGTATAGCCATTAAGCGCTTGAATCTTAGCTAAAGCGTTAGATTGATCCGCAGTTAAGGATTTAGGGCGATCGCTACTAACTACAGGCCCCTGTTCTGCTCGTAATACTTCCCTTTCTTCAATTACAAGACAGCCTTTATTTGCCAACGTCTTCAAGACAGAGGCGCTAGTATGACAAATCTGCAATAATTCATTGTGCCATAACTCACCCCCACGCCTGCGCAAGACTTCAATAATTTCTCGTTGGCGAGGAGTTAAATCAGCGTCAATTGTGTCTATGAGCGTAACTGCTTTCTGTAATTTAGGGCGAGTTAATTTTGGCGGTTCTAAGTAACTTTCTACTAAACCAAATCGTTTTAACTCTCGCACTCCCCGATAAGCCGATTTGATTTTTTGTTGTAGGTAGATAAAACTATAATCGCCTAATGGATGAGCTTGCAAAAGTTGGAGAATTTGCTGGGCTGTAGAACTAATAAATGTAGCCGCAGGAGATAGGGACTGAGTTAGTAAATTATTACTTTCACTATCATGTTTCGTAATTTGCTTTCCCAGAGTAGTTAACCGAATCCGGCGCTGCGATCGCCCTAATAATCCTGGTGGTAAAGCTACCCTAATCGCCTGCATCAACGGAGTGTAATAATATGTCGCTACTTTATTCAACAATTCCCAATAACCAACAGGAAAAAATCCTTCACTAACCACATCTTCGACATCTCGGATTTTTTCTATGGGAATATCGCTATTAGGCTGCGTCAATAAGCGAATGGCAATCCCGCCAATTTGTTGCGTACCAAAAGGTACAGTTAAAATATCACCTGGTTTTATTTCTAACTGGGGTGGTAATCGATAGGTAAATAACCCCAAATTTCCCGGACAATCTACCAACACTTCAACCCATTGATTGATTTTTGCTTGTGATTGATAAGACTCTCCAGGTTCATGTACTACCAAACGGGATAAATTTACGCCATCAATATACATAAGTTCTAATTTAATAAATAAATTTTTCTTTGGCTATTCTCAGGTTCGTCAACTAGCAAATTTTGCCTAATAATTTAACTTTTTGCGCCCCATGACATAAACTGTAATTCGCAATACTTTTATCCCTTATAATACTTGATAAGTTTCCTCTTATATCTTCCACATCACCAAATTGCACTCAACTATACATGCAGTAAGTAATTAATAACCCCGATACACAGCAAAAGCATTTTCTCTACTATCCTCAAAACAATTGGTATATCTACTAGGTAGGGTATCAGATTTTCACCCTATCGATAGATATTCAATGGTTTATGTATATGAGATGCTTTTATACAAATAAACAATTTATTCCCATTTTTAAATTGCTAATTTTGTGTCTGTCATCAAACTTAATCAACCCCAATCAACTCAGCAGTAAGCTATGATTTTTAACATCACTGCCAACCAAAACAGTCTAAAAAAGTTTGAAAAATTAAATAAAAATTTAATCTTTTCGGCAGTTTAGCTGAAACTTTTATCTGAGTTAAGGTTGAGAAAGTTTGAGGAAATTTGACATATTTAGCAATCGAGAAAAGAATGAGGAATATATATAGGGGAGCTGAGGAGATATTTGGTGGGTGCATAGGCCAGTATTGTTATGAGTTGATCTAGCAAGAACCAAGCATTGACAGCTAGACATTGATTTTAACTTCTAATGAGAAATTAGCATAAACTTTTGTTTTGCTACCGGACACGTGCATTTCTCCCTTAGGGAAACTACCAAGCCTCAAGCAAGCAGCTGTCACTGAATTATGTACCAAACAAAGCAACAATCCCTAAAGGAACGTTATGAATATTGCTGAATTGGGAACACTGGAAATATTAGTAGAAAGTGCTGCTGAAATTGAAGAACAATCATTTGAGAGTTTAGAAGCAGTGGCGGATGACGATTCTGCGATTCCCGAAACTGTGGAATCAGAAGAACGTGATGGTGATGAAATGGCAGCCGCTCGTCCATCGGGATACAATAAAACCGAGCATGACGATGCTGTAGGCGCGTTTTTTAAAGAAATGGCGCGTTATCCCTTGCTAAAACCAGACGAAGAAGTGGAATTAGCAAGGCGAGTCAGATTTTTAGAAGAATTCAGAAATATCCAAGAATCTTTACAATCTAGCTTAGAGCAGCAACCGACCAAAGCACAAATCGCTGCCGAGTTAGATATGACAGAAAAGCAGCTAGAAAGCCGATTGTATCAAGGTCGAGTGGCGAAACGCAAAATGATTCGCTCTAACCTGCGCTTAGTTGTCTCCATTGCGAAACGCTATCTCAATCGCGGAGTACCTTTTCTAGATTTAATTCAAGAAGGCGCAATGGGTTTAAATCGCGCTACAGAAAAATTCGATCCAGATAAAGGATATAAATTTTCGACATACGCTTATTGGTGGATTAGACAAGCGATTACCAGAGCGATCGCTAATGATGCGCGAACAATCCGCCTACCTATTCATATTGTTGAAAAACTTAACAAACTTAAAAAAGCGCAACGGGAACTCAAACAAAAATTTTCTCGCAATCCTTCCGAAGCCGAAATGGCAGAAGCTTTGGAAATGAATGTACAGCAATTACGCCAATTACAACAACTCAGGCGTCAAGCACTATCCTTAAATCACCGTGTGGGGAAAGAAGAAGACACGGAATTAATGGATTTATTAGAGGATGAAGATAACCAATCTCCAGAAGCAAAAATGAACGAACACATGATGCGTCAGGAGATTTGGGAAGTGTTGGGAGATGTGTTAACCCCAAGAGAAAAAGATGTCATTTCTTTACGCTATGGGTTAACCACCAGCGAACCCTGCACTTTAGAGGAAGTTGGTAATATGTTTAATCTCTCTCGCGAACGAGTGCGCCAAATTCAAAGTAAAGCTATGCGCAAATTGCGCCGTCCCCATATTGCCAAACGCTTAAAAGGGTGGTTAATTTAATTAGTCATTGGTCATTAGTCATTGGTCATTAGTCATTAGTCATTGGTCAGTTTTCATCATTTTGAATTTTGAATTTTGAATTTTGAATTCCCGCTAGGGGTTGACTTTGAACTCTTGACTGTTGACTATTGACTATGGACTTTTGACTATAACCTCATGACTGCGCGTAGCGATTTGACTTTGCGTTTTGCTGAACCGGAAGATTCCAGTGTTTTATTTGACCTAATTCAGCAATTAGCCGAGTATGAGAAATTATCTCATGCGGTAATTGGTGATGCTATGGCTCTCAAAGAGCATCTATTTGGTTCGCCTAGATATATTGAGGCAATATTAGCCGAGTATGCAGGGCAAGCTGTAGGTTTTGCGCTGTTTTTTCATAATTATTCTACTTTTTTGACCAAGCCTGGGATTTATTTAGAAGATTTGTTCGTTGTGCCTGAATATCGCCGTCAAGGTATTGGTAAGGCACTTTTAACCAAATTAGCCCAAATCGCTGTTGAGCGTAATTGCGGGCGCTTAGAGTGGAGCGTTTTAGATTGGAATGAGCCTGCGCAAAATTTCTATCGCAGCATGGGCGCATCTATTTTGGATGATTGGCGAATTTGCCGCGTTACAGAAGAGGCGCTGACGCAATTGGCAAAGAAATAGGGCATTGGGCATTTATTTAAAGACGCGATGAATCGCGTCTCTACAATTATCCTCCTTGTCCCTCTGCCTCTAGTTCTTTAGGTTTTTTTAATTATTGAGTGTTAACTTTTACAAAAGTTAATATTTGAAAAATAGACACAAATTATGATATGAAGTAGCTGAAAAGCAAAAACCCGAAAACCCAGTTCAGGCAAGCATTTGCACGAAGTTTGACAGCCTGTCTTTTGACGAAGGTGAACGCCTCAACTGACAATTATGGAGGATAGATCACCGATCACGCTTTTGTTTCACAGAGAACACGCAATGAAGAAAATTATTTCCGTATTACTGTTGGGCATTACCATCTTCACCTTTGCCTTCAGTAGTCCCGCTTTAGCAGCAGATGCTGCTAGTGGCGCTAAAGTATTTTCAGCCAATTGTGCTTCTTGTCATGCAGGTGGCAAGAATTTAGTTAAAGCTGAAAAAAGCCTGAAAAAAGATGCATTGGATAAGTTTGACATGAACTCAGCAGAAGCAATTATTGCTCAAGTAACAAAGGGTAAAGGTGCTATGCCTGCTTTTGGAGGTCGCTTAAAGCCTGCTCAAATTGAAGATGTAGCAGCTTATGTTCTCCAACAAGCTAATGAGAAAAACTGGAAATAAAACCAAGTAATTCACTCATTGTTTGCTGCACAAATTATGATTAGCGGGGCTGATTGTCCCGCTAATTGTATTAGTGTAAGTAGGGTGTGTAATTACAGCAATTTTCAGGTAAATAGACCACGCTGTAGGGGCACGGCACCAGTAAAATTATTGTATGTACCACAAGATTTTCGATGCCGTGCCCCTACCACAGATGTGGTTCAAATAGGTGAAAACTGCTGTAAAGATAGCTAGTTGTTATTTGTCAGAGACGCGATGAATCGCGTCTGTACAATTGTCCTTGGTAAGGGTTTCAAGTCGGTTTAAGTTTCGTAAAATAGTTGTGGTGATTTCCGCCTACTTACTGAGTAGGAAATTCATAGTTAAAATCTGTGCTGGCTCCGAAACCTCTGAAGCAAATATGGAAATTTAATTGAGGTTTGTACCGATTTAATTACGAATTACGTAGGCGTTAGCCTTCCCGTAGGGTATTACGAATTACGAATTAGTAAATATATTGCTTATGACTGATTTTTGGCGATTATTTCTCAGTGCGATCGCAATTTTGACCTTCACTTTTTGCACACACGCTGCCAATGCGGCACCATTATCTCACACCCAAGCTACAACCCAAACTACAGCCAGGGAATTTTTTGAGTTAGGGGTAAATGAGATTCAGCACGGCGATTATCAACAAGCGATCGCGAATTTAAACCAAGCAATTCAACTGCAAAGCGATTTTCATCAAGCTTATAGCGATCGCTGTTTGGCATATCTCCACTTACAACAATACCATCAGGCGATCGCAGATTGTACGGTAGCCATAAATTTATCACCGACAAACGCCCAAGCTTATCTCAATCGGGGATTAGCAAACTACAGACAACAAGATTATCCCGCAGCCATAGCCGATTACGAGCAAGCGATCGCACTTCAGCCTCATGAATTTCGTGCGTACTATAATCTAGCTTTAGCCTATGCAGCTACAGGTAATTATTCCCAGTCCATAACTGATTATAATTTAGCCCTGAGTCAAATTCCTACTTCAACCCCTGTAGTACTTGCAGATATCTATAATGACAGAGGTTTAGCGCAGTTAGAGTTGCAAGATATTGAAGGAGCGATGGCTGATTTTACTATGGCAATTAAGCTTGATGCTAAAGATGACAGAGCTTACTTTAATCGGGGTTGCGCTTGCGGGAGAAAAGGAGATAACTTTGGTGCGTTGCGAGATTTTTCCCACGTTATTCGCCTCAATCCCAACAATGGTATGGCTTATGTAAATCGCGGTGTAGCTCGCTATCAACTAGGGTATTATCAAGGAGCGATCGCGGATTTACAAACAGCATCAGATTTCTTTGATAATCGGGGAGAGAAGCAAGCTTATGAAAAAGCTTTAACTCTACTCAAAACCATGCAAAAACAAATGCCATCAGTCACAGAAGTCGCCTAATTCAGAAGGCTGCACTTCACCAAGGTAAATAGTCAATAAATTGTAGACTTTGGACTGTTGACCATTGACTATTGACAACCCTAACCTTGATTTATCCTGCCAAATTGCGTAAGTCCTAATATTTATGACTAAAGTTATCGGTTTAATTAGCGGCACATCTGTAGATGGGATAGACGCTGCTTTAGTAGAAATTACTGGACGAGAGTTAGATTTAAAAATTGAGTTACTTGCTGGTGCAACATATCCCTATCCGGCAGAACTGCGGGAGAAAATCTTGGCATTGTGTGCGGGAGAAGCCGTTTCAATGGCAGAATTAGCAGAAATCGATGATGCGATCGCTTTTGCTTTTGCACAAGCTGCCGAAAATATTCAAATTGGTCATCAACCAGCTAGTTTAATTGGTTCTCACGGTCAAACAGTTTACCACCGACCACCCCAAGGATCTAGAGAAAAAGGGAAAAATTCCGGTTTGGGTTACACTTTGCAACTCGGACGCGGGGCATTAATTGCCCATGTAACTGGAATCACAACGGTAAGTAACTTTCGCGTTGCGGATATTGCCATTGGTGGACATGGCGCGCCTTTAGTGCCGCGAGTTGATGCTTATTTGCTCAGTCATCCCCAAGAAGCGAGGTGTATCCAAAATATCGGTGGGATTGGTAATGTTGCTTATATACCACCGCGCCGCGATAATTGGTTAGAAAAAATGCGTGGCTGGGATACAGGCCCGGGAAATAGCCTATTAGATTTAGCTGTAGAACATTTAACGAATGGTGCTAAAACTTACGATGAAAATGGGCAGTTAGCAGCAATTGGTACACCTTGTCAGCCTTTAGTAGAACAATGGCTAGCCCAAGATTACTTTCAATTACCACCGCCTAAATCAACTGGTAGAGAATTATTTGGTGTTGCTTATTTGCAGCAGTGTTTACAAGATGCAGAAGTTTACCAACTTAGTGCAGCCGATATTATGGCAACTCTAACAGAACTCACAGCCGCTTCAATAGTTCATAGTTATCGCACCTTTTTACCCCAACTACCCGATCGCGTTTTGTTATGTGGTGGTGGTAGCCGCAACCTTTATTTAAAACAGCGCTTACAGTTTTTATTACCATCTATAGCCGTAGAAACCACAGATGAAGCTGGTGTGAGTGCAGATTTTAAAGAAGCGATCGCCTTTGCAGTGTTAGCTTATTGGCGACAATTAAACATTCCCGGAAACCTCCCTAGCGCTACAGGCGCACCCAAAGAAGTACTTTTAGGAGAAATTAATATTGGGCATGAGGCATAGGGCATGGGGCATGGGGAATTGGGCATAATGTAGGGGCGGGGTTTCCCCGCCCATTGCTAGGCATTGCCTAAATGCTGAGTTAAGATTAGCACTGCAAATTGCTGAAGGCTATACTTGGATTTATTGACCGCCTGACATTTGCGCCTGTCACATATATATTTAGTGTCTTGGCGGTATTCGAGCGAGACAAGGAACATAACAAGGTGGCTCATACTTTTTTAATGCAACCCGGACGTTGGACATTACAAGGAAGTTGGCTAGAACGCAATAGTATGCCGATTAATGTCAAAGGTATGATTTTGGTGGCTTGGAATCGGGATAATTGGTTTACGATGGCGACAAAGCTAATATTTCCAAATAGCGATCGCTCAGACATTTCTTTGCAGTATAAAGGACGCTTAGATAATGGAGAGCGCCAATACACTTTTTTACTGCAACACAATATGTTAGGACAGGTAGAAGGCGAAGGTTTAATTGGAGTATCAACCATTGTGCAGCGTTATTGGGCACTAAACGATCGCCAACGTCGTAGCGGATTTGAAACCCTGCATCAGTTATCAGATGATTCCTACTATTTAAGTAGCGCTATTCTCGCCGGTCATTTTCTCAACAGTACAATCGAAGCCAGTCTAGAACGACAGGCAGCAAAATGATATTGCATCAATTGTAGAGACGCGATTCATCGCGTCTGTTGAGTGCCAGATTCATCGCGTCTGTTGAGTGCCAGATTCATCGCGTCTGTTAACTGCCAAATACGAAATATTTGATAATTCCCTATTTTTACGTAAAAAAACTGAGTAAAAACACACATACAGGAAAAAACTGGTACTTATACTGACGATTTTCTCCCAATAGGTTTTTATATTGTGGCAACAGCCATTTTTTGGCTAATTTTCAATTTTTGCTCTGCCCTGTACTATACGTAAAAATACAAATAGTACAAGGAAATTTTGGTGCGTTAGGCTACGCCATAACAAGCCATAACCATACTGCAGATACTAATACACATACTAATTTCATAACTTAAATAGGATTACTAGGTCTGTGGGTTCCGTAAAGGAAGGAAAATCGTATTCATGAAAACAGTTGATGAGTTGTTGTTAGAGCTACGGTATCTTGACGTAAAGCTCTGGACGGAGGGCAACAGCCTACGCTATGAAGCCGTTAGAGAGAATCTCTCTCCTAAGCTGTTAGCTCAACTGCGAGAGCAAGAAGCAGAAATAGTCGCCATCCTGCAGCAGTCAGAGAGTGATTCGCACAATTTATTAGCAGCAACCACATGTTTTTATGGACTATCTCACGGACAGTTAGCTCTATGGTTTATCTCCCAAATAGCACCAGACAGTGTTGCTAACAATATTTATCTTGTAGCACGAATTAACTCAGATGTAGATTTAGTAGCTTGGAGAAAAGTATGGCAAAAAATTATCAATCGCCATACAATTCTGCGGACTACTTATACAATTCGTAATGGTCAACCAGTACAACAAATTAACTCTCATCAAGAAGTTAATGTAGAGGTAATCAATGCTTCTACTTGGTGTGAAGCAGATTTAAAAGCACAAATTAATTTAGCTACAAATGTTATTTTTGACCTAGAATCCGGGCCAGTATTAAAGGTCAAGTTATTTAACAATAATCCCCAAGGAAATATTCAATTAATTATCATGCACCACATAGCCGGGGATATGTGGTCTTTAGATTTGCTACTCGAAGAATTTGAGATTTTATACTCTGCTGAAACTAATCCTGAAGCATTAGATTCTGTGAGTCTACCTTTTCCCAAATATCAATATACAGATTACGTGCGCTGGCAAAATGAGATGCTAGCAAATAATCAAGATAAACTTTGGGCATATTGGCAAGAACAGCTAGCAGGTGAATTACCGAATTTAAATTGGCCTGGTATTCATTCTCATCCCCGCAAACAAACTTATCGGGGAGATAGCATCATCTTTAAATTAGATGCAGAATTAATTAACCAAATCAAACAGCTAGCAAAAACTCAAAGAGCCTCCCTTTATACCATTACACTGGCAGCATTTGTTGCTTTACTTTACCGCTATACAGGTGAAGAAGAAATTCTGTTAGGAACGCCGATGGTAGGTAGGACTGTCAGGAAAGATTTTCAGAAAGTTGTAGGTCACTTTACTAACATCTCTGTCTTACGCTGTTATTTACCTAATAACCCGACTTTTAAAGAATTACTTAACCAAATACGTAGTCTAGTAATTGGTGCAATTAAGCATCAAGAAGCGCCTTTTTCGTTGTTGGTAGACAAAATAAATAATAAGCGCGATCGCACTCGCTTTCCTCTGATTTGTACCTGCTTTACTTGGCATAAACATTGTCGCTTTTATGATGCCAAATATCCCAGAAAATTAGACCTGAATATAGAAGTATTATCCGAGTTAGGAGTGCAAAGAGGCGGAATATTTGACATTAATTTAAAAATTATTGAATCAGGAAGTGATTTTTATTTGTCTTGGGAATATAGCACTGATTTATTTGACTCAGCGATGATGACTAACATGCACAGTCATTATCAAAATTTATTAGGAGAAATTTTCACCAATCCAGAGCAAAAACTCAGAGATTTACCTTTATTAACAGCCTGGGAAAGACATAAATTATTAGCAGAATGTACTCCTCACTCTACAGAATATCCTCAAGATAAGTGCATTCATGAACTATTTACCCAGCAGGTAGAACTGACACCTGATGCTGTAGCTATAGTTTTTGCAGAACAACAACTCACATATCAACAATTAAATCAACTAGCCAATCAACTAGCCCATTACTTAAAATCTCTGGGTGTACAGTCAGGAACGCTAGTAGGTATTTGTGTAGAATCTTCTCTGTGGAAAGTTATCGGACTTTTGGGAATTCTCAAAGCTGGGGGTGCTTATGTACCTCTAGATCCCACCGCTTCTCAAGAAAATTTGGGATTAATTTTAGAAGCAACTCAAATATCATTTCTTCTCACACAAACACATTTACTAGCAAATATACCCCCACAAATAGCAGATTTAATTTGCTTAGTCACAGAAGCGGATATTATCGATCAATCGCCCCAGGAAAATCCTCCAGTATCAGTAACATCAGCAAATCTGGCTTATGTGAGCTATCAAACTGGTGCTAACAGTCAGCTAAAAGGTGTGAGCATTACTCATCGTAGTGTAGTCAATTTAGTCATTGGGAATAATTACGCTAACTTCAGTAACGCAGAAGTTATTCTCCAATTAGCTCCCATCACTGCTGATGAAGCAACTCTAGAAATTTGGGGTAGCTTACTTAATGGCGGGCGTTTAATTATGCTCCCTAATCATAAACCTAGCTTGCTAGAGTTAGCCCAAATTCTCAGCCAAAATCAGGTAACAACTATATGGCTGAGAGGCGAATTATTTCAGTTAATGGTAGATAAAAACCTAGCAGAATTAACCCAGTTAAAGCAAGTTTTAATTACAAATGTCATATCTGTTGCTCATGTTAAAAAACTGCTGCAAGCTGCGCCAAAATTAAAGCTGATTAATGTTTATTCTGTCAGTGAAAATACAACTGTAACTTGTTATTATCCCATCATAGATACATCTGAGATTGATCTAAATATCCCTATTGGTCGCCCGATTGGTAATACACAAATCTATTTGCTTGATGCTCAATTACAACCAGTACCGATGGGTATCCCAGGGGAACTATACATTGGTGGTGATGGGCTAGCAACAGGTTACTACCAAAACCCAGAGTTAACAGCAACAGTTTTTATTCCCCATCCATTTAACTCTCACGCTGGTGCAACTTTATATAAAACTGGTGAATTCGCCCGTTATTTAGCTAATGGCAATATTGAGTTATTACCACCAATTAATCAACAAGGGAAAATTCGCAGTTATCAGAGTCAAAATGCCAAAGCAAATCTTAATTTAGAGCCGGAACATCAAGAGCATAAATTTATTCCCCCAAGAACGCCAACTGAAGCTGTAATTGCTGATATTATTGCCAGCATTTTAGGTAAAGAAGAGATTGGCGTTCACGACAACTTTTTTGTTATGGGTGGTAATTCTCTGTTGGCGATGCAAGTTATTTTCCGATTGCGCCAAGCTTATCAGGTGACACTTCCTTGGCGATGTATGTTTGAAGCGCCTACAGTAGCTGAACTAGAAAAGTTAATTACCAGTTATCGCCAAACTGATTTAGGACAAACAGTACCGACAATTACTCCCGTTTCACCCGGACAAACAGAGTTTCCTTTATCTTTTGCCCAATCTAGACTGTGGCTGTTCGATCAGTTGCTAGGCAAAAATGCTATTTACAATATGCCTTTGGCAATGCGCATCGCTGGTAATTTAAATATTCCGGCTCTAGAGTCCAGTATCCGCGAAATTGTTCAACGTCACGCCAGCTTGCGGACTAACTTTCAGGTAGTTAAGGGTTTAACAGTACAGGTAATTAATCTGACTCCCACTGTCAACCTGCATATTATCAATTTACAGAATTCTCCAGACCCAGAAAACGCAGCACACCAACTCGCGAAAATCGAAGCCCATATACCTTTTGACTTAGCTGGCGATGCATTGATTCGCGCTAAATTGTTACAATTACCGCAACAAGAATATGTACTATTACTGACTCTACATCATATTGTCTGCGATCGCTGGTCACTAGCAATTCTTCGCCAAGAATTGTCTAGTTTGTATGCAGCTTACTGTGCAGGCGATGCATCACCATTACCAGATTTGCCAATTCAGTATGTAGACTATACTTTATGGCAGTGGGAGTTATTGACCACACCAGTATTACAACGACAAATTAAGTACTGGAATCGACAATTAGCCAGCGTGCGCAAGTTACAAGAAATACCTACAGACAAACCCCGAAAATTACCGCCAAAATTCAAGGGTAGTAGCTTGCATTGTGATATTGATGTCGAGTTGTGGGAAAAATTAAAAACCCTGAGTCAGACAGCAGATGTGACAATGTTTATGACATTGCTGACAGCATTTGTGACTTTACTATATCGCTACAGCGATCGCGAAGATATTCTCATTGGTTCTACCGTTCCTAACCGCCAGCAAAATACGCAAAACCTGATTGGCTTATTCGCTAATATTTTGGTATTGCGGTTTCACATTCAAGAACATCTCAGTTTTAGCGAACTACTCAAGCAAGTCAAGCAAGTCGTGACTGGTGCTGACGCGAATCAAGAGGTTCCCTTTGAGCAACTATTAAATAATGTACTGCCCGAAAATTCTCTCAGCCAAAATCCCTTGCAAGTCATGTTTAATTTAGAAACTGCGCCGCAAATTTGGCAACTACCGGGACTAACTGTAACCCCTATAATTACAGAGTCAACAACAGCCAAGTGCGATTTAACTTTATCCATCGCAGAAACTGCAACCGAACTGAAAACTACTTGGGAATACAACAGCGATTTATTTGAGCGTCAGACGATTGTAGCGATGATGGACAACTTTCAAAGTATTTTAGCGAATATGGCGATCGCACCACAGCAGACAGTAGGAGAAATTCCCAGGATTTAGAGCAGAGGAGGGAGGCAGGGGGCAGGGAGCAGGGGGCAGGGAGACAAGGAAAAGGGGACAAGGGAGACAAGGAGGACAAGGAGGAAAATCAATGACCATTGACCATTGACTCTTGACTCTTGACTCTTGACTCTTGACTCTTGACCAATGCCCCATGCCCCATGCCCCATGCCCAATTTATTTATTTCTACTCGTAATTGACAGCCCTTCTACTATGAGGGAGGGAGTATAACAAGAGCCATTCCAATCAGCATCGCTACCTAAAGAGACTAATTGTTTTAGGGCTGAATAGATATTGCCGGCAACCATTGTATCTTTAATGCGACCAATTACTTGACCATTTTGGACTCGGTAGCCTAAGTCAATATTGATAGAAAAGTCACCAGAAATGCCACTACCACCGCCCAACATTTGATCGACAATTAAGCCATCATCCATTTGCTGAATTAAATTTGGTAGTGATGCAGAACCGGGCTGAATAAGGAAATTAAATAACCCAGGAGAGGGATAACTACCTAAGCTGGCGCGAAAACCGTTACCTGTGCTACCAGTACCTAGTTGACGCCCAGTAGTGCGATCGCTATAAAAATTCTGCAATACTCCATCTTGAATAAATACTAAAGAATTAGTCGGGCAACCTTCATCATCAAAAGGACAACTGTAAGGCCCGGCTTGCGGATCTTGGTAGAGTGAGAGGCTGGGTGCAACGACAAGTTGCCCCAAACGATCGGCCCAAGGGGAAGCTTTATCGAGAACCCGTTTGCCATTGAGAGCTGCTTGTACTGTACCCCAAAGCATATCAGCAGCTTTTGAAGTAAACAACACGGGTACCCGACCGCTAGGGGCTGGGACGTTGTTTCTCGCCCAAATTAACCTTTGTAAAATTTGATAGGCTAATTTTTCCGGGTCTAATTCGTCCCGTTGAGTTTGACCGTCAGAAACGCTGAGAAAATCGTCACCGCGTACCCATTCTGCGGACATGTAACAGCTAAGTGTGGTATCTGTGTAGTAACAATCTAGACCTGCTGTATTCACAAGTCTAGTATTTTCCACATCACATTCCCAATCGCTATTGCAAAGTACGTCTGGATATGCATCTCGCACCAAAGCGATCGCTTGTTTACCCCAGTTAACCAAAACCTCGATGGGTACGGTGTGACCTAAATCTGGGTAGGATACCCCAGAGTTAGCAACCAGTTCCACGGGTTCTGGCTGGTTTAACTGACTCAAGGCCAGAGAGCGTTCTACCATCGCTTGTGGTTCTATATTCCCATAAGCGACAGTTAGGCCGGGGCGACCATTGCGCCACAACCGCAGTGCTGTACCTTCAGATTGGCTCGTTTCTAGCTGTTTGAGACGGTTAGCCTCAAAAAATATGGGGCGAGAAAGCGATCGCGATTGATAAACTTCCGCAGCTTCTGCTCCCGACTTCATAGCTAGTTCTAGCAGATGTTCCGCTAGATTATCCTGTAAGAAATTTTCAGAACCCATGACCCTTGGTAAATTGTGGATTGTGGATTTTGAATCGCAGATGAACGCAGATCATTATCCCAAATCATCGACATATATCAGTTCTTATTCTTTGGATGATTAAGTGAGTAATTTAGTCAAGACCATCATTACCCTGAATGTTGTTCTTCATGCCAATTCCCCCCATAATCTGCCACTAATTTACAGCGCTTTGGGCGTCAGTTGTCAGTTATTTGTTACAGGCTGGCTGACTACTGACTGCTGACTTCATCCCTAATCCTTGTAGGTAGGGATTTTTAAGGCAAATTCACCTCCTGCAACAGCCAAAAGCCGGCAAAAGATTCTGCTTGCGGATTTGATTGTACGCCAATAAAATGCACGCCATTAGCTTCTTTTTTGGCAGTTTCAAAACCTTTGGCTTCTACTAAAGTTTGGGGATTTTTGATATTTGCCAAAATCCAGCTTTCTGTGACTCCAGTTTCTAACACTAATCTTGAGCCGACACTCGTGTCAAATCTTAAGTAAGCTAAATCTAAACCAGACATCCAGCCTGCGATCGGTAAGGCTCTAGGTGAAAAAATTAATACACCGGGAATCCTGGTTTCTGGAGATACCTTCGCCAATTCTAAGGGAAAAGCTTCGCCAAAACCAATTTCCCAGTCTGGCATCTCCATTAAATCCCCTGCTTGTAAGGAAACAAATACCCATTTATTACCTTCTAAAGCATCTGGTAAGCGCTGTGGTAAAGGACTTTCTAAGCGCACTGAAGGATTAGTTCCTGGTTGATATCCTGATTCACTGGGATATACCTCCTCCATTCTTTGTTGTAGCCATTGATTCAGTAGTAAAGTGTGCCGGCTAGCTTGAGCCGGAATCCCTACATCTTGACAAGCTTTTGTAATCATATTGTTCATTTGGCGACGGAAGAAGCGAATTTTAATTGGCGCTTCTTGTGCTTGGTCAATGGCCTCCTGCAATGCAGTCCGCAACCAAACTGAATTTACCTGAGTACTGGGGCAATATTTAGCATACCGAAACATTGCATCTGTTTTGGCGCGGACATCCAAGGGACTTTCGCAAACTAAGACTTCCCAAACTTTTTTTTGATTTTCGTCCAAAATCGGACGGGAGTAAAAATCGAGTTCCCAAATACTGCCCATGTTTTACAGTAAAGATCTGGCTGTTATGACGTTTCTGATATTCTGATCATACGAGTCTTGGGGCAGCAAAGAGCATTAATCCCCAAACAGGGCTAAAAGAAGGGAACAGATAACAGAAAACAAAGAACAAAGCAACCCCTGGAAACTCACAATTCTGACATTACCCTGACGGCAATAAAATTTTGATATTTTTTTCTATTTCAGAAAATATTAGCCCTTGACTTGAATCTAGTCTAAGAGGGTGTTTGAAAAGTTTTTAGGGGTCAAATTTTATGCTAGCCGCCTCACCATAATACGGATCATAGCAAGGTAGATAAAGGTTTCTGAAGTTTCGGGTAA
>NZ_JACJQG010000047.1 GCF_014696435.1 Calothrix anomala FACHB-343 | reverse complement strand
GTTATTACCCGAAACTTCAGAAACCTTTATCTACCTTGCTATGATCCGTATTATGGTGAGGCGGCTAGCATAAAATTTGACCCCTAAAAACTTTTCAAACACCCTCTAACCAAGCTTTACAAGCTACTCCAGAATTAGATGCTGAATTAATGCTCAATACTGATATATCTATTCAAGGTTGGGCTGTAGCTACAGCAACAGAAGCGCAACTTCTCTTAGAAATTGGTCAACATCAAGAAGCTAGAGAATTACTAGCTGTAGAAGTACCAAAATTTCAACAAGTAGCCCAAAGATGGGGCAATGAATTAATTAGTGACGAAAATCCTTATATATCTACAGCTTATCGCTTTAAACATCCTCGCTTTCAAGATTATATTACTCCAGAAAGAGTAGAAAGAATTATAGAAATTTCTCCCAGCGATCGCCTACTATCTCCTGAGCAGATTCGTAGTAAAAAGATTCATATTGATGTAGAGTTTGAAATGTCCCATAGCTCGCAATGGGATGAAGCATGGTTACATCGTCAAATTGCCATAGCTGAATATTTAGATACTCTTAGCGAACTTTCAGCAAGATTAGACGGTTTACAATCTTTTGCTGCCTTATGCGAAAGTAGAAATGTTAGCACTAGCCGAGATATCCTACCAGATTCTCATGCTGCAACAGGGTTGTATGTCTTACCACCCCATGAATAAGCAATTGCAGTTATATTCAGTGGGAGTGATATCAGTGCGATCGCTTCATGAGTTGAAAGTATTTTGTAATTTTCTGTAGTGAGGGCTTCAGCGCTTTCTTTTGATGGCTTTAGATCGTTGGTTGCTGCTGAGGAGATATTTTATCTACCCCTACTTCTGGTAGAGGTGGACGCACACATAGATAGAATAGCGGGCCGAACAGTGGTATAAAACCGATTAACCAAATTGAGGAATTTTTCCAACCGCGACGCGCCATATCATCTCCTAATAATGCCGGAAATAATAGGCTAAGTAGGCAGAAATCTAGACTCATTACATGAATGAAGCGGCTAGTTTGCCATTGTTGGACAAAATCTCCCCAATCTCCCGCCAGCAGCCCATAACCCACTAAAATAGCCGCAGCTATGGTAAGTAAAATTCCAGTAATGCGAGAATCTAAGGCTTTAATTAAAGCGTTCTTTTTACCCGCAAATTGTGGATTGGAGTTTCTCAGGGCTAAGTATGGTAAAAGTGCAAAAGCACCAACGGCAAAAGAAGCAGTCGCAAAAGGCCAAGCAGGGATTTTCTGTCCTCTACCATCAATAAATAAAACTGCACTATAAATTACAGGCCAAATACCCATAACATTAAATAGTGCAATGATGAAAGGATTAATTCCTTGCCATTGACCTGTGCTCAGGTTTTTAATTAACTCGAATGTATGAGGAGCATCGGGAGGGGCGAGGAGAAAAGCGTAAGCAATAAATCCCAGCCACAACAACCCAAAGCCGATTTTTTTCACCATGATTTACTTTGATTAACTGAAGGCTTCAGAAAGGTAATCAGCAGCCGCAGCGACAACTGCGATCGCACCTTCATAATCTAGTCTAGTAGGGCCTAAAACTCCTACACTCCCTACGGGGACAGAACCTCGGCGATAGGTAGAAGTAATTAAGGTACATGTACGCATTGGTTCTAGGGGATTTTCTGTACCAATCCGCACAGTTACCCTGGGTTTACTGTGATCTTCAACCTCTGGTTCTTCAAAAATTAATCGCCCCAGTTGCTCTTGTTCTTCTTCCAACAGATGGATAATTGTTTGTACTTGCTGGAGTTGGGAAAATTCTGGCTGACGTAAAACTTCAGCGACTCCACGCACCATGATGTTTGTCGCAGTTGGCGCTAGCTTTTTGCGGCTTAATTCAGCAACGGAATTTTTCAAGAATTCGCCATAGCGTTGGAATTCTTGATTTAATTGACTCCAATCCAGATTACCTAATTCTAGTAAGCTCTGTCCCCGCAAATGCGTATTTAAGAAGTTAGAGACTATTTGCAATTCCCGATCTATCACTTCGGGATCGAGTTTTGTTTCTTCTCGCGTCGGTGACAAATCCATCAAGCGTGAATGGGTTTCATAATTATCGGTGACGACAATCAGCATGATCCGCCCAGTTTCAATTTGCACTAATTGCAAATGTCTTAACAATGCTGTATTGGTTTGGGGCATGGTAATCAAGCTAATACACCCACTTAAAGTGGCTAATATCTGAGCTGCACCTTGTAATAGTGCTTCTAAACTCCAATCTTCCCAGTGGAGGCGATTTTGTAGGGCTAGTTCTACTTCTTTAGCTAGAGTTTCTGAAGGTGTAATTAAGCGATCGACATAAATGCGATAGCCAGAATCAGAAGGTACTCGTCCAGCAGATGTGTGTGGTTGGTACAGTAAACCAGATTTTTCGAGGACACCCATTACATTGCGAATTGTGGCTGAACTCACACCGAGATCGTATTCTTCAATTAAAGCTTTCGATCCAACAGGCTCTGCCGTAGCAATGTAGTGACGTACTGTTGCCCAAAGTATATGCTGTTGTCGATTTGTCAACTGGACTTGCATAGGGTATTCTTTACTGAAGGCAAATTTTAATGAAACTTTGGAAAAATTTGTTATTTTTTACGAAAAAAGTAAAAAAATATTAATATTTAACTAATATATCTAATTATTTAATTATAAACCAGTTAATTACCGTAAAGTTCCATATTGATGGATTATGGGGCTGTTGTGTTGTACAGCTTGACTATCACCATTAAAGGTGCTTGTCTCAAAGAAATATTTATTTAGTTGATTAACCGTATTTTTCCATAAGCTTTGCGGAAAAAATGTATTTCCACTTACGGATTTTTTTGCTATTGAGAGATATAAGCGTAAGATAATCATCCTATAGATAACTCATAATATAAAAATTCGCCAGTATTACTACAAGGCGAAAATCAGGTTATTTGCTAAACGATATTATCAGTACTAAATTGGCAATATATAGTACATTTTTTTAAATTAATACCGAGGAACTGAAGAGTCAACTAAATTGGAATAAGCGTCTATTCCACCTGAGATGTTCTTAACGTTGGTAAAACCTTGTGCCATTAACCACTGACACATTTGAGCCGAACGCATACCATGATGGCAGAGTACTAAGGTTTCAGCTTGAGGATTTAAAAGCGTTGGTACTTGATCTCCCCATTCAGCAAATTCACTCAGAGGGAAGTTGACAAAGCCCTCAATACTGGCGATCGCTAGTTCTTGGGGTTCGCGCACATCTACAAGCTGAATAGTAGCATCCCCAGCAGCTAGACGTTGTGCCAGTTCTTCAACAGTAATTTGGGTAATTGCGTTTCCTGTCATGAGGTTTTTGTAAACAATCCGATATCATTTATGTTGGCAGAAGATGTTGATACTCGCATCAGCATCGATTACTAAATAAATTACTTAGATATATGAATTATCAAATATTTGGCAGGCAATGCAAATCTCCTGCCCCTTCTTCTCTATGCTTAGAAATTAAGGGCTTTGGAGGTGAGGAGGTATGATGAACAGACAAAATTCATTATTTGGTTTTTTAGTAGCTGGTGCGATCGCAATTCTGGCGCTTGTGATTGTTGGTTTTTACTGGTTATCTGTCAAAAGTCCAGTGACTATTACGGCTGCGACTCCTTCCCAGCCAGAAGCTAGCATCTTTGTGTCGAAATTTTCGCCAATAACAGTATCTTTACTAGTAAATCCCGAACAATTACAGGCTTTAGATAAGGATGGTGAATTATCTAAGCTGAAAACTAATTTATTAACTAAGAGTAATTTAAATTACCAAGAAGATATTCAACCTTGGTTAGGTAAGGAAATTACTCTAGCTGTAACTAGTTTAGATATCGATCGCGATCCCGAAAACGGACAGCAAATTGGCTATTTAATGGCGCTAGCAACCACACAACCAGAAAAAAGCCGCGAGTTTTTAGAATTACTATTTTCTAAACGGGTATTAGCTGGGGGAAACTTAGGTACAGAAGAATATGAAGGCGTCAAGCTACTGTATGATAATCCCCCACCAAAGCAAGATTTTTTAGCTGGTGCTGCAGTAGGCGATCGCTTTATTTTATTTGCTAACGAACTCAAAGTTCTCAAAGATGCGATTAATAATGTCCAAGCGCCCGATCTCAATTTAAGCAGCTTGGTGCAATATCAAAAAGCTACCCAACAATTACCTAAAGGAACATTAGCTTTAGCCTTTGTTAATCTTCCTAAGTTAGTCAAATGGCAAGGCTTAGAATTGCAAGAAGCAGTTTATGATAGCGAAATTATTTCTTTAGTTTTAAACTCTCAAGGCTTATTAGCAGAAACCAGCTTTTTGAGTGCATCAGCAAATACTTCTGCTGCACCAGCGTCGGTACTTTCTCAACCTGTACAAGCATTGCAATATATCCCCCAGTCAGCAGGATTAGCAATTGCTGGCGCTAATTTGAGCAATTTGGGCGAAACAGATTTAGCTAAACTTTGGAAAGAAGCAACAGCGACTATATATAGTTCTGCTAAAAGTGCTAATTCCCCAACAGCCAAACCATTTAGCGAACTGCAAAATCGTTGGGGTATTAACTTAGGTGAAGATATTTTTAGTTGGGTAAAAGGAGAATATGCGATCGCACTCTTACCCCAAACCGAGAAAAACCAGCAAAGTTGGGTATTTGTTGTCGAAAATACCCCAGAAGTAACAGACGGGATTGCGCGGTTAGATGCGATCGCTTCTAGTAAAGGACTAAATACTAATTCCCTCAATCTAAATAATCAAAAAGTCTCAGCTTGGACAGAATTAATCGCCACTAGCAAAAAACCTGACGATAAAAACCGTCCCGCTTACAGTGTAGATACAAAAGTGCAGGGAGTGCATACAACTGTAGGAAATTACGAAATTTTTGCTTCCGATTTAGAAACAATGGCAGAAATTCTCACAGCTAAAGATAATTCTTTAGTTAAAAATCGGAATTTTCAAGATAGTATTGCGGCGATACCCCAACCCAATCAAGGTTATGTATATCTTGACTGGAAGAAAAGTAAATATCTTGTAGAACGTCAACTACCAATTTTGAAACTAGTAGAAGTATTAGGTAAGCCCTTCTTTGAAAAATTGCGATCGCTTACAGTTAGTAGTTACGGTAGCGATACAGGATTGCTTAAAGGTGGCGTTTTCTTTAAATTGCAACCTTAGTAATTGGGCTAGGGGCTAGGGATAACGACGGATCGCACAAGATTACGATCCGTAGGAAATTTTGTGGAAATTATCTATCTATAAAAGGCTGAGGCTTTGGGTTGAGAGATTAAAATAGAGTTAACAAAGTTAGGGTTTACTTAATTAGGAGTTTCTCTGATGACTTTACAAGAAATTATTAACTCTATTGAAAGTTTGCCAAAAGAAGAACAGGATTATTTGTTTGAGTTTTTTCGTCAAAAAAAGGAGGAATCTAGAGGGGATAATTTTTGGCAGGGATTACAAAAATTTAGAACCGCTATCCAAAGCGAGGGGATGATATTTACTGATGATGATTTCGCTGAATTACGAGATCGCAGTGTGGGCAGAGAAATTGATATATGAGATGGAAATATCTGCTTGATACTAATATTCTATCAGAACCAGCACGTCCTATCCCTAATGCTAATGTTTTGCACAAATTAGGTATCCATAAATCCGAAATCGCCGTTTCAAGTGTTGTTGTTCATGAACTTTTATATGGCTGTTTGAGGTTGCCAGAATCGAAGCGGCGAGAGTCTCTTTGGAATTATATTCATGAATCGGTATTAAATTTACCAGTCCTTGATTATGATTTAAAAGCGGCACAATGGCACGCCCAAGAAAGAGCCAGATTATCCAACATTGGTAAAACCCCTGCTTTTGTAGATGGTCAAATTGCAAGTATTGCTTACTCTAATAATTTAATCTTGGTAACTAATAATGTTTCTGATTTTGATTTCTTTAATAATTTAAGCATTGAAAACTGGTTTGTTAATAGCGCTGATTTTGTCTAAAGGGAGATAATGTGGAAACAAATTGTAAATAGTATAATTTTGTTTAAATACTAATACTTTTAGGAGTAAATTAGTATTTTTTACTGTAATAAAATATATAATTCATACGAAAATAATAAGCTTCTAAATCACACCATACTTGTCATAAAAATCCAATTTTGCACTTTTTCTTCATCTTCCTGTCCCCTAACCCCCACATCTTCTAATTTTTCAGCCCTAAATTGTGGCACATTTGAAGGTGTCACAGGTTGGTCAATATTACGGTTTTTTGATTACAATATGTATATATAGTTACTTATAATATTAATTTTTGGCAGGCTACTATGAAATCTCGTCGCCTCCGGTTTCAGCCTCAATATAGCTGGTTGTTAGCTATATTTACCGCTATTATGACTCAACCTGTAATAGCAGAGCCAGCAAACTTTGGCACAATCAAACTGTCTCCGGGGTTCGATCCAGCCAAAGGAGTTGTTGAAGGTTACACGGGTGGTTCTTTTTCCCTGTCTGCGATTAGTAACCGCGATCGCGATAAAAAAGCCTGCATTGGCTTTGCCGATCCTAAACCAGATCACATACTAATTTTAGAAAAAGACTTTCCTCGCCTCAAAATCTTAGTTAACACTGGCGGCAAAGATACTACATTACTCCTCAAAGGCCCAGACGATCAAACAATTCGCTGTGGTGATGATACTGGCAAGAGTAAAGACGCTAGCATTGACGATCGCAACTTCAAAAAAGGAACCTATCAACTGTGGGTAGGCACATTTGATTCCGGAGCTAGGCATAATTACACCTTAACAGTGCAGCAGCCATGAAGGGAGGACAAGGAAGACAAGGGGGACAAGGAAGACAAATGACTCTTGTAGAGACGCGATTCATCGCGTCTTTGCCCAATGCCCCATGCCCCATGCCCAAATCTCAACTTTGTTACGAGGAACACATCGAACGATAATATGGGAAAGTAGCTTATTTTGCTTTCCGAGGGTACTATCTCGTGCTATCTACACTGCGTACCGACTTTCGCATTATCTTTGAACGCGACCCCGCCGCCCGCAACTGGTTGGAAGTATTATTCTGCTACCCAGGTTTGCAAGCCTTGTTATTTCATCGATTAGCTCACTGGTTGTATGCAATTGGTATTCCGTTTATTCCTCGCTTAATATCTCATATTGCTCGATTTTTCACGGGAATTGAAATCCACCCAGGTGCAGTTATTGGACGAGGGGTATTTATCGACCACGGTATGGGCGTGGTGATTGGTGAAACTGCGATCGTAGGAGACTATGCCCTAATTTATCAAGGTGTCACCCTTGGTGGTACTGGTAAAGAAAGCGGTAAACGCCATCCTACCTTGGGTGAAAATGTAGTAGTTGGTGCTGGCGCAAAAGTATTAGGTAATCTGCAAATAGGAAATAATGTCCGCATTGGTGCAGGATCGGTTGTATTGCGGGATGTTCCTTCTAATTGCACAGTCGTGGGTATACCTGGTCGGATTATCTATCGTTCTGGAGTTAGGGTAGCACCACTAGAACACAACAACCTACCAGATTCAGAAGCCGAAGTAATTCGCGCTTTAGTAGACCGGATTGAAGCATTGGAAGAACAAATACAACGTCTTCAGCCCAGTCCTGTACCTGAAAAAACTCCTGTTTTGGCAGGTAATATAACTGTCAACGAGGAAGAACCAGTAAAAGAAACTGCTTGGTGTAACCTCAGAGATAAAGCTATTCAGCAGTTTTTAGATGGTGCTGGAATTTAACCAATCTCAGTTTTTTAGCTATAAATCCAAGGGCTTTTGTCTACAACAAAGGCATGAAAATTTTACTCCTTGTGCCCTCTGCCATTTGCCATCTGCCTTATTTCCTAGCTATTTTAAAACTGATACCATGCTAGAGGAATTTCGGCAGGGTTCTGACAAATTACTGGTAGCCAAGTCGCATAAGGAAACTCATTCTCTAAACCTTGGAGTTTAGAGCGTGCCGAGCGTAATGATAGATATAAAGGTTTACCGCTAGAAAATTCTGTCAGAAAGTTCTTTAAAAACTCCTGTGCTACTTTATCGGGTACGGGTTCGCGCATGAAAATCATTTGGGGAATATGCAAATCAGCTAAGTTGACTGCTAGTCCCAAACCGTCGCAGGAGTTAAAAATTGCTAGATGCAAACCCTGTTCAATTGCTTTCGTCAGAGCATTTTTCAACTCGGCAATAGTTAAACTATCAGTAGAGTTAATCCGAAAATTGCCAATTTCTGCATCAGCCTGAGTTGAACTGTGACCTGCAAAAAATAAGATATCCCACGATTGCAGCCACAGTTCATCATTTAATACTTGGCGTTGGGGTTCTACTAAAAATGTGACTTCAGCATTGGGTAATTCTTCTAGTAAAAGTCTGTCTTTTTGAATATTAATTCCAGAGCTATCTCCTAATATTGCTAAAATTTTTACCTGGGATTTAACACATTTATTTTTTTCCCGTTTCTCATAAGCAGTAGATGAAATAGCAATTTCAGCTTGAGGATAGCGTTCAAAAAAATTCCACAGATGTAAGGGTATTCGCCTAAGTTGGCTATCTTCTGTTTGTAGCAAAATCCGAATCGAGTCTGATGGATTTAGTTTTTCTAGTAATTGCTCTTTAAGAGGACGAAATAATTCCGAATCTAACCATAAATTTACCTGTTTTTTTAAACTAGTTGCCGCAGTATCGCATTCATTGAATAACTCACGCCTGCTAATATTAGTAACTTGTGTTTCGCTAATCTTAATTCGCAAACTTCCCTGTAAGCTTTGGCGATATGCAGTTTGCCATTGATTGTATATTAAAGCTAATTCTGAAGCCGGAGGTAGTTTACCGTTAGATTCAAAATATGGGTGTTCTCCTTCTAAACCGATTTGTAGTGTAACTGAAAATCCCGTATTTAAGTTACCTTGAGTTAATTTTAAAACTACTAGCTTAGTATCTCCCATTTTTTTAGCAGTAGGAGCTATCATTTGCATCAATTCTTTTAAATCTGCTTGATGCTGGCGATAAAGTACAATTTGTTCGTCTTTACTTTTGAGTTCTGCTTGATATTTAGCTTCTAAAGATTTAAGAGCCAATTCATAATTTTGAGTAAGTTCAGCGTGAATTTTAGCTTTGTTAACATCAGCCGCTACATCCACACGCACAACAACAACGTTGTCGCCTTTATTTTCAATACTTTTAGGTGCTAATAGACTATCTTCATTTTCTAATCGTACTTTTGTTAAAGCCGTAGATAAAGCTTGTGAATTCAAACCATTCCGAAAAATTAAATCAACAGTATTTATTGCCACTTGAAATAACTTAGTAAATTCTCCAGCAGCAAATATTCCACTACTAGGGCGGCGTTCTTGTTGATGATTTAAGAGATAAACATAGTCACAAATGACACCTGTTAATTCAGTTGTACTATCAATATTCCACGATTCTAAACAAGCTGCGGTAAACTTTGCTTGCTGAAAATTTGTCGCTATTGCTTGAACTTTAGTTAAATTTGCTCCTTCTAAGGTTGCACCTACAAATGTAGCTTGACTAATATCTGCTTCAGTTAAATCAGCATAACTCATGTCAGCATAATCTAGGTTAATTCCCTTGAGATTACAGCCGATAAAAACTTTATTATTAGCTTTTTTATTAACAGATAAATCGCGAATTATGGGATTAACTAAAATAGTATTCTCAAGTTGACAAAAAGCAAGTTTTTTGGCTAAATGAAAATTAGTATTAATTAATTTAGCATTAGATAAATTAATATTTTTAAGATAAGCATTGCTAAAATTAGCATTAGTCAAATCTGCTTGTTTAAAGCTAGTCCCAAATAGAGTAGAAACAGCGATCGCTAATTTTTGCATCCAGATAAATTTTGCATCGCCAAGATATATTCGCCAACTGATATAACTAATAAAAAATGTGAGAATTATAGTAGCAAATGTAGCTGCGATCGCTGCTTCTTGAACTGCCCGAACTTTGAATAATGGCAATTGATCGCCCCCAGTAAATACTTCAGCTACAGCTACACCAATTACCGTACCGGATGTAGCTCCAAAAATGATGCTGGGAAACATGATAAATAATGTCACAATCGCTATAATGATGCCAGCAATTTGGGCTTGTACGAAAATCAAAAATGCCAAAATCGTGAACATTACATAAGCAATTGATGTCGTGACGGCAATACAAATAACTCCAGCAGCAATACCTGCAATTTTACCAGTCATTAACCCCAGTAAGAATCCCCAAAATATAGCTGTACAAATGACTCGAAAAAAAGTGGTTAATAAATCATTATTAATAATAGAAATTGCAAAGATAATAATTATACTTATAACTATAATCAGCGCCAATAAATTATCTGTAGTAACTGAATAAGGAAACAGAATATATCCTGTAAAAACAGGTGCAAATCCGGAAATAAATCCAGATAATTCAGTTACTAATAATGTTAACAGAACTAACCCAAATACTCCCTTAATTGTTAATCCTGCTTGAGCATTTTGAAAATTAGCATTTTTGAGAATAGCATCTGTAAAATTGGCACCACGAATGTCAGCGTTGCTGAAGTCTGCACCCGTGAGATTTTGTCCTCTAAAATCACGACCTTGAAGACTTTGACCTGAAAAGTTAGGAAATGTGGCTAATGCCATAAGTTAATATAGATAGCTAAACGTAGATATGGCTTTTATCGTCAAAAAACACTTATTATTTATAATTTTGCCATAATTTACATACTTTTATGGCGCTGCCTGTGTCAGTCCTGTTGACGACTGACACAAAAATGACGTTAAAGCCTTGATTTACCATAAGGGCAATTCATGTAGACGCAAAATGGCTTCCCGCAGGGTACATTGATGTCAACTTAAGCTAAAAATAGCTTCTGTCTTAGCTTTGTCGCCCGCTTTGGAATGAATTCCAAAGCTAATAGTCCAAGTCTACTGAAGTAGACTCGATATTTTGAGAATATTTAGTCATCTTTAGATGACTTTGCCTATTAGCAAGGAACTTCAGTTCCTTGCGGTAACTGGGTTTCGCATTAAGTTGACACAGGTGCCCAGGGTATTGCCCCTACATTTTATACTGGATGCATCAGTTCCCTTAAATTACAAAATCTTCAGTAATATTAGCTTCGCCTAAAGCTACCTGGACGCTAAATTTTTCTCCTGGTTGACAGCTAAATTTAAGTTGGATGTAAATATCTGCCCGTCTAGCAATAACTTCGTGCAATATTTCTCCAGAATCATCTAATAAAATCAGTTTTAAATCAGGTGGTAAATAATCATCATTACCTGTGGGGTAAACTTGCAAAAGTACACTAATATCACCATCCAATTTTTGTAATAAAGCCACAGCTAAAGCTACAGTTTTACCCGCAATTTGCATTCCCAAGTCAATGACTTTAACTCTCTTAACTCCAGCGGCTGGATTTTCTGGATCAATTTTTCGCAAGCTTTCTACAGCTGTCCACAGAGTTTCATCATCTGAAGTACTCCGTAACAAACATACCAAGGCTTGAATTGCATCGGAATTACCAACAGCAATTTCTCCTAAACGTTTAGCCGCACGTTGGCGTAGGCTTTCATCATTTTCAACAGATAATTGGTTGATGATTGCGGCAATTTCATCAGGGTTTGCAGGAGTATTTTGCAAGTCTGTGTTACTGCGCGTAGCAATGGCAAAGTTTGGTACTGTGGAAACAACCTGCCATTCTAAATCAAAAATATTTCGCCACCAATCACTAAGAACAGTTTGCGTTTTACTCAAAGATGCCGATACTAATTGTAAAACTCGGTTGGGAATCGATTCTAATTCTGGTAATTCTTGCTCTATTTGTAACTGTTCATTAAGAATTTGATTGGTAAACTTAAGACTTTTAAGGTAAGTATGATAAGCTGCTAATGGTATTGTTAAAACATCATTCCAAGCTTGCTCTTGCCTGTGAAATAGAGCAATTTCCGGTGTTTCTAAGGCTTTTTTGTTTGCGGATTTTAAACCTAATAGCTCTATCTGAGAAATTTCTGGGGGTTGATTTACTAATCCGCGATCGCAATCTCCTATGGTCAGCAATATATCATAAATTTCATGTGAAACTCGTTTACCAACTGGCTGTAATAAATTACAAGCAAGCATTAGTTGTACATTCCAAGTTTCAGCCAGTAAATCTTGTGTTAAACCAGAAATATGTGCCGGAATCAGTAAATCGACATCTGAAATAAAGCTGATTTCTACAGACAGTACCATGACAGAAACAATATTCCATTCTGTTTCTGTTTCATTATCTAACTCTGGTTCCGTCTCTGGTTCCGTTACAATCATGACATAGCGAGGTGGAGCATTACCTTGTAAAAAGTTTTGCGCCTCGCTGGAATATAGATTATTTTCTTCATTTGGTGAAAATTTGATCGGAGATAATACCTGGCGGCTTAATTCCCAGATTTCTCCTGGTTGTGGTAACGCTGGGTAAGGTCTTCGCATAGCATTGGATTTGTCACAGTTTGTCAGCATAAGTTGGTATTTCTTCAGGTTCGGGATATGGCTAATAGTGTTAACAAATCAGTGCATTATTCTATGCCTAGAAAAAATAAACTTATTAAATATTTAACAAAAGCAAATTTTAATAAAGTTACCACTTAGCTTTTGAACGTCTGCGAGTATATTTGCTTTGAATAATTTGTTGTTCGCGTTTCACAGCTTCAGGTTGCAGTAGTCCTAATTCTATAGCGATCCGCCCGACTAATTCCTTCCAACGCTTGGAAACTTCCCCTTGACTAATTCCCAACACCGAGGCTTGTTGGGTTTGGTTTTTACCTGCAACTATGAGTTCCCACAGTTTGAGATAGTCGCGTTTGGGATAACGTCCATCTAAATTAATAATTGCTTGTTTTGCCTGGATAATTAAATCTGCACTCTCTACAGATTCTAAGAGGTTGAACTCATCAGGAATCGTCTCTATCAAAGAGATATCTGTACCCACAATAATTGCATCTAAACTTTGGTGAGTTCGTAAACTTTCTTTTTTGACCAAATTTAGAATCTCATATCGTGCTACAACTGTAGCCCAACGCTGAAATTCTGCGATTCCTCCCTGATGAAACTTTTGTGCTTTCACCGCTTCATAGACTTTCATTGTGGCAGTTTGTGCTGCATCTTCCCAAGATATAGAAGTTCCTTGTGTGTATTTTCGGGCAATTTTGGCGATTAGTTCTTGATGCGCCGCATCAATAATGAAATGTGTAACTGACTCTGCTGCTATTTTGGACTCCATAAGCATATTAGCTCAACTTATATAAAAGGGAGCAGATCAAAGCGGATTGCGATCGCAGATTAGTGAGGTAGACTCATTTAGAGTATATATGTTCCCGATTATTTAAGTAATTTCACTACCTCCTAATATTTTCATACAGATATGTTTGACAGCCAGCTTTTATGTACCCACCCTGGCTAGGGCGTATTTTCAAAGTCGCCGTCACCCTACAAGGGTGCGGCTACCTCTACGAAGTCCGCCTGCGCGGACTAGGAGAAATAAGGCTTTTTAGCCCACGCAGGTGGGCTTCGTTTTTATAGCCTCAGGCTTCAGCCTGAAGGCGTTTGGGGTTTGAAAACACGCCCTAGATAATTAATTCCCACCTCCACATTTCACCTTGGCTAACAGGGCGAGAAAACACTTACCAGAATTACCACAAAAATTTTTTCGGAAATTTCGGAATAATTTGTTTTTCCCACTTGTTATTGAAAGTGAGGACAAAAGAAAGCACCTCTAGTAATTGCAAATAATTAAATGTGAGAAATATTTATGAAGCAGCATCTCAAAATTAAAGGCTTAATTCTCGGTTTACTCCTAGCAGCAACAACTATTCCTATATCTTCTACTTCTGCCCAAACATCTACTAGTTGTAGCAGCTATATCCGGGGGATGTTTGAGGGATTTCCCGGTGATAAATATGGCGTAGGAAATTGGTTTAATGTGAAAGCTACAAGAATTACAGCCCGTGGTTACGGTGGATTTTCTTCCTTTGCAATGGCAGAAAATTATTCCACAAGAGAGGGTATTTCTACAACTGCTGCTGGTAACAAAGAAGGTTTTACGATTAAGAAAACCAGTACAGGAGCAAGTGTAATTCAAGGTAAATTCCAAGATGTTTTCCCAGGACGTAAAGATGGAAAGTCCGATTTAACTACTTTAAATGTTCATCGTGATGGGCGGGTGCAAATCGTACTTAATGCTTGGGGTAACAATACTGTAAATCTTAGCAATTTAGTTTGTTATCGGGGTCATCAGGGCAGCACTTTTGTTTTAACTGGTAATGCTCGTACTGCTTCACATGGATTTGATGCTTGGACGTTTGTGATTACTCCTAATTGGTTAATCTAGTTTTTCGCGATCGCCGAGTAATCATCCTGATGAAATCATGAGGTCAAAGAGGCTTTCGCTAATAAATATATCACACAATATTTATTTGCTGTTAGCCTCTACAAGATTATCCTTTTTCAATTTTTTGGCTAAAAGGATGTTGTCTTTTGAAAAATTATCGATTCAAATAAATCAACGAATTTTGGAATAATTTATCTTTCTAGTTTGTTGATTAAAGTGAAAGCAAAAATCATGTAATTTCTACCATAAGGAAATATGAAAAAGATATTATTTGCAGCTTCTCTGTTTTCCCTTATCACATTGAGTGCTGCGCCAGCTTTTGGACAATTGGTTACGAGTGGTACATCTACAGTAACAGGTTCACGCTTTGTTTCACCTAGCATTAGTAACAATGCCGGAATGACATCTTTTCGGTTTGGTTTTACAAATGGCGACCATCATATTAAGGGAATCACAGCGTTAAAAAGTACTTCTGGAGTAGCTGTTAATTTCCAAGATAATGATGGCAATGACCCTTATAAATTTACTTTGCGTTACAACAGCTTAGGCTCTAATGTTAGAACTGCATCATTTAAAAATAATGAATATTGTTCTGGAGGTACTTGTACAGCCAAACTGCCGTTAAGCTGTGACGATCAACATATTTTTGTTCTCACTGGATTTGCTTTTAAATATGAGAAAGATGACCACCAAATTAGAAAAATTGCTGTGAGGAGAATTGCTGATGAACTAGAGGTAACATTTGGAGATGATGGTCAGAAAATTCCTTATAACTGGAGCGCTCAATATGCTATTATTCCTCGCGCTAATGTTAAAGCAGCAACAAGAGTAAGAACCTTAATTTATTGAACCGCCAAGACGCCAAGAACGCCAAGAATTCGTAGAGTGTGCGTAAGTCCTAAGTTAAATCAATTCGGGAATCGAAAATATCTTAATAAGCGGTCTAACAAGTTAGACAATTTTCATACTTGTAACCGCTTTGAGATATTTCTTACCTTGTGCTGATAAATCTCAACCTAAAATAAATTTGGCAATTTATGGTACTACTATCAGCCTTGACCGCAAACCTGGAACTAACAATACAGAATTGAAAATTACACCTTCTCGGTCTCTTGCTGAAGCCGGATTAAGAGAAAATATTCAAGATTTAGGCGAATTCAAAACACCAGGGCCTTTGGGCGCACAACTAGGAGTTTGGTTTAGTAACTTCCATTCTCAGAGAAATTTACAGTTACGATTAGCTGACAACAGCTTAGAAATTACTGTACCTTTTAACAATGATGGTAAAGTTACTGTCAATAGTTTTATCCCTGGTAACTGGGATATCAAAAATGCCAAATTTACCTTTGCTTTTGATATTGCTAATGATGGTTGTGGATTGCCAGAGTTAAAATTGCGATCGGGTCGTTTTGAAGCAAAATTACAAGGTGATGTAGCAGGAAGTTTCATTGGCAATTTTGAAGATATACGTGCCAAAATTGAAGCTAAAGTTAATGAACAAGTCGCTGCTTTTTTAACAACACCGGAAGTAAAAGCAGCAATAAGCAAAGTTTTGCTAGATATAGTTCCTCAACTTCCTGAGTCAGCATTTGTAACACCTCGTCCAGATAAGCAACCTTGGAATACTCTTATTGGTAGCTCTGTAAGTATTAGCAGGGAACGTTTGCTTTACAGAGTTGAGCGATAATCACAAATCGAGGTACGCGCTTCGGGGCATGGCAGTGCCAGTGCCCCTACAATCAACCATCGTTTCTACCTCACCAACTGGCAATCTGCTGTAAATTCTCCTTCTCCCCAGGGAGAATGGGTTAGGGGATGAGGGTATTAGGCTATTTGTACAAGATGAATTATATCAATGGGTACAAGTTGGTACTGTGGTTGAAATCGTTCGTTAAGGATTAATTTCTTCAATAGACCATTCCTGATGCTCGTTGCGGTGGTACAACCAGCGATTTTGAGGTTCACCACGTAACTTTAAATGATCTACTTGTGTAGGGTCTAGTAGGAGTAAGCAAAAATTGGGTAATGGCTGACTGGGATCTGGTGGGGGAGGAGAAAAAGCAGCTTGTTCATCTTTATGTCTGGCTTTACTGGGATGAGGCCAAGCAAATTGTATCCGTGCTGCATCGCTTAATTCTCGCCAGGTAGAAATACGTGCTGATGCTAATTCTGGCTGAGAATTATCGCTTGCGACTAAGGTTAAGCTACCAGTAATCCTAAATTGCTCTCTGGAATTGGGGAAGTACCAGCAGACTTCTGCCCAAGGTTGTTGCTGTATCTGTTCAGCTTTTTCACTGCGGGAATCAGTAATAAATTTTAGCTGGTTGGTATCTGTTAAAAAGCCACGAAAAACTATAGTTCGATTGGCAGGTATACCATTTGCCCTTACTGTTGCTAGTTGCAGGTAACGGGCATAAGCCAGACTGCGATTTTGATGGAGAGCATGAGCGATCGCACTTCGCCAGGGAGCAAGAGACATTTTGTGGCAAGAAAGACAATATTATACATTATCGACGGATGTTGCATTTTGTACTCTTGTTAAGTAAGGGAAAGTTGTCATTTTTGGCAATCTTTCATCCTAAATTTACTTGGTCTATAGTCTTAATCTGTTAGCACGCAACAAGACTGGATTTATGGTTCAAGAGCTTGAAAGAAAACGCCAGAGTGCAAAGTTTCCAGAAACTGCCCCCGCAGTTAATGACGATCCATACTTGAAAATAGTATTAGATGTGTCAAAAGAACATCTACGCCAAGCACGACAAACATTTAACCTCAGTTTGGTAGCAATTTATGCTTCCGTTGGTATGAGTTTAATTGGCGCATTTCTTCTAATTTCTGGTAGAGCAAGCGAGGGAAGCGTCACAACTGCAATAGGGTTAATTTCAACAAAATTTTGTACTCAAATTACAAAAGAATCCAGTCAAAAACTGGAGCATCTGAGACAAAATCTCAAAGAACTACGTCCCGAACTTAGAAAGTAGGATAATCGCTAAATTTAATCCTGTGTGTCTTTTATCAAGCCATATAGCGGTGTAATGCACTTACTCGCAAACCGCTATTTTTTTCATTACCACTCTGGATGAACACTTCGCCAGGGAGCAAGAGACATTTTGTGGCAAGAAAGACAATATTATACATTATCGACGGATGTTGCACTTTGTACTCTTGTTAAGTAAGGGTAAGTTGTCATTTTTGGCAATCTTTCATCCTAAATTTACTTGGTCTATAGTCTTAATCTGTTAGCACGCAACAAGACTGGATTTATGGTTCGAGAGCTTGAAAGAAAACGCCAGAGTGCAAAGTTTCCAGAAACTGCCCCCGCAGCTAATCCTGTGTTTTTCAGAACCTATAGCCGCCGCAGTCCGGCGGGTTTAAGAGAAACTTGGGATGAAGTTTGCGATCGCACCCTTAAAGGCTTAGTAGAATTGGGGAAACTCAGCCAAGAAGAAGCTGCCATTTTAGACAAGATGCAGCGTAATATGAAAGCCCTACCCAGTGGTCGCTGGTTATGGGTTGGCGGTACCGATTGGATAGCCAAACCAAAAAACTTTTCTGGGGCTTACAATTGCACCTCTACCAACCTACAAGACTGGAAAGCCTTTGGGTTGATGATGGATTTAGCAATGATGGGCTGTGGTACCGGAGCCATCATCGAACCTAGATATATTAACCAACTACCGCCAATCCGCAATCGCCTTCATGTCACCGTACAGGGCGAAATTGGTGCTACTCCCAAACCACAGCGTCGCGAGTATACGGAAATTTCTATAGAGGGCGATCGAGTTACTATCTATGTCGGCGATAGCCGTGAAGGTTGGGTTGAATCTTATCAAACCTTATTAGAACTTTCTACAGATGAAAGATTTAACGGAGAAGTTCAAGTATTTGTTGATATTAGTGATGTGCGTCAAGCTGGAGAAACTCTCAATGGCTTTGGTGGGGTGGCTAATCCGGTTAAATTGCCCATACTTTACCAAAATTGCGCATCTATCCTGAATAAAGCTTTAGGAAGACAATTAAACTCTGTTGAATGCTGTCTATTAATTGACCAAGCTGCTGTTACCATTGTTGCGGGCAACATTCGGCGCTGTCTACCTGAAGACGCTCTAGTTCATACTTCTAAAGGTCTTGTTCCCATTCGCGATGTGCAAGTGGGTGACTTAGTACAGACTCCCCTGGGATTTCGGCGAGTTGTTGATAAATTCGACCAAGGATTTCAGGATGTCTACGAAATTGAAACTAATGCTACCTATCCCAGAGCAACTTTAAATCATAAACAAGCAGTTTTAGCAGATGCTCAAGGAGGAATTGCTTGGAAGTCAGTTGCTAATTTAGCGTCAGGCGATCGCCTTCAACACAATACACAAGTACTCCCTGGAACAGTTACCCATCTCCCTGCTGATTTTACAGAATCTAGACCTGCTCAAAGCCGAACCGTTAAGCCATTGATTATTCCCGATTTAACGCCCGAAGTGGCTTGGTTAATCGGGTTTACTCACGGTGATGGCTATGTTGCGCTCGGTCGCAATAAATATGGTAAGCCCTATGGCCGTGTTGAATGGGCAATGAACAGCTTAGATACCGAACTAACGGCAAAAATCCAAGCTAAGATTGATGCTGCTTTAGCATTATTTGGATTGACAGCTACTCATAGCGTTACCAAAGGTGAAAACACAGCTAAGTCAATCTGTTCGTCTATGCGCTTGGCTGAGTACTTCCATCGCTATATTAAACAGCCTAATGTTCCCCTAGAAGTTCCTAGTTTTATTTTGCAGGGTTCAATAGATATTCGAGCTGCTTACCTAGCTGGATTAATGGATAGTGACGGTGCAGTTAACAACCGACCCCCTCATTTAGTCACTTCAGTCTATAGATCGTTTATTAGACAAGTCGGCTCAGTTTTATCTAGTTTAGGTATCGCTGGCAGAATTGCTATTACCCATCCCCAAGAGCAAAGATGGCAAGTTAAATATAACTTGACAATTCCAGCACTCAAAGAGCGTTATAACGCCCTGATTGCGCCTCATTCCTTGAAGGGACAACTGCGTCAAGGATTAAAGATGTATGGTTTTACCGTACCTGGCGCAATCATGCGAGAAGCTTACACCTATAGCGAAATGCGCGAAATGGGATTCCAAGGTTCTCGTAGTGTGGATGCTAACTATGAACGCTACATCGCTGAGGCTGATATCTCACTGGATATTCCCATCACAGTCAAAGGTTTGGGTAGCTACGATTATGTCCAAACTTACGACATTGAAGTAGAAGAAGCCCATTGTTTTTACTGCGATGGCTATTTGACGCATAATAGTGCGGGTATGCGCCAATTCAGATCTGACGATCAATTAGGCGCTACAGCCAAAGATAATTTATGGCAGCAAGATGCAGAAGGTAACTGGCGAATTGATCCAGAGCGTGATGCTCTGCGGATGGCGAACCATACCAGAGTATTCCATCGCAAACCAACATTAGAAGAATCTATTGAAGCTGTACGCAAACAATATTATAGTGGCGAAGGCGCAATTCAATGGGCAGGTGAAGCGATCGCTAGATCTAACATTGATTTGCTAACAACATCGGCATTAAAAGTTGATTTCTTGAAGGCTTACGAACAAGGAAAAGCAAAAGATTGGTTGCAAGAACAGTATCCACATCTGGATATTGAGGAGATAGAACATCGTTTAGCTAGGTTCGGATTAAATCCTTGCGGTGAAATTATTGGTAGTAACTTTCACTGTAATTTGTCAGAAATTCACCTAAATCAACTTGATCCAAATAATTACAAAGAACAAGAGGAAGCTTTCACTGCTGGGGCGCTTTCTGTAGCCTCACTTTTAAATCATAAATTCCTCGAACCTCGCTATCAAAAAAGCCGGGAATTAGACCCAATTGTTGGGGTTTCTTTCACTGGTTTATTTGATTTCTTTGTTCATGCTTTTGGTGTTGATTGGTTACGGTGGTGGGAAGCGGGAAGACCGGCTACGGAACAAGGATTAGCATTTAAGCGCCAAGAAGAGAAATATTTGAGTTACTGGAGAGATATTGTACATCGGGTAGTTTGGAATTATTGCGATCGCCATAATCTTAAACGCCCTAATCGCTGTACAACTGTCCAGCCTAGCGGTACTAAAGCACTATTAACTGGTGCTAGTTCCGGTTGGCATCCCCCCAAAGCCCAAAGATTTATTCGCCGGATCACTTTCCGCAAAAATGACCCCGTAGCCTTAGCTTGTATTGACTATGGTTACAATGTTATTCCTTCTCAATCTGATAAAGATGAAAATGGTCATTTACTTAACGATCCTTTCGATCCTCGTGTGAGCGAATGGTTAGTAGAAATCCCTGTAGCTGTACCTTGGGCTGACTTACCAGGAGCCGATCAAATTGATGTTTCTAAGTTCTCTGTTTTAGCTCAATTAGACTTTGTTCTCCAAGTTCAGAAGCATTATGTCACTCACAATACTTCTGCAACTTTAGAGCTACGTTCTGATGAAGTCGAGATTTTAGGACAGCGTATTTACGAAGCAATTCAGAATGATGAAGGATATATTTCCGCAGCGCTTCTCGCTCGGTTTGATGATTTGCAATCATTCCCACGTTTACCCTTTGAACCAATAGATAAAGTCACCTACGAGCGATTAACTCAAGAAGTCAAAGCACGAAGAATTACAGATGATTTCTGTGCAGTTCTCAGTCGCTATGATTTAGGTGAATTAGCCGAAGCTGGCCCTTCTGGTTGCGACTCTGATAAATGTATGTTTCCCGAACAGCAACCATCAGGTGACATAACTAGCAACTAATATTCTCGGAGATTTTTTGTACAATTAACAGCAGTGGTATTCAATAACTACTGCTTTTTTTGCGTAAATACTGTTTATATCTAACGACATGAGAAATATGATTTTTTAGCTACGTAGGTTGGGCTTACCGTGTGTAAACCCAACAAACCCCTGGAAATGTTGGGTTACCCTGCGGGAAGCCGCTCCGCGTCTACGTTCCTCAACCCAACCTACAATTATGTAAGCTTCTCGGAAATTTTTTGTACGATTAACAGCAGTGGTTAAAATTAAATACCACTGCTTTTTTATTAACTGATATGAGAAATATGATTTTTTAGTAAATATGGTATTTGTATAATAACTTGTGTTTCTTTCTTAAATTGCGAAACAACTTGAATATTACCTTGATGATTTTGGATAATTTGATAGCATACACTTAAACCTAAACCTGTACCTTTACCCACAGATTTAGTTGTAAAAAATGGGTCAAATATTTGGGAAATATTTTTATTATCTATACCGATACCATTATCAATAATTTTAATAGTTATAGTTTTATCTTGGTTATTTTTAGTTTGAATAATAATTTTTTTATCAACCCGTTCTTGATGTAATTCAAGAGCATCAATAGCATTGACTAAAATATGCATAAAGACTTGATTTATTTGGCGAGAATAACATTCAATTAAGGGTAAATTATCGTATTCTTTAATCACCTGAATGACTGGAGAATTATGATGAGGATTGAGACGATGTTGCAGCAAGACTAAAGTGCTATCAATTCCTTCATGAAGATTGACTTTTTTAATTTCAGCTTCATCATGACGAGAGAAATTTCTTAAAGAAGAAATAATATCCTTAATGCGAGTAGCACCTGTATCCATCGAAGCTATGAGTTTCGGTAAATCTTGAATTAAGTAATCAAGTTCTATTCTGTCTGCATAGCTTTGAATTTCTGCATCGGAATAGCGTTGCTGATATTGTTTTATGAGATTGAATAAATCTTGAGTATAGTTTTCTATATAACTAATATTAGCGTAGATAAAATTAATAGGATTGTTAATTTCATGGGCGATACCAGCCACGAGATTCCCTAAAGAAGACATTTTTTCTGTTTGAATTAACTGAGATTCAGCCATTTTTAAATTATGTAATGCTGCGTGTAATTGTTCAGTTTTAATTTCTAATTCTTGATTTTTGTGTAAAAGCTCTAATGTCCGCTCTTCTACTCGTTCTTCTAATGTTTGACGGGCTAGTTCTAATTCTTGCGTGCGTTGTGCTACTAGTTGTTCTAAATTGTTGATTAAAGTAGAGAGGGAATTAGCCATTTCTTGATATGCATTGGCTAACTGTCCAATTTCCCCACCATTTTGAATACTAGGAATAGGACTAGTCAAATCTCCAGAGGCTAAAGTTTTACTCCGCTTTGCAAGTTGAATAATTGGGTGACTAATTTGTTTAGCTAGAAAATGAGCGATTAATACAGAAAGCAGCAATACTAAAGTTAAGACAAGTACAATTAATCTGGTAAGTGTTAACCTAGCCTGCTGAAAGTATGTGGCGACAATTTGCAGCTTAAGAATCGCAATCGGCTGATTTCCAGAATAGAGAGGAGCATAAATGGTATTTAATCCTAGTTCTGGTTGAATATGATAGACTGAACGTTTTTGTGATATTTTTGCTAAAATTTCGGAAGTGAAATAATCTTTTTCCCAAACATCTAGCTTCCCATCAGAATTACTAGAAACAAAAACCTTGCCTTTTAAAGAAATTATTTCTACTCTGGTTGTCGGCTGAGAATAATTTAAAAATTGTTTTAGCCATACTTGGTCTAGTAACTGTCCTGCAATTAAAGTTCCAGCAGATTTTCCTGTACCATCACTGCGATAAATTGGCGAACCTGCTAACAATACTAACTCTTGTTTTCCTGTATCTATTAAATATTGAGATGATTTATCTTTCTTGCTTAAAGCTTGGATATTTTTTTCTACTAAAGGTAGAGTTAATATATTACCGCCTGCTTCCCCAATAATCTTTTCATTCGCTGACTGAATTACTCTAACTATATCGATGTCAGTAGTAAATAATAGTTGATCGGATACTTCTTTTTTTACCCATGCAGGATTAGGAGTTTGCACTGCATTGTATAAATCAGTCCAATTAGCATAACTAGAAATTAAATTTTTTAGTCCCTTTTCTGTTGCTGATTCGTAACCCCGAAAAGCTAAAACTTGGTCGTCTAGTCGAGTTTTTTCGAGTTCAATGAGCGGTTTTTCGAGTATTTTCCAAACTACACTAATCAAAACTAAAACTGGTAATAAAGATGCGCCAAATGTAAAAACTAAAATTTTGAGTTGAAGGCTTTGCAAAAATTTTAGCCTTGGAAGGTTTATCATCCTTGTGAACAAATTTATAATTTTAAATGCTTGCGAAATTTAAACTTTTAATATATAATTGCAAAAATTGCTCGCTTATGCACTTTTATCCACAGTTGCCTATAGGGCAAACAGCCATAAGGGGTAATTTTAACTGCTACATAAATCAAGTCATTATAACTTAACAGATTCAGGTAATAAGTGCGATCGCCTTTTCTTGATTATGTCTAGCTGAAAAATTTCTACCGCAGTAAATCTCAACAATATTATGTATATTTAGTTACAAGTAACTTGATATTAGTTTCCGCGTTACGATTAGTAAAGAAGTAATAATTTTCAAAGGCATAGCCAGGAGACTTTTAATGTTCATTGATGAATTGTCACCAATCTTTAAAGAACTCGCCCAACATCCAGTCTCATTTTTGGGTGGTTTCTTTTCCGGTGTATTTCGGCTGAACCTTGCAGACGATCCTGTTAAAAGCTGGCTGGATAAACAAACAGGCTCAACTAGCTTTAACTCAGCGACAACTGAAGCTAATAATGGTAAAGCTTCTGGCCCCCAACAAATTACCATTGACTAATAGCCATAGCATGAACACAGCTAGCGGATTAGTTTAGTTCTGAATATAAAAATAGAGCTTTAAATGGCATAGAGAGCTTAGGGTACAACAATAGTTGTACCCTAATTAATAATTGATGTATTGGTATTTGCAGAGAAAATTATGAGAATTGGTATAAGCTAGCAGAATCACTATCAAGAAATAATGTTGCTTGAGCTTGCTGGCGGAGAATTGACGCTGGACATTTTGGATTTATCTCTCCCTGCAATATATCCTTAACTATATGTGCTTTACGTTTTTCTGGCGCAAGGCAGATAATTTTCTTAGCTGCACAAATTAAAGGTAAAGTGACAGTAAATGCGTATTGGGGTACAGTTTCTAAATTAGGGAATTGACCTGTATTTACTTGTTGTTGTCGGTTGATGGCATCGAGCTTGACTAATTTTACTGTGTAAGGGTCGTGAAAATCAGCCACAGATGGATCGTTAAAAGCCAAGTGTCCATTTTCGCCGACACCTAGACAGCATAAATCAATTGGTTGTGTTTGCAGCAGTTTGCTATAGCGATCGCATTCTGCTAGAGGTTGCAAAGTATCCCCTTCTATATAATAGAATTGCTGAGGTTTCACGCGCTGCTCTACACGTTCTCGCAGATAGCGCCGGAAACTAGCAGGATGATCGCCAGAAATACCTAAATATTCATCTAAATGAAATAATATAATTCGTGACCAATCTACACCACCTAAAGCAATTAAAGCATCGAGAAACTTTAGTTGCGAGTTTCCTGTAGCTAGCAAGACTGCGACTGTATCCTGTTGCTGAAGCAAGTTCTGTAAATATTGACTGACAATTTTTGCAACATCTTGCGCCATTTCGGCTTCATTGTTGTAAATTTGCACCGTCAATTCATCAACGCGGAAATATTTTGTATCGGCTAACATTTGCTTACTCAGGTGAAAATAAATATATATAGCAATCCTATTTCAGTTGTGAAAAATATCGGTTTTGGCTGTTGACTGGTGACTGTTGACTGTCAACGGTTAACAGTCAACAATCATTTATGTAATCTTTCACAAATCATTTAGAATTGCTATACCTCAATTAAATCAGTTATGAAACTGAGCAGTTGAATGCAATATAACTTTTAGAGTAGAAGAAATATGGAGCAGATGTAGCAGATTAATCTGTTGTTTAAATTTAATTACAACTGCATAATTTCCTAACAGTCAATTTTTGCCACAAAATCTCAAAATGCATCAACTTTTAAAATTCCGTGATGAAAAACTTTTACGCTGTGCGTTAACTCACCGTTCTTATGTTCACGAAAACCCTGGAGTAGGGGAACACAACGAGCGCTTAGAATTTCTCGGTGATGCTTTACTAAATTATTTAAGCGCTGACTATCTTTACCGTCGTCACCCGGAAAAAGGAGAAGATGAATTAACCCGTCGGCGTTCAGCATTAGTAGACGAGAAACAATTAGCTAAATTTGCGATTGAGGTTGATTTAAACACAAAAATGCTACTTGGAAAAGGTGCAATTCGCGATGGTGGTTACCAAAATCCCAATTTACTGAGTAGTACTTTTGAAGCTGTTCTTGGTGCTTATTATTTAGATAATAATTCTAATATTGAAGCTGTGCGCGCAATTATTGAACCGCTATTTAATTCTGTACCTGAGCAAGTTGTTATAATTCGTTCTAATGTAGATTCAAAAAATCGCTTTCAAGAATGGGTACAACGTAACGTTACGCCAAACCCTCCCGTATATGAGACACTACAAATAGGAGGTTTATCACATGCGCCAGAGTTTTTAGCTAAAGTTTTTGTAGATGGAAAAGAGTATGGAGAAGGTAACGGACGTAACAAAAGAGAAGCCGAAAAAGCTGCGGCTGAAGATGCATTAGCTAAATTAAAACAACAAGGTAGGTTATAAAATTAACCTAAAATTAAAAATTTTCAGCTTCTTTTTTTACGATTTCATCCTTTACGCTTCGGCGTTTCCTGTTTTCAAAGCCAAATCAAAAATCTGTTGCGCTGTCAGGTTAAATTGTGGGAAGGTTGGGGATTTAATCGAGTCATTTTCTCTAAAGGTTGTTTTTACATATTCCCCATCAATTAACTCGTATACGAAAATAGTCGGTTGTTTGGGATAACCGAGATATTCGCGTCCACCTAAAGCTGCATAATCTATAATCCAATATTCTGGAATACCCATAACTTCGTAGTCACGACGTTTATCGTAATAGTCATCTTGCCAATTATTACTCACAACTTCTACTATCAATTTAACCGAACTTGCATTTTGAATTACTGATTCAGCTTCCCATCTTGTCTCAGTACTGATAGTTTCTTCATTCAAAATAATTATGTCCGGTTCGTATCCAGATTTATCGCGGTACGGTTTGACAATCGATTCTCTGGGTATTGTCCAAATGTCGCCTTTACCCATTTCTCTAATAGTTATCAGTAATCTTTCAATCAGAGAACCTGTTAACTTTGAATGTTTTCCTCTGGGTTTAGGCATCTCGACAATTACTCCATCATATAATTCATAACGGACTGGCGAATTTTCTGGATACCAGGCAATAAATTCATCAAATGTATATAATTTTGATTCAGTTTGTGATTGTGTTTGGGCTTGATTCATAAGCTACAACTTCCATATATATCTGACTAGTAAAAGTTGAGAATATTTTTTACCAAAAAAACTCTAACTCCGATATAATCGCTGATTTTATATTTTCAAGTCTAAGGGAAAAGTCACAGTAAAAGTAGAACCTACGCCAAGATTTGAAACTAAATTAATTTCCCCTTGCAATAGTTTTACCAGTCGCGCCACTATTGCTAAACCTAAGCCAGTACTTCCAGAAACGTAGGATTTATGAATAGAACCTACGCGAAAGTAAGGCTCAAATATCTGAGTTTGATTTTCTGGGGCAATACCAATTCCTGTATCTTTAACTGCGATCGCCCATTTTTGATTATCCACTACCTGAGAGCTAATCTCAACGCTGCCCGAATTGGTGTAACGAATGGCATTACTAATAAGATTTGTTACAATTTGTTGTAATCTAAATGGATCTGTGAGTATGTGATGAGGATTAATCTTGCAGTTTTGCACTAGTGGTAAATTTTTTTCTTGCGCTAGCGGTGCTAACATTTCCACTACATTGTTGATTAATTCACACACATTAGTGAATTCTAGATCCGGCTGAATTTTACCTGCTTCGTAGCGGGAAACTTCGAGAATATCATTAATTATTCGCAGTAAATGTCTGCCATTGCGTAGCACTCGCTCTATATGCTCTAAATTTACTGGCGTATTATTTTTACCATTGTGTTGTCGTTGTTGGCGTAAAAATAAATCTGAGTATCCAATAATGGAAGCGAGGGGACTTTTCAGTTCGTGTGCTAGTTGATTAAGGTAATCTTGATTAGTATTAACGAGGCGATTTAGTTCCTCATTATGGAGAGTGAGTGAATTATACAGGTGTTGTAATTCCCGCAAACGTTCTTCAAAATAACTATTAAAACATCGCGCGATCGCTTCATCAATCACAGTATCAATTAAACGCATCGCTCGTACAATTTCTACTGGCGATCCCTGTAATAAATCTGGCTCTAAAGTGTCAAATATCACTCTACGTAATAAATGATATTCTCGTGCAATTTCTTCCGGATCAAAACCTTGTTCTGCCCGTAAAATGCCATGCTGTAAACTAGCAACTACAATAGATTTCACATCATTGCCCACAGATGTGGAAAGTACCGTCACCATTGCTTCTAGCACATCGGGCAAATGATTTTGAATTGCTATGTAGGATAAATCATCAGCACTTTCTATATATTTATCTTTACGAACCTCTGATACCCATTTTTGGGCGATAGTATCAGTTTTATCAGCCAATACTTGACTAAAATCCATTATTTTAAATTTTCTAAATAGAATAGATGACGAAAATTCTCTATGAAAATAGTTTAGCAATAGCAGCATTTAATGGATAAACTTAGCAAAACTGACCACTACCTCAAGATAGATATTATTATGAGGCTTTTATCTTGATAAATGCTGTGGTTGCTTAATAGCTTGCTCGGCAAATCATCGGGTAATGTATAATATTTACCCTTGAGCTTGAGACAATAGCCAATACTCAAATATTTTGCTGCTGGATAATTCTGCCTACGAGCGTCTTGCTGGTGCGGTTGCTAATTCAGTATATAAAACTTAACAATTACTCAACACCGAGAATATTTATGGACTTCGAGTAGTTAAATCAACAACTTTTATCTTGAGAGAGATATTTTTACGGAGAAAGCATGTTATATTATGCCCAATTAGAGTAAGTCAGCCTAATCTAGCGGCTTTCAGTAGGTAACGCTAGAACGGAGGAACCAAATTTTGGGGCGTATCTCTTGCGGGATCGAGACTCATTCTTGAGAAATCATCCTGTAAAAGAGGGGCATCTCTCAGCCCTAGCCCGTCAGCTAACTTCGTAGGCATTGAGAGGAGACTGAAGAGAAAACATTTTTGTAATCTCATCAGTGTCCAAGGCTGGTACTGCTCGGATTATTGTACCCGTGCTGATATCTGTTGAGGTTGTAAATGATCTTGCAACTAAATGTAGCGGCGATTTTGGCGATCGCTGGACAAGCTGCTTGGAAAAAAGCTAAACCTGTCATAGTCAAAGATGTTGTCATCCTCCCCGCATTAGGATTTTTAGGCATCATCTTACTGTGGTGGATTGTGGCACTATTCAACCATGAATTAATGCCCACCCCACCAGAAGCATTAGTTGCGAATTTGGACTATATTTTAAACCCTTTTTATGAAAGAGGGCCAGGTAACTTAGGAATTGGTTGGCTATTAATTGCCAGCTTGCGCAGAGTCTTGCTAGGTTTTCTATTAGGAGCTATAGTAGCCATTCCCTTGGGATTTTTAATTGGCATGTCCAAACCGGCAATGTTAGCCTTAAATCCCATCATTCAAATCTTTAAACCAGTATCACCTTTAGCTTGGCTACCTATTGCTTTAGCTATCTTTAACCTGGCAGATCCTTCAGCGATTTTCGTCATTTTTATTACCTCCCTCTGGCCGACAATTATTAACACTGCTTTAGGAGTTTCTAGCGTTCCTAAAGATTATTTGGATGTCGCCAGAGTCTTAGAAATCCCGCGTTGGCGACGAATCACCAAAATTATTTGGCCTGCTAGCCTACCCTACATTTTTACCGGATTGCGCATCAGTTTAGGCATTGCTTGGCTAGTAATTGTTGCTGTAGAAATGCTCACTGGTGGTATTGGTATCGGCTTCTTTGTTTGGGATGAATGGAGCCGTTTAAATTTAAGTTCAGTATTTCTCGCCGTATTCGTAATTGGTATTACTGGATTAATTTTGGATTACGCCGTCGCCAAACTTCAAGAATTAGTAACTCGTCGCCCAACAGTTGCTAAATAAATTGAATCTGGCTTTCTTAATTACGAATTACGAATTACGAATTATTTCCCCCTATTAATCACCTCGGCTGGAGCCAAATCTATGGCTGCTTATAACTGGACTAGACGCGATTTTATCTTAGGAATGGGAGCAACAACCGCCTCAATGGCGCTCTCTTCTTGTGCTATTAAAGGTAATACTGGCGCTACAGGACTCAGCGAAGAAGCCTTAGCCATAGAACCAGTAGTTAGATCCCAAGACTTAGAAAAGCCAGATATTACTGTTGGCTACGTACCTGTAAATGATTGTGCGCCATTTGCGATCGCCTGGAAAAAAGGCTTCTTTCGCAAATATGGCTTAAACGTCAGACTCAACCGCGAAGCCAGTTGGGCGACTTCCCGCGATGGCTTGATTTTTGGGCGCTTAGATGCTGCGCCTGTTGTCTCCGGTGCAGTCACCAACGCCAGAATTGGAGCTGAAGGCGCACGCCATGCACCCCTCTGCGCCGGTATGACAATACACCGTCATGGTAACGCCATGACGATGAACAAAGCCATGTGGGATTTTGGCTTACGTCCTTGGTACGAATATCAAGAAAAATATGGCGATGGCGCTTTAGAAGCCTTCGGTAGAGATTTTCGCGGTTATTTTGACAACCAGCCTCCAGAACGCAAAGTTTGGGCGGTAGTCCTCAGTTCTGCCATCTACGAATACTTTGTGCGTTATATTTCTGCGGCGGCTGGCGTCGATCCCTTAAAAGAGTTTCGTGTCATAATTGTTCCACCACCGCAAATGGTAACCAACGTGCGGATTGGGGCAATGCAAGCTTACATGGTTGCCGAACCTTGGAATACTAGAGCAATTACAGGCAACGAAGGTATCGGTTTTACCTTTGCCCAAGGTAAAGAAGTTTGGTTAGGACACCCCGATAGGTTATTGGGAGTGATGGAATCATTCATCAATCAATATCCCAAAACCTATCGTTCCCTCATCAAGGCGATGATTGAAGCTTGTCAATATTGCAGTAAGCCAGAAAATCGCCAAGAAGTTGCGGAGTTAATTACAGATAGATCCTTTACCGGCGCAAAACCGAAAAAGCCCGGCGCGCCAATTACCAAATTTACCGGGCCAGCAATTTTAGGCAATTATAACTATGGTGGATTTGATGGTAAAGACCGCACCATTACATCTGCTGACAATACGATTTTCTTTGATATCCCGGATAACTTGCCCAAACAACCAAAAGAACACTCGACATTTTTGTGGCGATCGCGCAGTATTTGGTTAATGACACAAGCTGCACGTTGGGGACAAATTAAAGAATTTCCCAAAAATGCGGAAGAATTAGCCGCCAAAGGTTGGCGCACAGATCTTTATCGCGAAATAGCCGCAGAAATGGGGATTGAATCCCCAAAAGATGATTACAAAGTTGAATCAAAAGAAGTATTCATTGATAAAAAAGCTTTCGATCCCAGCAATCCTGTGGGCTATTTAAATAGTTTTGAAATTAGGGCTAAATCTCCTATTCGTTTCTATATGTCTTAATTTCACAGTAGCAAGATTAACTGACGACTCAATATTTGCCGGAGCATTTGATGATGAAATCTACCTCATTACCTATTAATCCCCATAACCAAGTCATACCCGGTACTGGATTTCTGGAAATTGAAAATTTAGTCAAGTCATATCCAACACCAGATAAAGGTAATTTTGTCGTTCTCGATGGTGTAAATCTTTCCATTGGTGCAGATGAATATATATCAGTAATTGGGCATTCTGGTTGCGGTAAATCAACTTTGTTAAAAATTGTTGCGGGATTAGAAACATCCACTTCTGGATCGGTACGGCTAGACGGGAAAGAAATTCGCCAGCCGGGTGCAGAAAGGATGATGGTATTTCAAAATTACTCGCTTTTACCTTGGTTAACAGTGCGAGAAAATATCCGGTTAGCTGTAGATGAAGTGCTAAAAAATGCTAATCGCTCTGAAAAAATTAGCATTGTGAACGAACACTTGGCAATGGTAAACTTGACGGCGGCTGCTGACAAATATCCCGATGAAATTTCTGGGGGTATGAAACAGCGTGTGGGCATTGCTAGAGCTTTAGCAATTCGTCCAAAAATGTTGCTGATGGATGAACCTTTTGGGGCGTTAGATGCTTTAACTAGAGGTAAATTGCAGCGACAAGTATTAGATATCTGGGAAAAACATCGCCAAGCAGTGATGATGATTACTCACGATGTAGACGAAGCAATTTATATGTCAGATCGCATCGTCTTAATGACAAATGGCCCCGCCGCCACCATCGGAGAAATCTTAGAAGTACCTTTTTCCCATCCACGCGATCGCGCAGCCATGCGTAACTCCAAAGAATATTTTGAATTGCGCAATCATGCCTTGAACTTTCTGGATCGCTATTTTACCCAAGATGAGTAAATTAGATTATGATGCTTTTAGTGGGTAGCCTAATTCAAATTCGGTAAAATCTGAATTTGAAACGGAGGAACCAATGTTTGGGGCTAATCTTTATGAGAGACACCTTCCAGTCTTAGCCCGTCAGCTAACTCCGTCGGCAGTGGAAGGAACCGCCAAAAACTTTGGCTTTTATACCAGTTGTTATTGGGGTTTCTTTTACCGATTTTAGTTATTAGTCATTGGTCATTAGTCATTAGTCATTAGTCACTGGTAAAAAATCTAGACAACTGACAAATGTACAGACAAGGGTTATCGCGTCTCTGACAAAGGATCAATGACAAAAGACAAAGTTGGTTACCCTGCTTCTCATTTAGTCATTTGTTTCATGGGAGAGAAGTTAAGCTGTGAAAATCAAGCCAATGCTAGTGCGCCTACAAAGCACCATCGGTCGAGATGACTTAATTGAGCAAATGGTATTGCTACCAGAGCCAAGAAAAACACTTTCTAGAAACGCCGATCCAGCAAAACCAATAAACTTAATTGTCGCTTATGATGCTTCTCCCAAGAGCCATACCGCCTTAGATATCGCTTTTTGGATTGCCCATCAAACGCGCTTGGCTACTAATACATCAGTCACAGTTCAAGCAGTTTATGTGGTAGCAGATAAGCAAAAAAGCCAGTATTCAGATATCTTTAGTTTGACTAGACATATTACTCCTTTAGAATGTCCAGCCAGCAACGTCTCGAAAACTGTCACCCCCGTTTTAACTCAACCAAAACTACAAGCAGTAGCGCCACATTTACAAGAAAAATCCTTAGCTGTTATCCAAAAAGCAGACCAAATTCTTTGGCAAGCACGTAGTCTTGCAGAAGAATGGCAAGGTTCTTTTAAATCTCATTTGCGTTTTGGTATAATTGGTTCAGAACTGAGAAAAGTTGTAGAATTAGAAAGTGCCGATATTTTATTTATCGGTTGTCATTCGGTTCATCATCCTATTATCAAAGCACTAGGTTCTGATTTCCCTTCCGCAGTGTTAGGAATACCTAGTTGTATTGAAGAATAAACTGAAGAATTCAGGCTGTTGAGTTCAGTTCCTCTTCATTTCACTCAGGTTCTTAAATATTCCTATTTGATTGCTGAAAAAACTTTGTATATACCTAACTTGCCTTTTCCCTGTTCCCTGGTTTGTGTTCCCTGTCTGTTTAAGTGATTTCAAAAATCAAATAGGATTTTTAGATCCACAAGTCACCTATACTTAGGTGGCTTTTTTCATTATTATGCAGTTATAAGAATAGAGGATAGACAGGGTGGAAAATTGGCAAGCGCTCCTGAGCATCATTACTTTTATATCTGTCATCGTCTTCATCATGACAGAATGGGTACATCTCACCATTGCAGCCTTTTTAGGAGCATTATTACTAGTTTTTACCAACGTCATGACTTTAGAAGAAGCCGTGGGTTATATCGGCAATAGTCATGGCACACTCGGTTTATTCTTTGGAGTCATGGTACTAGTAAGAGCATTTGAACCTACCAAAGTATTCGATTACTTAGCTACCCAAATGGTATTACTAGCTAAAGGTGATGGTAAGCGACTCTTACTAGGTATTATTGGCATTACCACACCGATTTGTGCAGTATTACCTAATGCCACAACAGTTATGTTATTAGCGCCTTTAATTCCGCCAATGGCGCAAGAAATCGGCGTTAATTTTGTACCCTTATTAATTTTGATGGTATTTGTTGCTAATAGTGCTGGCTTATTAACACTTGTTGGCGATCCGGCTACGTTTATTGTCGGTGATGCTATTAATATCAGCTTTACAGATTATTTATTGCGCCTCAGTTTAGGTGGAGTCATTGCTGTTATCACAGTCACAGCCACATTACCATTTTTATTCCGCAAAATTTGGCGAACAAAACTTGAAAATTTAGAGCAACTTCCACATCCAGAAATTAATCATCCCCGCGTTTTATTTATTGGCGGCTTGATTATTGCTTTTGTATTATTATTTTTTGTCATTGGCGAATCTCTACCAGTTCCTATATCACCTGCGGCGGTTGCTTTATTAGGTGCTGGTTTAGCTTTACTCCTATCTCACCAAAGCAAAATCGATTCAGTTAACAATATCTTGCGAGATGTAGACTGGAGTACCTTAATATTTTTCATGAGTATTTTTGTGCTGATTGGTGGATTAGAAAAAACTGGAGTAATTAATAGCCTCTCCGGTATATTGGCAGCAATATTGGGAAAAAATATTGTTCTCGGTTCCCTAACTTTAATATTTTTTGTCGGGATATTATCTAGCGTTGTCCCCAATATTCCCTTAGTCGTGGCGATGGTTCCCTTACTCAAACAATATGTTGTTAACGTCGGATTAGCGCCAGCAGCAGTTCTCGCATCCGATTTTCAAGGACAATTTCCGCCAGAGGTATTACCACTGTTTTACGCCATGATGTTTGGTGCTACCTTGGGCGGTAATGGCACATTAGTAGGCGCATCTTCTAATATTGTCGCCGCCGGCGTCTCTGAACAGCATGGACGGCGCATATCTTTTAACACATTTCTTCACTACGGTATCCCAGTAATGATACTGCAACTAGTGACTTCGGCTTTGTATGTCTTGTTTCGCTTTCTACTCTAAGTATTTAGCGGCGGATATTCTCGAAACCTAATTCACGAAAGAAATTTTTTAATTATTACTTAATATTTACCAAAGTCAATCTGTATACAGATGCATTTCTATCTTTAGGGGGATGCATCTATTTCTTGTATTCAATGATTCTACCTTACGGAGAGATTTTTGCTCTCTAAATCTGGTAAAACAACTATAAGTACAAATAATTACACCCTGAAAAGGATTAAACCCATGAACCCGCCTGAAGAATACATCAATAATAATTTGAGAGAGCCAGGTCAAGGGGTTTCGGCATCTGATATCCACAAGTCGCAATTCAATGGTACAAATCTTAGCGAAATTAACAGTTTAGATAGAGTCAGAGATATTCTTTTTGGTAACCAAGTCAGGGAGGTTGACAAAAGATTTGCACGGTTAGAAGAACGCCTAACTAAAGAATTAACTAACCTGCGCGATGAGACAAAAAAACGCTTAGATTATTTGGAAACTTATATTAAAAAAGAAATAGATTCTTTAACAGAACGCTTGAAAAATGAGCAATTAGAAAGAGATGCAGGTGTAAAAGCACTCGCAGAGGATCATAGAAACCTTTCTATTTCTCTTGAAAAAAAGATTGCCCAATTTGATGAACAAACTACTAATAGCCAAAGAGAACTCCGCGAACATCTCCTAAACCAATCTAATAGCCTTCAGGATGATATAAGGCAAAAATATGAAGAGATTATAGCGTTACTAGAACGAGAATCTCAAGAACTGCGGCGAGAAAAAACCGACCGTTCTCAGCTAGCTTCTCTATTTAGCGAACTAGCGATTAGGCTGAATAATGATGTGAAATCATGATAAAAGTAAGGAGTGAGAGGTTTTCCTCTTCTCCTTGCTAAATTCAATTTTCATAATAAAATATATCTTCAAATTATCAATTTAAAAATTAAAACTCATTTACGAGACAACACAGATGACCTAATATTCCCTGATTTTCTCTGCGTTCTCTGCGTCTCTGCGGTTTATAAGAAAGATATCGATAACAGAATTATAGACTTTACTCAATCTTATTAATTTATGACAAATATTATAGCTGTTAAATGCTTAAAATTTAAAATATTAAAATTCATTAATAGGTATAAACTAGGGGATTTTAACTATGAATAAAAAATCCACTAATGGCATAAGTAAAGAATCCCTCATGCAAAGTAATGGTAGCCAAATTACTGTCAGCCCTACAGATATAGAAGACAACCAGCAATTAGACAATTCGCCCATATTAACAAATAATAATCAAGCAAAAATCAACGATGAATTAAATATACTGCGCAGTTTATTACTGGGTGTTGAACCAACTCAACTTAATAAACTCTACGAAAGATTAAATAATCCCCAAATTCAAGCAGAAGATATTAGTCGCTTGCTTCCAGAAGCTGTGATTTTGCGAGCAAAGCAAGATAAACAATTAGGTGAAGCGATAGTATCTACTGTGGAAACAGCTATTCATTCTTCAGTCACGCAAGACCATAATATACTTTCAGAAGCCTTTTTTCCCATTGTGGGGCCAGCTACGCGCAAAGCAATTTCTACTGCGCTAGAAGAGATGATGCAATCTCTCAATCAAACTTTAGAACATAGCTTATCACCTCAAAGTTTGCGTTGGCGTTTAGAAGCAAGAAGAACAGGTAAATCATTTGCCGAAATTATTCTGCTGCGGACGCTAGTTTATCGTGTAGAACAAGTATTTTTAATTCATAAACAAACTGGATTATTACTGCAACATTTGGTAGCGCCGAGAGTCACTAGTCAAGATCCAGATTTAGTATCAGCGATGCTGACGGCGATTCAGGATTTTGTCAAAGATTCTTTTACTGTAGACAAAGCTGAAGGATTACACAGTTTGCAGTTTGGCGAATTAACGATTTGGGTGGAAGAAGCACCACAAGCTGTCATCGCCGCAATTATTAGGGGGACAGCACCGCAAGAATTTCGGCTAACTCTGCAAGATGCGATCGCTAAAATTCATTTAAGATTAAGTAGCGAAATTAACACATTTAACGGCGATACAGAAACAATGGCAGCCAGCAAGCCTTATTTAGAGGCTTGTTTAGTCGATGGTGTTAAATCTGTACGTAAAAAAAATTATACTTATGCCTGGGGATTTTTGGGTACAATAGCGATCGCTGCTGGGATTTGGGGTTTTCTCACCCTCAGAGAACAATTACGTTGGCATTCCTATATGCAAAAACTGTCAGCGCAACCAGGAATTGTTGTTATGGATACCAAGCAACAGCAAGGTAAATATGTAATTTCGGGAATGCGCGATCCTTTAGCAGTAGACCCCCAAACCTTCATCGAGTCAGCGAATCTCAACCCAGAAAAAGTAATCGGTCAATGGCAACCTTACCTATCGTTAGAGCCAAAATTAGTTACTATAAGATCTGAGAAATTACTGTTACCACCAAAAACAGTATCATTAAAAGTTGATGACAATGGCATTCTCCATGCTACCGGTTATGCCCCGCGTCAATGGATTTTAGAAACGCGAAAATTATGGCGCTTTATTCCCGGTGTCCATCAATTTAACGATACAAATCTTCAGGATATTGCACTGAAGCAATTAGAGTTATATAAACAGCAAATTGAACAAGAAACACTATTATTTGTAGAGGCAAAAACCGAATTAATTCCAGGTGAAGCTGCTAAACTCGCTAAATTAGCGAACACAATTAATCAGCTATTAGCTACTGGTAAATATCTCAATAAAGAGATTAGCCTGCAAATTACAGGACACACTAGTGCTACTGGAACCGAACCAATCAATAATTTGCTCAGTCAAGCCCGCGCTAACAGGATATTATCTTATCTAAATTCCCAAGGAATCAACACCAACAAATTTAAAGCTGTGGGTGTAGGCTCCAACCTATCTTTAAACTCAGAAGCAACACAAGCGGCTAACCGCAAAGTATCTTTTAAAGTATTCGTAACCGATACTTCTCGCTGAAGTAATTATCAGTTTATGCTCCAGAAAAAAATATGTATGGTAGGTGCATTTGCCACAGGTAAAACTAGTTTAGTTTCCAGATTTGTGAGTAGTATTTTTTCAGAAAACTACCATACCACTGTGGGCGTAAAAATAGATAAAAAAACTGTCAATTTTCAAGATAAAATCATCAATCTCATTCTTTGGGATCTTTATGGCGAAGATGAATTTCAAAAAGTCCGCATGTCTTATTTACGGGGTTCATCTGCTTATTTATTAGTTGTAGATGGCACGAGAAAAAATACTCTAGAAAAGGCTTTAAACCTCCAGAGTAGAGTTGAAGAAACTATCGGTCAAGTTCCTTTTATTATGATGCTGAATAAATGCGACTTGACCGATGAATGGGAGATTGACGCGGTAGAAATTGATGCAATTAAACAAAAAAATTGGATTGTGATGAAAACCAGTGCAAAAACTGGTCAGGGTGTAGCAGAAGTTTTTCAAACTATTGCTGAGAAAATAATGGATGAATAAATGCTAGATGTTCCCACTCCTGTGATTGCTTATCTATTAACTTTTATTTTAGAAGAACTGTCTTTAGCCTATCTTCTAGTCAATAAAGACGGCTGTTTATCCGCTTGGGGAGGAAAATTAGCTGCTTACGGAGTTAGTAACCTTAAAGTAGGAGAAAAAATTAAAGAAAGAGTCTTCTTTTTAGAAGGTATGTTGCCATTAGATGATTTTCCGTTATTTTTACCCAGATTAAAAACCGAATATGGCATTTGTGCCGATGTTCATCTATTTCCTTCAATAGAAGGAGATTGGATCTTAATGTTAGATGCAACTAGGGATGAGAGAGATTATGCATTTATTCAACAGAATGCTAATGAATTTAGTTTATTACAAGAGAAATTAGCCAAACTTTTTCAGCAGTAATTGAGAGAAAAATTAATTTATAATGGCGTAAACTAATGACTGACTCTATCACAGACGACTTATTCGCAGCTTTGAATATTCTAGTGTTAGAGCGACTGCACCCTGGAACTTTTAAAATTACTGGTACAGTCCCAAATTGGTTAAAACATTTTTGTCATCCCAGGGTGACATCAGGTACAGAGGTATTAATTCCCGAACAACAGTTTCCTTTTTTAGAAAACTTTTTGATTGATGCTGAAGAATTTTGGCAAAATAACAGCCCTAATAAACTTAGTTCTGGCTTCTGGACTGATAATGATTTAGCTGGTAGAGAATATCACTTTGAAGCCTCAGCTATTTTCTTAAATAACAGAAAATTTTTATTAATTGAATTATTAAATGATGTTTATATAGAAAAGCAAGATATTATTCAAAAAGCCAGAGAAAATCAATTAAAGTATCAACAATTAGTTAAAGATAAGCAAAAAAAAGAAGTTTTAATTCATTGTATAATTCATGATATAGCCGGACAATTAAGCAGTATTAATTGTTGTCTAGCTTTGTTAGAATTTGAAAATTTAACACCAAAAGGACAAGAAAGGCTAGAAATTGGCAGACACCAGACAATTAAACAAGAAACGCTGATTCGGGAAATATTAAATGCATTCTCTGAGGAAATGCGATCGCTTGAAGCCTTTACCCTCGATCCAGAACAAGCACCAAATATTTTAGCTTCTGTGCAAGAGGTAATCAAGCTGCTGAGTCCAAGTTTCACGCTAAATAACGTCAAATTACAACTAGCCAACAATATTGATGTAACAGCAGACTGGAGAGTAATAGGCGATCGCTCCCGTTTAGATCGGGTAATGTCAAATTTAGTAGAAAATGCATTGCGCCACAGTCCGCCAGACTCTACAGTAGAAATTGGTTTACAGCCAGATGAAACATCTATTCTCGTAACAATTGACGATCGCGGTACAGGAGTACCACCAGAAATAGCTAAAAATTTATTTCAAAAATTTACCCAAGGTGGGCAAAAATCAGGTAGATCTGGATTAGGACTTTACTTCTGTCGCATTACAGTTGAACGTTGGGGCGGTAAGATAGGTTATTTACCTCGTCCTGATGGTGGTTCGCGCTTCTGGTTCCGTTTATTAAGACCTGAAAATTAGGGAATTCCAAAAAATAAATTATTCTGCTTTATGTTGTTGACTGTTGACTGTTGACGGTTCACAGTCAACAGTGAAAAATTTCAATGGAATATTTTTTTACTTGGAAGTCCCTTAAGTCATAAGATGTTAATTTCCGGTTTTAATTAACAGTATTTAGCAAAAAAATAGGGTAAAATATTTTGTACCCTATTTGGCGAAATCTATAGATTAATTAAGTGGAAATAGACCTAGTAACTCATCAGATGCAGTACATCGCGCAGGACGCTATAGCCTGCCAAATCCCACAATAAATAAGCTAAAAAGCCAATAGCTGCAAGGCGACCATTCCAGATTTCTGCTTGTGGTGTCCAACCAAACAGAAAAGCATTTCTATCTACACCGTTATATTCTGTAGCTACGGGTGGAACATTGGAAGAAGAACGAGTTTCCATTTTTTTATCTCCTATATTTCGAGTAGTGATTGCGCAGATTTTTGACTATTTAATTGTTAATAACCAATTAGATGCAGTACATCGCGCAGTACGCTATAGCCTGCTAAATCCCACAATAAATATGCAAGAAAACCAATAGCTGCAAGGCGACCATTCCAAATTTCTGCTTGTGGTGTCCAGCCAAACAGAAAAGCATTTCTATCTACGCCGTTATATTCTGTAGCAACTGGTGGTAAATCACTGGAGGAGCGAGTTTCCATGTTTTCCCCTAAAATTTGTTTTCTGTTGTTTCTTGCTTTTAATGTAACGATTTATAAATGGATTGCTTTCTGTCTGTAGATACAAAGAATAGCCACTTCTTGTGGATGAAGATTAAAGGGAGAATGTAGCGAATATATCTACCTGAAGATGGTGATAAAAAAGTAATTGTAAATAAATGTAACGCTGAAAACTAAAAACCCTGTATAAGCTGGTTTGTTTGGGTTATAGACATCAGTTATAATAGCAAATTTGCCAAAATATGAGATTTATCTTTAATTTTGGCTATATAAAGTGGGGTAAAAATTGCCCAGTGTTCATTGATATGGAAAGGTAATTATTCCAATAATTAAGCTAAATTTCTGTATTATTGCCTGATAATTATTGTTCAGCTTTCTTGGAGAGATTGTAATTGAAAATCTAAAATTATGTGGTGTACCATCGCCAGCGAACACACCCTTGTATTTGAGCAAGAGTGCATTCATGGATGATGAAATTAACTAGTAATCGCCCAAGGAGACACCACTATTCAAATTGCAGTTGAGGGACGAGTTGTAGAGTCCCTATACCTAAATCTTTGGGAGCAAGCGATCGCGCTTCAAATAAAGCCATCATATCCTTTAATTGAGGATTACCGCGAGAAGCACCTGTTAAGCCCTTGGCAATGATTAAACCACAGTGGCCTTTAGTATTTTTACAGCGCTGATTCCATTTTTTCCTCGCTTCTACATGGACGGGATCGTCATCTAAAAATTCCCCAAACAAGAACAACTCATCATTGTGGGTTTGTAATAAACCTAAGTCGTAGTTATTTCCATCAAAAGGATCTGCTCCCGGATTAAAGCAAATTGCTTTTAATCCCCCAGCTGCTTCTAAATTTTCAATTACCGTCTTAGCTCTGGGTCGGGAAGTTTGAATTAAAATCACAGGTAAACCATCCCCTACTTGGGGAATTTCACCCACAGGATGATAGCTAACGCCTTGACGCAAATATTCCAGCATTTCCCAAGAAACTACTCCTAAACTCAGGAAAGAATCATCGGGGATCAAATCATCGCGCAAGGAACGGAACATAGAGGAAGCTTCGTCCATATCCTCATCTTCCATATCAAAGCTAGCCATTTGCTCTAATTCTGCTGCTAACTCTGGCATGGTAGAAACAGTCACAGATACTGTTTTAGTAGCTTCCTGGGACTGGGGAAGGGTAATGCGATAGCGATGGTTAAGGCTGGCGAAGGAGTCTGCATACAGTTGGCGACGGTGATCCCGGATAAAGCGGTTCAGGCTTTCTAAGGCCACAAACATTACTAATGCTTCTTCGTCATATAAAACCGATCGCAATCCTTCTAGCGGATGGATATTCCCAAAAGTCGGGTCAATTTCCGATAATGGTAAATCCGCTAAATCGTCCTCGTCCTCAAATTCTTCTGTATCATCAGTCTGTTCAAAGGTAAGAAATAGACAATCTTGTTTGAGGAATGCTTCTTCTAAACGTCCTTGAGAATCTTCATCTTGTAACACCGCAGCGCGAAACTGCTTCAGGGATTCTTCGGAACGGTACAGTAAAATACCATACTCCATTCCCAACATTCCCATAATTGAAGCGTAGAGTTTACCAACATCCCATTTATTAATCTCTATAGATAAGATTTGTTGTTCTTCTAAAAACTCCCAAGGAGAGGCTTGCCAAATGGCGAAAGCCTTTTCTTGCAAAGCTTGGGCAAATTGGGGCGGTAAATCGGGGATCTGACTATCGAGGATTTCGCCAAAAGAGCGGAATAGCTCGTCAATCAAAGGTAATTCGGGTACGTAGTCAATCGCAATATCCAAGTCTTGCAATACACCACGCAGATAAAATTGGATTTCGCGATCGCGCACAACAATTCTTTGCGGTCGAGCGGGTTTAGCCGGACTATGAGGATGTTCCATTGCCCGCATGAGAGTGCGAACTACTGCTTCCGGGCCAGTATCCGGTGCAACTACGTCCATACCTCTGACAATACCTTGAGAGCCATCCACCCACAGAATGCAGTCCCCCTTGGACTCCGCGTCTATGGCCTGGGTTTGCGATGATGACAACGGACGGCGATCGCCCTCCCACACAGAAGGAATTTGGGATAATTTCTTCAACCGACGACTGGTAGAGCGATTAAAACTTGTCATAGAGTAAATTAATTAAAAGAAGCAATAACCTCATCACTTTTTGGGAACGGCTAGCCTCGGATCAACTTTTCGAGAGCTAAAGAAAGAAGATTGGTTGCGATTTTTCTAGCCACAAGGCTGAATCTCCCAAAATAGCGCATCTCTAAACGCACCGAATCCCTCAATTCTAGAATAAAAATATTTAGCCGCTTTTAGCGGAGTCTTTACAATTTGCCAATCAGAGACATCAATGTCGCTAGAATGGATACAAAAACACACAATATAACCCAGGGTACTGGTTAAACCTCTTAAGGAGTTGAAACAGCAGATGACACAAGCAACTCAGCCACAACAACGCGGAATTCAGTTAAGCGAAGCCGCATTACGCCAGGTAAAAGCCCTCCGTGACAAGCAAGGTCAAGATTTATGCTTGCGCGTCGGCGTTAGACAAGGCGGCTGCTCTGGGATGTCTTACATGATGGATTTTGAAGACAGCAGCAAGATTACCGAGCACGACGATATTTTTGATTACGACGGCTTTAAAATTGTTTGCGATCGCAAAAGCCTATTATACCTCTATGGCTTAATGCTAGATTACAGCGATGCCATGATTGGTGGTGGCTTCCAATTTACTAACCCCAACGCCAACCAAACCTGTGGTTGTGGCAAGTCATTTGGCGTTTAGTTAACAGTCTAAAGTCAATAGTCCCAAGTTCACAGGCCAAAATTTAGTCAGCCTGCACTCTTGACTCTTGGTCATTGACCATTGACTATTGACTATTGACAACTGTACGGGCGGGTTCACAAATATCCTCACTGATCAACGATAATTCTCAATAAACCCACCCCTACTGACCATTGACAACTGACCAATGACTAACTCCGTTGAATCCCTATTTGATACAGGTTTAGAACGCTATAAAGCTGGAGAAAGCGCTGCTACTTTAATTCCCGTATTTAAAGAAATTTGCGATCGCGCTCCTAAAAGCAGTTCTGCTTGGACTTGTTTGGCTTGGTTGTATCTGCTGGAAAACAAAGGTAACCTCGCCTATAAAGCCGCTTTAAAAGCAGTCAAGCTCAATCCCCAAGACCCACAAGCTAGAATTAACCTGGCTATAGCTATGCTAGAAACTAAGCAAAAAGGCCTACGGGAGCATGTTGATTTTGCCCAACAGTTAATCTTTGTTAACAAAGAATGGGAAGAAGAAGTCAAACACAGCATTGAAGATGGTTTAACGAGGAAACCAGATTGGCAAAGTTTGACAAAAGTTAAAGGCTGGCTGTTTGATAATTAGGGTTATGGGGCATTGGGCATTGGGCATTGGGCATTGAAAATTAATTTCTCCTCCCCTGCTCCCTGCTCCCTGCCCCCTTGCCTTTTCCCCTAGCCCCTAGCCTCTAGCCTCTAGCCTCTATTCCCTATTCAGCTATGAAAGAGAAATTATTAAACTGGCTAAACCTGATTTTAGTCGCAGATGTATTTTTGGTTTTCTTTGGCTTTGGGTGGTTTGCGATCGCAGTTGTTGGTGATGCCTCTGGGATCAATCTCGGATTAGATTTGTGGCATCAACTCTGGCAACCTCTATTTAACCCAGCCATTGGCATTCTCATGGGCGGCGCAATTCTTAGCGGTGTTATCAGTTGGATTTCCCGCAAATTCCCAGCAAATTAATTACCCGCCAGTAGAGGATTTAACGCGGATAAATCAATGCCCCATGCCCAATGCCCAATGCCCAATGCCCTATTCCAAAATCTGTGATAACGCAGCCCGCAAATTGGGATATTGATATTCAAAGCCAGATGCTATGGTGCGTTTGGGAAGAACTTCTTGCCCTTCTAACACTACTGTTGCCCCATCTCCTAAGAGTGCTTCCAAAGCAAAAGCAGGAACCGGCAACCAAGAAGGGCGATGCATAATTTGCCCCATAGTTTGGGTTAAATCTGTCATCCGTACTGGATTTGGTGCAGTAGCGTTATATACACCTTCTAGCGCTGGATTTGTTAAAGCTTGGATAATTAAATTAACTACATCATCTAAGTGAATCCACGAGAACCACTGCCGCCCGCTACCGATGGGGCCTCCGGCAAATAGTTTGAAGGGGGTAATCATTTTTGCCAAAGCGCCGCCCATTCCCAAAACAATACCTAAACGCAAAATTACCAAGCGGACATTAGCATCTTTAACTTTATTTGCTTCTGCTTCCCAAGCTTGACAGACTTCAGCCAAAAAATCGTTTCCTGACTGGCTGGTTTCGTCAAAGGTAGCAGTTTCACTAGTACCGTAGAAACCAATAGCTGAAGCGTTGACTAACACCTTTGGTTGGGGGTTAGCCTTGACTATTGCTTCCACAATTTTTTGGGTACCTAGTTTACGGCTATTAAGAATTTTCTGTTTTTGTTCTGCTGTCCAACGTTCCTCAGCAATCGGTTCGCCAGCAAGGTTAACAACACCATCACATCCTGCAATGGCCTCTTGCCAAGAACCTGATGCAGTAGGTTGATAAACAGCTATTTCTAGATTAGGAAAAGCTGTGGCGGGAAAAAGCTTTTGGGCAAAACTAGCATTACGTGTTAACACCAACACAGTATGACCTTCCCGATGCAGCCGTTGTACTAAACGACTTCCGACAAATCCTGTTGCTCCAGCAATTGCGACTTTCATCATGCACTCCACTGCCAAAGTCTTATTTTAAAGTTTTTTATCAAATTTGCTGACTGCACCCCCTGCTTTTTGGATAAAAGAGATTTGGCTGTAGAGTTTCCACTAGATTTCTTTAATGAATTTATAAAGACTTGGAGTTTACATAGTTCGGTATTATAGGATGGACGGAGTGTTGCAAGGCGTGGGGCTATTATGGCTCGCTATACCTGTTCATTTATTGTTTCTGTTCCGATTGAGCATCTTCAACCTTTGCTTGTAGATCTGCTACAAGACTTAGAATTAGATGTTCAGTACTACAATGCCGATTACATTATGGCGCGTGAGATTCCTGGTACTGTCCCTTATACAAAGTTTGTGAAGGTGGAAGTACTGATTGATAAATCAACAGCTACAGAAACAGAAACCAGGTTGAGTATTGTGGTTAAAAATGAGGAATTGCCACTCCAACTAGATAATCACTGCCGACAAGTATTTGAATATGTAAAACAGGCGATTGAACACAGTCGCCATTGGCATCTCATTGAAAGTTTGGCTGGCTAACTTTTAGTGTTTTTCGTTTCGGCGTCCGTTGCGGCTAGCTTCATGACAAAGCTAGCTTAAGCAACATGTCAAAACACCTGAGAAATCAGCAAGAGTTGAGTAACACTTACTTGAGATTTTAATATTGCTTAAGCAAGAGAGTGGAAGTTAATAATATTGTGGTTGTTAAATTTCTTCCATATCCTCAGTCATCCCCGGATTGATGAGTGTAATATCATACTCGCTAGCATCTGTTTGCCCCGATCGCTGAGAGTTACGTAGCAAGTAATAAATGGCACGTACCTGAGGCCCGAAGATAATTTCATCTTCATTTCTCAGATCGTGAGATGGGATTTTGCGGCCGTTAATCATTAAACCGTTAGAACTGAGCTTGCCTTTAGCATCACCATCTACTATTCGGTAATAAAAGCTGTGACTATTGTGTTCTCTTGGCAATCTTACCAATGTTGCATGGCGACGAGAGACGAACTGGGAGACCAAGCGGATATTGCAATCGCGGTCTCTACCAATAGAGTAGACTGGGTTTTCTAGAGTAAATTCCTTACGACCTTGATCGTCTTCAATAATTAGAAGATGACTTTCATTGGTTTCTGCTGCCATTGATGCATCGCTGCTAACATTGGTTGAACTGTGACTTACCAAGAATTGTTGAATATAGTTTCCTGCCATTCTCACTTATTACAGCTTATGGTACTGCTTTAATCAGCATTAAATTGGATGCTGTCTGTTAAAAAGTAGAATTGGACGGTTCTACTTTTGTTAGTTTAACTTTAGTCAAATTCTCAACTAGCTTCAGTAGATGCATAACTCCTGATTCTGATTTTAATTTGTCCAATCAGTATAGAAGCGAAATTAAGTTGAGAATGTTACCTCAAAAGAGGTTTTTACGGTCGATGAGCTAAATGCCGTAATAAAACTGAGTTACTGACAACACTAACTGAGCTAAAGGCCATTAATGCGGCGGCACCAGATGGGCTAAGTATGAAACCCAAACTAGGTAACAACACACCTGCTGCTAAGGGAATACCAATTGTATTATATGCAAAAGCCCAGAATAAATTCTGGCGAATTTTGTTGAATGTAGCACGACTGAGGTAAATAGATTCTACAACATCGCTCAAGCGATCGCGCATCAAGACAATGGCGGCGGTTTCCATAGCCACATCTGTACCGGAGTATAAAGCAATTCCCACATCGGCTTGAGATAAAGCTGGTGCATCATTAATGCCATCGCCAACCATGGCGACAATTGATGCAGATTGGGTTTGTAATTCTTGAATGGCGGCGGCTTTTTTACTGGGGGGAACGCCAGCCAGAATATCAGCGCTATCTAATCCTAACTGTTTACCGATCGCACTGGCAGCTTCTAGGCGATCGCCACTGAGCAACATTACCCGCAAACCCATCTGTCGCAATTTATCTACTGTAGCTTTGGCATCTAATCTCAGGGTATCGCTAACGGCAATAATTCCCGCTAAAGTTCCGCCCACCGCTACACAGACAACTGTTTTCCCTGCTGTAGCTAACTGCTGACTCAACTGTTGTGCAGCCTCGCTAATAGCAATTCCGTGCCAACTTAACCATTCCCAATTACCCAGGAGGACTGTTTTACCTGCAACTACAGCCGATACCCCTAGCCCTGGTTCGGTATGAAAATCTTTGGCTTCTGGGATTGCTAATTGTTGATCCTGGGCTGCTTGCTGAATCGCTTTCGCGAGGGGATGGTATGTGCCGCTTTCTACTGCTGCTGCTAACTGTAACAGAGATTCGCCTGACTCTATCTCAATTGGCAGACAATCCGTGACTGTAGGATTACCAGTAGTCAAAGTGCCAGTTTTATCAAAAACCACAGTATTTAACTGATGTACCCGTTCTAAAACATCACCGCCTTTAATTAATAAACCCCGTTCTGCACCTAAGCCAGTACCCACCAGAATCGCTGTAGGCGTAGCTAACCCCAAAGCACAGGGACAAGCAACTACCATAACTGCGATCGCTAATTTTAAACTAATCAACAATGGTGGATAGTGAATTGGTACTGTATTGTGATGGGTAGTTGGCAGGTGAGTCATTTCCATGCTGCTAGACATGGTAATCTCTGGCCAGATATGGGTACCCCAGAAGAACCAAAAGATAAAAGTTAATAAAGCGGCTGTTAATACCCCGTAGGTAAAGTAACCAGCAACCGTATCTGCTAATTTTTGTACCGGGGCTTTGCGGGTTTGAGCATCTTCTACCAGGGCGACAATATGAGCTAAAGTGGTATCGCTACCAGTACGAGTTGCTTGGATAGCGATCGCGCCTGTTTGATTCAGCGTCCCTGCTGTTACCATATCCCCTGGTTGCTTAATTACGGGTACAACTTCCCCTGTCAGCATCGACTCATCTACCGTAGTTTGTCCGTAGCGCACTTCACCATCAACGGGGATTTTATCACCAGGCAAAATTTGTAACCATTCGCCCACGCGCACCTGTTCGGCGGGAATCTCCACGCTAGGCGACACAATTACCTTATCTGATTCTTGCCCAATTTTCTCTGGATTGGCAATTAACCGTGCAACTTGCGGCTGTAGTGCTAATAATTGCCGAAATGCGGCGGCGGCTTTACCTCTAGCTTGTTGTTCTAGAGTTCTTCCCAACAGAATAAACCCCAGCATCATTACAGGTTCATCAAAGAAGCATTCCCAACCCATTTGTGGGAACAGTAGCGCCACCAAACTAGCCGTATAGGCTGTTAAAGTTCCCAAACCCACCAGGGTATTCATATTTGGCGCATTGCGTCGCCAACCTAGCCAACCATCAACTAAAATCGGGCGACCAGGAAATAGTATGGTTAAAGTTGCCAGTCCACAATGTAACCAGATGTCATTTAATAATGGCAATGTCAAGCCTGCCATACTACTAATATGTCCAATTCCCGACAAAATTAGCAGTATTCCCGCAACTAGCAATTGCTGCACAGAAGATTGCATTTCGCGGCGCTGTCTTGCTTGTAAATCTTCTCTGGTAAATATAGATCCTGCGGCTGTGCGCGGTTGAGAGGGGAAGCCATTGACAGTTAAATGCGTTGCCAATTGTTCTGCATTAATTGTGCCTGTTTCTGCTTCTACAACTGCTACCTCTGTCGCCAAGTTCACACAAGCACTCTTAACTCCTGGCTGTTGAGTTAGCTGTGATTCTACTGCTTTGACACATCCAGCACACTTCATACCCCCAACATCCAGAATTATTTTCTCAGTTGTGGGGATTGGTTCTAGCTGGAGTTGAGTTTCCGGAACAAGTTGCATGGCAAGGTTTAGTTAGATTCGCTTCAAATTAGACGCCATAATCAAAGCGCCCTAATTTCAGGGTAGGCGAAATCTGCAACTAAGACTGTATGTAAAACAGATTTAACGACGACTCCAGCGTGGCTGAGAAACATACACTAGCACTGCTAGTTGAATGGGGAGAACAGCTATAAAGCTTTTTAAGAAATAATTAATTTCTAAACTAGACATAGCTGAGAAATATCCTATACCTAGTAATAAAAATAAAACCAAGGTCAGCCTGTGACGTTTGAGAGTTAACATATCAGTAATTCGTAAGTCCTGATTATAAAAAATCACCAATGACTAATGACCGAATTTTAGATTTTAAATTTTGGATTTTGGATTGAAGATTTAAACTTGAAAATTTAACAAGGTGACAAGCCTCCGAATTTATTCGGATAATAAATCTAAAATCTAAAATTTATGATAAGCCCCTGACTTGATGCATGGGGTAAATCTAAAATCTAAAATCCAAAATCCAAAATTGTTTTACAAGCCCCTGACTTGATGCATGGAGTCAATCTAAAATCTAAAATCCAAAATTGTTTGACAAATGAAAATTTAAAACCAACCTTGCTTATTAATACAGTAAGTATCAACAAATTGTTTTGGTGATTTATTTAAATAAATCATGCCTTCAATTAAACCTACGAGTTGCATAATTAAAAATGTAAATCCGTAGGTAAATGTACCACCTACTATAGAAATTACTAGCATGATAAAACCTTCGGAATAATATCCTAAGGTAAATTTATGCACTCCAAACCCGCCAAAAATAATGCCACAGTAAGCAGCCATCAGTTGTCTATTTTTTTGACTGGAGTTAAGATTTGCCATATTAATTCTTGTTCCTTGGTAAATTAAGTGTAATTTTTCTTGATTATTTCAGAAAAAAGTAAATATATTTACGTACTCAATATATTTTTACTTTCTCAAAGAAAAAGTAATTTCTTTGATAAATAGCGACAACCAAAAATCAACGATTCCTAAGGAAACGCTGGAGAAATTAAAAAAATGAGGTGATTTAATATCGCCTGTAACTACAGACTGTAACGCTCGATATCCGCGACAAGGGTTAGTAATTGCAGCATATTAGCTTTGTAAATTATTCAGTGACACCTTTCTCTTGAGGAGAATTCACTGTTGATAATCAGCAAATACTCTTATGCTGGAATAACCCTTTCTACAAGGCTATGAGTTTGATGTCCGGACTGTTTTGCAGATAGCTACGATGATAATGACATCTGTTTTGAACAGTACCAATACAGGCATTGTTCAATAGGATAGAAACAGATTAGCACTGCTAAGGCTAAAAATAGTAGCACTTTCATCAATCCTATCAACTGTAGCTATTTAATTTCCTCATTATTCCTGTTCAGTAAAACTGGTGAAAGAATTTACCTTTTGAGACAGGCAAAGATTACTTAGACTAAATCAAAAGCTGAGGTTTAGCTATAGTAATCCTAAATTATGGGTGAAATATTACACGTAGAGTTGTTAAATGTTAACCATTGACAGTCAACAGTCAAAACCGATATTTTTCACAGATGAAATAGGATTGCTATATTTATCTTCTCAGTATTAATGAGTGAGTTTTAACACCCGCATTGAATTTGCAGATAGTACTTACTCATATTTATTTCTATGTTTAATCAGTGAATTGTTGCCATATATGCAGATAAAAGCAAAAATTTTCAGTATATGGCAACCGTAATAATACTTAAAATTAATTGCCACTACCAAGGATAAATAAACTCAGTAATGTGCCGCTATTCCAAAGGCTGTGTAATAGCATGGGAGCCAGTAAGTTACGCGATCGCGTATAGACTACTCCCAACACGATCCCCAAGGCTGTCAGTGGTAAAATTTCTGACAAGCTCAAATGAGCAGCAGCAAATAGCAGGCTACTAATGAGAATAGCTGACCACACAGGTAAGAAACGAGTCAGGGAAGGTAATAAAAAGCCGCGAAAGAGAATTTCTTCAAAAAATGGAGCTGCGATCGCAGCTGTGACAAAAAATAAGCCTAGCGCCACCGAATCTTGGCTTTCTAGCGCCAGTTGTAGTAAGGGATTACTACCACCTTGTCCTTGCCATAGTTGCTGATTAATCAAAGACACCACCACAACTATTGGTAAAGCGGCGCAATAACCGCCAAATCCCCACAAAAACCAATTACCTCGGAAATTAAAGTTAAACCAAAATTCTGGTAAGGGAAAAAAGCGCTTGATCGATACGTACAGTACTAATAGCGCTCCCAAGGCTACCAATACGTAACGCAGCAAAACCGAGAAAGCTTGAAAGCGGACATCACCACCCGCAAATTCGATCGGAAGCAGGGAAAATAACAGGGGGATAAACACTTGTCCCATTAAGAAAAAGCCGATGACAAATACCTGTAAAATGACTTCACCACCCCAAGGTGTTGACCAAGGTAGATCGGCATTTTGCGCTAGTAGAGCGGACTTTCCCTTTACCAAGCGCTGTGCCAACACAGTAATTAGCAGTACCAGACCAACCAAAGCTGTTAAGGTAGGAACAATGCCAATCACCGCTAACTTAACTACAGCTTGGGTAGCCGCTTGTTGTTGTGCAGCTTTTACTGTTGATAGTGCTTCTGTTCTTTGTTGAAGTTCATAGAGTTGCACTAACGCCTGCGAACGAAACCAACCATCTAAATTCTTTTGTATCAGTTCCTGCGCATTCGGTAACAGGCGTGGGGGATTGCTCCACAAACCAATCAACGCCGCCGATGTTTGTGAAAATTCAGGACTATTTTGTGAACGTTGCTGCAAATCAGTCCAAGTTGAGATTGCTGCTTCTGTCTTACCTGGTGCAGCTTGTAAAATTCCCAAACGTAAATCTAATTCAGCCAATAATTTTTGTAGCTGGTTAATAGACTGCTGTAACTGCTGTTCCTGTTGATTAGAGGGATTTTCTCCAGGACGAGTTGCGGGTAAGGGTTTAGCCGGTGCAGGCGCAGTATTTGCTGAAGAACGCAGTTTTGCTAGTTGATTTTTGGCTTGATCCAAATTGGTTTGCACCGATTTCTGCGCTTGTTGATATTGCTGGGCAGCATTTTCTAGGGGTTTATCGCCCAGTATGGCATCCCTCACCCCCGAAAAATTCTCCTCTGAACTATCCTCTGGTTCCCAAGCTTGGGCTTGTAGCGCCAGATTTGTTTGATAAAGTTCTAGGCGACTTTGAAATTGAGGTTCTTGCCAACTGCTGAATAAAGACAAGCCGGACAAGACTAACGAGATCAGCGTCAGCCCAATTAAACCCAACCGTTTGATGCTCATCTACCTTCCCTTGATTAACCAGTTTAGAAGCTCATGCCCCTTGGGAATTATCGCAAGAAAAAGCAAGTGGTGGGTAGATTTGGGGATCGGTAATTTATAAGGATTTTCAAAAGTAGATTTATTTCTCAGTGTTTATTCGTAATTTTTACTGAGTTGATTTGGCGATCGCTTCCTCAGACTTGCAAGGGCTTCATTAAAAGTTAGCACTTAAGTAAGCTATATAAAGATTGTATAAAAAACGTATCAATTTATCTTAGTAATGATAACTTGTAGAATACATTGGTAATTCCCAAGAGCAAGGCTATATAAAGACTTTAAATTATACTGTCGGAGTAATTACTAGAAATGTTGGGGTTGTTTTTTTTACATAAAGTGTGGGATGTAAGCTGCCGAAAAAACCTACGATTACCAAAATTAGGAATAATTATGGGAAAAATAGGTTTAATAGCTCTATCTGATGTAATTTTCTTCACTACTATTGCAAGCGATCGCGCTTCTGCAACCAGAATCAGTCTGATTAATCCCAGTGAGTCTATTTGTGTCAAAGGTCAGGATGCTTGCATCAAAAAAATTGGCAGTGACACCCTCAAAAACTTAGATGAAGTCAATACATTTTTGCAAATTGAACCTTCAAGCAACTCTGCCACAAAACAAGGCTATAACACAGATTCCTTTGTAGTTAAATTAGATACACGTAAAAAATCCCAAGTATCCCGTTCATTAAAGTTAAGTGATGTACCCATCGTCAGCATAGGCGGTACAGACTACCGGGAGTTTATCTTAACTATTAACGAAACAAACCAGACAGTTAAAACCAGTACCAATCAGGAGACAGCAAAGATTGTCTTAGAACAGTTGCAAGTTTTTTTAGGAAATTCTCCCGATCTAACGAATTATCCCATCTTCAAAGGTCGTGCTACCAAAAGGTTCGACTTAGAGCCAAATACAGTTGAGCTAGAAGATATCAACGCGGATAAAGAGATTGGTAGCCATGATTACTTTGTCTATATCAACAACAGCTTTTTTGTAGACAATCAAAAAGGTGAAAAAGATCAGCAATATGTTTATTTATTCTCCAAATTTAATAATGCTGGTACTGGAATAGAGTCTTGGTCTGTCCGCAAGTTAAAAAAATCCCGTATATTACCAGTTGCAGCAGCCGGTGGCGGTGGCGGTGCAGGGGGTATATTAGGTGGTGCCCTTCCCTTCGCCGGACTTTTATCACTGCTTGGTGGTGGTGGTAGTGGTGGTAGTGGCGGTATTGGTGGTATTGGCGGTGGTGGTGACACCAGCAATCCTGCTTACAATCCAATTGTGAATCACGTCAAAAAGGAAGCCTTTATTCCAGAGTTACCCAAGCCACAAGGGAGAGGGCCAGCAACAGACGTACCTGAACCCTCAACAGTGCTAGGTTCTTTGATTGGGATTGGTTTATTAGCCAAAGGAAAGTCTGTATTCAGGCACAAGAAGGACAAGAAGGAAAATTAGGAACTAGGGGAGCAGGGGGACAAACAATTCAAAATTCAAAATTCAAAATTCAAAATTCAAAATTCAAAATTGTTTCTCTGCCCAATGCCCCATGCCCCATGCCCCATGCCCCATACTAAGAAATAGTACTCAAATCTTGTTCGCTCATGGAGTTGAGTAATGTCCAGAGTTGCAGATTTGTAAAATCGGGGATGGCGATAAAAGCGCCAACTTCTAGCAGCACTTTAGAATCGTGAGTAGAAGCTATACCAATGGTGCGGATACCAGCAGCTACAGCAGAACGAATTCCAGAGGGGGAATCTTCTAGCGCGATCGCATCTTGGGCTTGAATCCCCAACTGATTTAAGGCCACCTGGTAAGGTGTGGGGTCTGGTTTACCTGCTATACAGTCTTCAGCTAAAACAACTGTCTGAAATGCTTCTTTAATGCCCAAAACCTCAAGCATAAATTCGGCATTTAATCTAGGAGCATTGGTAACTAAAGCACGTTTTAGCTGATGCGCTTCTGTCCAGGCGATTAATTCTGCAAATCCATTCAAAGGTTGGAGATTTGCCGCCATTTCCCGGAATAGCGCTTCTTTCTCATCTGCAAATACTTGTCCTTCTGCAGGTGATAATTGCGGTAATATGTCTTTGACAATTTCTGGGTTCAGTCGCCCGCTAATGCGAGATTTATAAAACGCTTCATCAATTTCTATGCCATAACTAGCCAGCTTTTGCTGCCAAGCTAGGTAATGTATCGGGTCAGTGTTGACAATCGTACCGTCTAGGTCAAAGAGAATAGCAGCTAGCATGGCTTTTAGATTTTATGTAAATAAATGTTACTTTACCGACATTATAGTTTACATTGTTTTTCGCCTACAGGTCACTTTCTCTAACCCCAGTTTAATTACGAATGACTAATGACTATTGACTAATTTTCCGCGATCGCACTATACAAAATACCTAATATCTTTTTAATATCCTTGATATAATACTCGCTCAAATCAATCGCAACTACATTTCCTTCCAGCTTGAGAAATTGCCAGATAGTACCAATAGTCACAGCACCATATATAGTTTTGATTGGATTTTGATGTCGCTCGTTAAATAATTGAGCAGCTACCATTTCGGCAATACACTGTGCTAAACCAGACCTTAAATTTTCATTTTTGCTTTCTACGAGAACAACTACCGGACTGCGTACCAGCAACTGCTCTGAGGATAAACTTAAAATAAAATCACAAAAACCATTTAATCCGCGTTGGCTATCAACTGTAAAATCAACTCCAGAAAAAAAGCTGATTTTATAATTAAATTTACGCCTAATTTCTAATAAAATTGGGCTAATTATCATTTCGCTGCGAGCTTTTTCCGAACTAATAGCTACAGCTAAATCAACATTTTCTTGCAAAATAGTAGATAACAAATCACTACATTCTTGCTCCTGTACGCTGGCAAACATTCCCGATGACTCTTGGATAGTTAAACCAAAAGCATCAATAATCTCAGCAAGTTTGAAATCGCTATAAGCCATAAATCAATTCAAAATTCAAAATTCAAAATTCAAAATTAAAGACAGCTACCCACAAGGAGTGGGGTTTCTACCTACCTTGCGAAACAAGGATTTTTTCGCCCACTAGGGGCGAAGTTTTAAACCTAACTTTTTCCGATAAAAATTGATGTTTGGTTAATCTTTAGAGACTTTAGAGACGCGATGAATCGCGTCTGTACAAGTACAGCGCTTTTGAGGTAAGTGAGGTACACCAACTTTAGGGATGCTTTTTAAACTTTGAATCTGATTCAGTTGCTGTACCTCATAAACATCGAATCTGCTGTATCAGTTGTCATTAGTTATTTCTCCCTTGTCTCCCTTCTCCCCCTGCCCCCTGCCCTCTGCCCCCTGCCCCAGACTTGACGGTAAGCTGTAAAGCACGCCAAAATTAGTACGAAAGTTCCAGTGGATAAAAGCTGGAGGTCTTGAAGATGACTACTGTGCTTAGTTGCCGTAATTATATTGATGGTCAATGGTTGAATGCTGGCGGAGAAGCTACTTTAGAAAGCCGTAACCCTGCTGATAAACATGAAGTGGTTGCTACTTTCCCCCGTTCGGTAGCAGATGATGTGAATACAGCAGTAAAAGCCGCCCGCCAAGCTTACCGCAGTTGGCGAAAAGTACCAGCCCCAGCCAGAGCAGAATATATTTTCCGTGTTGGGGAAATATTACTCCAACATAAAGAAGAACTGGCTCAGTTAATTAGCCGAGAAATGGGTAAGCCCTTAACTGAAGCCAGAGGCGATGTTCAAGAAGGAATTGATTGTGCTTTTTACAGCGCTGGTGAAGGGCGGCGGTTATTTGGGCAAACTACACCTTCGGAAATGCCGAATAAATTCGCCATGACCGTGAGAATGCCTATAGGAGTATGTGCTTTAATTACTCCTTGGAATTTTCCTGTAGCGATTCCTTGCTGGAAAGCGATGCCAGCACTGGTATGTGGTAATACAGTCATCCTCAAACCCGCAGAAGATACTCCCGCCTGTGCTACTAAACTCATTGAGATTTTTGCTGAGGCTGGTTTACCACCAGGGGTAATTAATTTAGTGCATGGTATTGGAGAAGAAGCTGGAAAAGCTTTAGTTGAGCATCCTGATGTGGATTTAGTTTCTTTTACCGGTTCCTCAGAAACAGGTGCATTTGTTGGCGCTACTTGCGGACGCACTCACAAGCGCGTTTGCTTAGAAATGGGCGGTAAAAATGCCCAAGTAGTTATGGAAGATGCAGACTTAGAACTGGCGTTAGATGGCGCTGTTTGGGGAGCTTTTGGCACAACTGGACAAAGATGTACAGCAACTAGTCGCCTAATTTTGCACCGCGATATCAAAGAAAAATTTACTGCCATGCTTTATGAGCGTACCACTAAGTTACGCTTAGGGGCAGGTACAGATACCAATACAGAGATTGGCCCCTTAATTAATGAATCCCAACTGCAACGGGTAAATAATTATATGCAAATTGCTCGTGAGGAAGGAGCAAAGATTTTAATCGGTGGAGAAATTGCGAACCAAGGGGAACTAAAAAACGGTAACTTCTTTCAGCCAACGATTTTAGATAATGTCACTCCCGATATGCGGGTGGCGCGTGAGGAGATATTCGGGCCTGTAGTGGCATTAATTGAGGTTAGCTCATTTGAAGAAGCGATCGCAATTCTCAACGATACCAACTACGGTTTATCATCCTCAGTTTACACCCGCGATATCAACCGAGCTTTTACAGCCATGCGCGACATTGAAGCGGGTATCACTTATATTAATGGCCCTACTATTGGTGCCGAAGTACACTTACCCTTTGGCGGCGTTAAACATACAGGCAACGGTCACAGAGAAGCTGGCACTACAGCCTTAGATGTTTTCACTGAATGGAAAAGTGTTTATGTTGACTTCTCCGGCACCTTACAACGCGCCCAAATAGATAACAGGGTTAGTCAATAGTCATTGGTCAATAGTCAATAGTCATTTGTCTCCCTTGTCCCCCTTGTCCCCTACCCTACTGTCCCAGTTCTTTGATATTATTCATTACTTGCTGATACAAATCTTTATTGCCTTGATTTTGAAAGATATCAGCAGCTTTTTGTAAATCTTTGAGTGCGCCGGGTTTATCTCCTTGGGCTGCGCGGGCATTACCTCGGTTATTATACGCAGCGCCAAAGTTAGGATTGATGCGAATGGCTTGATTGTAATCGGTGATGGCTGCTTTGTTATCGCCTCTAGCAGCTAGGAGATTACCTCGGTTATTGTAGGCGATCGCATATCTTGTATCTAGGCGAATCGCTTGGTTAAAATCTTCTAGCGCCCGATTTTGCTCCCCAGTAGCCGCCAGGGCATTACCTCGGTTATTGTAGGCTTCGGCATAGCTGGGTGCAAGGCGAATGGCTTCGTTATAATCTTCTAACGCGCCTTTATTATCCCCTTGAGAAGCGCGAGCATTAGCGCGGCTATTGAAAGCTTCCGCATCATTGGGATTGAGTTTCAGAGCTTCATTATAATCTGCGATCGCGGCTTGTTTATTACCCGCATCAAAGTAAGCCAGCCCCCTAGCCTTGTAAGCTGCACTATATCGGGGATTCTGGGTAATAGCTTTACTATAAGATGCGATCGCTGCTTGCGAATCACCTTTAGCGTGTTGATTTTTACCTTGCAAATAAAATTCCTCCGCCCTCGATGTTCTCGCTGAACGACGATTAGGGGGACTCACACCAATTTCTGTTACTAAAACATCGCTTTGTTTACTACATGAAAGGTTAGTAGTTGCACTCAATATAGTTAATAAACCTATAATTAATGCTCTGCCTATTGGTATCCACTCTTGCTTAAACAATTGCAGTTTCATAAGTTGTTCTAAACCGCCATTATACCTAGATAAAATTATTCCTTTAATGAATTTGGGCTTGAAGTTTATCCGGCAATCCTATCTGATTTATGGAAATCATGCTGTTAACCGACTGCCAATAATAAAAAGATTTCACGGAATCATTTAGGGTTGCTATATCCTCTAGGTTTAATTAACGATTATGTCTACTATTAATGTGAAGCGGGTAGATATCACCTGGAGTTATTGTCATAAATAAACCCTCAGAATACCGTCAAAGACAGAGATTAGATAGTTACAGCCTAGATTGAAGTATAAAAACTGCAATTTATCCTGATTTATCTGGTGAGTTTTTCTCTTATTGAAACTGATATTCTAGGCAACAATACTCTATTTTTGCCGCTTTTAATTATACTTTTTAAACTCTATTAAAATAATAATTTTAATTATTTTAGCAAAATCTTCATAAAGATAAAGTTTTCTCTAGGAGGCTACAAGCTAATACTGAATCATCGCTACTGAGTAAGCGAATCAAAACAAGATAAGTAATCAATAATAATTACCTACCTAAAACATGACAAATCCCTTTAAGTATTTCCAAATAAAAAAATATCCTAATAATTAACGTAGCAATCCCGCAATTCTTAGGGGAGGGGTAACCCATACGTGAGTTACCGCAAGGAACTGAAGTTCCTTGCTAATAGCCAAAGTCATCTAAAGATGACTAAATATCCTCCAAATCTTGAGTCTACTTTAGTAGACTTGGGCTATGAGCCTGAGAATTCATTCTCAGGCGGGCGACAAAGCTAAGAGTGAGGCTATTTTTAGCTTAAGTTTACACCAATGAGGGTTACCCCGCCCCTACAAGGTTTTGCTACAACGATAGAACCTTTAAAACATCCTCTTATTGCTCATGTAATTTATATTACATAATTACGAATTACGAATTATCACCATCTGGCTTTTTAGCAGTCAAACGCCAAGCAGTAGTTTCATCAACATCTACAGATAATTGTTCTAAATTCTCACCTAAATCTTTTTGCATCTTCTGAGTTAAGGTAATCGGGAAATCTAAATTTATACCTTGAGTTTCTACTAACCTGACTAATTCAGCAAACGCAACCTTCACCGTTTGACGCTGGTAACTAGTAAGTTTACAGTACGATGTTTCCGATACATTTTGAGCCTGCATCGCTTTTTTAATCCGTTCTTGCAGGTGTTCTAATTCTGAATTAATAATTTGAGATTGTTGCTCAACTTCAGTATACCTAGCACCAAGTAAAACTAAATCTTCTGTTGTCGGATCGGGATTAATTTTTGCTTGCAATTCTAACAATTTTAAATGCACTTGCGCCAGATAGATACAATCTAAATAGGCATAATCAATCTGTTCTTCAGCTAAAGGGCGCTTTCCCCAATCACTAGTTTGTTCTTGTTTATCGATATTATGGAAATTACAAAGTACTGCGGCTAAAGTTTTGAGTTGATAATTAGGTAAAGGTAATAAATAGTAAGGAATAGTTTTAGCTATTTCTAAAGTACAAGTCACATTTTTAGCTTTTTTATTACCCAATAGCTTTAAATCGTAACTAGCATTATGAAATACCTTCTCAATTTCCGGATTCAGCATAATTTGGGTAATAAATTCTTCGATAATATCCGGTTGCTCTAACACATCTAAAAGACAAATATCAGAGCCACTCATATCTTGGGGATTATCTAATACCTGAATAAGCGATAATCGAGGATTCCGACTTTTATAATCAGCAACTTCCGTATCTATCCATAAAATTTGAGCTTGGCTATATTCAGCGATTTTAGCCTGAATTTTTCTGGCATCAGTCAAGTAAGGCATGAGGTAATATTAATTAGACGAAAATCTTAAAATCTGACGACTACTTTACCGCTATTTTGACCGCTTAAGAGATATTGAACAGCCTCAGGAATAGACTCTAAACCTAGAAACTGAGTAGAATCGACAGCAACTTTCAGTTTACCAGTGTAAAACAGATTTAACAGGCGATCGCGTGCCTCTGGTATATACTCTTGATAATGAGGCATCAAAAAGCCGCGTACAGAAGCAGCTTTCCAAAATAGTTGGTGATAAATTCGCGATTGGGTAATTTGTTCTATCTCCTTAGCGTATTCCGAGATGAAACCAACCACCACTAAACGTCCCCGTACAGCCAAATTATCAACGCAAGTATCAAAAACCTGCTTACCCACACAGTCAAAAATCAAATTAATTCCCTTGGGGTACTCTGACTTGAGGATAGCGTTGAGATTTTCTTGACGATAGTTGATAATGCGATCGCATCCCAATTCTCTCAGTAAATTTGCCTTCCCCTCAGAACTACAAGTACCAATCACATGATTACCAGCTAACTTCGCTAACTGTACCGCAATATGGCCAGTCCCCCCCGCAGCTGCTGTCACCAACACCACTTCATTACTTTTCATCTCCCCCACTTGTTCCAATGCCACCAAAGCTGATATACCAGTAGGCATCAGCGTCAACAATTCTGGCGTGGCTTGGCGTACCTTCACCGCTAAATTTGCATCCACAACTTGATATTCTCGATAACCACCACCACGCGCCGTAGTAATAACAGCATCACCAATTTGAAAACCTTTGACATTTTCACCTATCGCCACAACATTTCCTACCGCTTCCACACCCAAATCAAAGGGAGTAACTAAATTCACATAGGGAACATCACCACGACAAACTAAAGTATCAAAGCCACCATTCACCCCAGCGAATTTGTTTTGAATTAAAAGTTGATTACCAGCAGGTTGAGTCAGAGTAACTTCGACAATTTCAATAGCAGATTTAAAATCTTCATTAAATTGCTTCGCTACTAACTTTTTATATTTCTTTTGATTCATTTTTTAATATTGTATTTAACTTACTTTCTCAAAAATATTATGACCTATACCTATTCTCTGTAAACTTGTACATAATAATTGCTTCTTTTCTCTTGAAATTCTTGGTGGTGCATTAAATAAATATTAATTGCACATCATAGTGCATGTATTATATGTAGGGTGCGTTATCACGAAGTGTAACGCACCGTATTAGCCTGTCTAATCTAAAATGTTGCAATAGATTTTTGAACTGCTCATTTTAAAAAGCAAGATTTTCGGTTTTTACTAATGCACTATTTTAGCCTAGACACGCCAGTATTCTCTGCTTAACTTAATTTTTTATCCTACTTTTTCCTCATTCATGATTGAAAAGATCTCAACTTGACAAAGCCTTATCCCACTCTAACTGATGAGCCAAACCATACTTAATAAAATCCGATTCTTGCGCTTGATCGCTCTTACCAAAAACACCTAAACTATAAGGATTATCTTGCATCCTTTCTGCAACTTGCTCTTGTTCAAATTGTCTGACTTCTTCTCTCGGCTTATCTGTTTTAAAAAAGTCTACAACCAAAACCGTTCTATTATAATTAGTGTAATTATGCGGACAATGGGGATAGCTATGATCTAAAACCATAAATTCCCCCTCATGCCAATAAAGCTTATCGTGACATATTTTCATCGCAATATCTCCCTCAGGCACAATCAAACCTAAATAGCCACGATTCATGTGCGGATTATAATTTACATGCAATTTAATATCTAATCCTGGATGAAATGTCCCAAAATAGACATTTCTAATTACAGAATCTTCAATTAAATTTACTTGCTCAATCAAATCAGCTAGATTCGGAAAATATTTCTTTCTTAAAAGCAGTGCCTTTTGTGCTGCTTCATCAGTTCCGTAATCAGGATATTGTATTTGATGAAGCTGAATATATTCTTCAATAAACAAACCTTGAAACAAAATCCCAAAAGCACTATATTTACAATTACTTTTAGTTTTGATAGTTTTACTTTTAGGCCCTAGCACATCATAAGTAAATTTTAATTCTTCCTCAGAAGCTTGTTTGTTAAATCTGGTAAACTCATCTCTAATTACCTGCCATTTTGCTTGAAAAGTTTTGAGAAAAGGAAACTCTTCAGGATTAAGATGATACTCATTAAAACTTGACATAAATTTTCTCCTCAAGCCGTTTTAATAAAAAACTGTTACATTACCAGCAAATTTCGCCAGCATCTCGCTACTATGTTTGTTCGTAGTCAGGATTAAAGTCCTGACTACAACACCTTTAACACTCATTTTAGTGTGAAGTCTACTGTGACTGAATCCTCTCTATTAAATAAAATTATCAAGAATGTCCGCGTAGTTCGTCCCCATAATGATACTGTCGAACTACTAGATTTAGGCATTAAGGATGGCAAATTTGCCCAAATTGCGCCTAATATTAGCCCAGAGCAAGCCAAAGAAGTATTTGATGCTCAAAATCTGCTAGGCTTTCCTGGGGTGGTAGATGCTCACATGCACATCGGTATCTATCAACCCTTAGATAAAGATGCAGTTACTGAAAGTAAAGCAGCTGCAATGGGAGGTGTGACTACCAGCCTCAATTACATCCGTACTGGGCAATATTATCTCAACAAAGGCGGCTCCTATCAAGATTTTTTCCCAGAAGTATTAGCCTTATCTGTAGGTAACTTTTTTGTTGATTACAGTTATCACATCGCACCTATAGCCAGTCAGCATATTGAAGAAATCCCCCTACTTTATGAACAGTTTGGTGTATCTTCCTTTAAAATATTTATGTTTTATGGCGGTTATGGGTTACATGGTTTATCAGACCAACAAAACCTCTTTTTAATGATAAATAAAGAAGAGAGGTATGATTTCGCCCATTTTGAATTTATTATGCGCAGTCTAACACGTTTAATAGAAGCGCATCCAGAAGCGAGAGAAACTATTAGCTTAAGTTTGCATTGTGAAATTGCAGAAATTCTCAACGCTTATACAAAAATTGTCGAAAATGATTCCAGTCTTAGCGGACTAAAAGCTTATAGTGCAGCGCGTCCACCCCATTCTGAAGGATTAGCAATATGTATTGCTTCTTATTTAGCCCATGAAACAAATTGTGCCAATATAAATTTATTGCATCTGAGTTCGCGCAAAGCAATGGAAGCAGCTTTGACAATGCAAACTGCTTTTCCTCACATTAATTTTCGGCGTGAAGTTACCGTTGGACATTTATTATTAGATATTGATACTCCTAATGGTACTTGGGCAAAAGTCAATCCGCCAATTCGCCCACGTGCTGATGTGGAATATTTATGGCAAGCAGTACTCAATAATCAAGTAGATTGGATAGTTAGCGATCATGCTTGCTGTTCTGCTGAACAAAAACGCAGTGCAAAATACCCAGATAATATTTGGTTAGCAAAATCTGGTTTTGGCGGTACAGAATATTTACTTTCTGGGGTATTAAGTGAAGGAAGTAAGCGAGGAATGTCTTACAACCAGATGGCTAAATTATTATCATGGAACCCATCGCGACGTTTTGGTGTATTACAAAAAGGGGATATCGCTATTGGTTATGATGCTGATTTAGTATTAGTAAATCCCCATGAAAGCTTTATAGTAAAAGCGGCTGAATCAGAGTCACAACAAGGCTATACACCATTTGAGGGTGTAGAATTAACCGGAAAAGTCAAGAGTACATTTTTACGCGGTAACCTAATTTACCACAACGGACAGGTATTAGGTTCACCTACAGGACGTTATTTAAAACGCTCCCATTCGGGAATAAAACCATAGGTGTTCATAAGATGAAAGCAGCACGTATTTATGAGTACAGTGGTGCAACTGCTGTGCAGATAGATGAGGTAGAAGTTTTGCCACCTGGCCCCGGTGAAGTCAGAATTCGGGTAGAGGCGGCGGGAATTAACAATTCTGACTTACAGACAACCTATGGAACTTATCAAGCATACCGTAATCAAGAACTACCCTGTATCCTGGGTCAAGAAGCAGCTGGTGAGGTTGATGCTGTGGGATTGGGAGTGAAGGAATTTGTGCCAGGAATGCGTGTAGTTGGACGTGTGAGGGGTGCGTTTGCAGAAATGGCATATGGTCTGGCAACTGAGTTGTTACCTCTGGCTGATGAAGTATCGTATACAGTAGCAGCCAGCTTGCCTATCGTCTATCTAACTGCTGGGATGGCACTGATTCACAAAGCCAATATCCAGCCGGGAGAATGGGTTTTGATACATCCAGGTAGCGGCGGTGTTGGTACCGCAGCAATTCAACTGGCGCATCTGCTAGGAGCGCGAGCGATCGCGACTGCGGGGAATCAAGCAAAGGTACAGCGATTACTCGATTTAGGTGCATTACATGGAATTGATTATAGTATTCAAGATGTAGCTTCCGAGGTGCGGAGAATTACTGACAATTCAGGGGTAGAGGTGGCACTTGATGGTGCGGGAAAAGTAACATTTGCTGATTGTTTAGAAGCGATCGCCAATAATGGATGTATTATCAGCTATGGCACTACAACTGGCCTAGATGCTGCCCTGCCTCTGGGGAAACTGCTGGGGCGCAATATTACAGTTTACGGCATCGCTCTTTGGTATAACAGCGATTATCACTCAAGTTTGGCGACACTTCGGAATTTAGTGATTCCCGCAGTTGCGCAGGGAAAGATACAGCCCACAATTGATGAGATAGTTAATCTAGAAGGGGTGTCTGGCGCACTGATCAAAATACAAAATCGAGATTTGAACGGGAAAATTATTGTAGTTCCGTAATCTCAAATCTAGATCTAAACTCTAGTCAGGTAGGGTGTATAAAAAATGAGCCAACGAATCAAACGAGCATTTTTAGACACAGAAGATGGACAAATTCTTTACCGTATAGGTGGAGAAGGTGAACCCATACTTTTACTGCACATGACTCCCCGCAGTAGTGATGAATTTAAAGAATTGATGCCTCTGTTGGCTGCCAAAAAATTAGTCATTGCAATGGATTTAATGGGGTTAGGTGATTCTGATAAACCCCCAAGAGTTTATTCTGTTGCAGATTATGCTAAAACTGCGATCGCACTTTTGGACGAATTAGGCATAAAAAAAACCAGCATTTTCGGCAGTCTCACAGGAGGCTATATCGCCGGAGAAGTTGCAGCAGCCTATCCAGAACGAGTTGACAAACTTATTCTCTGCAATGTAATTGGATTTGACGCAGAAGAACAAGCAAAAATCCTCAAGAGATATTCTCAAGGATCGCAAATTAAAGAAGATGGCTCTCATTTGATGCCACAATGGTTGTCTCGCGTCAATTACGTCGGAAATGGAGAGTTAAATCACCGTTGTGTTTTAGATGATTTGAAGTCCTTTGGCTCTCCTATATATCCTGGTTTAGCAGTAGCAAACTATTGTCTTTCTGCCCCAGCAAGATTTCGTTTGATTAATTGTCAGACTTTGATTTTGTCAGCAGAAAAAGCGTTAGAACCCTTAGAAAAATATGCTTTAGCTAAAGCTGAAAATCAATCTTGGACTCAGGAAGCCATTCCTCATAGTCAAAGTGTTGAACTAGAAGGCGGAACCCTGTGGATGATCAATCAAATGCCGCAAGAAGTATTTAAAGTAGTAATTGATTTTTTAGAGCAGCAGTAAGTACTTGAGCTAAATCAGTATTAACAGGGGGAAACAGGGATACCCCCAGATTCAAAAATTATTTGCGATCGCTCAACATAACATCAAAGTGTTTCACTGTGGTTTCCGGGTTGATAACTGCTAGCTTAAAGATACAAATAAATTTGCTTACCTACTTAAGAGAAACTGTATGAATGCTCAACTACCACTGATCATTGAGTGTCGCTGCAACGATATGGACTACCGCAAGGAAAATCCCAATTTCCCATACAGTCCACAGGAGATAATCCAAGAAGCGGTTCGTGCTTGGGAAGCGGGAGCCTCAATCTTTCATTGGCATGGACGCGATCCCATAAGCGGGAAGTGGCTTAACGATATGGAATTATATCTCGAAGTCATCGAAGGTATCCGGGAAAAGACCGATCTGATCGTAGACCCTACACTTGGTTACATTACTACACAAAATAATGTAGAGGATCGTGTTAGTCATATTTTGGCAGCAAATGCCAATCCAACTTTGGGAGTTGACATGGTGCCTTTGGAGTTCGGTTCTTTAAATGTGGACTTCTGGGACCCACAGACAAAGCAATTCAAAACTTATGACCAAGTTTATGCCAATTCCCGCGCTCATATTCAGGATGTACTCAAGATACTTACGGAAAATAACATCTACGTTAGTTGTGCTTGTTGGGATATAGGACAGATTAGGACAGCACGCTGCTTTCAAGAGATGGGACTTCTTTCACAAAATACGTTCTGGGAGTTTGTCTTTACTGGAGAAATTATGCCCACTGGTGCGCTAGGGACAGTCTCTGGTTTACAGGCAATGGTGGATGCGATTCCTGCAGGCGCTCCTTGGCTAGTGATGTGCTGGAATGGGGATGTGATGCATTTAGCAGCCTGGGCAATTACCTTTGGCGGACATGTCGGCATTGGGCTGGGAGACGATCCCTATATCCGTTTTGGCAAGCCGCACAATGGCGAGTTAGTAGAAAAGGTTGCGAAGATGGCGCATACACTAGGTCGGGAAGTTGCAACGCCAGCGCAGGCGCGCGAGATTCTAAAGATGCAACCACGAGTATCTTTGCCTGAAAAGTTACAGGTAACTGCTAAGTAACCAGACAATAAGTTAGGACTTAGGGAACTCCAAAAAATAAATTATGCCAAATTGTAGGGGCGGGGTAACCCCGCCCCTACGAGTTGCGGGTTTGGTAAGTTAATGATTGGAATATTTTTTTTATTTGGAAGTCCCTTACCCTCCTTTTGTAAAGGCTACCGTGTATACATATCTTTGTACTGAGTGCAAAATAGTGACTAAACTTGTGTGTACAGGGTAACTGTTAATTCAGTACAAAAAAATGAATCAAAAAATTAAACGAGCTTTTTTAGACACAGAAGATGGACAAATTCTTTACCGCATCGGTGGAGAAGGTGAACCCATACTTTTACTGCACATGAACCCCCGCAGTAGTGATGAATATCGCGAACTCATGCCAATCCTGGCGCAACATAGGCGAGTTATCGCAATGGATTTGATGGGGTTTGGTGATTCAGATAAACCACCGAGAATGTATACAATCGCCGATTACGCGAAAACAGCGATCGCACTTTTAGATGAATTAGGTATAGAAAAAACCAGTATCATGGGAAACCATACTGGTGCTTTTGTGTCTGGGGAAATCGCAGCAACCTATAGCGATCGCGTTGATAAACTAATCTTAGGTAACGTAGCTGGTTTTGGTGAAGGCGGACAAGCAGAACTATTTAGAAGATTTGACGAAGGATTTAAAATCCAAGAAGATGGCTCTCATCTGATGGAAAGATGGTTAGCCCGTTCTCGATACGTCGGCTCTGCCGAATTAAATCATCGTTGGGTTGTAGACGATTTAAAATGTTTTGGTCATCCTTTGTACGCAGTTTGGGCTGTAGGTAATTACTGTCTAGATGCACCAGAAAGATTTCGTGCCATCAATTGTCCAACTCTGATTATCTGGGGAATTGATGATGTCAAAGAATTTGAGAAACTGAGTTTAGCAAAAGCTAGCGATCGCTATTTTCTTTCACAAGCAATTCCTCATGGAAAAGTCGTGGAATTTCCACAAGGAACAATTTGCATGATGAATCAGATAGCTGAAGAAGTAGGGCAGGTAGTCGTCAACTTTCTTAACGATTCACAATAGTTCAGCCGCTAATTTTCTAGGACTGCTGTACACTTAATTTCTACAATTAGTCCTGGTGTAGATAAAGCACTGATCCCAAATCCCGTCCAAGTAGGAAAGTTATTAGTGAAATAGCGATCTTTTACTTGCATAAACAGTGGCAGGTGTGGAATGGTAAACTGCTGTTGTGAAGCATCAGCAGACTGAACTTGTAAATTACCAAGATTCACTCCTGTCACATGGTAAGTAATCATCTCTACCACATCATCAAAAGTCGCTCCTGCTGCTGTCAGTACCTTTTTCACATTCTCGAAAGTCTGGACAAATTGGGCTTCTACTCCCTCTACTACCTGTAAATTTTCATCGCGTCCCACCTGCCCTGAGATATATAATGTATTGTTTACTTTAATGCCAGGGCAATAGTGATACTTTTCATATAAGATTTCCATCCCTTTGGGAATTATGACTTCACGAGTGTTCGCCATCTAAGTAACTCCACACTTTTTCAACTGAAAATTTTCACCGAACATAATTCTTTACGCTCTCATTACTGCCAACATCTCAACAATACTAGAAGTATCTACGCCATTTCCTTGATAACGAACCAGAACTAGTATTGCTTCTGGGATGGAAGTAACGATCGCACTCCTTTTATTTACACCATTTTGGTAATAATTACTTAAAAATTAGACAATATGTAGATATTCGCATTACTCAGTAACAATCCAAGGATGCGATCGCTTTTTTTATTTTCGTGCAAGCAAAGTTAAAATTTTCTCAGTAAGTGTCAAATATTACGCGATCGCTAAAGCTACAAGATAAACTTATCTTCAATAAACTGATTAACCTGAGTGTTGATTTTTGGGGAAAAGATTCTCTATCCCCTTCTTTTCCCACTCAGTTTAACTACTGAAGCCTCCGTTTCACTTCTTCAGCCAAATCTGCTAACGCTACTTCTATTTGTTCGCCTGTTTGCAAATCTTTGAGTGATGATTTTTGTGCTGCTGCTTCATCAGCACCAATAATGACACAAAATCTAATTCCCTGTTTATCTGCTGCTTGGAATTGTTTACCTAAAGGGCGTTTTTCAAAATTTGTCACTACATTAATTCCCGCCTGACGCAGATTTTGTGACACTTTTAAATAAGTCGGCATCAAATCTTCTTGCATATTCACAACCATTACCTGTGCAGGTGTAGCCGCTAAGGTATTGAGAATACCTGCTTTGAGTAAGCGACTAATTAAGCGAGTCAAGCCGATGGAAATGCCAACACCAGGCATTTTCTCACCAATAAACATGCCTACTAATTCTTCGTATCTACCACCAGAACAAATACTGCCTAAAGCTTCATGTCCGATGAGAGTTGTTTCGTAAACAGTGCCAGTATAGTAATTTAAACCACGAGCTATAGATAAATCAATACAGAAACGCTTTTCGGGAACGCCTAAATTCCGCACACCTGCAATTACTGTTTCGATTTCGCTCACACCTAAATTAAATTGTTCGGCATCGGGGAGATTTTGTGATAGGTATTTGAGTTTATCTAATACTTCATCAACAGTACCATCTATGTTAATAAAATCAATAATTTGTTGGGTTTGTTCTGGGGAAATTCCTTCTTTATCTAATTCTTGTTTGACTTTAGCTTCGCCAATTTTTTCTAAGTTATCAATGATGCCGATACAAGATTTAATTTGATTTTCGGCAATACCTAAAGATTGAAAAAATCCAGTAAGAATTTTGCGGTTATTGATGCGGATAACAAAATCACCGATGTTAATAGCCTCAAATATTTCAGCGATAATTGCGGGCATTTGCGCATCATAAAGCAAGCTGAGTTGATTCCGCGCTACGACATCAATATCACACTGGCGAAATTGGCGAAATCTTCCATCTTTTGCCCGTTCGCCCCGAAATACAACGTCCATTTGGTAACGCGCAAAGGGAAAGGTTAATTCGTTGAGGTGACGGGCAATGTATGCTGCTAAAGGTACTGTTTGGTCAAATTTTAAGGCCCTAGCTTCTGAACCTGTTTCCCCGGCTTTGTCTTTCTCGGCTTGCCGATTTGGTGGCAGGATGGGATCGATACCATAAATGATGTTATCACCTTGGTTGCCTTTTGCTTGTAGTACTTCTAAGCGTTCTACAGCAGGTGTTTCGATGGGCGTAAAGCCGTAACTTTCAAAAACTCTGCGGATAATATCAAGCAAATATACTTCTAAACGTTTCTCGCTAGGGAGGAACTCAGGAAACCCGCTTGGGGTAGAGAAATTAATTTTGTCACCTTTTGCCATATCCTACACTGCCAGTTTTAAACTTGAGCTTTTAGATTTTAGATGAGAATGAGCCGTGGCGTACATAGTGGAAGGGAAGGGAGACAAATGACTCTTGTAGAGACGCGATTAATCGCGTCTCTGACTTATTTATGTACTACAACCAAAGTCCCAATTTTTGCCCAGTTGTAAAGTTGACGGGCTTGTTTGACGCGCAAATTTACACAACCGTGACTAACTGGTGTGCCAAATTTGTTGTGCCAGTAAGCACCGTGAATTGCATAAGCCCCGTAAAAGTACATAGCATAGGGGACATCGGGAATGTCGTAATCTTGACCCCGCATTCGGTGAGAGCGATATTTAGAATTAATCCAGAACTTACCTTTGGGTGTGGGAGTTGTACGCTTACCAGTGGAAATGCGGTATGAATAGATGCGCTTTTTACCTTCCCAAGCAATTAACCGTTGTTCTGATAGATCAATTTCAATCCAACGAGGCGCGGATTTTTGCTGATTTTCTGGGGAGGCTGCGTTGGCTTTGGCAAAGTTGGAGTCAACTGTAACTGGTGGTAAGCAAAATAACAAAGTTGCCAAGCTTAAAACTGTACTTGTACAGAAATTTCTTGAGTATCGTAACCAATTACTTTGATTTCTACTTTGCATGAAGTGTCACCTTTTTTATTTGTTGGCTAAAAATTCAACTAGTTTTGGAGTCTGACAAAGGATTGGGAAGGAGATAAAATTTACTTTGTTTTTTTCAGTTTGTTTCCTTACTCCCTTGTTACACAATATACTTATGGCAGAGATTAGGCAGTAGACGCACTGAAATTAATACTGATATTTTTCTTTTGTTATTTGCATCGCAGTATTCTTGACAGGAGTAACGTAACTGGCATATCATCTCGGTTTCGTAGAGAGGATTTTATTTCTCATAATCAGAACTAATAGATTGACTACAAGCAAATAACTTTAATTTTTATTTGCTAACTTGTGTAAGTGCTATTTAATGGTGATTTAGTAATTTGAAAAAATTTATTTAAGGATGATAAGAGATATATTTGTTGTTATTTATAATTGGTTTTTAATTATGAATACATAAAACCACATCTATTTTGAGAACCATAGTTTTAAAAGTAGTGGGAGCATCTTGCTCCCTGTTAGTAGTAGCGGGCAAGATGCCCGCACTACTCCTGGTTTCAAAATGGACGAGGTTTATTATTCTGCTATTCAATAATTAAACAGCATTTTCGCTATCTCAGTGCATCGCATTAGAATCTTTAATTTCCTGGTAGCGAGTGGATAAAATTTAATTTATATCTTTATTGATTCATATTTAGAGTTTGCAAACAGATAAATTGATTACGTTTGGCAAAAATCTAATTAAATCTGCTCTAATAATACATTAATAATAAAGAATTGATAATAAATCTTGGCGATACATTAATATATTCTAGAGGGCATGGCAGTGCCAGTGCCCCTACAATTTGTCGTATTAACGGACTGGGTATAAACCATCAATGAATTCAGGGATGAAGTAAATTCATGGTATTAAGAGAAGTTGAAAATTTACAGCAGGTTTCATGCATTTGAACCACAATCGTAGTAGGGGCACGGCACCAGTAAGATTATTGTATATATGAGAAGATTGTGGATGCCGTGCCCCTACAGTGTGGTCTATTTACCTAAAAATTGCTGTAAAATTATCATAATTTAAATAATTTTGGCGATACATTAATATATTCTAGAGGGCATGGCGGTGCCAGTGCCCCTACAATTTGTTGCATTGTCTCTAACTGAGATATAAAAATTACTGCATTCGATCGATTGTCCGATATTGAATTGCTTCGGCTACATGATGAGCTTGCAACTCATCTTCGCCCGCTAAATCTGCAATGGTACGTGCTACTTTGAGAATGCGATCGCTTGCTCTGGCTGATAAGCCTAATTTTCTAATGGCTGCTTCTAATAGATTCCTGGCAGTATCATCGAGTTTACACCATTTCTGTAAGTGGCGACTTTGCATTTGGGCATTACAACGCAGATTTGGTTCACCTTGAAAGCGAGACAAGGTGCGATCGCGTGCTTGTTGGACTCGTTTGGCTACTGATATCGATGATTCCCCTGTGGGTTGTTGGGTAATTTCTTCTGGTTTCAGGCGATTCACGGCTACTTGTAAATCTATTCTGTCCATTAAAGGGCCGGAAAGTTTCGCCCAGTAACTTTCTCTTTGTCGAGGCGAACAAGTACATGGTTGAATTGTATCGCCGTAGAAACCGCAAGGACAAGGATTAGTACTCGCTACTAAGGTAAACTGTGCTGGTAAGGTAATTGATTGTCTAGTGCGGGAAATCGTCACATAGCCATCTTCTAAAGGCTGGCGGAGAAATTCTAAGACATCCCGTTTAAATTCGGTTAATTCGTCTAAAAATAAGATACCCCGGTGAGATAAGGAGATTTCGCCAGGACGGGGAAAACTACCACCACCGACAAGGGAAGGGCCAGAAGCCGAATGATGAGGACTGCGAAAAGGGCGATCGCGTACTAAGGAACCACGATTTTTTAATAACCCAGCTACCGAATGAATCCGCGTCACTTCTAAAGCTTCCGCAAAACTTAGCGGCGGCAGAATACCCGGTAATCGTCTTGCTAACATGGTTTTACCGCTTCCGGGAGGGCCGACAAAGATTAAATTATGTCCGCCAGCAGCAGCAATTTCCAAAGCACGACGCGCGTGAGCTTGTCCTTTCACATCCTGTAAATCTACATTAGCAAAATGTAGTCCTGGATTTTCACCAGTTTTAATAGTTTCATCAAGTTTTACTGGTTTGTAGGCGGAAGGACGATTTAATAAATCAGCCACCTCAGATAAATTTTTGCAGCCGTAAACAGTTAAACCTTCTACTACTGCTGCTTCTTGGGCGTTATCAATGGGGACAACTAAACCTGCAATTCCCATTTTTTGCGCTGTGGCTGCAATGGGGAGTACGCCAGCAACAGCCCTTAAACTACCATCCAGGGAAACTTCGCCTAAGAATAAAAAATCACCCAGTAAATCGGCGTTAACTTGCTCGGAAGCTGCTAAAATGCCTACGCTGATAGGTAAATCAAAACTGGGGCCTTCCTTACGTAAATCAGCAGGCGTTAAGTTAATGACAATCTTTCGTTGAGGAAAAGCAAAACCCGCATTTTTTAAAGTTGCTTTTACCCTTTCCTTGGATTCTTGCACGGCTGAATCTGGAAGTCCTAATAATACAATTCCTGGTAATCCCCCTGATACATCGACTTCCACACCTACTTTAACGGCGTCGATGCCAACAATTGATGCACTCCAGACTCTAGCTAGCATTTCTTATATAAGAATAAACCTTTAAAATCTCTAGCAGATGAGTAAATCGATTGACATGAGTGAAACTACAGAGACAATTTTCAGCAAAATCATTCGGCGCGAGATTCCCGCCGACATTATTTATGAGGATGATTTAGCTTTAGCTTTCAATGATATTCAACCCCAAGCGCCGGTGCATTTTCTCGTGATACCGAAAAAGCCAATTGCTAAACTAGCTGATGCAGAATCACAGGATCATGCAGTATTAGGACATTTGTTATTAACAGCCAAGCGGGTTGCAGAACAAGTGGGGCTAGAAAATGGTTATCGGGTGGTGATTAATAGTGGGAATGATGGCGGGCAAACTGTGTATCATTTGCATCTGCACGTTCTCGGCGGGCGGGCGTTAAAATGGCCGCCGGGTTGATTATTATGGGGCATGGGGCTATTGTTAGCAAGCCCAGCTTTGTGGGCTAAATTAAGGCTGCGGAGGCAGGCTTTGTACCGTTAGCCGCACCCTTGAGGGTGACGGCGGTTTGTCGGGTAAGGGACATCCAATTTTTTAAATACCCAATCAATTTGTAGTGCGAGCGTCTCGCTCGCTTTAGAACAACAGCGAGCAAGATGCTCGCACTACGGAATATGGGTAATTTATTTTTTGTAAGTCCCTAAGTGGTAAATCTTCATATTTTGACACATCGCCTACCCGATATATCGCCCGCAGGTTGAAACCTGGGGCTATCGTTACAAAGCCCACCTTTGTGGGCTAATACCAATTTAAATAGTGTTTGTGGCACATCAATCTATTCTAGAGGGCATGGCAATGCCATGCCCCTACCATCTGTCGCATTCTTTTTTCAAATTGGTATAAATTAAGCCTGCGGAGGCAGACTTTGTACCGTTAGCCGCACCCTTGAGGGTGACGGCGGTTTGTCGGGTAAGTCAGAAATATTCACCTATTCATACCAATTCACTATGATGATGCACTTAATATTTATTTAATGAACCGCCTTCGCGTAGCGTCTCGCAGAGAAGACGCCAAGTACGCCAAGAGAACAGAAGCAAGTATTAAGTGCAAGTTTACAGAGAATTGGTATCACCAACAGAACCATTTAAAAAATGACAAATGATAGATATAGTAAATGTACATAAATCATTAAGATTTGATAGTATCAACAACATCATCAGCTTTACGCAAAACGAATAAACTACCATCACCACCCCTACCGATTCTGAAGGTTTCATCCAGGTAGGTAATGTCAAGGCTAGCAACTCGATTTTGCGGATTATTTGCGGAAACTACCTTAAAAGGATTGAGTTTGGGCGTGTTAATCCCGACGATTTGCTCAATTGCTAGGTAACGCTTATCAAAATAAACATTGATGCGTTTATTTGCTGGTGGCGATACATCTTCCGGTGCTGGTTCAAAGCTAGCGGTAACTTTGACAAAGCCAGAAATTATCCCCAGGGGATGTTTGACATTAGCCAGATTAAAAAATGCTTTATTGGCAACATCAATTACTTGATAAACTGTACCTACCTTTAAACCAAAGGGCAATGAATCTAAAGCGCGAATCTCTCTGGCTGTAGAATATTGCAATTGCCAAGCACCATTTAATAATGCAGTTGCATTCAGCAGGGGGGAAGGATTGGGATTGAGGCTTTCTAGTTCCACCGTCAGTTGTTCAACTTCTGCGGCTACGGCTTGGTCTAGCTTTAAATTAGTAACAGGTGAGCCTTTGCTTTTGGTTTGCAGCTGCTCTAGCTTGGCTTGTAATTTTTCTTTCACTAAGAGTCGATTTTCCAAGGATTCTACCATTAACAAGCGAAATTACAACTTTAATTGCAGCGAACGCATTTGGGGCTAAAGTTTTCTCGTCCCTATTCAATTTTAAAATATTTCGCGCTCAGGCGATCGCATTCGTTGGCTATCCTCATGTATGCACAAAATGCGCCAGCTTTATCATTTACACATATTCAATAATCATTTTTAAATTTTTCATAAACAAAAAAGCATTTCGCTTTCTCATTTATCAAAATCAAGTACTCATTTTCCTGTTTTAAGTAAGCAAAAAGCCATTTCACCTTCTCAGTAAGGCTTTTTGCTTTTTCATTATTGTGTTTTCCGCAAGTGAAATACCATTTCACCTACTCAAAAAGCGATATCGCCTACTCGTTTCGGTAAATCGCGTACTCGTTTTGGTGTTTTCCGCAAGTGAAAAGCCATTTCACCTACTCATTTGGGTAAATCACGCACTCATTTTAGTGTTTTCCGCAGGTAAAAAGGTATATTGCTGGCGCAAAAATTGCCATGTTTGACAATAAACACTTGTGTAGCTACGCTTTGTGGTTTTTAGCGATGTCTAGGTTGGGTTACGCCTACGGATTTGTTGTTAGGGAAATCCAAAAATAAATTATCCCAAATTGTAGGGGCGGGGTGACCCCGCCCTTACAAGTTACCGACTTGGTAAGGGGAGCATCCCAAATGTGCAAAAACGCCCTCACCCTATAAGGGCTTGTCATTACCAACATCTTTTAAAGTGATTGGGTAATCAAATCAGCAGCCCAACACATATCCTGTAATCGCAACCAGCCTCGCCATAAGGTCTGCCAACCGGGCAG
>NZ_JACJQG010000046.1 GCF_014696435.1 Calothrix anomala FACHB-343 | reverse complement strand
GCCTGCCTTCGCAGGCTAAAAGTTTGATAGCCTGCGAAGGCAGGCTTCGTATTTCTAGCCCCACCCTTATAGGGTGAGGGCGTTTTTGCACATTTGGGATGCTCCCAGGATCTCAATATCACCGATAACTCTTGTCTATTTCTTTATACCTATTGATATAAATTGTTATTTAACATTTTTTCTCTATCTCAATAAAGCATAACCCTCATATCAGAGGAATTTTTAGCAGTTATTTGAGTGCTTTATCGTATATCCTAGTCGAATAAGTAGGTTTCAAATTTCTATAATAATTAATTTACTTTCTGTATAAAAAATTATTACTCATATCATCAAGCTACTAAGAAAATCATTAATACTTGCAAATTAATCGCAAAAAATGGTATGATAAAGCTAGAATTTTAGAAAAACAACTAAAAATTGATTAATTGACTCTACTTGCAGTCTACGATGCTGATAAAACCAAGGATACATCAGTAGATTAAGGCTAGCTATGGTCATCTTTTAGCAAGAAGTCCAAGCAGCTTGGTTTTGTATTTGGTTAAGTTGCAGTTTATAGTATGCGGCTAAAATTTGCTGGGCTGTATAACGGTATAAATTTGTGGCGATCGCATAACTTGCAGCCAAATTTAAGTATTAACTAATTATATAGATTTCTTATTTATAAATATTTATTTTGTTAATTAACTAAGTATAAAATACAGCCAAAAATAGTTCAGAATTTAACTAACAGATATAAGATATTTTGGACACAAACCATGAAAACAACATTTTGTAATTTTGCCGATAATGTAAAGCAAGTCCAGGAAAAAGGTATTATTATTTAAGTAAAAATACTGATACATGATATATAAATTACAGCAAAATACTTTTTTATAACTATGTGCCAGAGATTACGCGGAAATTCACAATTATGACTAGCAACAACTTCATAGTTGACGCATAATAAATAATCTGAAGTGACAATATTGCCTTCAGTCGGGTGTATACTACTTACTTTCCTACGGCGAATAAATTTGTAAACGTGCTATTTAACTGTCTGTTATATGAGTAACGACATAGATCTGATCAAACGGCTAGGCCCCAGTGCGATGGATCAGATCATGCTTTATCTGGCTTTTAGTGCCATGCGGACTAGTGGGCACAGGCATGGGGCATTTTTAGATGCAGCGGCCACAGCAGCCAAATGCGCAATCTATATGACCTACCTGGAGCAAGGGCAAAACCTGCGGATGACAGGGCATTTGCACCACTTGGAACCGAAACGGGTCAAAATCATTGTGGAAGAGGTCAGACAAGCCCTGACTGAAGGAAAATTGTTGAAAATGCTAGGTTCTCAAGAACCGCGCTATTTGATTCAATTGCCTTATGTCTGGATGGAGAAATATCCTTGGCGTCCTGGGAAATCACGCATTCCCGGTACAAGTCTGACAACCGAGGAAAAAAGGCAAATTGAGCAGAAACTACCTAGTAATCTGCCTGATGCCCAGTTAATTACCTCTTTTGAATTTTTAGAGTTAATCGAATTTTTGCACAAGCGATCGCAAGAAGACATGCCCGTTGAGCATCAAATGCCTTTGAGCGAAGCTTTAGCGGAGCATATCAAGCGCCGCCTGCTTTACTCTGGCACGGTAACTCGGATAGATTCTCCTTGGGGTATGCCTTTCTATGCGCTGACTCGTCCTTTCTACGCTCCCGCAGACGACCAAGAGCGCACCTATATCATGGTTGAAGATACCGCAAGGTATTTCCGGCTAATGAAAGATTGGGCAGAACGGCGACCAAATTCTATGCGTGCTTTAGAAGAACTGGACATTCCACCAGAACGCTTTGAGCAAGCAATGGAAGAATTGGATGAAGTGCTGCGGGCTTGGGCTGATAGGTATCACCAAGAAGGGGGCATTCCGATGATTTTACAGTTAGCTTTTGGTAAAAAAGAAGACTGATAAATCAACTTAAGGAGCGAGAGCCATTTACGGACTTTGTCTGCTCGCGCGCCCTGCTCCCCCCTAGCTTATAGATGGGAGCTTTAATTACTACCTAGCGGGTTCCACCCGTTCCTAAATTTGGAAGGGATTCTGTAGCACTAGGAGCTTGCGGAATAACTACAGATGTCGAAGTACTAATTGTATCGCTACCACTGATACAGGTGTTTAATGCTTGATCGAGTGCTAATTTCAGTTCACTCCGCAAGCCAACCACACACTGACCAAAGCGAATAGGTAACAAACTCCGACCGCAGTAGTTCACAATATTGAGGTTAGGTTGTTCCTGAGTGGGAATGCGACTAATGGCAACTACACAGCTTGCTAATTCCTCAGGGCGTCGTACCTGTCTACAGGTATTGAGAGCATCTACAGCATTTATTTTTGTCTGTCTGCTAATGGAAACTACGCAGGAAGACAAATCTCTGGGACGTAGCGCGCCAGCACAAGCTTGTGAAGCCGCGTCCGCATTGATATTAAAGCGCAATAGCTGACCGGCACAGGCACGGAAATCATTATTGCTGTAGGAAGCATTGATAGCCATAGTGGGAACCATCGTTGCTAACCATCCGGCGATCGCTAAAACTGGCGCTGTGACCTTAACTGTTTTAGCCGACAATATTTTATAGTCAGAACCGCCTTTTTTGCTCATCGATTTTTACTCCTTAAGATTCCCATTCTCCAAACACCAAGGTTATGCTAACTCAATCAGCGCGATCGCACCTGTAGTTCTGGGTAATTTTCGCAGCATTTTTGAGCATAACGCAGTAACATAAAATTCTACAAGGGGCTTGGGGCATTTGTGATTTCTCCGCCTCATTGCGTCTTTTTGCCAATCAGCTTTTTTCGCCTAAACAGCGCTAGATTTAGGGATTGAACCTCTGGCAAGAGGATTTCTCTTGTTTCAATGTGCTAATATATTTTGATCGAAGATAAGTAGGCAACATAAAAAGTATTTCTTGTGGGAAATACTACGTGAATCAATCTAGTGATTGAGTAGTCTACGAAACTAGCAAACAAAAAACAATGGGTCTGAGTACCCAGGGGCACTGGGGAGTTTAAGCTTGAAAACTAGTGCTTTAGGAAAGTATCGCTTTGCTTGCTAAAGTGGAAGCGATCGCTGTCGGTTGTACCGAACTCAAGCAACTGGTGCAAAAAATACTTTGATTCTGGTGGAATTGATTCTGTTAGAGAAAGTATTTTCATCAAACCAAGAATTCCCCGACTTAACGAAACAAATCAGCGATCGCTTTATTTGTTTCGTTGGGGAAGTGTCAAAATAAAATGTCTGGGTAAAGTTGAAACAGGATTAGATTAAGGAAACACATGTCCCGATATAGAGGGCCTCGCCTCAGAATTGTACGCCGCTTAGGTGACTTACCAGGATTAACTCGTAAAAGTGCTAGACGCGCTTATCCCCCTGGTCAGCATGGTCAGAATCGCAAAAAACGTTCTGAATATGCTATCCGTCTAGAAGAAAAACAAAAGCTGCGCTTAAACTACGGTTTGACCGAAAAGCAATTGTTACGCTATGTGCGCAAAGCAAGACGTGTTACTGGTTCTACCGGACAAGCACTGTTACAACTGCTAGAAATGCGCCTAGATAATACCGTTTTTCGCTTGGGTTTAGCTCCCACTATTCCCGCAGCGCGTCAATTGGTAAATCACGGTCATATCACTATCAATGGACGTGTAGTGAATATTGCTAGCTATCAATGTCGTCCTGGAGAAGAAATTTCTGTCAGGAATAAAGAAGCATCGCGGAAATTGGTAGAAACCAACCTCCAATATCCGGGACTAGCTAACCTTCCCAGTCATCTGGAGTTTGATAAAGCCAAACTGGTTGGTAAAGTCAACGGTGTTATTGAAAGAGAATGGGTGGCGCTACAAGTTAACGAACTGCTGGTTGTGGAATACTACTCACGCCAAGCGTAATAGTCATTTGTCTTTGGTCATTTGTCCTGAGTTTGTAAAGGACAAATGACTATTGACTAACCGCCAATTTGTGACATAGTTCGCGTATAACTGCCCTCAGTCCCGGATTCTCGCTGTTTAAAGTTAATTTCTGGCTTAATGGCCAATAATTCTCTGACTTGCTCTTGTAATTGTGCGGTGCTAATACCAGCCCGGAGAGCAGTTTTTAAATCAATTTGACCATTTTCATTTAATAAACAAGGACGCAGCCAACCATCTGCACTCAAGCGCATCCGATTACAGCGATCGCAAAAACACTCAGACATCTGACTGATGAATCCCAATGTTCCCTTCGCTCCAGGAATTTGAAACACATCAGCAGGCCCAGCACCACAAACTTGCGATTCTGTCAAGCCCCAGCGATCGCGGATTTGTTGCCGTAATTCAGCAGAAGAAACCCATCCGCGATCGCCAAATAATTGCCAGTTACCAATCGGCATAAACTCAATAAATCTGATGTGCCAGTTGCGCTCAAGAGTCAGCGCAGCTAAATTCAGGACTTCATGGTCATTTACCCCAGGAATCACCACTACATTCAGCTTTAAGGGGTCAAAACCAACACTATAAGCCGCTTGAATCCCCTGCCAAACTTGCTCCCACTTTCCCCGTCCACGATTCCCAATAATTTGGTCAAAAATTTCTGGTTCTAGGGAATCGAGGCTAATATTAATCCGCCGCAAACCAGCATCGTAGAGATTTTGGGCGATGGGGGCGAGGAGAAAGCCGTTAGTTGTCATCGATAAATCTTGAGTTTGGGGAAAAGAAGCGATCGCTCTCACTAATTCCACCACATGAGGACGTAGCAAGGGTTCCCCCCCAGTCAAACGAAATCGGGTAAAACCCACAGGGATAAATACCTCTTGAATCAGAGTCAGGAGTTCCACATCAGTTAAAAGTTGCTGCTGGAGAATATAGTCTATTTCTGCACCTTCCGGCATACAGTACTGACACCGGAAATTGCAGCGATCGATTAAGCTAATTCTGAGGTAATCTACCTGGTTCATGTTTGAGCGTGTTTATTTCTATTCTATTTCCGTCTATTTGCGTAAGTGAGATGCAACCTATCCCAGCCTCTCATTTTTTTTAGTTTCTATTGTCAACATAGAATCTATACAAATTTCTCGCAGACGCCTATGCAATTTTTGCAAAAAACTGAATACAGAATTTTCCTTCTTTTCTGTTCCTTATTCCCTCACAACGCAAATAAATCAGCCGATCGCGAGAAAATCTCATCACAAACATAAAACTCTCTCTTAAGAGTCAACAATCAACAGTCAACAGTCAACAGTCAACGCTATTTTCAAGACAGCCCCTCATCGGAAAAACCCACAACCAAACATGAAAATCTCTCTTTTCTAGCCCCTAGCCTCTAGCCCCTAGCCCCCATTTTCCAGCTAGATTGCCATATATCCAAAATGTTCATAAGCAACTAGAATGGGTTATCCTTTTAACGTTCTCAGTAATTTGTAGCTGATTTTGATAATTGATTGCTTTAAATGTATAGATTCAATATATTTCCCTTAATTGTCTATATTAGGTAAATTTGCCCTAATCACAAACTTTGAACAATCATTTTGAGGGATAAATAGATGGTATTAAAGGTACAACATAGAAAACATACCCAGCAATTTTCAGTTTCTCGCTGTTTTTCTGTAATGTTTCTCTTGGGTCAAGTATTGCTGCGTTTACTCCAAGGAAAAACTTATCACCGGAAAATTCTCGAACACATGGTGACTGCTGGCCCGGCTTCACTGTCTCCCGTGCTTTTAGTCGGTGGATTTGCTGGGATGATTTTTACTATTCAAACAGCTAGAGAATTAGTGAAATATGGCGCTTTGCACACTGTTGGCGGTGCATTTGCTTTAGCTTTTTGCAGAGAATTAGGGCCTATATTGTCTGCTAGTATTATTGCTGGTCAAGTTGGTTCAGCATTTGCAGCCGAGATAGGTGCAATGCGAGTCACAGACCAAATTGATGCACTACACATGCTCAGAACCGATCCCATTGATTATTTAGTGCTTCCGCGAGTCATTGCTTGCTGTTTGATGACTCCATTATTAACAATTTTTGGTTTAGTCACCGGCATCATGGGCGGAATTTTTGTCGCATCGCAGTTTTATCAAATTAGTCCCGACGCATTTTTAGAGTCGGTTAGAAGTTTTTTACAGCCATCAGATTTATGGATTGTGTTGCTTAAAGGGTTTATTTTTGGCGCTATAGTTGCTGTTAATGGCTGTAGTTGGGGTCTAACTACCAGAGGCGGAGCTAAGGAAGTAGGAGAATCAGCAACAACAGCAGTTGTCACTACTTGGGTAGCAATTTTTATGATGGATTTCTTTTTATCTTTAGTATTGTTTGAAAAACCTACACTTTAAATAGCATTGCTTTTATGTAAACCATAAAAATGTGTTTGTTTCACTTGTTCCGAGGGGAATTGAATACTGTTGACTTTTGACTTTTGACTTTTGATTTTTGACTTTTGATTTTTGACTTTTGACTTTTGACTTTTGACTTTTGACTTTTGACTTTTGACTTTTGACTTTTGACTTTTGACTTTTGACTTTTGACTTTTGACTTTTGACTTCCCCCTCCTGGGGTGATTATATTTTGCACTCAAGAAGTACTAGGTATGCGCTCAATCTCAGCATAGCCACTGAAAATTAATTTTTGTCCTTCAGTTTCTAAACGATTAAGTCGCATTTTCACCCCATCAAGGTCAAAGCGATCTAAATCAACCATGTTATCTAAAATTTCTACCAATGCGAGGCTTAAAGTGCGCGAAGTTTCCTTTTGAGCTTCGGGAACAGAGTCTAGCTCTAGTTTTGGATCTTTGAAAGAAACCCGTCGCCGCCGTTCTACAGCTAAACTGACAGTCATAATTAAGGGTACAAGTTCCCCATTATCTAAATCTGCCTTGGCTAAAATCCGGAGGCGATTTTCTGGCAATAGCTGTACTTGAATTTTTGGGAAAGAAACTGGTTTACCGCCAGATAACTCTGTTAAAGCTGGTAAAGACAGGTTTACTAACCGTTTTTTCACTAATTCAGCATTAAAAGCTTGATTAATCCCGGTTTCTGATAATACTACTTGGGCGATCGCTTGAGTAGGTTGTTTGAGAGTTAATTTGCCACTTAAAACCGAGCCGAAATCAATAGCGACTGCATCCGTTTCAAAAGACATCTCCTCTACAGCAAATTCTCTACGGATGACTAAGCCACGTCCGCTCATCTTGAAACTATCAATGCTGCCTTGCAACAGTTTGCTGGAGGGATAGCAGCGCACAAAGACTTCTACTGACTCGCTTTGGGTAAACAGGTGGCGAATCGTTTGGCTGGCGACTGTGTTGAGCATCCGCTCACCCCAATCTGTGCTTTTAGGATCTGTGAAACCAGTAAGTCCGCCGAACATGAGCTTTTGCGTCTCTAGAAGTTCTTTGTACTTTTGTAACAAATTGTGAACAATACAGCAAGCGATCCCCAATTAATTGTGCTGATAGGTAGGGGGTATGATAACTGATGGATCGCAGAAAATGTATGAAAATACACCAAAAAATCATCCTAGCATGGAAGCGATCGCCATCTCCAGACAAAAAAGTGCGATCGCGCTAAATTACGAATTACGAATTACGAATTACGAATTATAGCTGCTGCTGACCTTTTTCTTGCAGTAGCGATCGCCAATCGTCAATTGCTTTTGGCGTCCACAACCAATTATTACTTAATTTATCTACCTGGAAATTTACCGGATCGTCCTTAATCACCATTTGGCGGAGTTTAATAGCCTCATTGAGATATTGAGATTGTTTATTAGATGTTTGTCTATATGAAGATTTATAAAGTCCTAAAGCCAAGCCAGCATAGGAAGTTAAAGCATCTTTAGGTACTGTTGCGGCGGCGCTGATAGCTATTGATGTAGTACTAGCAATATTCTGTTTTTTCAAAGCTAAATTCAAAGCTTTAAACCAAGAATCATTAGCTCGATTTAAATTGTCTTCGGCGTAGTAAGCAAACCCTAAAGCATTGTTATATAAAAAAGAATCGGGATCGGCTTTCACAGCACTTTCCCAAAAACGGCGAGCATCATCAACGCTGTATTTTGGATCTTGAAGTTGAACTGATTGCCAAGCTAATCGTCCTTTGAGAAAATTCACAGATGGATTATTAACTTGTTGTTTTGGCACAAGATTTAAAGCGGCTTGTGCAGCTGGAATAACCCCACGGTTAAGTAATTCCTCCACAGCCTCCAGTCCGCTTTGTAAATCACCTTGGCTGATTTTTTCAGTAGCAGTAGCGCTAACAATACCCGTAGGGGCATTCTTTAAATCGATAGGCGGATGATTTTCGGTAGTGATTGGCTGGGTAGGAATGGGGGGAATGTCCGGTAACTTCGATAATTGGTGATTTTGCCACCAAAAAACACCAGCAACAATTGCGATCGCTCCTGCTCCCACCATCCCGAAAATTGGCAAAAATTGCGACTTTTTGCGGTTTTTACGCGCATTATTGCTTGAACTTCCAACAGCAGCATTCTGCCAATTTTTGGCATAATTTGAGGTATTTGCAGTAGTTTCATCGGATGCGATCGGCTCTTCTTCCCAAAAACTAATTTCTTGGTCTGATTCATTGACATCTTGGGGAACCGATCGCGATCGCGCACCGCTATCATTTAAATGTTGTACCAGTTCTGCCGTCATTGGCGAATCGTCAGATAAGACATTTTGACGATCTAGTTGGCGAAACAAATCGGAAACTAAAGCCGAATCTTCTGCATAGGATGGATCGTCATATTCAATTTCATCAACCAAATCGCCCCAAGTCTCTTCTCCCAGCCAATCCAGCCCTGAAGATTCCCGCGCCAAACTATTAGGGATCATCTCCTCTATTGGTAAAGGCATATCAGGTTCATCTACAGCAGAGTACATCGCCGTTGCATTTGGTCTTAAAGGCGGATTATACTCATTTCCTAATTCCCCACTATCGGGAATTTCTGGACTCAGAAAACCGTCAAATTCCGGTTGTTGATAGAGAATTGGTAAAGCCCAGTACATCTGGTGAGAACCATAGGCAGAAATTAATCCCTGACGCACTCGACTCAGACACAAATCTACAGAGTATCCCTGATTCAAATTGCGGTAAAACAATTGAGTCAAAGTCAGCGCTACTTCATCAGGAATCCGCTCTGACATAGCTAAGACGCTTCTCAGCCCGCGTTTCACCAAACTTTCTGTGAGGTTACGTTCTCCTGTTTCTTCAGTGCGATCGGCGTTAGCACTGTATGCTCCTAAACAGGAGTTAAACACAGCCATTTGAATATTATTATTGACAAGCAAGCCTGCCAAATCGTCCCCAGTTAAAGTTTCTGTTAAACCAGTTCTATTACTAACCAAATAAATTTCACCACCACTGGCACCTAAATTACTATGGCCAGAGTAGTGCAGTACATGATATCTTCCTTGTTCCAGAGCTTGAGTTAATTCTTCCCGCCCTGGTTGATCTAACACCGTCAGTTCTATATCAGGAATATAATTGCCACTTTCCCCAACTCGCGGGACATGTCGATTCAGTTCCATTTGGAGTTTGATGGCTTCATGTTTCAGCAACTCCAGACGATTCTGATCTGTAGGCGAAGCAATTACCATCAAAACTTTGATCCCAGAGGCTTCTAGTGGTTGTGGTATGTTGTGCGATTGCAGGCGAGAAGCTGGCAAAATGCCAGTTTGATAGCGAGAAAAAGTAACGTAAGGCCCGGTAGCTAGAGGCCGATCCCCTGCGTGCATTACTTCCCAAGGTAGACGCGCTAACCTCGTGTCTTTCAGCCCTAAACGTAAACGCAATACCTGTTGCTGGTTTTGGGCTATACCTTGTGCCGTAATCCAACTATCCCTGAGAGTGCCTTGAAACAGTGCATTATACAGTTGTTGACCCAAAGCCACCAGGTTAACAGAGTTTCTTGCAAACGCATCCCCCTGTAAAACTGACATCAAAGGGTCATTCATTAGATGTCCAGCAGCTGCTAACCAATCAGCTACAGGCCAAGTCACCAGTTCTTCTGCCAATGGCACCCCAGGCGCAACTTGTTCCGTGCGTACCAAGTAGTCATTTTGCCCTACTGGGGTTACGGAAATTTGAAATTCCTGGGTCACAACTTCTCCTATTAGCCTCCTAAATCAGGTTTGAAACGCGAAAGTTTCAAGTCGATTTTTCGCTCTTTCTGATACCTTAGATGCATCTTGCCACTGAGATGTTTCTCAATCTTCGTGATTTTACGTTTTTGGCTTTTATAACTTTATCCGGATTAGCTGGCATCACAATAGAACACTTTATTGGTAGATGCACCTTGATCTTCGACTCCCCTAGTTGGCTGATGCTGACTTGGGGATTTTTTTATGTTGACGAATAGCAACAAAATTTCATATAGGTATTTTTAACAAATGTTTAGTCTAGAACTCCTCATCTGTCATCTTTTCTCGCTAGCATCCATGATTTTTTTGGACATCTAACTAAAATAAACATTTTAGTCAATTTATCCGGATCGTGGTGGTTTATCTGGGAACAATGAAATGGTAGATGCACCCTGATAACTAACTCCCCTAGTTGGCTAACGCCTTCTGGGGGTTTTTTATGTTTGTCAACTAACTTGAAAGTAGTGTTGACGGTTGACGGTTGACGGTTGACTGTTGACTGTTGACTGTTGACTGTTGACTGTTGACTCTTAAGCGAGATTTTGATGTTTGGTTGTGAAATTTTTCGTGATTAGCTGAATAGATAAAAAATTTATCCTGATGATGCCAGTTACTTAGAGAACAATGAAATGGTAGATGCACCCTGATAACTAACTCCCCCTAGTCGGCTCAAACCCTCTAGGGGATTTTTTTTTGGTTGATACAACATAATCATGATGATTGTGACAATTTCATCCGGAGCTACTTATTTTTTTTGAGAACAATGAAATGGTAGATGCACCCTGATAACTAACTCCCCTAGCTGGCTCAAACCTTCTAGGGGATTTTTTTCTCGTTGAAACAACATAATCATCATGATTGTGGCAATTTTGTCCGGAGCTACTTATTTTTTTGAGAAAAATAATAATGGCAGATGCACCATCAGAGTAACCATCAGAGTAAAATTCCCTAGCTGGTTGCTACCCATTAGGGGATTTTTTGATTGTTTCGTAGAACACACCTCGATCGCACCTTGATAAAAATTTTATTCCGGATTTTAGTAGTTGCACTGGGAATAATTAAGAGGTAGATGCACCCTGATAATCCACTCCCCTAGTTGACTCAAACTCGCTAGGGGATTTTTATGATTATTTGCTATTTTCACACCTGATTAGGTAAAAATTTTATCCGGATTTTAGTAGCTGCACTGGGAATAATTAAGAGGTAGATGCACCCTGATAATCCACTCCCCTAGTTGACTCAAACTCACTAGGGGATTTTTGTCATGATTTACTGGCATTACACCCTCCTGGACTGACATAACTAAAATAGTGCATGAGATGTAGGTTGGGTTGAGGCTTTGCGAAACCCAACATGAATTTCAGAAACTCAACATAGATGCTGGTGTTGGGTTTCCTTACGTCAACCCAACCTACATTTTTTTGCAACATTTTAGCCTTGCCACGCCACTATTTTCTGATTTTATTCCGGATTGTAGTAGCTGCACTGAGAATAGTGAAGAGGTAGATGCACCCTGATAATCCACTCCCCTAGTTGACTCAAACTCACTAGGGGGTTTTTGTCATGATTCACTGGTTTTACACCCTGCGTTCTGATTTTATTCCGGATTGTAGTAGCTGCACTGAGAATAGTGAAGAGGTAGATGCACCCTGATAATCCACTCCCCTAATTGGCTCAAACTCATTAGGGGTTTTATTTTGGTTTTGCACTAGTTAATTTTATGTGCCTATTTTGTCCGGATTTAGTCTCTCAGTGAAGAATACATAAACTAGTAGATGCACCCTGATAACTAACTCCCCTCATTGGCTGCCACCATTGGGGGGTTTTTTCTGGTCATTTTCTAGTTACTGCATTTGTGACAATTTTATCCGGATTGCCTAGATTTATTCGAGAACAAGTAGATGGTAGATGCACCCTGATAACTAACTCCCCTAGTAGGTTTATACTTACTAGGGTTTTTTATTTTTGAAACCAGAGGAATATCCTCAATCAAAATTTATCCGGAGGATGGCCTTGAACCTAAGAACAGTGAAGTGGTAGATGCACCCTGATAACTAACTCCCCTAGTAGGCTTATACCTACTGGGGATTTTTTGAGGAGATAGTTGGCGGTTAGCTGCCGATTATTTAGGTAGTGAGGGCAATATCTTAACACAACAATTGTGTTGTTATCTTCTTGCCACTGCCCAACTAAATACTGATTTTTTTCAGTTTCGCGATCGCTTACCTGGCGTTAACTGTTAAGTGAATCTATTTTACCATTGTTTTTGCTAGGTCTTGATGTCAGTTATTGACTAAATTTTTAACCTTATATTTGCTAGAAGGCTGATGCAATAGATATTCCAGTAATATATGGGGCAAAATTTTTAATTATTTCTTTAGAATTTTGCTCTCTGAACCAAACCGTTTTTAGCTTGCCTTCTAGGAAGAATAAGCTTTCAACCTAATAAGACGTTGTGCTTTTGGGGAGGTTCCATTATTTATAAGCTTGTAAGCCCATTCCCAGTTTTACACAACTTTTCGGCTCTGGCAACTTTTATCGGCTAGTTTTGTGAGGATTTGCAGACTAACACTCTGGCTATGAGATTTACGTTAATGGACTACTGGGGTAAGTCTTACCTGTGGCGCTAAGATGCCAATCTTGAATGTTTTATACTAGATTTGCTTGCTTATATCTTCAAGAGTCGCAAAGTCAGATGAATTTAGCGGTAATTAAATTTTCCTCAGAAGAATGTGGTATTTGCCACAAAATGTCTTTCTATGACAAAAAAGTGGCTGAGGAGTTGAATTTGCAATTTATTGATGTCAAGATGCAGGATACAGCTACTTACCGCAAGTATCGCAAAATTTTATTAACTCAGTATCCTGATAAATCAGAAATGGGATGGCCTACTTACATTGTTTGTGATTCTCCTGAAGGAGAGTTTCAAATCATCGGTGAGGTGAAAGGAGGTCATCCCAAAGGAGAATTTAGAAGTCGTTTACAAGAAGTACTCAATTCCACAGCTAGTCAGAATTAATTAATTACCTCAAAGGATTTTACTTCTAGGACAGGGCCAATCATGGCGGCTGTCATAATATCGTCACGCACTTTTCCTGTGACTTTGGCTGTTTGTCCTGATTTGAGTAGCTGTTTATCTGTACTTCTGGGTAGTTCATAGGTAACGCCATCATCGGTAACTAGCGCCCATGCACCAGTACCAATGTCACGATGTTCGATTGTGCCTGTAACTGTAGTACTCATAAAATTGCTGAATGTTGAGAGGATAAAATATGAGGGAGAGTAATATTTTGAATTACGCTCCCTGTATTCCCTCTTAAGTTAAGCTACTTGCTTTTCATTTTTCAACGATAACTGCGCTAATCCGTAACAGAGTAGGGCATTAGCAATCAGAAATATTTTTGCTAAGTAACTATCACCTAATCCCCAAACTGTAGGGTCGTAAACTGCACTGATGGTTAAACATGCAGCGACACCTAAAGTTGAACCAATTGCAAACCATTTACCGCTAGGATGTCCCAACAATAAGGCGATAAGCACAAAGGGAATTAAAACGCTAGCAAATAGGGGATTTAAAGCATCGGTTCCTTGAATAGCGTTACCTAATTCAGGAATCGAACTGCCTAACAGGCGGAACGGCCATTGAGGTAGGTCGAAGATATAAAATCCTTTGAGGAAGAATAATCCCGAACTGCCAAAAATTAAACCACTGGATAATGACCAACTCCAAGAGAAGGGAAAGTAAACTCGTAAGAACCAAGCTAATAGATAGGAACCTAGTACCATCAAAATCTTGGGTAGGAGTGCAACAGCACCGCCATCAATCCAAAAGCCGGGGTTAAGATAGCCGTTATCCCGCAACCAACGGAAGAAATCGGAGAAACTAATTTGACCTTCAGTGGCGAGTTTAACTGCAGCATCAGCGTTGAGTTGTCCAGCGCCGTAATAATTTAAACTGTCGTCTTGGATAACTCGCGATGACTGTTTGAGGATTTGTAAAACCTCATCGGGATTCTGAACGCCTTTGGCTTTGATGAGTGCAGCTACGCCAGCCACGTGGGGAGATGCCATACTTGTTCCTTGGAAGCCAAGAAACACGCCTTCGCCATTTTCGTTGATTGTCTCTTGGAGAATCTTCCCAGCTTCACTACCACCAGGGGCGGAGATATCTACTCCTGCACCAAAGTTAGAATAAGGGGCTTTTTCACCATCGGGGCCATATGCAGAAACGCCGATTACATGGGGATAACGGGCGGGATAGCTGGCTCCATTGGCATTTTCGTTACCAGCTGCGGCGATAATGACAACACCTTTGTTGTGGGCGTAGTCAATGGCTTGTTTCATTAACTGGCTTTCACCACCACCACCTAAGCTCATGTTAATCACATCTGCGCCTTTATCAGCAGCAAATTTAATTGCTTCGGCAATATCGGCTACTGTACCGCCACCATAATCATTCAGTACCTTTAAAGGCATGAGATTGGCTTCGTAGGCAATACCAGCTACACCATATTTATTGTTAGTGGCTTGAGCAATGGTACCTGCTACATGGGTACCATGTCCGTTATCGTCTTTGGCGTCTTCTCTATCGTTGACGAAATCGTAACCTTTAACAAATTTCGTTTCGTATAAATCGCGGACGCGAGTAATTCCCGTATCGATGACGGCGACTGTCACGCCACTACCTTTAGTTTGATTCCAAGCGGCTTCAATGCCAATTTGGTGCAAGTTCCACTGCTTGCTGTAATACTGATCGTTAGGGCCAGTTAAGGAAGGACTAACATCATCTTCGTCTTCGTTGGGTTTTAAAAATTCGCCCAAGAAAGCAGCTTCACCCGGTTGGGGAATCTTTTTGTAAATATAATTTGGCTCGATAAACTCTGTAGCCGATTTGAATTGAGATTTTTGCAGTTCTTTCAGCCGTTGGCGATCGCCTTTGATAATATACACATTATCTTTTGCTGAAAATTTATTATCCAATTGGGGTGTAACCTGGTATTGTTGAGCGATCGCTTGCAGATCTTTCTCTACTACCTCTTTAGGTATATCTTCGCGAAAATCTAGCAAAATCGTCTCAAACTCGCCTTTAGCTGCTAGTCCCTGAAAATTGAGGAACCCAAATACAGCAGCTACCAACCCAATGACAAACAAGCAAAATAATATAAGCCTTCTCATATAAACTCATCACCGCTTTTTGCCAGTTGCTCACTAACATAACTTATCTCTGGCTCGGATTGGTGTATTTTGCACGTAAGTTAAAATTTGTACTCAGGATTTTTCAACAATGGAACGCGGTCTTTTGTGGTTACCCTTATTATTCATGTTTTTCTGGTTGGCTTGGCAAGGTTCAAAAGAGTATCAAAAAGTTGAGGCTTACCGCTCTTGGGCAGAGCAATTTGAACGAGCTAAATATGATATTTATGCGGTATTGGGTCAAAAGGGTCAGGATATAACTTGGGGAAAACCCACGCCGAAAGGGCCGATTAAACTGGAAACTTTTTCTTTAGTTGATGTGCAAAAAATCCAACTTTTAGTGGATGACAAAATAGTAGAGATAGACAATCCACCTGAAAAAGGTCGTCAGATTGAGTTGGAATTTCTTTTTGCAGAAAAACCTCAATCAGTGCGCGTTCCGTTTACAGAAATTCCTTTAGCTGCGGAATGGGGCAAGTTTTTACAGGGAGTATTGTAAATTGGGCATTGGGGGGGACAAGGGGGACAAGGAGGACAAGGAAGACAAGGAGGATAAAAAGACTATATTTTTGACCATTGACCATTGACCATTGACTATTGACTATTGACCATTGACTATTGACTGTTCAATCGGAATTTCAATGACGAATTCAGCACCTTGTCCGGGTGATGAGATGCATTTGATTGAGCCGTTGTGACGCTCGGTGATAATTTGGTAACTAATGGATAGACCCATACCTGTACCTTTACCTACAGGCTTGGTTGTATAGAAGGGGTCAAATAAGCGATTTATAACTTGTTCTGTTATACCAGGGCCGTTGTCAGCAATTCGGATAGTGATATTTTGAGCGTTGATTTTTTCAGTACAAATGCGGATGGTAAGACAATCACAAGCTAACTTTTGTAACTCATAACTTTCTTCGAGAGCATCGATAGCATTAGCTAAGATGTTCATAAATACTTGGTTTAGTTGTCCGGCGTAGCACTGAATTAAAGGTAAATCGCCGTATTCTTTGATTACTTGAATGGTGGGGCGGTTGGGTTTGGCTTTTAAACGGTAATCTAGGATGGTTAAGGTGCTATCTATACCTTCATGAATATCCGCAAATTTTAAATCGGCTTCATCAAAACGGGAGAAGGTACGTAAAGAAGCGACAATTTTACGGATACGGTCAGCACCTACTTTCATGGAAGATAAAAGATGTGGTAAGTCTTGTAAGAGAAAATCGAGGTCGATGGCTTCGGCTTCTTCTGTAATTTCTGCAGGAGGATTAGGGTAGTGTTTTTGGTAAAGCTTGAGAAAATTTAATAAGTCGTGAGTATAGTTGTTTGCGTGGGCTAAGTTACCGTAAATAAAATTGACGGGATTATTGATTTCGTGGGCAACTCCAGCTACTAGTTGACCAATAGAAGACATTTTTTCACTCTGGATTAGTTGTGATTGAATGCGTTGGCATTCTTGGAGAGTTTGCTGTAATTCAGAGGTTTGCTGTTTAAGTTGAGTTTGCGATCGCACTAAATCTGCTTCGGTAAGTTTCTGCTCAGTAATATCTCGCATATTACCCTGAAAACCTATTACTTTACTAGCAGCATTTTTTATCGGTGAAGCGTTAAAAACAATCCAGCAATCACTACTATCTGCACGTTTAACTCTCACTTCTATTCCAGGTTGCTTTTTACCAATTTCGAGAATTTTTTGCAGAATTGTTTCATAACTGGTGATATCTTCAGGATTGATTATCGAAGCAAAAGATTTATCGATAAATTCTGAGATTTCATAGCCAAACATCTCAGTGAAGCTAGGGGAAATATAAGTAAACTTACCGTCTAGAGATAAAGTATAAATTATATCATCTAAATTTTCCACTAAGCTGCGAAACATGGCTTCACTTTGTGCGGGGAAAATAGTTGTTGGTGCTTCTGTGAATGCTGTTTTGCGATTAGTGATATCAATCAATAACCCATCCCAAAGAATTTTCCCTGTTGATTGTACCTCTGGTTGGGAAAGACCTTGTACCCACTTCCACTGACCGCAACTAGATAAAATCCTTCCTTCCCAATGCCAAGTTTGTAATGTTTGGGCAGAAATAGCGATAGACTCTAAAAAAGATTGGCGATCGCAGGGATGAACTGCTTCTGTGAATAATTTACAATTTTGTTGTCCTACTTCTGGTTTGATACCGTAAATTTCTTGAGAACCAGATAAGATTTTCACGAAAGAAGCGCTATTATCTGGTTCTAGTTGAAACTGGTAAACCATAGCAGGTAGATTGGCAATTAATTGTTGATCGTCATTCTCAGAAGCTATTTTGGTAACTTCTGTGACAGGCGCTACAGTGATATTTTCAACGATTGATAATAAACCTATGAGCTTGCCATGTAAATCAGTTAGAGGTGTGTGATACCACTTACAAGTGATTTTTTTGCCATCTTTAGTACAATTCTGGCTAGTATTAGGTATTACCTGTTTTTGCTGAGTAAATTGGGTAAAAGCGGCATTTATTTCCTGTTTATCACCTTCAGCTACTATAATATCTGCTGCATGGCGTCCTAGTACTTCCCGCTCGCTATAGCCAAATATTTTCTCTGCTGCTGGATTCCAGTCTGTCACCTCAAAAGCCAAATTCCAAGAAATTACTCCTAATGGATGACGCTGTATCATAAATGACAATCTATGCCGCAGTTCTGTTACAGTTTCCCCTGCACGTTGAGAATCTATCCACAATCGATATTGCTGTTTAACAGCACGAGTTGCTGAGGAGAAAGCTTTCTCTAACTGCTCAGTGCGTTGGCGTAAAGTTGTTAGCTCTTCGTATATAGCTTCAGTAGACATACTGCTTTATGTTTTTTCACTGTATATTTATATATTTGTCTTCACAATACTTTTTGCGCCCAGCCGAACTGATTTTTAGAAGTAACTTTAGTTAGAATGCCCAAAAATCCGCAAGACTACACAAGCTTTTGTTAAAATTTGTTGTTTGATTGGGTTGGCTAAGGAATTAACAGGATTAACTATTAACACTGGAAAATCTACGGTCAAAATCTAGAATTTGGTTTTGATTGTGGTAATTATTTACAATCAATGCAGGTAAAAAATTAATCTGATGAATGCTGTGACAAAATCTAGGATACCTGTTGCCTTAACGATTGCTGGCTCTGATAGTGGCGGTGGTGCGGGAATTCAAACTGATTTACGTACTTTTGCGTTTCACTGCGTTCACGGTACTAGTGCTATAACCTGCATTACGGCACAAAATACTTTGGGTGTCAGGCGAGTTGATGCGATCGCTACTGAGGCTGTAGTGGCGCAAATACAAGCTGTGGTTGAAGATATTGGTGTGCAAGCTGCGAAAACAGGAATGTTACTCAATCAGGAAATTATTTTAGCTGTGGCGCAGCAGGTAGAGGCTTTGCAAATTCAGAATTTGGTAGTAGATCCAGTAATGGTGTCACGTACTGGGGCACAATTAATTGATGATGATGCAGTATATACTCTTTGCCATGCTTTAATCCCCCAGGCGGCTATTGTGACGCCAAACCGTTATGAAGCGCAAATTATGAGTGGGTTAACTATTGATAGCCTGGATGATATGCAAGCAGCAGCGCAAATTATTCACCAGAAATTAGGCGCGAAAGCGGTTTTGGTAAAGGGTGGTGGAATGGAGGGAAAAGCACATGGTGTTGATATCTGGTTTGATGGCGAACAATTATCAACCTTGTCAACTCAGTTGATAGATACAAAAAATACTCATGGTACTGGTTGTACTTTATCAGCTGCGATCGCGGCTAACCTAGCTAAAAACTACGATATATTCACAGCAGTACAACAGGCAAAGAACTATGTTACAACTGCCCTCACTTACTCTCTTGATATTGGTCAAGGACAAGGCCCTGTAGGACATTTTTTCCCTTTACTGCAAAATAACAATTAGTATGTTATCTGCTGTACTTCAAGCCAATAGGGCTTTAAGGTACTTAGTATGTAATTATTTCATCATCTCCTGCAAAAATCTTTGCCCTGTTATCATTTTTCTATTATTCTTGGGCATAGTTTCAGTGTTGACTATCTCTGATAGTATCTCTAGAACCATAACCTACTCTAATTTTTCATGCTAAGTAACCTATGCAAGCAACAAATTCTATTTACAGCAATCCAAATACACAAAATACACCCACTTATCCCCCCTCAGTACCCCTGTCTGTATATCGGGAATTAGCAGATGAGTTACAAACAGCACAAGCACAATTAAAAAGCCTATCTACTAAAAACCAGCAATTAACACAAGAAAATCAACTACTACGTCAGGAAATGACTAAATTGATTCAATCTTGTCTGCGGTTACAAAAATTGGTGGATGTTCCCGGACAACAGCCAAATATAGCTAATAACCAAGCTAATAGTCCAGCACCTGCTAATAATACCCAAGGGAAAAAGACAGCACCGCCAAAAGCAGCCACAAAAGCACGTCCCCAGCAGCAAGTTGCGCGTCCTCGTCCACCTGTATCGGAAACCCCAAGTAGTAAAATTCCAGCTGCTTCCGTCTCTGCGCCTGTGATGGAAATGATCCCGCCAACACCGCAACCAGTTTTTATAGAAGAGCAGGAAGTTAGGTATTATGCTGCTAATGAGTCAAAAACTAAGGAAATTAGCGGTTGGTGGTTAGTTATTAGTATTTTATTAATTATGCTGGCAGCTTTTAGTGCTGGGTATTTGGTTGTGCGACCTTTATTTGAACACCAGAGCCGTTAGTTACATCTGTCTGTATTGCAGTTGTAACTTGATACTTGTTGAAAAATTTCGCCCTCACAATTATAATACCAATTTGAAAAATGATTGCGACAGATGCACAGCCCCAAACCCTTGTTGTGTTTGGTTTCTTAATTTTGAATTTTGAATTTTGAATTTTGAATTGGTATAAATTAATATTTCAGGACATTTACCTATTTTTTGTTAACAAAAAATACATATTTTCATGCAAAAATATGCTTGTTTTTTTGATATCATAATCACAAAAAATAGTTTAATAACAAATACATTGCCATAGTTAATTTAAGAACTGTTCCCATCTGTCATTTAAAGTCGTAAATTATTACATATATTTTTAAAATAGTTCTACTAGTTAAAGTCTCAGACAAAGAATCTGGTTAGATAGATAAACAAAGCTAGTAGAAACAAGGAGTCCAATTTAATGAAAAAAGTAGAAGCAATTATCCGTCCATTTAAGCTGGATGAAGTCAAAATTGCCTTGGTAAATGCCGGTATTGTTGGGATGACTGTTTCCGAAGTTCGCGGATTTGGGAGACAAAAAGGTCAAACCGAACGCTATCGCGGTTCTGAGTACACCGTCGAGTTTCTGCAAAAACTGAAAGTAGAAATCGTTGTGGAAGACAACCAAGTTGATATGGTGGTAGACAAAATTATTGCTGCTGCCCGCACTGGTGAAATTGGTGATGGTAAAATCTTCATTTCGCCTGTGGAACAAGTTGTTCGGATTCGGACGGGAGAAAAGAATACAGAAGCAGTTTAAAATCTGATGGCTGAGTTTTGAGTACTGAGTGGTTAAAAAAGAGTTAATAGAGTAAAGTTTTGGGTTTTTAGAAGATGCTTAATACCTCTATATTAAGAGAGTTTTGAAAAAATGGTGAAATATCATCTTTTCACACTAAATTAACGCAAAATTTACTCCAAACTCCCAACTTATGACTCAGGACTCAGCTTTGCTAATTGCGGAAGTAACGCTGTAAAAGCTTTACCACGATGACTAAGCGATCGCTTTAATTGTGGTGTCATCTGCGCAAAGGTTAATTGTTTATCTGGCACATAAAAAATCGGATCGTAGCCAAAACCACGAGTACCGCGAGGCGCATGAAGGATGACACCGCGACAAATACCTTCAGATTGCAGGACTATTTCACCATCAGGACTGGCGATCGCAATTACGCAAACAAATTGCGCTTGTCGGTTAATCTCCGCGCCTAATTCGCTTAATACTCTAGCAATACGTTCGGCGTCGTTTCTTGCGTAACGTGCAGAATAAACCCCTGGTGCGCCATCTAAAGCATCTACTTGTAAGCCAGAATCATCAGCTATAGCCCATTGTCCCGTAGCTTTGGCGGTTTGGGAAGCTTTCAGACAAGCATTAGCGGCGAAAGTCTCCCCTGTCTCTTCAATTTCTAATTCTTCCGGTTTCAGGGATAATTCCCAGCCAGAATCAGCCAGATAAGCTTGCATTTCTTTTAACTTACCGGGGTTACCTGTGGCTACTATAAGTTGTTTAGTCATTGGTCAGAAATGCGATTAATCGCGTCTGTACATTGGTCAATGTCAATAGTCAATGGTCAATGGTCAATAGTCAATATGGTTAGGAATTTTTGACTGTGGACTTTTGACTATTGACTAATTTTACGTCGCCCAGTGTTTCGCCCAAGCAAGAGTTTCATGTACGCGATCGATTGTAGCGGCTTCGCAGTACAGGCGTAAAACTGGTTCGGTTCCGCTAAAGCGAATCATTAACCAGCTATTATCAGCTAGGCGGAATTTATAGCCGTCGATGGTTTGACAGTCAGTTACAGCTTGTCCGGCTATTTCTGTTAATGGTTGGGTTTGCAGTTGTTGCAAAAGCCGCGATCGCACTTCCATACTCGCTAGGGGTAAATCAATGCGATCGTAGGCGGAATCAAAGCCTGTTTGCTGTTGTAACTGTCGGTAATATTCCCCTAAATCTTGTCCTGATTCAACTATGGCTTCTAGCACATATAAAGCTGATAGCAGTGCATCTCTTTCAGGAATATGGCTACCATAGCCAATTCCTCCCGATTCTTCACCACCTAACAAAACTTCTGCAGCTAACATTCTGTCAGCAATATATTTATAGCCAACAGGTGTCTCAAAGACAGAGAGTTTATGTAATGCAGCTACTAGGGGAATTAAGTCAGAACCACTGACTGTTTTGACGATTTCACCTGTAAAACTACGCCGTAAGGTTAAATGGTCAATTAATATCGGAATTAAGACTTGAGAACTTAAAAAGTTAGCATCGCCATCAACGGCGGCGATGCGATCGCAGTCACCATCAAATACTAAACCTACAGCTAAGTTATTTGGATTGCTGGCGCGGTGATTTTTGATGACTGTAAATAGCTGGGAGAGGTATTTTGGTAAGGGTTCTGGCGCACCACCACCAAATAAAGGATCGCGATCGCTGTTGATTTCCTGGACGCGATCGCCCAATAATCTAGCTAATCCAGTAGCCGCAGCTCCATGCATGACATCGGCAAATACAGTTAATCTCCCATCAGCGATCGCTGTGCGAATTTTGCTAATATCAACTTTACCTTCTAAACCTGCCGTATAGCTGGGCCAAGGGTCAAATTTCTCCACTTTACCAGGTGTAGCTGCTGTAGGTACTCCTTGCGGTAAAAGTGTTTCTATTTCTTTGGTAAATTCTGGCGATACCGAACCCCCAAAATATCCCTTGACTTTTAATCCTAAATATGCACCAGGATTATGACTGGCAGTAATTACCAAAGCACCCAAAGCATTAAGTTGTTTCGCCGCCCAGCTAAAAGCCGGAGTGGGCGCATAACTATCGCTGAGTAGCACATCAAATCCGATAGCAGTAACAGCATCAGCGACAGCACGGGCAAAATCTTCTGCCATAAATCGGCGATCGTAGCCGACAACTATTTTCTTAGTCCCGACAATTGAAAAATAAGTATCATATAATACTTTCGCGGCAACTGGTGCAACCAAGGCTAGGCGTTCAAAGGTGAATTCTTCACCAATCACACCTCGCCAGCCGTCTGTACCAAATTTGATGGAGTTTGCTACAACTGGCATGGAGTTATCCTAATTTTTACTGAGGATTCTATCATTTAGACTGTAAGCTTTATTAAAAAAATATAGTACTAATACGTATAATTTCTAGTAACTAGCTGTGAAATTTCCGCGAATAAAAATATTAATAATCCTTAATAGCGAACACTATTAAGGATTTTATATAGGAGCAGGAAACTGCTCAACACCCCGATAGTCTTTAAAAATCATCAAGAAACTGGCTAAGTCTGCTGATCACCGGGTCAACCTCTTGAGGAGGAGGTGGAGGCGGAACATAGGTATTATGGACTACCTCCCCTACTGGTGTTCCTGAAGCTGCATACTGAATCACTGGTCGTTCAGCGACCATGATAGCCAAATGGGCAACTTGCTGAGTAAGTTGCAGAATTTGGCTTTCCATTGATTCTAAACGATGAGATTCTTTGGCAAAAAAGCGTTCCTCAAGGTCAGCCAGTTGATGTTGCAGTCTACCGATTTCTTGTTCAACCGCCGTTGTCGATATTGTGTGCGCACCAGGTTTGACTGATTCCGGGACACATAAAGATTGCCATAAAGCTTCTTTACAGAGGTCGCTGAAAGTTTTATCGACTTGTTTCTCTAAATAGCTTTCTACAAGAGCCAACAAGCTTTCATCAGCAACCCCTGGATTGAACGTGACCGATTTAACTACTTTTTTTGACCATTGGAACATCAGTTTTAAGCCCTAGAAGAGCGAACAGCAGATAATTGCGCCTCTCCATAAATATACTGCCCCAAGGCATTAGCTTGTCGGGAAGGTGCAGCTAAATAAGCGTTAATTCTAGCCTCCTTCAATAGCCGTTGTACATCTTCCCAGAAAAATTGACCGCCACCACCGGTGATGATCACATCAGTTACCCGTTCTGGTAACCAGGCGAGAACGCGACTGCAAATTTCTCGAGAAAACATCTCTGTGAGATTGGGGAGAAAATCATCAAGATTTGTTGGCTTGCTGGCACCTTTGGGACGGTAGAATCTTTCGCCTTTGGGTTTATTTACAGCCGAAATCAATGCCAAAGATTGACTATCAGCGCCTTCAATTTCAGCAGCGACAAGTTCATAAAACTTATTCATCCCGAAATCTTCACTCTTAGAAGCGCCTCGAGCGAAGCGGAAGTTATCCACCATCAACAAATCGATGGTTTGATGGCCAATATCGACGATACCCACGGAAATTTTCGTAAAATCCGGGAGAGTAGCACCTTTTTGTGGTTGAGCTTCTGTCCACAGCAGGCTACCGTAGCCTTCTGGCATTACCCAAACTTTACTAATGTTGAGGTTGATGGTTTCGCCACGGAAGTTTAACACATGGGGGCCGCTTACCAAGCTGGTCAACTGTGCTTTTTCTTTTTCAAATTGTTCTAGAGATAGGAAAGGTAAACCTAGAACGACGGAAATCTCGTCTTTGAGTTTAAAGTAGCCCGCACTGGCTAATACTTTTACGAGTGCATCCTCTACCTTGGATTGACCTACTCCCAAATTAGCCCCAAAGTCTGCGGCTAGTTGACCGACTGCATAGCCATTACCTTGATACTCTAGCCACAAATCCATTAACGGATCTGTCGCGCGGGCTTCAAACACACCGCCACGTACTTGTTCGATGGACATTTGCTTGACGTTTGCTGGTACGAACACCACATTATTGGGTTCGCGAGTAACGCAAGTCTTGGTAGAAGTTCTGCCTAAATCCACACTGAGAATTGCCTTACCAGAAAAGGTGCTTGGCTTGGGTGTCGTAGTCGCGTTAATGGGGGTAGACGCAGACACCCGATTCATAGGTATAGCGGCGGCATTTATTGGGGTAGCGGCGGAAGGTTGGTCTGTCATAAAGCTCCTAGTCCTAACTTAACTGTAAAAACTAAATCCTGCTCAATCTTACAAAAATGGGAATTATCAAAAATTCCTGGCTGCGTCAAGTGTAGCTAGAAATACGCAAAAAATTAAGTCAGGCGATCGCGAATCTAGCATTATTGGGGATAGTTTAGGCCAATATCAAGTATATTTAACACCTATTTTGATGCCAAAAACCTTTCTATTTCATTTTCTAGTGATTTTACGCTTGCGTTTGAATACCCAAATAAAAAATCCCACAATCAAGCTCCCAAGCACAATTTTTGATACAGGCGCAAGGTACTTGTCCACCAGTTCATACTGACTACCCAACAGATATCCTGAGTATGTTAGCAAACCTACCCAAGCTGCGCTACCCATAGTTGTGTAAAATAAAAAAGGCACTAAAGGCATATTGCTCAGACCAGCCGGCACAGAGATTAAAGTCCTGATTCCTGGCACTAACCGACCAAGTAATACAGCCTTACTACCTTTTTTATTAAACCATTGGTTTGCTTTGGTAATATCGTCACTCGATATGGCAATCCATTTACCATATTTATCGGCTAATTTTTTCAAGCGGTTTTCGCCTAAAAACTGTCCTGGGTAGTACCAAATTAATGCACCTAATACCGAACCTAAAAGTCCGGCGAGAAACACGCCAATAATACTCAGCTTTGCGCCTCCTGGCTGATGGGGACTGGCGGTAAATCCTGCCAATGGCATAATTAACTCTGAAGGAATCGGCGGAAAAAGATTCTCTAAAAACATCAACAGAGCAATCCCCCAATATCCTAGAGAGTTGATTGTATTAGTTATCCATTCCAGCATGATTTAATTCCTACAATTACTGTATTTAGTTACAAAATTTCCTTATCTGTACCGCAGATAAGCTCAATAAATTAAGTTGAGAAAATCTGCGAATTACACATAAAAAATTAAAATCAAAGATTTAGCTCACAAGAAAAGGCAAAAATCAAAAATGCTTTTAACATTTGACTTTTGCCTTTTGATTTCATCTTCCTCCAACTTTTCTAGACTGTTGGAGTTAGTGATTGTACTCTTGGTTCTGATTGCCAATCTAATGGATTCCAAACTTTATCTTCTAGAGCCATTTGCTCAATTAAACTGGCTAGTCTTAAAGCTTTTAAGGCTTGTTCCCCGCCAACGGAAGGTTGATTTCCACCATGTACGCAGTTGACAAAATGTTCTAGCTCTGCACTGAGAGGTTGAACATTAGTCGTATAAACTTTCTCAATCACACCATCCTGGCGATAAAGTACTTGTCTTGGATCGTTGAGAGAATTGTGATTTGTTTGGCGGTGAATCAAAATTTCATTCTTGAGGAAATCCGCTTCCGTAAAGGAATTTTTGCAATGGGCAACTATCCGCCGGATTTTCCGATGAGTGACTTTGCTTGCAGTTAAAGTTGCTACAATACCATTAGCGAATCCTAAGGTGGCAGTCACGTAATCTAGATAACCAGAGTCTAATGCACGGGTGCCACTAGCGGTTAACTTGACGACTGGAGAGGCTGCTAATTCCAGAAGTAAGTCAATGTCATGGATCATTAAATCCAGCACCACAGATACATCATTTGCCCGATCTGAATAAGGACTCATACGATGGGCTTCTATCGCCAATAAATCCTCGGTTTTCAGTACTTTACTCAGTTCGCGAAATGCGGGATTGAAGCGTTCAATGTGACCTACTTGGAGAATACACTGAGATTCAGCAGCAGCATTCACGAGGGATTCTGCTTCCGAAATACTAGCAGCAATTGGTTTTTCAATTAAAACGTGAATTCCGGCTAACAAACAGTTAATACCCACAGCGTAATGCAAGCGTGTAGGAACGGCAATGCAAACTGCTTCTACATGAGGTAGTAAGTCACAGTAATCTTCAAAAAATTTGACTTTGTATTTGCTAGCAGTTTCTAATCCTCGTTCGACGTTAATATCGGAAACACCCACCAGTTCAACATCTTTCATTGAACTCAGGACTCGGGTATGATGTTGCCCCATGTTACCCACTCCAATTACGCCTATGCGAATTGGTCGTGGTTGGTTGCGCTGTGTATATGGATTTGGTTCTGCCACTGACATGCTATTTTGCACTATGATTCTCTCCTCAACCACCAAATTTAGAGACGCTACGGTCGTTGGCCTTTATACTTAACTGCCTGTTACGATCCGTCTAAAACCATCCAGATGGTAACATAGAGGTTCTGTTTATGAAGAATTTCAAAGTTTGTTATGGGTTCCCGCAATCTGAGTATCTTTTGGAATTTGAGTTGATTGTTGATTAATTTTTTACACTTTACACAAAATATAAAATGTCTTTTTATTAACTTTACAATCTCAGTAATACTTAAAACTCAATTACTCAATAGGAATTAGGTAATTGATTATTTCAATCACTATTTGGTTGAGATAATCAAAAGTCATCCTTTTTTGTGAGTAAAATTACATAAAAATCAAAATTTCCTACTTAACTTAGGTCGGAAAAAAATTGCAGTCATTGAACAATAGTGAAGACTAATGAGTAATTTAATAATTTTTACATAATTATCTGTAACACTGACAGATTAGGCAGTGATATTTTTAGAGACTTTAGTTGAGAGAATGTCCTTTGACGGTTGAGGTCGTAATTGAAAATGCGATCGCTCACAAAAGTGCAAAGGCAACCGCAGTCAGATTTCGCGATTAAAAAGCCCAAATTATTAACCCCGATGAAAGCTGTAATTCTGTTGTCTGGAGGATTAGACTCTTCCACAATTCTGTATCAAGCCAAAGCTGATGGCTATGAGTGCCACGCCCTTTCTTTTGATTATCGCCAGCGACATCAGCGAGAGTTACAGTCTGCCCTATTGGTAGCACAAAAAGCTGGGGTAGCAACACATCAGATAGTCAACTTTGATTTACGTCAATGGGGCGGTTCAGCCCTAACAGATGATGACATAGATTTACCACAGGAACGTTCCCTGACGGAAATGTCGCAAAATATTCCTGTAACTTATGTTCCTGCCCGAAATACAATCTTTTTAAGTTTTGCCCTCGCTTATGCAGAAACAATCACTGCCGAACGTGTCTATATTGGTGTTAATGCTTTAGATTACTCTGGTTATCCTGATTGTCGCCCCGACTATATCCAGGCGATGCAAGAAGTTTTTCGCTTAGGAACTAAGCAAGGTAGGGAGGGAGAAGCGATTACGATTGTTGCGCCCTTAATTAATTTGAAAAAAACCGAAATTATCCAGCTTGGTAATCAACTGGGCGTACCTTGGGAACTCACATGGTCTTGTTATGCTGGTGCTGATGTCGCCTGTGGTGTCTGTGATTCTTGCCGCCTCAGGCTAGCAGCCTTTGGGGAATTAGGTTTAAGTGACCCTGTGGCTTACGCTTAGTGGTAGCAGGGAGCAGGGAAGGGGGACAATTGTACAGACGCGATTCATCGCGTCTCTGCCCAATGCCCAATGCCCAATGCCCAATGCCCAATGCCCAATGCCCAATGCCCAATGCCCAATGCCCAATGCCCAATGCCCAATGCCCAATGCCCAATGCCCAATGCCCAATGCCCAACTCACTGACTTTCTGTCTCTTCCTTCAGCCGTCGTAGTTGGACTTGGTGCAACCGGGGGCCTATGACGGAAACTACGGTAAATTCCAGATTTTGAAAACTGAATGTTTCCCCTTTGGCGGGTAGTTTTTGCAGATGATACAGCAGAAAACCCCCCAGGGTTTGATATTCTTTTGCCAGAGGTAAATTCAAATTTAAAATGGCGTTGAGGTCTTCTAAGTTGATTTGTGCTTGCACGAGAAATGTTTGCTCATCTAACATTTGGATGAGTAAATCTTCAGTACTATCAAGTACACCTGCATCGCCAATAATTTCCGCAATCACATCTTGAAGTGTAACTAAGCCGACAATTCCGCCAAATTCATTCACCACCATCACCATAGCGGGCTTTTCTTGCTGCATCATTGGTAAAAGTTCGCTTAAGGGAGTGTGTTCGGGAACAAACCGGGCTGGACGCATCCAAGGTTGAATCGATGATTTTAAAGTCAGCTTACCTACAGCTAAAGGCTGTGCCATATCTTTAAAGTAAGCAATACCGCGAATATCGTCTAAAGAGTCGCCGATAATGGGGTAACGGGAATGACCAGTATCAGCCATTTCATGGAGGAATTGCTCAAATGTAGCGTCTTTAGGTAAGGCAACGATGCTGGTGCGGGGAATCATCACTTCTTGCACCTTGACATCGCCAAATTCAAAGATGTTATTCAGCAATTCTCGCTCAGAACGCTGTAAACCAGTGGATTCTCGTTCTGTAGAGATGATTAGCTGCAATTCTTCGGGGGTAACAGGTGGTCTCCAGCCTTGACCGGTGTATTCAATACCAAACAATCTTAACAGCCAGCGATTTGATTGGTTAAGAATCCAGATAAAGGGGCTGAAAAAACGGACGATCGCTTTGACTGAAGGCCCTAAAAATCTGGCAAGCTGTTCTGAATACAGCATCGCCACTGATTTAGGGCAGAGTTCTCCTAAAACTATTTGTAAATAGGCAATTAAAAAGAAAGCGATGGGGATAGAGAGAGAATGAGCGATCAACAGACTCATTTTTTGCGGTAAAGGCCAGGATTTCAACCATGCATCTACCAACAGCACAATTGTATTTTCGCCAATCCAGCCTAATGCCAAACTAGAAAGAGTAATGCCTAACTGGGTGGTAGATAGCAGGCGATCGATACTACGCTGCAACATTTCTACAGCGATCGCGGGAATGTCACCAGCTTGGACTAACTGATGGATACGCGATCGCCTCACTGTCACCATTGAAAACTCGGCTGTGACAAAAAAAGCATTGATGGTAATCAGTAGCAAAACTGATAACAATCGCAGCCCCACATCTGTCCAAATTAAACTAGGAAAACCACTCACCGCTACAGCTCGTGTACAACTTATGCACCCACTCTTGGATTGGTAATTTTAGATTTGGGAATTAGGGATGGTGGTTGCGATCGTTCCCCAGTTCCCAATACTACACAACAACAGTAACTTGACTCAGGAACTTGCTTACTCTAATAGCTTTAACATCGCCATCTCAATCTCAAATTTCCCATCCCTTATTTTCACAATTGCCTAGTTTATTTTTCTACCGGAATATTTGACACTTCCAACTTTAATTCTTGAGCAGGATAGTCTGTCAACGACAGAGAAATCTTACTGACATCATCAAGTAAAGCTGTGGGAATGCTCACTGTACCAGAAAACGTTGGCCCGTTAGCTGGTAATTCTGCTGGTAAACCCTCTGTACTGGCGCTAAGAGTACGTCCCTTATCATCGGTGACATCCAAGAAACTATATAAGAAGCGCACAGAATCAGCACCTTTATTCTGCATTTTCACTCTCAGGAGTAAATCTCCCCCAGAATAGCGTGCAGATTGGACAGCGAAAGTTACACCTTTATTTTCAGCTGTAACGGGAAATCCTTTTTGGGGTTTTTCTTCAGCTACTTCTGAAGGCTTTTCTTGTGGCTTTTGCTGATTATTAGTCTCCTCTTCATCTTCATCTAGTTTTTCGGATTTAGCAGCTTTGGTTTTACCTTCAATGCGTGCTTTAACAATTTTTAGTATTTCTTCTTCTCTTAAGAGTACTAAGCTTCCTGCTTGGGAGTTAGAGGATTTACTGGTAGTAAATTTACTGGTAGGACGACCATCTGGCGTAGTTACACCTTTGAGTGCGGAACTCCCTAAGGTGAACCCCCAAAATGCACTAACAGATCCTGCGCCCAACATCAGGGTTAACAAAATTAACGTAAGAAGTACAGTGGAATTTAGTTTCATCGCTCTGGCGCTGTTGGCAAATTAGCCTAGTTTATTTAAAAAACATCTTTAGACTGTTGACCTTGCCCATTTTAGACTTTAGATTACCGATTTGAGATTTTTTTGCTTGAGAACTTATTACAGCCTGAGTGCTAGTAACCTGCACATCCGCCTATATACCGAGTTTCCAGCCCTATCCATTCATCGGCAGGGTCAATCTAAAGTTTCCTATCATAATTGTGTACAATCGCCTACTGAGTTAGTCTGGACTATTTCATAATCAAATTATGTAGTAAAAAAATCTGCTAAACTATTATCCAGGGTACAAAAGCTGGTATAATCAGCGTACAATATATAATAAAAATCCGCCCAGGGTTGGCCGAGCGGTTGAGGCAGCGAACTCATAATTCGCCCAAGGCAGGTTCAACTCCTGCACCCTGGATTAAAAAATTTATAAAATTAGAGTGCTGAACTAGCATCAGCAGTCAGCACTGAGCAATCTTAACTGTGGCAATCTAGCCGTTGTAGTAAATTTTAAAAGCGAAACTCGGTGCCAACTTTCATCCGTTCAGCATTGCTGCGGGGAGACATGAGAATCGATGTACCGTAAGGATTAGGTAAATCTGGGGTACGCAGATAGGGATCGTTGGTAGCTTGCTGTGTCATCATATCCCGGTAAATCCCATTAATTAATTCACCATCACGGGCGATTTCGTTTTCTGGAAAAGTGTTGGAAAATGACCCAGCACCGAGAAAAGAGTCTAACTGCCGTTTTAAACTGCGATTGTCATAGAAATTCGGGTTATGACGAAAATAGGCTCGCTCCATAGCATCACTGTTGGTTTCATAATTGGATGTTGTGGTTTGAGCGTTGCTAACTGAAGGAACAGCAATAGTAGTAGCTACCAGTACTAAAAAAATACTTGAAGGTCGAAGTTTTATACCCATATTCATGACTCCTCAAATTTTGGGCAAATCTTAATTTATGCTTAAATTCAGAACACCGATCGGTTCAACCTTTGGTGTAGCACAATAATTAACCTCTTGTAATGACTTATTCTACTGAAACCGACAACTTATCCAATATTTGGGCGGCTACTGCTGACTTGACTACGCTGCGCCAAAATTTACTAGATTTATTTTGTCAACTGGCTTATCAAGAGGGTGATTTTGTTCTTTCTTCTGGGTTACGTAGTACTTACTACGTGAACAAAACACAAGTAACGCTACATCCCCAAGGCGCTTTAGCTGTAGGTAGGCTACTTTTTCCTTTATTACCTGGCGATACCCAAGCTGTAGCTGGTTTAACATTGGGTGCTGACCCCATTGTGACAGCAGTTAGCGTGGTTTCTGTGTATGAAAATCAACCAATTCCCGCGCTGATTATTCGTAAAGAAGCCAAAGGTTATGGAACCAAGGCTTATATTGAAGGGCCGAGTTTGCCAGAAGGTGCAAAGGTTGTAGTGTTGGAAGATGTAGTTACAACTGGCCAATCTGCACTGAAAGCAGTTAATCGTCTCCAAGAAGCAGGTTATACAGTTGAGGAAGTAATTGCACTAGTAGACAGATTGCAAGGAGGCGCAGAGTTATATCAGTCAGCAGGCTTAAAGTTTACAGCGTTATTTTCGATTGAAGAAATTCAGCAGCGGTATCGGGAATTAGGAAGTTAATTGACTGATGCAAGATGCGATCGCATTTTTACTTTGTTGGTAATTAACCGATCAAGAGTGCGATCGCATTTTTGATATTGTGAATAATTTCTCTGCATCTACAAATCAATGACAAAATCCGCAGACGTTAGTACAAAACGCTTAATTAGCCTCGCACCAGATAACTGGGTAAAGTGGGTTACAGGCATTCCTGATATTATCGCAGGTGAAATACTCAATTCAGAATTTCAATGGATCAGTCGAGAAAGTGACGTTTTAATTCGCGCGAAAAATCCCCAGTATGGTAATTTTTTAGTTCTCAATGAACTACAACTGCGTCCCACGCCAGAAATGCCCAGAAGAATGCGTGCTTATGCCGCACTTGCAGAAGAAAAATATAAATTACTAACATATCCTGTATTAATTAATATTTTGAAAACTGGCGATGCAGAAATACCTACAAGTTATGAAACCAATATTGCTGGTTTGCGGGCAATTCAAGATTATCGTGTCATCAATTTGTGGGAAGTTGATGTAAATATTGCTTTTGAACAGCCTTTACCATCTTTACTACCTTTTGTGCCAATTCTTAAAGGTGGTGAAAACGAATCAATCATTAGAGAAGCCTTAAGAATTCTCCGGGATGACGAACAGCTAAACCAACTTGAGACGGTTTTAGCATTTTTTGCTACGTTTGTATTAGAAAGCGCCCTAGTTCAAGAAATCATGAGGTGGGATATGGCTGTATTGCGCGAATCGCCTTGGTATCAAGAAATATTAAAACAAGGACGACAGGAAGGTACTGAATTAGCATTGCAGGGTATCGAGATTCTATTAGAGATGAAGTTTGGTAGTACAGGTTTAGAATTGATGCCAATAATCTCTCAAATAAATGATTTAGAAAGATTAAAATCGATTCAACAGGCGATTAAAACTGCTAATTCAGTTGAGGATTTACGACAAATTCTTTAGTGCTGGATAAGTGCATTCCTAATAACTTCACCTACCAATGTATAACTAAGCAGTATGCATTGGAATTCGCTGTTCTCGGCAAGTCCGTTCGTAAATACTATCTAGTTCTACTGGTAAACAAATTTCACCATGCAACCACAATGGTAAAGTCGGTAGCATACTACCTACATTCAGTTTTTCTTGCCAAATATCTAGTTTATACTGCCCATTTTGTTGGATGGGTCGATAGGCAGTAGCATAAAGTTCAGCATTAAAAAGCAATGCATTATTTTCTGCGACACGGGTTAATAATTCATTGTGGAGATTTGTCTTCCGTTCTGTTACAACATCAACAATTACTAAACCAATACCTTGTCGTAAATAGGTTTCACATTTAGAAACAAAAGCATTGCGATGAGTAGAACGGTCTTTATTAGCAGGACTGACTAGTTCTATTGCTCCGGCTAAAGTTGGGCCAGCCTCAGTATTAAAAATATTTACTTCTACTGTTTCATCTGTGGGTAGAAAAGCTATTGTTTGATCGGGTGGTGGCGGACTCCAAATATTATAAATATTTTTTGATTCCTGCCATGACTCTTCAAAAGCTGCTATATCAATTTCAATGCCAAATTGTACATTTGGTTCAGCAAAATAACCTTCTGGCAATTTAGCATTTAAATCAGATGCAATATAAGTCGCCCAGGCATTATGAAATGCGTGCCAGTGACGGCGAATTGAGAGTGGTGGACGAAAATGGTCTTGCAGCATCATATTTCTACATTCCCAGTGCCATACTCTTAGCAAGTTAGTTCACGATGCATTCGGTAACGTTTACTCGTCGAAAGAAGAACGCATTTCTTATATTATCTTGTTTACGTTTAGTTAGTATTGATACAAATTAACTTTACTTATTTACAGATTAGCGATTAAATTGAAAATAGCTCTTCAAGGCTTGATTACATGGGTGATGAGGGTGACATTCAACGTCAGCGCGAAGCTGTATTTCAGCCAGAATTTATAGAAGACTTAGAATACTGGGTTGACAAAGACCGGAAAATGGCGCTGCGTATACTTAAAATAGTCAAAGAAATTTTACGAGATCCTTTTGAAGGCATTGGTAAGCCTGAACCGTTAAAATATGAGTATTCTGGATGCTGGTCGCGTCGTATCAATCAAGAACATCGGCTTGTTTACCTAGTAAGCGATGACAGAATTGATTTTCTTAAAGCTCGATATCATTACGAATAAGTATGTAGCTTTAAAAAGTTGAAAAAATAGTCAAGAAATGTAAATTATTATGTCAATTAAAATTACATCAGAAGAAGCCGCTAAAAATTTAGACACCATTTGTAATCAACTTATTGACACCAATGAAGTAGTTAGAATTAGCCGACCTGATGGTAAAAATGTTGTATTAATTTCTGAAACTGAATTAGAAAGCTTACTAGAAACACTTTATTTACTTCGCTTTCCAGCAAATTCTACTCGTTTATTTACTGCTTTACAACGTGCAAAAGAAAAAATTGTTAAGCCTCAATCTGTTAGCGAATTATACGAAAGGTTAGGGTTACAGGAAGAAGATAAAAGTAGTGATATCAACTTAGCTAGTTAGCTAAAAGTTTTATTGTTAGGGAATGATTTTATCGATTTTTCTTTACGTCTTTGCACCTAGCCTACGGAAACTACTTTGTAAAATGCGTGCAACGCAATTCATATTTTTATTGTGCAATCCCATTTTTAAAGATGTATATAATTAGCCTGCGAAGGCAGGCTTTGTATTGATAGCCCCACCCTTATAGGGTGAGGGCTATCTGATTAACTTTGTGTCACTGCTTCCTTATCTTTCGCCAAGAACTTCTCAAGTTCTGTCAACGCATCAGCATCAACTTTGGTTTGCATGGGACAGAACTTAGGCCCGCACATAGAACAAAATTCAGCAGTTTTATAAATATCTGCTGGTAAAGTTTCATCGTGATATTCTTTAGCTCTTTCTGGATCGAGTGATAATTCAAATTGACGATTCCAGTCAAAGTTATAACGGGCTTTCGACAATTCATCATCTCTATCTCTAGCACCTTGACGATGTCTAGCGATATCGGCGGCATGTGCGGCAATTTTATAAGCGATTAAGCCATTGCGCACATCTTCAGCATTGGGTAAACCCAAGTGTTCTTTGGGCGTGACATAGCACAACATTGCTGTACCATACCAACCAGCCATTGCAGCACCAATCGCTGAGGTAATATGGTCATAACCAGGAGCAATATCTGTCACCAATGGCCCCAACACATAGAAAGGCGCTTCGGAACACTCTTCCATTTGCTTGCGGACATTAAACTCAATTTGATCCATTGGTACATGTCCAGGCCCTTCTACCATTACCTGAACATTATCTTCCCAAGCTCTACGGGTTAGCTGTCCGAGGGTTTTCAATTCGGCTAATTGGGCAGCATCTGAGGCATCATGAGTACAGCCAGGGCGGAGAGAATCACCTAAACTAAAGGAAACATCGTATTTTTTGAAAATTTCAATGATGTCCCGGAAGTGTGTGTATAGCGGATTTTGTTTGTGGTGATGCAGCATCCACCGCGCTAAAATACCGCCACCACGAGAGACAATTCCTGTAATCCGGCTTCTGACTAAAGGTAAATGTTCTAGCAAAATTCCCGCATGGATAGTTTGATAATCTACCCCTTGCTGGGCGTGTTTTTCGATGACATGAAGAAAGTCATCGGGAGTAAGTTTCTCAATTGTGCCGTGAACGCTTTCTAAAGCTTGATAAACGGGTACCGTACCAATAGGAACAGGTGAAGCTTGAATAATCGCGGTACGAATTTCATCTAAGTTACCGCCGCCTGTGGACAAGTCCATTACGGTATCAGCACCATACTTAACCGCTAGTTTGAGTTTATCCACTTCTTCTTGAAGATTGGAAGAGTTGGGAGAAGCACCGATATTAGCATTTACCTTACATTTAGAGGCAATACCAATAGCCATTGGCTCTAAATTGGTGTGATTAATATTAGCAGGGATAATCATTCGCCCCCGCGCCACTTCCTCACGAATGAGATCCGCAGGAAGGTTTTCCCGTTGGGCGACGTAGTGCATTTCTTCTGTGATGACACCCTGACGCGCGTAGTGCATTTGAGTTACATTGCTCTGCCCACGACGCTTGGCAACCCATTCTGTCCGCATATTGAATTCCTCGATAAACAGCTTCCCTCCGCTGGTATTACCCAGACTCAGGTGTTAAGGGTGTGATCTCAGCCTAGTTATTCAGGCACCCCTAGCATGGATGTAGATTGTACCATTTTGCTTATGGCTGCAAGCAATGCTGTTAACAATTCCTGAGGTGAGAGAAAAAGCTGTTAACAACTTTCTTGAAAATAGCGTTGACTGTTGACTGTTGACTGTTGACTGGAAAGAGAAATTTTCACGGTTGGTTGTGAGATTGTCTCGTGATTAGCTGATTAGTATAAAGCGATCGCACTCACCCTCAACTATCTAACTTGTCAACTAGCAGATGGATGATTTTTATAGCCAATCCTCATCTTTTCCTCATTTTTAATTGCTATAAGCGACACAGGTATACATTGAACCTATACAGTACTCCCCGGCTGTTGCGTCGGGGTTTTTTCTTATAGCATGATGCGATCGCTATCTTTGAGCAAGTCTTAATTAACCAGCAAGTAACACCAAGCGATCGCCTTTTTGACACTTCACCCATGCTGGTTGTAAATACTTAGGTACAGATTTATCGCATCATCAACAATTTAGAACTTGGCATAATTAATTTTTTACTATATTTTTGTTCTCAAAATGCCCGAAATCGTGCTTTATTCTAGTAAGCCAGTAGAGGGTGTGCCGGGATGATGGGAATGTGAAAAGGTAGGAAAAGTGGGGAGAATATCGAAAAAGCTGCCTTCCCAATGCCCCATGCCCAATGCCCAATGCCCAATGCCCAATGCCCAATGCCCAATGCCCCATGCCCAATAACAATAGATATATTATTTTTCATAAACCCTATGGCGTTCTGAGCCAGTTTACCCAGGAAACACCCAAACACCGTACCCTAAAAGAATATATTCCCGTTCCTGATGTTTATCCTGTGGGGCGTTTAGATTGGGATAGTGAAGGCTTACTGCTGCTCACCAATAATGGACAATTGCAACATCGTCTTGCCAATCCAAAATTTGGCCATGAACGTACATATTGGGTACAGGTAGAACGCATCCCCGATGCAGAGGCTATAAATAAGTTGCAAACTGGGGTAAAAGTTCAAGATTACCGTACTCGACCAGCTAAAGTACAGTTATTACTAGAACAACCACCTGTAAGCGATCGCAATCCACCAATTAGATTTCGCCAAAATATACCAACAGCTTGGCTAGAAATGACTCTCACTGAGGGAAAAAATCGACAAGTGCGGCGGATGACTGCTGCTGTAGGATTTCCAACTTTGCGATTAATTCGCGTGAGTATCGCTCACTTACAATTAGATGGTTTAGAACTAGGTCAATGGCGTGACCTCACAGATTCAGAAATTAACATGTTTTCTCAGTTAGGGAATAAATCCTGAGTCAATTTTCCAATTAATTTCTGTATCTATTTAATAAGTATTATTGCTTATTTTTTCTCAATAAAAATTGTCCAGTCAAACTCTGCGGATGAGGCTGTGTTTCAGGCTGTATATATAAAATAAATTTTTTCTCTGGAATTAACTAGGGAAAAAATGTAGCCTAGTAAACATAATTTACTCCTTAACTTGAGCTAAAAATTCACAAACGATAAAACAGTGTTGTAGTTTGTTACATAAGTTTTTATTTTCATTTTTTGACAAAAATCTCAGCAAAAGCCTTATAATATTCTTTTTTTTATTCCTGCCGATATCTACGTCAACCCTTGGGTGCAAGTGATTAAATCTTATGAGCCTTAATCAGCAATCTATTTGGCATGAAAATCGCCAACCACAAGATATCTTATCTACAACCCCTGCACGCTTGGAACTTGTGCCTGAACGACCCTGCGATTTACACATTTGTACAGCAGAAACCTTGCATTGTCTGCAACAGGAACTTAACTTGTATCGTAGGCTTTATGAAAATATTCCTTCTGTATATTTTAGTTTGGATACAACAGGAATAATTTTGTCAGTCAATAAGTTTGGCGCTAACTGTCTGGGATATACCGTAGAGGAATTGCTCGATCAATCTGTTTTTAATTTATTTACACAATCAGACAGACAAAAATTATTTCAAGCATTTAAAACACTATTAAATAGTACCACTGATAGAGAAATTACCAATTGGGAGTTTCGCTTAAATTGTCCCGCCAGCAAGATTTTTTGGGTAAAAGTAGTTGCTCGTTTATTACCAGAAGAAGAGATAAATTATCTCATAGATGAAAGCTTGAGCGATGAATGTCCTCCGAAAAAGCCACAAATTCTCATGGTTTTAGAAGACATTACTGCTCATAAACAAGCAGAAGATGCATTACGAGAAAGCGAACAACGCTTTCATACTATGGCTAATACCGCACCAGTAATGTTATGGATGGCGGGAGTAGATGGCCTATTTAATTTTTTTAATCAATCTTGGTTAAAATTTACTGGCCGGACTATGGAACAGCAGCAAGGTTTAGGTTGGCTAGAAGGAGTTCATCCCCAAGATCAAGAATTCTGTCAAGAAATTTATGATTCAGCCTTCCATGCCAGAGGTAAATTTGAGATGGAATACCGACTGATGCGTCATGATGGCGAATATCGTTGGATTTTAGATACTGGCGTACCTCGGTTTACACCTGATGGCAAGTTTGTTGGTTACATAGGATGTTGCATAGATATTACAGAGCGTAAATTAGCAGAAGTCGCGCTTAAACATAGCCAAGCATCTGTACAGGCGCAATTAGAAGAAATGGAAGGACTAAATCGCCTCAAAGATGAATTTCTCAGTACAGTTTCTCACGAACTCCGCACGCCACTTACCAATATGAAAATGGCGATTCAAATGCTGGGTATCGCGCTCAATCAAGAGCAAAACTTTATGATAGAGATGGCCAAGCCACAAGCACAACGCTCGAAAGCGGCTCGCTATTATGAAATTTTAGATAATGAATGCGATCGCGAAATTAATCTCATTAGTAATTTTCTAGATTTACAAAGATTGGATACAACAACTAAACCCTTAGTGCTGGAAACAATTCAAATACAGCAATGGCTGTGGCGAGTAGTTGAACTCTTTAAAGCACGCAATCGCAACTCTAGCCAGCAAAAATTGCGCCTCAGCGTCGCCGCTAATCTCCCAACTTTTGTCTGCGATCCCTTTAGTCTAGAACGCATTTTAATAGAATTACTCACCAATGCTTGTAAATTCAGCCCTCCAGATGCAGAAATTACAATTTCCGCCCAATTAAAAACTCCCAATCTCCAATTTCAAGTGATTAATTCGGGTGTAGAAATTCCTAGTTCCGAATTACCGCGGATTTTCGATAAATTTTACCGCATTCCTAGCAACGACCCCTGGAAGCAGGGTGGTACAGGACTAGGTTTAGCATTAGTACAGAAGCTCACCAAGTATTTAGGAGGAACAATCGAAGTAGAAAGCGGGTCAAACCTTACCTGTTTTACAATTCAGTTACCGCTCAATCATGAGGTGTAAAGGAGATTTTGCCAGAGTTATTAGTCATTTATTTAACGCCTGCTTCCTTGTCTTCCTTCCCTTACACCCCAATGTTAGAAAAATTAGCTTGCGAATATCTAAAATATTTAGCTAATATGCGTCACAATTAATACTGCTACTAAAATTCGCTGTGAAACCGCAATTTTTTATTAGGTCTACTTTAGGCAGGGGTAGCCAGTTGTGGCACTATGAATTTGAAGTGGCTAGAAGCACCTTGGAACGGGAATGAGGAACTTCCACTATGCTGATTTGCCCTCAGTGTAAATTTGAAAACTCTAATACCAATAAATTCTGCCAAAACTGTGGTGCATCACTGACACAGAAATTCTGTCCTGAATGCAGTACCTCAGTACCTGTAAACGCACAAAATTGTCCTAACTGCGGCGCAGATTGTGGAACAGTCTGGCTGGCTATTATTGCCAAACAGCCGACTGTCATCGGAGAAATAAGTACTGGGGACTATGGGAAAAATGAGGAAGTAGAAAAAGATGAGGGTGCAATATCATCGCCATCTGCTGTACCTGTTAGCGCTCCACTGGTAGTAGGCTCTTATTTAGACCCAGAGCAACGCTATCAGTTATTAGAGCCACTACCCAGCTTAGAAGAACTTGCCCCTGATGCTGAGGTGTGTATTCAAGTTATTGACTGCCAACCATATCAAATTTCCCCACTGGCGACAATGTTAGAAAATCGCCAAAAGGGCCTGGTAACACCATCAGTAGAAGCAACGGCAATTCCCCAACTGGCTAAACCTTATATTGCTTTACAAGCACAAGGGAATCCAGGAATTCCAGAAATTCATGATGCATGGCAACAAGGCGATATACAAGTCGTACTCATCCCAGACAAGTCCCATTGGCCGCATTTACTTGACCGATGGCAAGAAAACACAACCAGTTCATTGCAAATTTTACATTGGTGTTATCAAATGACCCAATTGTGGACATTGCTAGAACCAGTCAATTGTTGTCAAAGTCTGTTGGATCTATCAAATTTGCTCTTAGATGAAGACCAAACATTGACTCTAGGGCGCTTATATTCTGCGCCATTAACTAAGTATATTAATACTAATGTATCGGTAGACAATAACGAACAGCAAGCAGGGGAACCAGAACAGCTTTTAACAATCCAAGCGTTGGGGAGAGTTTGGCAGGCACTATTTAGACAGTCGCAACGGACTCAATTTGGTTCTATAGTCCAGATGTTAGGAGATTTAGAACTCGGTAAAATTGAGACGATCGCACAATTGCGATCGCGTTTAGAAGAAATGTCTACAGAAATAGTCGCCTCTACATGGGAAACTTTACCGCCTACCGAAGAACAGTACCCTAGCGCACCAACCATGCTGCAAGTAGATGAGCTAGACAATTTCAACTCAAAAAGCGAAGATATGCCTACAGTTGTCTTGCCGATGCAGCTTAGTAGCTTGCAAGATGCGGGACAAACTGATGTTGGTCGTCAACGTCATCACAATGAAGACTACTTTGGCATTGAAAGTAATATTAATAAACTAGAGTTACCCAAAACTCGCGTTCTTCAAGCTCGTGGCTTATATATTCTCTGTGACGGTATGGGCGGTCATGCTGGTGGTGAAATAGCTAGCGAATTGGCAGTCAGTACGATCAGGCAGTACTTTCAACAGCAATGGATAGACAACCAACTGCCAACAGAAGATGAGATTCGCGAAGCAGTATATCTCGCCAATCAGGCAATTTACGATCTCAATCAAAAAGATGCTCGTTCTGGGGTGGGACGCATGGGTACTACCCTAGTCATGCTGCTAATTCAGGACAGCCACGCCGCCGTTGCTCATGTGGGAGATAGCCGTCTCTATTCCATCACTCATAAACGCGGACTGGAACAAATCACCATCGACCACGAAGTCGGTCAACGAGAAATTACTAGGGGAGTAGATGCTAGCATCGCTTACGCCCGTCCCGATGCTTACCAACTTACTCAAGCTTTAGGGCCCCGTGACGAACACTCAATAAATCCTGATGTAGACTTTTTTGAGATTAATGAAGATACTCTCTTCTTACTAGCCTCGGACGGTTTATCGGATAATGATTTATTAGAAAGCCATTGGCAGACGCACTTATTGCCTCTGCTTGGTTCTGGGACAAACCTAGAAGCAGGTGTCACAGACCTAATTGATTTAGCCAATCAATACAATGGCCATGACAATATTACTGCTATCCTGATCAGGGCAAAAGTGCGTCCCAATCTCGATAGTCAAAGATAAATCGGGGCTAGGAATTGTACAGACGCGATTAATCGCGTCTCTACCCAATGACCCAATGCCCCAAGCCCCATGACCCATGCCCCATTACCTTATTAGTTTGTATTGTGGTTACTCTGACCCTGCTAGAACCGCAACAAAAAACACCACTCAAGCAATGGTATTTTGAAAACTCTTCCCTGATTAAGATTGGCAGAGCGACAGATAATGACGTTGTTTTGAGCGATACTTTAGTTTCTCGCTACCATCTAGAACTTAAACAAGTTAATTCTGCCAAAAATGGTAGTTTGTGGCAGGTGATTAGTCACGGCACTAATGGCACTTTCCTCAATGGTGTGCTTGTGACTCAGAGCCAACTACCAGATAATTCTCTGCTGCAATTAGCACAGGGAGGCCCCATCATCAAATTCCAATTGCAAGAGGTAACAGCACCCGATTCTTGGCTGCTACAACCAGAGATTCCTGGCTCAACAGAAAAGACAATTGCACCTTCATTTGTTCACTGTACCCATGAAGGAAACTCCCCGAAAAATCTGTTCTGTATTCATTGCGGTCAACCACTGACAGTAGAAAAGAAGATTCGCCAGTATCAAGTATTACGAACATTAGGACAAGGCGGTATGGGTACTACCTATCTCGCCTGGGATACAGCAGGTGCAATTGTGGGACATCCCCAACTGCTGGTATTAAAACAGATGAATGCTGATATGGCAAAAATTGCCAAAGCCCAAGAGTTATTTGAACGCGAAGCCTATACTCTCAGATCCTTGAACCATTCGGGAATACCCAAATATTATGATTTTTTTGTCGAAAGTGGCAAAAAATACTTGGCTATGGAATTAGTCCACGGGCAAGATTTAGAAAAGCGGATTTATACCACAGGGCCAGTTACCCCCAAACAAGCGATCGCCTGGATGATCCAGACCTGTGATATTTTAGACTATCTCCACAGCCAACAACCGCCACTGATTCACCGGGATATTAAACCCGCTAATCTAATGGTGAAAAATTCTAATAATCGGATAGTAGTGCTAGATTTTGGTGCAGTTAAAGAAATTGGTACAGCACCAGGTACTCGGATTGGTGCAGAGGGTTACTGCGCTCCCGAACAAGAACGAGGACAACCCCTGACGCAATCAGATTTATACGCTATTGGCCCAACTTTAATTTTCTTGCTGACTGGGGAAAACCCTTTCAAGTTTTACCATCAACGTGGAAGACATTTTCGCTTTGATGTCAGCAGTATTCCGACAATTACGCCGCAATTAAGAGAAATAATTGACCGGGTAACAGAGCCTTTACCACGCGATCGCTATCAGACAGCTAAAGAGCTTTCTTTGGCATTAACTGCTTGCCAATAAAGGGATGTAGTCAACAGTGGAGGCTGAAACATTTCATCCTTCACTTCAACAATTTATTCTTCATCCCAGGCTTCCACTGCCAACAATTCACTGATTGGATCTTGCATACTAAAGCCAAAATCTAACAGTTCTTGTTTCCAATGTTGCCATTCATTGCCATAGAGCAAAGCAATTTTCCAAATACTATCATTTGGCTTGATAATGTTGGATTCGACGAGTGATTGCACGTTACGCTGCAATTTCACCATTGGGTGAATTACTTGCTGAGTCATAACCTCGATTCAATTCAGATTTTGTTTAGTAAATACTTAATCAAAACTGCTTTCCGTTTTGCAAATTTTACCTATGCGTAGAGCGTTGTAATTTGGGCAAAGCTAGTCTTAACTTCTTAAATATACCATACTCGCCCTAAATATGTTGCTCCATAAGTCGGTTTTGTACGGTAATTACCACCACAACCAACTCAGCCCAAGAGATTGACAGTAACCGCAAAACGCAAAACCAGCCGTCCTCACAGATGCATCAATAGCATAAGCAAACACGACTAGTAACACTGTATTTGTTTTCGTCAACAAAATGTGTGCAGATTTTAGAAAACCCATAAGAAACGGGCTGATATAAAGTTAATTAACTGACGGTGAAATTATTTACCCTGTTGGAATCCTATATACAATATCGCAAACATTCCAGCATAAACAACGTTATTGCAAATCTTCATATAAATTTTATTTCCACCCTAAAAACATGTTAGAGCAAGTATATATTTTTACTTCTATTTGTAAATAGAAATCAAGCTTTTGGTAGATGGAGAAAAGCAAAATTATGAGCAATTTACATGGTAGTCTCTCACAAAACAATCTCACAACCAAATATAAAAATCTCTCTCCCCTAGCCCCTAGTGCGTGTTTTCAAAGTTGCCGTCACCCTAAAGGGTGCGGCTATATAAACAAAGTCCGCCTGCGCGGACTACGAAAAATAAGGCTTTTTAGCCCACCTGCGTGGGCTTTGTTCGTGTAGCCTCAGGCATTGGTTCCTGAAGGGGTTTGAAAACACGCCCTAGCCCCTAGCACAAGACTATGGAGATCGTCCAGACTCATCTGTTAAAGGTTGTGTAAAAAATTTTTAGTTAAGATGTTAGTTTCTTGAGAGCAGTGGGTATCCTCATACCAGAGGGTTGCTAGTACCTAAGTAATTACCACAGGATCTAAGGAAAATATGGGAGCGGGAGAAGAATACTTAATTAATCGCAAGAAGCAGATTCAACGCCGACAAAAATTTTTAACAATAGTGTCAATTGCATGTTTCTTAGGCCCCATCTTGTTTTCAGCAGTTCCTGTCATCCAAAAAGCTTTGCAAGAACCACAGCCAAAGGCTGTAACTCAGAAATCTCCTGATGTTTTATTACAGGAACAGGCAAAGGGTTGGGAAATGGTGTTACAAAGAGAACCACAAAACCAACTAGCTTTAGAAGGTTTAGTAAATGTACGGATCAAGTTGAACGATACTCAAGGTGCTATTCAAATTTTAGAAAAGCTAGTGAAGTTACACCCAGAACGCCAAGACTACAAGGTCGTTTTAGAGAAAATGAAGCAAGAAGTAGGTAAATAATAGCGACAGGCGAGATCGCTAAACCAATATTACAAAAAGTTTAGATACTACAAAAAATAAATTGTGATTAAAAAGATGCTTGCAGATGATCTTAAAAGAATATTTTCATAGTTCAAAAATAGAAAATTTTTCTACACAAATGCTATTGTTGGGCTTATTTAGGAGTTGATAATGAAAATTTGTATTGCTGGACAAAATGACATAGCCGTAAAATCCACTAGTTTCTTGATATCCGAAAAAATAGTATTACCAGAAGATTTAATTGTTTGCTTTAATCAAGCAGATACTGGTAAAGACTTATTTCAAAAATCATTTAAGAAATATTCTCAAGAGCATAATTTAGTAAATGCAAAGCTTGAGGATTTGTATAACATAAATAACTTATTATTTATATCTCTTCAATATGATAAAATAATATTTCCTGAAAAATTTAAGAGCAATCTTCTGTTTAATATTCATTTCTCTTTACTTCCTAAGTATAAAGGAATGTATACATCTGTATGGCCCATCTTAAATGGAGATCAATATAGTGGTGTAACACTTCATACAATAGATGCAGGAATAGATACAGGAGAGATAATAGACCAAATTAAGTTTGATATAAATTTTCATGATACCAGTAGAGATTTATATCTTAAATACATAGAACATGGAATTTATTTATTTAAGAAAAATATCTATGACTTAGTATCTGGTCATTATAAAACAGTTCAACAATCTGCTATTGAATCCTCATATTATTCTAAATGTTCAATTAATTTCAGCAATATAAGTATCAATTTAAATAAGAGTGCTTTTGAAATACGAAATCAAATAAGAGCTTTTAATTTTAAAGAATATCAAATTCCTGTAATATATGGTTTTAAAATAGTTTCAGCCAACATTTTAGATTCAATCACAAGAAAGAAACCTGGCACTATATTATATAGTACCCAGGACTACATTGATATTTCCACAATAGATTATGACCTGCGACTTAATAAGGAGAAACTATAAAAATAGTAAGATAAAATTATTTATATTTATTGACTTTACAAATTCAAATAAATATTTTATTTGTAAGTAAGCAATTAAATAAAAACATAAATTAAATAATTTTTAAATATAAATTTGAAACCTACTAGATAACCTTAGATAATCTAGATATTAATTGTATGATGGATTAATTTATATTATTTATGCTAAAAAATATTAACAAAATCTCAAAGTTACATTTATTTGAAATAATTCAATTATTCTTATGACTATAGAAGATTGCCGTATTATCCATTTACCAAAAGTACAAGATCCAAGAGGGAATTTAACATTTATAGAAGGTAAAAAGCATGTTCCTTTTGATATAAAAAGAGCTTATTATCTCTATGATGTTCCTGGAGGTGCAGAGAGAGGTGGACATGCACATCAACAATTGGAACAACTAATTATTGCTATGTCCGGTAGTTTTGATGTTGTTTTAGATGATGGACATGGTCAATGGCGTTTTCATCTAAATCGCTCATATTACGGTCTTTATATTAGCTCTATGGTCTGGCGGGAACTAGATAATTTTTCGTCTGGTTCAGTTTGTATGGTTTTAGCATCAACTTACTATGAAGAATCTGACTACTATCGCAATTATGACGAATTTATAAAGGCTGTAAGGAAAATAGACAATGGAAGTCCCGTTTCTTGATTTAAAGACGCCTTATTTAGAATTAAAAGATGAACTTGATGCAGCTTATCAGCGTGTTATGGAGTCTGGCTGGTATATTTTGGGTCAGGAATTAGAAGCTTTTGAAGAAGAATTTGCAGCTTATTGTGAAGCAAAATATTGTGTTGGTGTGGCTAATGGCTTAGACAGTTTACATTTAATTTTGCGAGCAATGGAAATAGGATCAGGTGATGAGGTAATTGTTCCAGCTAATACATATATCGCCACTTGGTTAGCCGTTTCTTATGCAGGAGCAATACCAGTTCCAGTAGAACCAGATATAAAAACTTATAATATTGATCCGACCAAAATAGAAGTAGCCATTACTTCTAAAACAAAAGCAATTATTGCCGTTCATCTTTATGGACAGCCAGCAGATATAGATTCTATTAATCAAATTGCTAGCAAACACAATATTAGAGTAATTGAAGATGCTGCTCAAGCTCATGGCGCACGTTACAAAAGTCGTCGTGTTGGTAGTTTAGGAGATGCAGCTGGATTTAGTTTCTATCCTGGTAAAAATTTAGGCGCATTTGGGGATGGAGGTGCAGTTACTACTAATAATGAGAAATTAGCTGATAAAATTCGTTTACTGCGTAACTATGGTTCAAGAATTAAATATTATAACGAAATTCAAGGATTTAATTCTCGCTTAGATGAATTACAAGCTGCTTTTTTAAGGGTGAAGCTTGCTAAGTTAGATGAATGGAATGAACGCCGTAAAAAACTAGCTATATACTACCTAGACAAATTACAAAAAATTACTAATTTAAAATTACCCTACGTTCCTGAATGGGCTGAACCAGTATGGCATTTATTTGTAATTAGTCACAAGTATAGAGATAAATTAAAACAATATTTAGCTGATGCGGAAGTTAAGACTTTAATTCACTATCCTATACCGCCCCATTTATCAAATATTTATGCCGAACAACTAGGTAGATTTCTGCAAACTAAGAGCTATTCAATTACAGAAATTTTATCTCAAGAAATACTTAGTTTACCAATTAATCCTCATCTGCATCAAACAGAAGTAAAAAGAGTTATTGAAATTTTATCAAAGGTATTAAAAAATGACATTATCTAATCCTTTAATTAGTGTAATTATGACTACATATAATCATGAATTATATGTAGGCGAGGCTATAGAAAGTGTTCTATCTCAAACATACGAAAATATTGAACTAATTATTGTAAATGATGGCTCTACAGATAGAACAGATGACATTATTAAAAAATTCGATGATAAGCGAATTACTTATATTTATCAAAAAAACCAAGGCACAAGTAGTGCAACAAATAAGGCTATATTAGCTTCTAAAGGAAAATATATTGCTTTAATGTCTGGAGATGATATTTGTTACACTTCTAAGCTAGAAAAACAATATAATTATCTTTCAAATTTTGATATAAGAGTTGTATTTTCTTGGGTAGACTTTATTAATGAAAGCAGTCAACTTATAGATTGTCCTCATTTTCTAGAACAATTGTTTAATCATCCTAATAGAGCTAGACATGAAATCCTAAGATATTTATTTTTTCGGGGCAACTATATTAATGCTGTCACTGGGTTGATAAGTAAAGAACTACTTTTAGAAACTGGACTTTTCAATTTAGCGTCTATTCAGCTACAAGATTTTGAAATGTGGCTTAAATTAATTAAAAGAGATGAAATATATATCTTACCTGAACCATTAGTTAAATATAGAGTCATTACTCAAGGAAAAAACTTGAGTAATCCATCTAATTCTATTCGTTCAGATTTTGAATATCAGCAAATATATAGAAGTATATTTGACGATGTTCCAAAAGAGTTTTTTAAAGCTGCCTTTGCAGATATAATTAGAAACCCACAATTTAGTAATAGAATCGATTATGAATTAGAAAAAGCTTTTTTATATTTACAGCATAACTCTAGTTATGTACAAATTATTGGGTGTGAAAAGCTGTTTAAGCTATTCCAAGATCCAGATATTGTGGTACAGTCAACTTCAAAATATAATTTTTCCTTGGTTGATTTGTACAAGTTAACAAATCAAATAGATTTTTTAAATAAAAAATCATCAATTGAAAATCAGGAAATATTAAAACAACAAGAAAAAGAATTAGTAAAATATAATTTAATCATAAATCATTTTGATTATGAAATTAAAAGAAATTTAAACTTCTTGTCTGCTAATACTCATTCTCTAAAATATAAACCCATTTTTAGTATTATTTTTCCTGTTTATAATACCCCGTCAACATACTTAAGAGATGCTATTGAATCTGTATTAGATCAAATTTATCCTTATTGGGAATTATGTATTGCTGATGATGCTTCTACAGAAGCTCATGTGAGAAAGATATTAGGAGAATATGCTCAAAAAGACTCGCGCATTAAAGTAGTCTTCAGGGATAAAAATGGTCATATCTCTCGTACTTCTAACTCGGCGATAGAAATAGCTACGGGAGAGTTTATAGCACTCTTCGATCATGATGACTTATTAACATCAGATGCTTTATACGAAGTAGCCTTGCTACTCAATCAGCATCCAGATGCGGATATGATTTATTCAGATGAAGATAAAGTTAATGATCATAATCAATTTCTTTATCCTACATATAAACCAGATTGGTGTCCTGATTCCTTTTTCTCTAGGATGTATACTTGCCATCTGGGTGTTTATCGGCGATCGCTTGTCAATAAAATTGGTGGTTTTAGAGTAGGTTATGAAGGAAGCCAAGATTACGATTTAGTTTTGAGATTTACAGAAGAAACCAAGAAAATATTTCATATACCTAAAGTTCTTTATCATTGGCGTCTTCATGCTGGTTCTACATCTGCTTCTACAACTGCAAAATCTTACGCTTATGAAGCAGCAATCAAAGCTTTAACAGATGCGCTACAGAGAAGAGGTGAGAAAGGAGTAGTTTTACAAGATGCCAACATTCCCGGACATTATCATGTTCGTTACGAGATAGAAGATTATAAATTAGTAAGTATTATTATTCTTACTCAAGATTTTTGCTCAAACTTAAACCAATGTCTAGAATCAATCTTTGCTGAAACCCTATATCCTAATTATGAAGTGATTGTTATACAGACTGGTAATATAACATCCACAACAGAGGAAAGTATTCAACATTGGCAAGTTCAGCAACCTGGTAAATTTAAACATTATTTGCATCAAATTCCCTTTAACTATTCTGTACTGAATAACTATGCTGTTAAAAAATCTCAAGGTGATTATTTACTGTTTTTGAATAATGATACTCAAATTATTCAAGGTGATTGGCTCAATGCAATGGTTGAGCAGGTTCAAAGAGAATCGATTGGTGCTGTCGGTACATTATTAACTTACCCTAATAATTCTATTCAACATGTAGGCTCGGTACTAGGTTTAGGCAAAATAGCCAATCATATCTACAAAGGGTTGACGAGAATTGCTGAAGATCATGCTGTAACCAATATTTTATTGATTAATAATATCTCCATTGTCACAGGTGCTTGTTTAATGTGCCGTAGAGAGGTATTTGATACTATTAGTGGATTTGATGAAGCATTACCTATTCATTACAATGATGTGGATTTATGTTTAAAAATAAAAAGTCATGGTTATCACAATATTTATATCCCGCATGTCAGGCTAATTCACCAAGAGTTAAAAAGTTGGCAAGAGCAAATTAGTCAAGAAGAGCTTTTACAGCTTGAAGCAGCTGCATTTAAATTAATGCAGGATAGATGGGGAATTAAGTTAAATAGCGATCCTTGTTTTAGTCCTCACTTAATTAGGCATCTCAATTTCCAGATTCAATCAGAGAATCAAGAGAGTACACAATTTATTCATGAAGGTAAAGAAAATAAGGAACAAGCTCTTTCTCAACCTTTGGTAAGTATTTGTATTCCTACTTATAATGGGGAAAAATTTATTGCTGAAGCAATTAATAGTGTTTTGTCTCAAACTTACCCAAGTTTAGAAATTATCTTGTCTGATGATAGTTCTACTGACAAAACAGTTGACATTGCTAAGTCCTTACTACAAAAATCATCCGTAAAATTTTCAATTCTTGAACATAGTCAATACGGACTAGCTAATAATTGGAATTTCTGCATTTCTCAAGCTCAAGGTAAATATATCAAGTTTTTATTTCAAGATGATTTATTAGAGCCAAATGCTGTTGCATTAATGGTGAACATAGCTGAGAAAGATAAAGAAATAGGTTTGGTATTCTCTCCTAGAAAAATATTTACTAATACTGGGGATACTATATATGATTCCAACTTTTTAAGAGAGCATGAGGCAAAGGATGTTCACAAAGCTTGGTCAAAATTACAACCAATTCAACTAGGACAGGAGCTACTTCAATCTCCGAATATCTTTGATGCCCCAATTAATAAAGTAGGTGAGCCAAGTACAGTCTTAATTAGGAAAGAGATTTTTGATTCATTGGGATTGTTTAATTCTGAGTTTTGTCAACTCGTAGATTTAGAAATGTGGCTCCGAATTATGAGCCAATACAAAATTGGTTTTGTCGATAAATATTTATCCAAGTTTCGGATACATTCGCAGCAACAAACTCGTCGCAATGCATCTGTAGAAAAAGCTATATTCTCAGATTATCAAAAGCTGTTTCATGCAATCTATAACGATCAACGCTACCCTCAAGTTACAAGACAGCTAGCTTTTTATCAAAATGCGGTTTTGAGTCAACAGGATTCAGACTTGCGTCAATCGCGCAGACAACTAGCAGATCAATGGCTGAATATAACCCCTGAGCAGATGCCTATTATGTACGCAGGTATATTAGGGGAAACACATAAAGTGTTAGTGAATAGTAGCATCAAATACAAGAGTCTAACTGATGAAGAACAGATTTTTGTTGATAGCCTAATTCAGCATATTGAAGCAGGTTTTGAGCAGCCAAAAGCAATTCAATACTTACTTGCAGTGATGCTGTATCAGCGTGCCGATCGGTTACGATTACCTTACGATCTCTCTGATATACCTCATTGGTTAGTGAAGGACTATGTGCAATTTTTATTTGCTTCTCCTGTTCACTTCCAAGAAATTGGAGAAGCAAATAATTACTATAACTATATGCAGGGGTGGCTGGATTACTTACATACATCTATATCTCAGGAACCTGACTCTATAGTTTTGCATACAGCAGTTAACTATTTTGCTCAAATTGCTAATTTCATTCCGCTATACTTTAATGAAGCAAATCTGAAAGATATTTATGTTAAGCGGGCAGATATACTAGAGTTTTTCTTGAAAAACAAAGGACATGAAGTTGATTATGAGTTTACAGAAATACCTGTAAATAGAAAAAAAATCCGATTGGGAATTTTAGCATCGCATTTTACACCAGGCTCGGAAACATTTGCTTATCTTCCAGTTTATGAGTATCTGAGTAGGGAGTTTGAAGTTATTTTATACTCTCTAACTAAAACAGGTCATAGTTTAGAACAATATTGCCAAAGTTGTGCCAACTTCTTCAAGCGGCTACCACAAGATTTAACACAACAAGTCAATACAATTCGTGCGGACGATCTAGATATATTATTCATTGCTACCAATGTGACAGCAGTAACAAATCAAATCTGCTTATTGGCAATGCACAGGTTAGCCAGAATACAAGTTACTAGTGGGGGTTCAGTTGTCACAACTGGAATACGGCACATTGATTATTATATTTCTGGTACCCTCACCGATCCATCAGCAACAGCACAAGAACAGTATCGAGAAAAGTTGCTGAAATTAGAAGGGACTGCTCATTGTTTTAGTTATGGTACCGAACAAGAACAAGTAAATGTTGAAGTTACTCGAAAAAAGTTAGGGATTGCTGAAGATACTGTAGCTTTTATATCTGGTGCTAACTTCTATAAGATGATTCCAGAGCTAATTAATACATGGGCCAAAATTATTGTAGAAGTGCCAAATTCAGTTTTAGTATTACTCCCGTATGGCCCAAATTGGTCAAATTCTTATCCAAAGGAATCTTTTGAAAATTATTTGATTAACGTCTTTGAAGAATATGGTATATCAGCAGATAGATTGATAGTTTTAGCTCCTCAACCTGTACCGAATCGAGAAGAGGTTAAGGAATACTTAAAAATTGCTGATGTCTATCTTGATTCTTATCCATTTGCTGGGACTACTTCTCTCATTGAGCCATTACAGGTTAATTTACCAGTAATTGCTAGACAAGGTAATAGTTTTCGCTCGGCAATGGGTGCTGCTATGATCCGATCAATGAAGATTTCTGATTTAGTTGCTGATAGTGAAGAGTCTTATATCAAGTTAGCGATCGCACTTGGTAACGATCCTGAATTACGTCACAACAAGAGGCAGCAAATTCAGGAAAAAATGCAAGCTAATCCTAGTTTTTTGGATAGCCGCTCCTATTCAGCTAAGATTGAAAGCTTATTTAAACAAGTCTTCAACAATTATCTTGTAGAAACTCTCAGCCAAAATCTACCCTTGAGAGATATTAACCTGATTATTTTCCCAGATTGGACTCAGTCGGAAGAATCAATTGGTTTAGAATTAGAACGAGTTATCAAAGCTCTTGCTAATTATCCTGACAGTGAAAAAACTACCTTGCTTATCGATACAAATAATATTGCAGTGGAGGATGCAGAAATCTTTTTGTCAAGTGTTGCTATGAATCTCTTGATGAATGAAGATTTAGATATAACTGAGGGATTAGAAATTTCTTTGGTCGATAAACTCGGTGATAATCAGTGGCAAGCTTTATTACTTAGTCTGACAGGAAGAATTGTTTTAGAAAATGAAAATAAGCCAGCAATAACACATCTGCCAATCCAAGAAATTTATACTTGGGAGTTGGAGAAGTTAACCTCTTCGACTTTAGAGATAGAGCCTGTGTAGTTATAAAAGCCTAGATTGGATGGCAATAGGCTTGAGCTTTATACCAGAGATTAAAATCTCTGGTATTTTTTATTAAACCTCGTCCATTTTGAAACCTGGAGTAGTGCGGAACGGAAAGCCCCCTACTGCTAATAGGAAGCAAGATGCTCCCATTACTTTTAAAACTGTATTAATTTAATTCCCATCAACATACCTCTGCCACATTTGCTCGTAAGCTTGTTCCATATCACGAGTAAACTGCTTTGCATTCCACAATGGCGCTGTTTGCCTTGATTGGCGCAACTTCCAAGATATTTGTTGTCGTAATTTTTCATCTTTACCCAAGCGTACACCCCATTCTACATACTCATCTTCAGTCCAAGCGATGCCTTCTGTAATCCCTGCATTCATCATCATGGTGTAACTATTACGCGCTGCAAATTGCTGTCCAACTCTTGTGACTACAGGTATACACATCCACAGAGTTTCTAATGTTGTTGTAGCACCATTATAAGGATAGGTATCAAGTACTATATCAGCAATTGCTAAATTAGCACGGTGAATTGCTTCGGTAGGCGCACCAGGTAAAAATCTGAGGCGAGAGAAATCAACACCCTCTGTTTCTGCCATACCTTCAAAAAATTCTTTTGATGATTCTAGATCGGCATCACCTTTAATCAAAAGATAACTGTTAGGAACTTCTCTAATAATTCGTAACTGTAATTGTAAATGTTCCTGATGCCTTTTATATCCTTTTTGAGTCATAAAATAAACTATGGCATCACTAGGAATATCTAGATTTTCTCGTCGTAAATTAGGTACATCTACTTCAAAACCATCAACAGCTATGTAAGTTTGGGGTAATCTCCAAATTGTTTCGCTGTAATAATCTTGTGCAGATTCAGGTAATACGTAAGGATCGGCGATAAAATAATCAATTGATGGTAACCCTGAGGAATCCCAGCCTAACCAAGTTACTTGAATGGGCGCAGATTTGATGGACATTAGCTCACAAGAATGATCTAAGGTAATACTATCTAAATCCACTAGAATATCAATTTCATCTGCTTGAATTTGATCCCAGATGCCATAATCATAAATTCCAAATTGATGGAATTTATAAGAGTTATCTATAAAATTGTTTTTTGTGAATTGTTCTACAGTATTTGAATCATGCAAGAAATAGCTATGAATTTTAAATTTTTCTGGATTATGATATTTAAATAGCCATCGGCATAACCAACCTACAGAATGTCTTTTTAGACAATGAGAAATATAACCTATATTTAGAGTTTTTCTATCTTTAATAGCATTTTTTTTACGCAATATTAATAACTCATCTTGACGAGGCGAAATTTCATTATAGTGTTTGATTAGATTCTGCTGGCACAAACGAGAAATTTCATGTTGAATCCGATGGTTATTTTGAGGTTCGTCATAAATATATGGTAAGAAAAATACTGAATTAAATAGTACAGCAGAAGTTGCTTTGTCAAGATTATTTGGATTCTCTTGTATTAATTCTTTTGCAAGTAATACTTGCTGCTGCAAGCTAGCACACACTTCTTGCCAATAACTACCCGATGTCATAAAAGCTCTGACTATTAAAGCATTAGCAGAAACTTTATCAGCTAGAGTAGTTGCTAATTCATAATAACGTTTGGCTGTTTCTATACCTTTAGTATATTGTTGAGAATTTTGGTAAAAATGGGATAATTGTGTAATAACTCCGCGATGCCTAGGTGCTTGATGTAAACAGCATTCTGCAAAACGTGCTGCTAATCCCGGCATTTTTTTAAACACAGCAATGTTAATAACTTCCAGCATTGCTGTATCAATAATAATTAAGGGTTCTGAATAATAATTGAGACAAGCTTCAAAAAAATTAAATACAGATTCTTCAGTTGGCTTAGATACTAAAAGATTAATAATTACATCTAATAATAATTCAAAATCACAATTATTTATTTTTTTAGGTAATAACTCAATTATGAACTCTAATAAAATAGTGGTATGTTCGGTAAAATTTTCCGTTAAAAGCTCGATTTTAATAATATTGAACAAATTATTAATATTTTCAGGATTGATTTCTCTGATATGTTGGCAAATTGCCCATGCCGTTTGATAATCTTTAATATTTACTCGACGTTCCGATTCCTTTTCTAAAACCTCTAGTAATTCTGCTGTATACAGTTCTTCTTCTGTATCTGATAATGCCATCAACCAAGTCATTTGTGCTTCTGTTTCTTGTCCTTGCAGAAGCAACATTAATCCTAAATTCCAGTAGTGAGACTTGATATCTGGCTCTATCTCAATTGCCTGTTCGTAAAGACTAGCAGCAGCAATATAGTTTTCCTCAATTAGATATTTTTCTGCTTGCTGTTGCCAATTATTTTTGTTTGCATGAGGCTTTGATAAAGTCATATTAAATTCTGAGTTAATTTACTGTTCTGTTATATCTCAATATTTGAATTTCAGTAAGTTAATATTTGAATTTTAATAATATTAATCAAAATAATATTGACGAAAAATCTATTATTATTAATAGCCTCTTCAAACAGATTTTAAATCTAACAGAAATATTCACCCTCGAAAAGGTTTCCGAGAGTGAATAGATATCTCTTACTTGCATAGAGTAAGAGTATATGGTTGATTGATATTTATTTAATAAACTTGCCGCTAGAGTTGCAAGAAGTTGCTGTTGTTTCCATCAAAGCATTCCCAGCGGTTCCTACGTTGACTGATTCACAAAGGAAAGCAATACTAGTTAATTCAGAGTTTGCACCTACGGCTTCTAAGTAAACTCTACCACCATAGTTTTTCAGACCAGTAGCAACATTAGTTGAGTAGCTGGTGGCAGTAGCATTGGTACCAGTTCCTGTTCCTGCTACTGCTGTTGTAAAGTAATTATAGTTTTGAGTTGCGGTTTTAATACCAATACCTGTGTCATTCACAGTGCTAGCAAATGCGTCATTTTCTGTGTAGAAAGCTTGTTGACCTTTGTTCATGGAACCAACATAGGTCTTAGATTCTGATTGTTTAGCTTTCTTAGCTTGGTTGAGGAATGAGGGTAGAGCGATCGCAGACAGAATACCGATAATGATGATTACTACCAACAGTTCAATAAGTGTAAAACCTTGTTCGTCTTTCTTTTTACCGAGAATGTGCTGAAGGAATTTTGCTTTAAGTTCGGTTTTCATAAGTGTTTTCCCTGCGGTCTGGGTGAGTTGTTTGTTCTAGAAAGAACTTACCCATCTGATTACAGTTTCATATCACTAAGTAGAAAAAATATTTTTGTGTTGTTTCATATACAAGATTTTAGGTAATGAGGAGATAGTAGCGTTACCGTGAGAAAAGTTGAAGGGAGTAAGGAACGACGATTGAAGCTTAGTCTGCGCATATCTACTTGTAACCTGCGATCGCTCTCAATTCCCTAGTCTTCCCAATTGCGATCGCAGTTTGTTATGCTATATTAAGCGTAGTCGTTATGAGTTTGTATAACTGTTATGACCAACCCGACAGTAGAAAATTTGGTAATTATCGGTTCTGGGCCAGCAGGATACACGGCGGCGATATATGCCGGGCGAGCTAACTTGAAACCTGTGGTATTTGAAGGCTTCCAAGCAGGGGGTTTGCCTGGTGGGCAATTGATGACAACGACGGAAGTGGAAAACTTTCCTGGGTTTCCCCAAGGGATTACCGGGCCGGAATTAATGGACAGAATGAAGGCGCAAGCTGAACGCTGGGGGGCTGAGTTATATACAGAAGATGTAATATCAGTTGATTTGACTCAGCGTCCGTTTACTATCCGCTCAGAGGAAAGGGAAGTTAAAGCCAACAGTATTATTATTGCCACTGGTGCAACTGCCAAGCGTTTAGGTTTACCCAGCGAACATGAATTTTGGAGTCGGGGAATTTCTGCTTGTGCGATTTGCGATGGTGCAACGCCGATTTTCCACGGTGCGGAACTGGCTGTGATTGGTGCTGGTGACTCGGCGGCGGAAGAATCAATTTACTTAACCAAGTATGGTTCTAAAGTCAATCTGCTGGTGCGTTCTGATAAAATGCGGGCTTCTAAAGCCATGCAAGACAGGGTTTTGAGCAATCCTAAAATCCAGGTACATTGGAACACAGAAGCGGTAGATATCTTTGGTAACGGCCACATGGATGGGGTAAAAATCCGCAATACCAAAACTGGTGAAGAAAGCAAACTACATGTGAAAGGTTTGTTCTACGCTATTGGTCACACTCCGAATACTTCTTTATTTAAGGGACAATTAGAACTAGATGAAGTTGGATATGTTGCTACCAAGCATGGTTCTGTAGAAACCAGCGTTGAAGGTGTATTTGCGGCTGGTGATGTGCAAGATCATGAGTTTCGCCAAGCAATCACGGCTGCGGGGACTGGTTGTATGTCCGCGATGTTGGCTGAACGCTGGTTATCTTCTAATGGATTGATTCAAGAATTCCATCAACAGCCAGAAACACCAACTAATGAATTAGAACATCAGCCAGCAGCGAAGAAAACTGAAGCTGAACAACAAGCAGAATTTAGTTTAAATGCGACACGCCATGAAGGTGGTTATGCTTTGCGGAAACTTTTCCATGAAAGCGATCGCTTGCTGTTGGTAAAATATGTTGCGCCTGGTTGCGGCCCTTGTCATACCCTGAAACCAATACTCAATAAAGTGGTTGATGAATTTGACGGCAAAATTCACTTTGTCGAAATTGATATCGATAAAGACCGCGATATTGCTGAAAATGCTGGGGTGACAGGCACACCGACGATTCAATTGTTCAAAAATAAAGAACTGATCAAAGAAGTCAAAGGTGTGAAGCAGAAAAGCGAGTATCGCCAATTGATTGAAAGTAATCTTTGAAGCATTGGGATTTGGGGATGAGGGAAGGGGCAAGGAGGACAAGGGAAGGGGGACAAGGAGGACAAGGGAGAAATAATTAATGCCCAATGCCCCATGCCCATTTTCCTTGACACAATAAATCCATATTGCCGCCACTATAAGCCAAAATTTTTATAGACAGAACTTAGGTACAGGCAAAAATGGATATCAAACATGGCTTCGTCGGTAGCATTGGCAATACACCTCTTATTCGCTTAAACAGCTTTAGTGAGGAAACAGGGTGTGAAATTCTCGCTAAAGCAGAGTTTCTTAATCCTGGTGGTTCCGTCAAAGACCGCGCTGCACTTTATATTATTGAAGATGCGGAAAAAAAAGGCTTGCTCAAACCTGGCGGTACAGTAGTTGAAGGTACAGCTGGTAATACTGGTATTGGATTGGCGCATATTTGTAACGCCAAAGGTTATAAATGCCTAATTATTATTCCGAATACACAGTCTCAAGAAAAAATAGACGCATTAACAACTTTAGGTGCAGAAGTTCGCCCGGTTCCTGCTGTACCTTATAAAGATCCCAATAATTATGTCAGACTCTCTGGGAGAATAGCGGCTGAATTAGATAATGCCATTTGGGCGAATCAATTTGATAATTTAGCTAACCGCCAAGCCCATTATGAAACTACAGGGCCAGAAATTTGGGCGCAAACAGATGGTAAAGTTGACGGTTGGGTTGCTGCAACGGGAACTGGCGGTACATTTGCTGGTGTGGCACTTTACTTAAAAGAAAAGAATCCAGCAGTTAAATGCGTTGTGGCAGATCCTTTAGGTAGCGGGCTTTACAGCTACATCAAAACTGGTGAAATCAGCATAGAAGGTAGTTCCATCACTGAAGGTATTGGTAACAGTCGCATTACAGCGAATATGGAAGGCGTACCAGCAGATGACGCAATTCAGATAGATGATAAAGAAGCGTTGCGAGTAGTTTATCAACTGCTGAGAAAAGATGGATTATTAATGGGCGGCTCCACAGGGATTAATGTGGGGGCGGCTGTTGCTTTAGCCAAGCAGTTAGGCCCCGGACATACTATTGTTACCATTTTGTGTGATAGTGGTTCGCGCTATCAGTCGCGGATATTCAATCGGGAATGGTTAGCTTCTAAGGGGCTTTCTGTGGGTTAATCAGAGACGCGATTAATCGCGTCTGTACAAGTGTTATTTCTTCCCGTTGTCTTCTCCTCTGCGTCTCTGTAGTTGGAAAAAATGTCAAACACCACTCAATCATCGGACTTTCCTAGAACAGATCCCAATTCTTTGCCTAAATGCGTGCGCGTTTGTCAAAACCGTGCTTGTAAAAAACAAGGTGCAGCTGATGTTTTAGCGGCCTTTGCTGCTTTGCCTGTTGCTGGTGTAATTGTTACAGCTAGCGGTTGTTTAGGACAATGTGGCAATGGGCCAATGGTATTAGTATTACCTGAGATGGTCTGGTATAGCGGCGTTCAACCGAGTGAAGTACCTCTATTGGTAGAACAACATCTATTAGGCGATCAAAGAGTCAAGCAGATGCTTTATTATCGGTTTCATCCCCAGGGATAAAGTGTTTCAAAATATATCAGTCTGCACTCTTTGTTGACCGAAGTGAGGAAGCCAATGAATATTCAGCAGCTACGTCAATCATTAAAAATGAAGTGGCTGGGTTATTACGCACAAAATCGCCCTTGGTTAGTAAAAATGCGAATTTGGGGTACTTATGATGGCGTGCGCCGGCCTTGTTCTGGTTTTATGTTGGCGACTTTATCTGTGTTAGAACCGCAGTTTGAACAGATACTTGATTTTATAACTGAACTCAGCAATAATCCTGATAAAATTATTGCGGCTTTGGGTCTTAACTTCAGTCCTGACGAAGAGTTGGATTTGATAATTCAAGATGATTTTATGGCCGCTGATTCATTGTCAAATGAGCCGTTAACAGAAATTAAGGATCGAGTTCAGCATGTATCTTTGGTAACTGAAAATTTAGAGGATATTTCTAATTCGCCAACAAGAATATTAAATTCTGAACAGCCGCTTGGTGATATGGCTCCAACCAAGATTAATGTATCATCGTTTACGGGAGCTAATGAAGTAGTTCGCGATCGCCAACCTGTGACATCAGTTGCAGTGGCTACTCCAGTGAGTCGAGAATCTTCAGCGACGACGCTAGTTATGGATAAGCTAGCTAGTGAAACCATAGTGCAAAATCAGCCAGAGCGATCGCTTGCTATCAGTAATAAGATTTCTAAACAAGGTACAACTATGTTACCTTCGGCAATGCCTACGGAGATTCCCCAAAATTACACTAGTTTGAAATCGCTGGCTGTTGCGATCAAAATTCCTAGCAATGATAGTCAATTGAAGATGCAATTGCCCGTTGTTCCTACTAAAACTCAAATCTCACCTAGTAGTAATGCTCGTAGTTTGGCTTCTTGGGTGGACGAATTTTGTCAAGGTGTTGATTGGAATCCAGAGGAGGCTATTTATATTCATTTTTGAATGGTCATTTGTCATTTGTCATTTGTCATTAGAAGAGTTTTTACTGTTAACTCATGACTAATGACTAATTTTCAGATGTAAGTCAGTCGGTATAAGTAAAGCAAACCATATTACGAAACGTAAATAGACTTGAATCCCTTACCAATGACTAATGACGAATGACAGCCTTTGCCAGTTTATTTAATTACGCCGACTTACTTAATTAACTCTGATTTGCTTGCTTGTTCGCAACAACAACCCGCAACTCCATCTGTGGGATGAATTTCGGACATATTATTGAGAATTGAGGAGTTGGTAAATAAGGGAGATGAAAGTATTTGCCATTGTACAGTTGAGATATTCAAGTCTTTGATTAACCCAGTTTTGATGTCTAGCACCCAACCATGAATGTTTGGGGCGTTTTGCTCGTGGAGTGCTGTTAAAGTAATTCGCATCTAGAGCTAGTTTCTCAGCTACCCAAGACTGATTATTGCTGAGAAGTTCATCAATGGTGTGATATTTCATCAATGATTGAAGAAATCTATGATAAGCATTGTATTTTATCTATATCTAGATCTAAAGTTTAAAAATGTAAATTTAATCTCTGCCGATGAGATGGGATGCATCTCAAAAGCTAGATAAATAAACAAAGATATTCATCAGCAAAAGTGCTTATGAGATAAAAGTTTAAACTGAAGGATATTCGTGAGAAACAAAGGGTATTGCTATTACTTCGCCTTCGGTTTCTCCTACTTGCACTTTTAAGCCTACACCGCCAGCTTTGGTGCGAATGTAACCTAGTCCAAAGTGTCCATCGGCTGTTTGGGTGTAACTGGTGAGTTTACCAACTTTTTCATCCCCAATGGCGATCGCACTGCCAATTTCCGCAAAACCACTTAGGCGTATTCCCCAAAGGTTTTGTTTTACACCTTTATATGTATTCAATCTGGCAATGGTTTCTTGTCCGATATAGCAGCCTTTATTAAAGGATATGGTTTGCCACAAGCCAACTTCTAGGGGATTGTAATCATCTGTGAGTTCTGCGTCTGGGGCGGGTCTTCCTTGTAATATTCGTAACGTATCCCAAGCGCGATCGCTCAATTCTACTGCGCCTAATTCTAAAATTTGACTCCACAGTTTCTCTTTTTCAAAGACAGGCAAAATTAGAGTATATCCAGGAGAAGCCAAGCCACTACCAACGGCAATAATTAAGTTACCGTTGACTACTACATGACTTCCATAGGGTTGACCGAGAATTGATTCTGCGCCTAATTTTTCGATAATTGCATGACTTTCAGGGCCGATGAGGCTCAAGGTTGCAGTTTCAGCAGTTACATCGGTTAATTGCACTTTATCAGCAAAAAAGATATAGCGGTCTAACCACTGCATGATATATTCGCGACGGTTAGGCGAAACCAACAATAAAACCGCATCTTCTAAAACGTAGGCAGTAACTAAATCAATGGTGCGAGCGGTGGATGTTACCATTACCGTATCGCAACCTTGACCAGGTTTTAAGCTTTGGAAATCGTTAGTACTTTGGTTGTGTAAAAAGCGGATGCGATCGGTATCAGAAACACGAATGCGTCCAAAAAAAGAGCGATCGCATACAGCAACACCTTCTGTTACCGCTTGGATAGCTGCTGCGTCTTGAGCGTCAATTGCAGATGTTGGCATGGTAATGAAGAGTTGCTTTTATTTCAAGGGTTTCGCATTGGAATATTACCAAATTATCTTTGATTGGTTCAAGGGCATGGGGCATTGGGCATTGGGCATGGAAGGGGGACAACTGAAAATTGTACAGACGCGATTGATCGCGTCTCTAACAACTTGACTATTGACTGTGGACTCTTAACTATACCTATATACAGTTTCAGAAGTTTTATGATGACGAAGGTTGCACCTGCTGTTGTGGTGTTGGGTCAAAATAGTGTAGCAGTAGCACGCAAAATAACTAGTGTTTTACCAGGGGCGACGTTATACGGTTTGGCGGGACGTACTATTGAGGTAGATGTTAGCTTTAGTAATTTTGGTGAGACGGTGCGGGAGTTATTCGCCCAGGGAACGCCGGTGATTGGGATTTGTGCGGCGGGTATTTTAATTAGAACCTTAGCGCCGATGATTTCTGATAAACGCCAAGAACCGCCAGTAGTCGCTGTAGCTGAAGATGGTAGCGCGGTTGTTCCCCTGTTGGGTGGATTGAGTGGGGTAAATGATTTAGCGCGGCGGATTGCTAAGGTTTTTGATGTGAAAGCCGCAATTACAACTACTGGCGATATCCGGTTTCGCACAGCGTTGTTGTCTCCGCCTGCTGGTTATCATTTGGCTAATCCTGATGATGCAAAAACTTTTATTTCTGATTTGCTAGCTGGGGCGCAGGTAAAGTTGGAAGGAATAGCGCTTTGGTTAACTAACAGTCAATTACCCATCGATCCAAATGGAAATTTAACTATTAAAATTAGCGATCGCTTGCTTCAGCCGACATCAAACTGTTTAATATACAATCCGGCAACAATTGCGATCGCTATTAGTGAAATTTCTGGAACTGAGGATGAGGTACTAGCATCCATACAGCAACTATTAACAGAGGCGGAAATTGCACCAGCATCGATAGCTGGGGTATTTGCACCCCTGACCATCGCCGCAAATCCGGTAATTCATGCCGTTGCTAGCGCCTTGAAAGTCCCTACACGCTTTTTTACTTCAAATCACTTAGAAAGTTTATTAACACAAGGTTATAGCCCCAGCCAAGCGGTAGCTATTGCCGCTATAGGGACAGATGGTGAGGTAATTAAGACAGAGAAAGGAATAGCGATCGCAATTTCCCCCGAACCTATCAACCCCAACACTATCGGACAATCACGGGGACGATTAGCGGTAATTGGTACGGGGCCAGGTAGTTTGCAATGGATGTCTCCGGAAGTGAAAGAAATCCTCAAATCTGCTACTGATTTAGTCGGTTATACAACTTACTTAAATTTGGTAGGTTCCTTAGCTGAAGGTAAGCAACGACATGATTCTGATAATCGCCAAGAAATCTCACGGGCGGAAATGGCATTAGATTTAGCAGCCCAAGGACGATATGTAGCTGTAGTATCCTCTGGAGATCCGGGAATTTATGCGATGGCGACAGCGATTTTTGAAGTTTTGGATCGCCACAATAAACCAGAATGGGACAGTATAGAAATTCATGTTGCACCGGGAATTTCCGCCATGCAAGCCACAGCAGCAGCTATAGGCGCACCTTTGGGACATGATTTTTGTACTATTTCCCTTTCAGATATTTTAAAGCCTTGGTCAATAATTGAACAGCGAATTGCGGCGGCGGCTGAAGCTGATTTTGCGATCGCCTTCTACAATCCTGTATCTAAAGAGCGTACTTGGCAACTAACAGAAGCGAGAAATATCTTGCTGCGCTATAGAACACCTGACACCCCAGTAATCTTAGGGCGAAACCTCGGACGCAATGGACAAACTGTAAAAGTAATTACCCTTGAGGACTTAACACCAGAAGTAGCCGATATGCGAACCCTAATTATTATAGGTTCTAGCAAAACCAAGACAATTCAACGCCCTGATGGTAATGTCTCCGTTTACACTCCCCGCCACTACAGTTAAAATCGCAACATTAAAAACAAAAATAGACTTAAATACAGCATGTCATTAATACCTAGCAAATCCTCCGCGTACCTTTGCGTTTACCTTTGCGCCCCTTTGCGTTGAACTTTCAGCCCCAATTCCCCACAATTTGATCCAAAGCTGTACTAACGTTAAAAAACTGACATTCCTGATGCATATTAGTTTGTACTGTAAGATGAAATCGGCTCATTTAAGTAGTTGAAATTTTCACCTGGAAATCTAATGAACAAGTTCTTACTTCACTTACTTTCAACTCCTGTAGTTATTAGCTCTATCCTGTCTACAGGAATCGTCATTAATCAAGCTCAAGCTATCGAGCCACAACCTACAAATACACAAGATCGTCTCACCTGTATCCGTAATAAACATAAAGTAGGTCTAGTCTGCGCCAGAGCTTCTGTTTTGGCAGAAATTCCTAAATATCAGCCAGAAACCGAACCAGTCTCAGCAGATGGAGTACCGATCCTAGAGTTTAACGATCAAGAAAGTGATATGGCGATCGCTTTATTTGGCTGTGATTGTGGTGCTTGTATAAATTCTTTAAGAAAAATGCAGGGTGCAACTCCATTAGTTTATTAACTAATCAAATTAATTATTCATGAAATAGAGATCCTTTTCAGGGCGTAACCCAGGTTATGTCCTGATTTTGTAATATATCTACCTTAAAAAGCTACTATCAGCCTCAATCATGCATTTATCAGATATTTTCCAATAGAAAATACTTTTGTTTATTTCTTTAGCGGTGATACTACTCTGGTTAATTTTGCATCACTGATTTCTTCTCTTTCAAGAATATAATAAATCGTATTTTCTCTCTTCAATCTACCACAATCAACTTGAACTAATTTTAGATTAGCATTTATCAAATCAGCAGTAAAATGCAATTAGGGTTTATGCATAAATAAACCCTAAATAAACATCAGCTTAAGCAAATAAAGAACCTAAAAAGACTATTTCCGCCACTGATATGGCGAACAATAAATTCTTAGTTTTGGACAAATAAGTTTATTTCTTGTCATTAGATTGCTTGTCACTATAATAGTCAACAATCTCAACAGCACAATTAGATATCATAGATATCAAAGCTATTTCAGTTGAATTCCCTGGATTCAAAATTGTAACAAAAGTTACGAAAACAATGATTGCCAACTTTAGTTGTAAAGCATTGGGATATAAACGGGAATCTGTTTTCTTAGCTCGAAAATTAGAGTCTTGCGCACGATCAGGAGATGATTGTGGATACGGCATTTATTCAGACCTCCTGCTGATTCTAATTTATACTAAGGTCGATGTATATTTAAATTTTTGCGAATTTTTATCGACCAAGCTAACTGCGATTGTCCTTGTATAAAGTTATCGGTCAATCAATAACGAGCTATGCAAAAACATAATGTTTGCACTTTGTCAAGTAAACAAACGCCAACAAATTGGCAATTGAGATGCAAATATAAAATTAATAAAACTTTACATCATAGCTTTTCTGAACGCTACATCTGTAAATGTGCAAGACATATAAGCAAGGAACATTTAAGCTCATCCCATCCCGCAAAGGGATTTAACGTTGACAGTTAACAGTTAACAGTCATCAGTCATCAGTCAACGGTTTCATTCCATCCCTAGAAGAAATGGGTGTTCCCGATACTTTGTTATAAGATTCACACAAATATTTTGCATAAAAGAAGTTCTAGAGATCGACACACTAATAGAGCTTGGCTCATCCCAGAAAATGAAAATTAGTAAAGTGGATGAGCAGAAATAGCTGTTGTCAAGACAAAACTAAGGACTAAAACTCATGTCTGTTTCTAAATTTCCCAGACAAAACTTGATAGCGTTACCTTCCTTCAACAGAATTTGGAGTTACTTCCAATTCATTCGAGAGCAAGAATTTTATGGAATTCCAGCTACGCCTCTACAATTAATTCTGGGGATGATAAATCGCACAGTTAAAGGACATGTATATTCTGGCCCTTTTGCTGGCTTGCAATATGTTCCTGAAAGTATTATGAGCGCTCACTATCCAAAATTACTAGGTACTTATGAATTAGAACTCCATCCTATTATCGAAAAGCTTTGCCAAACTGACTTTGAAAAGATTATCAATGTGGGTGCAGGTGAGGGTTACTACTCGATTGGTTTTGCAACGCGAAACAAACAAGCTAAAATTGTTGCGTTTGAGCCAGGTACTCAAGGACGTAAACTGATTAAAGAGATGGCTCGGTTGAATGGAGTTGAAAAGCAGCTTGATTTGCAAGGATTATGTGATATTACAAGTTTTCAGGACGCTTTAAATGATTCTCTGAAATACCTTGTGATTATGGACTGTGAGGGTAGTGAAAGCATTCTGCTCGATCCGAGAAATTTCCCCAATTTGAAAACAGCAACAATAGTTGTGGAAATGCACACTTCTAACGTTCCAGGACTTGATGAAATCATCATCTCGCGGTTTCAAGATACCCATAATATTGCTGAAATATGGACTCGCGATCGCACAGTAAAAGATTTTCCCTTCAAACTCCCTACATGGGTCTATCTTTTATTTAAAAATACTCTCCTGAATATCATGTATGAAAATCGAGGAAAGTCAATGTGTTTCTTTTATTTAGAACCAAAAATATACAATCAATCTTAAAATTTGATATTTTACAAGTGGTCAAAACTGCTCAAGTGCCAACTTCAACTTATAAGCTATCAAGTAGCGATGATGACAACAATATATAGTGATGATGATGCACTACGGCCGCAAAGCGAACAGCTTTACTATTGTATTCGAGAAATACTGCAACAAGAAAATGGGAGCCGAGAGCAACGCAAAGCACTCAATCGTCTGCTATATCTCATCCCAAAATTACCAGGTATTAGAAAAACATTAGACCCGCGTATAGAATACCAAGAGGCGTTGAACCGAGCTTTAGAGAATGTTTGGTCGAACATTCATAGCTTTCCCAGCTTGTATGGGTTAGACATTAGCGATGTAGATGTAATTCATGTTCAATGCTGTTTTACCAAGTGGTTTAATAAGATTCTTCAACGGAGGATATTCGATATCTATCGCGAACAAGGAAGACAACCATTGTGTTTTGAAGATACAGAAAACATTGGTTTTACCTTAGATCCATTAAACCGACTAGCCGATGAAGAACTGCTCAATAAAATTAAAAACTACATTCACCAAGACCCAGAAAGATTATTGCAGCAGTGTCATCTAAAAACCGCTCCTCAGTGTAACTGTCAAGAATTAGTTAAGAGAAGATTGCTAAGTGACAATGCACAAAAATGGCGAGATATTGCACAAGAATTACATCTACCTCAAGGAACTGTCACTGCATTTTGGAATAGACAATGCATACCTTTGTTGAGAGCTATAGCGCTGAAACTAGGTTATTAAATAGAGAAGGCATCATGAACGAGCAACAATTATTTCCGATAACTATTCCACTAAACAAAGAAGCCCATAACTTAGCAAGAAACTTTGCCTTAAAGCAAGCTAAATCTGAGCAACGCGAACTAGTTTATCGTAATACTTTAGCAGTTTGGGCGGTAAATCATTTCTTACAATGGATGGAAATAGATACAGATTTGCAAGAAAGTGAAAGCTGGAATCCAATCATTCATACCTTCAATAATGTTGCTGACATATTTATTCCCTCAGCAGGAAGGTTGGAATGTCGTCCAATCCTAGAAGGGGAAACATCTATTTACTTACCTCATGAGGTTAGAGAAAATCGGATTGCTTATATAGCAGTTCAATTTTTACAGAAATTGAACCAAGTGCAATTACTAGGATGTTATATTCCTGGAATTGATGAATCACCTGAGCAATTGGATATTCAAAATCTATCCTGTCTTGATACTTTACTAAATCATTTGGAATGGTTAGAACGAGTTAACGCGCGGGGAGGGTTAACCAGACTCAAAGATATTTTAGAGCGTCAACTTGGAGCAGGTTGGGACACAGTTGAAACAACCAATCTCGTTAGTGGAATAAATCCACGTTTTAGACAAGGTCATATTAGTACATTAATACTTGACAATCCAGAAACCATTAATTATTGGATTGAGCAATTGCATAGTGATGATGAACTTTGCACTCAAGAAGCAGCTCAGAGATTAGGGGAAATTGGTTTTGGTAAATCAGAAGCGATCGCTGCATTGACACAACTACTAAAAGTTACCCACAATGAAGATACTCGTTGGCAAGCTGCATTAAGTTTGGGGAAACTTGACCATCATCATCCGCAAGCTGCTGTGCGTCAGCGCAAACAAATTCAATTACGCAGCGATTGTTTTGTGACTCTAGTTATGAGTTGCAGACCAAACGATGATGGTTCAATTAGAGTGCGAGTACAAGTGTATCCTATTGAACCTGATATTTTTGTTCCTACTGGTTGTAAATTAGCCATACTTGATGAATCTGAACAAGTCTGGCAAGAGTTTGAAGCACAAGATAAGGATGATTATATTCAAAAATCCTTTGATGTCGCTCCTGGTGACCGTTTTGCAGTGAAAGTAGGGTTATGTTATGCTACTAGCCACATAGAGCATTTTATTTGCTAACGCAACTGGGGGCGATTTAATGTGGCGAGAGTTGCTGTTTTAAGACTTGAAGGTCACTTTGACAAAGGATTCAGTGCGATGCTTCGGCTTGGAGAAGCTGGCAAAGCTCCTTCAGTAGGTCACACAGGCAAATTGCCCCCAGATACTCAACTTCCTGAATTCTATAAACTCTGGCGCTCAAAATATAGTCAATTAGGTAAGCGTCTGCGCGCATTAAGAAACGTAGAAGATCAAAGCGGTGGTTTTTCTTCAGTGAAAGATTGTGACCAAGCATCTCAAAGTTTAGCCAGCAGCTTTAATCAATGGCTTAATTCAGAGGATTTTCTACCTCTGAAAAAAATTTTAGAACAAGTAGATAGTTCTGAAGAACTTAGGATAGTGATCCAAAATAATGAAGTCGATCTGCTCAGAAAGCTACCTTGGCATTTGTGGGATATTATTCAGAGCCACAACGCAGAAATTGCTATTAGTTCTCCCAATTATCAGATACCAGAACGAATCCAAAGAATCAGATTTAAACCAAGAATTTTAGCGATTCTCGGTAATAGTGAGGGCATAAAGGTAGACGTAGATAAAAAATTATTAGAGCAGTTAGGAAAAGAAAAGAATGCGGAAATTGTTTATCTCTTAGAACCCAATCGCAAGCAGATATACGAAGCACTTTGGAAAGATGATAAAGGCTGGGATATTTTATTTTTTGCAGGTCATGGAGCTAGCCATATTCATAATGGAGAAGGCAGAATTTACATTAATAAAAATGACAGCCTATCCATTAGTGACTTGAAAGAAGACCTGAAGACAGCTATTAAAAGAGGTTTACGACTAGCTATTTTTAATTCTTGTGAGGGATTAGGACTAGTGAAGGAGCTAGAAAGTCTACATATTCCACAGGTTATTGTCATGAAAGAGCCTGTACCTGATGAAGTAGCGCAGGAGTTTCTGAAGTATTTTCTCAACTACTTTGCAAATGGAGAATCATTATATTCTGCTGTCAGAAAAGCGCGAGAAAAACTTCAAGAAATCGAAAATCTGTTACCTTCGGCAACCTGGTTACCAGTGATTTGTCAAAATCCAGCAGAAGTACCTCTAACATGGCAAGAGCTAACCCCTCCTAAAGTGGATTATGTTAGCAAAATAATAGAATATTTGCTGCTAGGAATTTTTTCTCTGGGGGAGTTATTAGAAGCAGAAGTAGGGGACAACCAAGAGAATATATCTAACTCTCAACAGCCAGATGTCATCGAGTTAACTAATGTTGGCGATTTTTGGACGCGCAACTTGAGCAAGGGACAGTGGGTATCCATTACAGGAGCGCTCTCCCAATATGCTCCCATGTTTATTGGCCCGCCAATGCTCAAACGCGAAGTTCTCAGAGGTTATCGGCGTGCTATACCCAAGGAAGACTATGAAAATTCATACAACCAAACGGCTGTGGATGCTAATATAGCTTTTACTGCTGCACAAATGGTTTTGAGATTAAATCCTGAAGAAACTCAATCTGACTGGGTATACATGGGTTTTTACCACAGTATTGTTCGTAATTCTATTCCGGTTTTTGTTGCCAAGAAATATTACACCAATGTAGTAGAGCCTCTGTTTGAAAAAGACGGTAATAGAATTGCCTATGTAGTAGAAGCGAAAATTACGGGACGGTTAATTCCTTTCCCTAGTAATTATATTAAAGAATTCATTGAAAAAAATAACATTAAAAGCTATATTAAGCCAGAACTTTTGAGTGATGTAGATAAAGAAATCTTAGCCATATTTGTTGATGGAATTCACACAAAGATTGAATATCTGGGAACAGCAAGATATTTGGACGGAGATATTTGGGTTGCTTTAAAATCAGGGGTAGAAGAAATTTTTGTCAGTAGATTTATTAATCTGTCTGATGTTGAAGATGTGCGTCAACAATCCCAGGCTTTGCAATCGGAAGCAAGAGAATTCTCTCCTGATGGCGAACTGGTTTATCAATTCGATCAGGTTGAAAAGTTAATTCCTGGCTATCAGACTGTTAATTCAATGATAGAACGCTTTACTAAAAGACGACCACCTGATGCATAGACATCATTCTGAAAAGGTTGGTATTAATCGTCTACATCGATATTGCATTATCACTTTGATTTAAGATTTTTACTAGCGATCGCGCGATAATTTGGCTAACTACTCGATTACCTGCTAAATTTAGGTGAATGTGGTCTTGATACAAGGCTTTGACGTTTGGGGTATTGTTAAATATAGGCAATACATCTATATAAGTAATCTGTTGCCCTTGGGTAAATTCCTTGAGCCTTTGACGCGCCTTAATTTCATAATCGCGAGAACCTGGTTCGCCAATTTCGCGCAATAGGGGAGTCATCACTAACAGAAATTGGCTGTTGCTTTGTTGGGTTAGCACTTGGGTTTTACCAATTGCTGCTAAATTTATTCCCACACGATCGCCTGATTCTTTTTGTATGGCTTGAAGTTCTGGATGTGGCTTGTCTTTAATTAAATAACGCTGCCAAAGTTCTATCATTGCTAGAGGTGGTTTGCGATCTGGATAATTGCGATCGCGTCCCACTGGTAAGGATGTGGGAGCCGTAGCAAATAAATCATCGGTATTAATTAATAACACCACCGCCTGGGATTGGAAATTCCCAAATCTTTGTAGGTAAGCTAATTCATTTCTCGGCCCCCAAGAGTTAGCCGATGCATTTAATACTTCAATTTGCTGGTATTTATCCTGAGTGGCTGACGTTAAAGCGCCCATCAGTAACTGCGAAATTGTATTATCTTGATCTGTCCACCAACCACCGTTAGCGATGGAGTCGCCCAAAATTAACACCCGGATTGTATCAGGTGCAGGTGTTTTGGTAATCGGCTGGCTACGCATAGAATATTCATTAATCTCAATGCGATTGCCAAATCGACGAGTTTTTTGGTTCGGCGCTAACAAATAACCTATCTGCGGATCGCTAATGTAAGTTAGGGGATTACCAAAACCAAACAGCGATCGCAATCCTACCTCAATTCCTACCAGTAAGCCGATAATTACTGCCAACGCGATCGTTAAGGCTAATTTCACCCAAAATTACCATCCCATTAATTAAAAAAAATTAATCTATTGCACTTAAAGTATTAAATTATACTATTTATATTTCAGCCCTGAGACAGATTTTTCATAGATTTCTCATAATTTATTGTCTTTCTTGCCTCAATTCATCTATGTATAAATAATTAAAAACTAGTATTATAAATCACTTATATCCCTAAATTGCCAGATGCCATCTGTTGTTTTACCAATGACAAAGCGCAAAGTCTGAGCGGAGGTTTCCTCCGATCAGAACTTTGTAAGAATGACCAATGACAAATGACCACTTAGTATAGAATATTACTTTTATCTTTAAAGATATGAATAAATTTGTGGCGCTTTTCGTTGCAAAGCTTAAACAAAATAATCATGACATTTTAATAATATCGTTAAACAGAAAGACTACAATCAAAACGGACAAATTAGCACTGTAACAAAGGAGGCTTACAAAGCTATGTCCGACTTAAATCGTGGCATCATGAAATTTGATGGAGCTGATTCTCCAAAAGTAGTTACTATCTCTACTGTGCTGCTATTGGGTTCAATCGCTGGTCTAATTATTTGGGCACTACAAGCGGCTTATGCGCTAAACTAAGAGTTAGCTGCTTAGTATTTGGTCAGTTGGCAGGTCACTGGCGAAGATGGCTTCTGCCTCAGCTAAGTGTGCCCTGCCTAACTCTTCAAAGCGCCCTTGAAAGCATCAATAAAATTTCCGTAAGATTTGAGATTTGAGATTTGAGATGCAAAATGCCAAGTGCAAAATAAATCTAAAATCAAAAATCCAAGATGTCTGAACTTTGGGGTGCCTTAACGATTTTAATTGTCTGCCCCTTACTGGGTGCGTTACCGCTAATTGCCTGGATTACCTACGCCCTAACAGGGAGGAAATTAGCCAAACTCGGTACGGGAAATATCAGTGTGTCAGCTGCTTTTTACCACGGTGGCAAACTGGTAGGGATTCTCGCCGTATTATCAGAAGCGTTTAAAGGGATTGCTGCTGTTCTCATCGCCCGTGCTTTTTTTAGTGAGGGATCGACTTGGGAAATCATCGCCCTCATAGCCTTGGTAATTGGTAGATATTCTCTAGGCAAAGGAGCCGGTACAACAAACGTCGTCTGGGGATTTTTGGTACACGATCCGCTAGTGGCAGGGTTTACAGGTTTTTTAGCCGCGATTAGTTTGATGATTTTACAATCGAAAAAAATCGTCAAATTTGGTGTTTTGTTGTTATTTCCCCTATTTGTCTTAATATTGCATATTGAAGATTTTCCCCGCGTTATCGCTGCGGCTAGTTTAGCTGGCTTATTAGCTTGGATTTATCTCAAAATTCCTGACGATCTTAAACTTCCAGCCCAAGGTGCAAAACCAGAATCAAAAGCGATGCTGGAATTATTGGGCGGTGAAACTCAGCTGATGTCTCTCAAAGATGAGTTAGATGAGACAAAAGTTGGACATAAAGCAGCAGCGCTATCCCAACTCAAGCGTTGGGGTTACCCAGTTCCTAAAGGATGGGTACTCGCTCCCGAAGACGATCCCACAGGAGTAATCGACTTTTTCCAGCCATCGGAATTATCGCCTTTAGTAGTGCGTTCTTCAGCCATTGGCGAAGATTCCGAACAAGCTTCAGCAGCTGGACAGTATGAAACGGTGTTGAATGTTACCAGCGAACAGAAATTAGCCGAAGCGATCGCTCAAGTTCGAGCTTCCTACGATCATCCTACTGCAGTACAATATAGGCGCGATCGCGGTTTACCAGATCAAGCAATGGCGGTGCTGATTCAGCAACAAGTCCAAAGCGTTTATTCTGGTGTAGCTTTCAGTCGCGATCCCATCACTCAGCAAGGCGATGCCATTGTCATTGAAGCTTTACCCGGTAGCGCCAGTCAAGTTGTCTCTGGCAGAGTCACCCCAGAACAATATCGGGCTTTTGTGGTAGAGACAGAAAATTTCTCTTCCGTACAATTAGAAGGTGCAGGAAGAGTACCACAAGCCTTAATTAAACAAGTCGCATTATTAGCTCGACGTTTAGAAAAACGTTACCACGGTATCCCCCAAGATATTGAGTGGAGTTATGACGGTCAAACTTTGTGGGTATTACAAGCTAGACCCATCACCACTTTATTACCCATTTGGACAAGAAAAATCGCTGCTGAAGTTATCCCCGGCGTGATTCATCCCTTAACTTGGTCGGTGAACCGTCCTTTAACTTGTGGTGTTTGGGGGGAAATATTTACACTAGGTTTAGGCGATCGCGTTTTAGGATTAGATTTTGCCGAAACTGCAACTCTGCATTACTCCAGGGCATATTTTAATGCATCCCTCCTGGGACAGATATTTTTGCGGATGGGATTACCGCCAGAAAGTTTAGAATTTTTAACCAGAGGCGATAGCTTAAGTAAACCGCCCATACTTTCGACTTTACAGAATATACCGGGATTGTTGCGGTTAATCCGGCGAGAAATGGATTTAGAAACCGATTTTAAGCGAGATTACCGCGAGAAGTTTGTGCCGGTATTATCTCAATTAGCCCATGAATCTATTGAAGCACTAGAGCCAGCCGAATTATTGGCGCGAGTGGACATGATTTTAGAAGTGCTGCGTCTTGCCACTTACTATAGTATTTTCGCTCCCATCAGTGCGGCTATTAGGCAAAAAATTTATCGAGTCAAAGATGGAGAGATTGATAATAGTGTGGCACCAGAGGTAGCCGTATTGCGATCGCTCAGTGCTTTAGCCCAAAATGCCAAACAAGTATTAGCTGAATTTGAGCCAGAGAAAGTTTTTGAGCAGTTGGAAGCAACCCCCGAAGGACAGAATATTATTTACGATTTTAACGAACTGCTGCAAGACTACGGCTATTTAAGCGAAGTAGGTACAGATATCTCTGTTAGCACTTGGAAAGAAAACCCCGAATATGTTAAACAGCTGTTTGTGCAATTAATGCAGGGAAGTGACGCAGCGATAGATGGTGTAGATCCGATTAACCAAGTTTTTTCGGGGAAACGCAAACGGGGAAATGTCCAACGGCGCGTGGATTTAAAAGGTAGAGTAACTGAAGTTTATTCGCGCCTGTTAGCAGAATTACGCTGGAGTTTTATCGCTTTAGAGCAGATTTGGTTAAAATCTGGGTTGCTGCAAGAAACTGGCGATATCTTTTTCTTGGAATTAGAGGAAATTGGTAGTTTAGTGACAGCGACGGATTTAGAATTGAGCCACCAATTACATAAATTACTCGAAAAAAGGCGATCGCAATTTTCCCAAGATAGCCAAATTACCCAAATCCCTCTTTTAGTTTACGGTCATACACCACCCCATCCCCTAGCTCCCTCAGCTTTGTACTCCGATCAAGTTTTACAAGGAATTCCCGCCAGTCACGGACAAGCTGAAGGGAAAGTGAAGGTGTTACGCAATTTACAAAACCTACCAACAATAGATAGAGAGACAATTCTTGTAGTACCTTACACAGACTCCGCCTGGGCACCAATATTGGTAAGGGCTGGCGGCTTAATTGCCGAAGCTGGCGGTAGACTTTCTCACGGTGCGATCGTCGCGCGTGAATACGGAATTCCCGCAATCATGGATGTAAGCGGCGCTACTTGGTTACTCCAAGATGGGCAGCGAGTACGGATAGATGGCTCTAGGGGTATTGTGGAATTATCCAATGATTTGAGACCTGAATAGACTCGAATGATTACCACTTCCCTGAACGAATTACCAGAACAACCCGTATCTCATAACCCGGAAATTAAGAAAAAAGTCATGCTAAAGCTGGGGGACTTACCCCATTTAACGAACTTTTCTCAAGCGCGTTTTGCGCCCGGACAAAGCGCCCCCGCCCACGCCCATCAAGATATGTCTGAATTGACACTCCCCCGACTGTTTAAATTTCGCTACGCTCATTTAAACAAAAAGTCGGGGGATTCTCTAAGAAGCACTTAGAAGGGACAGTCAAAAGTCCCCCTACCTGC
>NZ_JACJQG010000045.1 GCF_014696435.1 Calothrix anomala FACHB-343 | reverse complement strand
AAAAAATAACCAATCGCTATGCAGGCAGAGGGGCAGGGGGCAGGGAGCAGGGGGAGTAAAGAAAAATCTGCTTAAATAAATTGAGTAATTTATTCTCTGGAAGTCCCGAAGGGGGACAAAGAATTCAAAATTCAAAATTAAGAATTAAGAATTCTATTTGGCTTTTGCTCAATGCCCAATGCCCAATGCCCAATGCCCAATGCCCAATGCCCCATGCCCAATGCCCCATGCCCCATGCCCAATGCCCATCGCAAAGCCTTAAAATACTTCAAGAAGAATATTCAGCCATCATTTGATAATTTATAATGACTCACTCTACAGACATTGCTACCTTGGCGCGCTGGATGGCGGCTGATTTTAGCAATCAACAACAAGCCTTTGACAATCCGCCGCTTTATGCTCACATTCGCGTGTGTATGCGTCCCCTACCGTTAGAATTTTTATCGGGGGTGAGTTTGTTTGTGGAACAAGCTTATGATTTTGCGCTACACGATCCCTATCGGCTGCGGGTGTTAAAATTAATCGACGCAGGCGATCGCATCCACATTGAAAATTACACTGTTAAAGAAGAAACAAATTTTTACGGTGCTGCGCGTAATCTAGAAAAACTAGCAACATTAAAACCAGATGACTTAGAAAAGTTATCCGGCTGTAACATGATTGTTGAATGGACAGGCACCAGCTTTAAAGGTAAAGTTGAACCAGGTAAAGGTTGCATCGTCTTTCGCAAAGGCAATAAAACCTATCTCGACAATGAATTTGAAATCAACGAAGATATCTTTCTCAGCCTCGATCGCGGAAGAGATTTAGAAACCGATGAGCATCTATGGGGATCTGTAGCTGGGCCTTTTCAGTTTTTCCGGCGTCAAAGCTTCGCAGATGAAGTAAAAATCTAAAAAAATTGGGTAATGAGTTATCACCCATTACCCTGCGATCGCACTTTGCTATTTTTTAACTAACAGACTGTTATCTTTGACAATGCGATCGCCCTAATCAAAACCTTTCTTAAATTCCTCACTTACTCTCCGCGTACCTTTGCGCCTACCTTAGCGTACCTCTGCGTTTAAACTCCCAATCTCAACTAACCAACAGATTATTCAAGATTAACCTTCACAACCTTGTTCTTAGCTTCCTCAACCTTCGGCAAAGTCAAATTCAAGATACCATCTTTATAATCTGCTGTGACATTAGTATTTTGCACAGATACAGGGAGAGGAATTACACGTTGGAACTTACCATAGTGAAATTCACTTTTAGTCACACCTTTTTCTTCAGTTTTAGTTTCTGATTTACGTTCGCCACTAACATATACAGCTTTTTCCGTAACTTGAATATCTAAATCCTTAGCTTCTAATCCAGGCAATTCAAGTTTAAGATAAACCGCTTCTTCAGTTTCTTGTAATTCAGCAGCCGGAACTCTCATAAAATCTTTAGCTAATACTGTAGCTGGTACTCTTGTTTCTGCAAATAGGCTATTAATTTGACGTTGGATAGAGTTTAATTCTTGCCAGGGGTTGTAACGAACTAACATATTGATTTCCTTTTTAGTAGTAGTCTTTGGCTGTTTGCAAAATAGAAGTTTTAATTCCTTCCTTTGATTCTTATATTAGGGTTGATTAAATATCTTCTAGTTCGGTTAATAGCACTCAATTAAATGATGATTACCGCACTGAAATTACTTTAAATTATTGAGTGTAGAAAACCGCTATTTTTTGGTTCGGTAAATTCACTATATATGAACAAAAAGGACAAGGAGGACAAGGGAGACAAGGAGAGAAGTCTGAGCGCCGGCTTCCGGCGATCAGAACTTCGGAGGGACAAGGAAGATAAGTATTTATAATTCATTTAGGGTTGCTATAGGTGTTTGTAACTCCTAACTGATTGCTATATATTTTACGTAATTAAGCTTTATACAAATTCAATATGAAGATGCATATAATCTAGCCTGCGTAGGCAGGCTTTGTAATTATAGCCCCACCCTTATAGGGTGAGGGCGTTAATGTGCAGCCTCAGATAAAATGTACAAAAGTTTACAGCCAGTAATTTTTCGCTAGTTGCTTATTCTTACCTATTACATATAGTATAAATACTGGAGTTTTAAATGATGCGTAACGGGCATAGCCCAGCGTCACAAGTTTTGATGGGCATTGCCCAATATACAGAAAGTACAGATACGGAAATAGCTGGAAACAAATGTTTTCTTGCTAACGAGAATACAGCATATTTTAGGTAAATGAGGTACGCGCTTCGGGGCATGGCAGTGCCAGTGCCCCTACAATCACTGACAATATGCTGTATTTGGCAAATTTACAATAAATAAAATCATAAGTTCATGGTCTTAGATTTACTGAAGTTCTTTCAAGCTACCGATCCCAGCCGCACTTTATTTATTAATAACGAATTGGATGCTAAGTACTACATAGATTTTTCTGGGGTGCGAGGCGGTGATATTATTAACAAGCTAAAACAGAAGATTACATTTTTCAAACCGAACGATCCTACCTGTACTTTATTTACTGGGCACATTGGTTGTGGAAAATCGACGGAGTTATTAAGGTTACAGGCGGAACTGGAAAAGCAAGGCTTTCATGTTGTGTATTTTGAGTCTAGCGAAGACTTAGAAATGACCGATGTTGATATTGCTGATGTATTATTAGCGATCGCGCGCCGTGTTAGTCAAAGTCTCGATAAAATTACCCTAGCGGAAACCAGCAAATTTAATGAATTGCTGCAAGGTGCTTGGCGGGTGTTAAATACTGAGGTTACAGGAGTTAAAGCCAAGTCTCCCCTGGGGGATGTGGGTTACTCGACAGATAAAGAAAAGGTATCTTTATCCTTTGGGATTGGCGAAATTACCACCAAAATCAAAAACGATCCCACATTGCGAGAAAAACTCAATCAATATTTAGGGCCGCAGAAAACCCAATTACTCGAAGCCATTAACCGGGAACTGTTAGAACCGGCGATCGCAAAACTCAAGCAACAAGGTAAAAAAGGTTTAGTGGTAATTGTCGATAACCTCGACCGCATTGATAACCGCGTCAAATCTTGGGGGCGTCCCCAACAGGAATATCTATTTGTCGATCAGGGAGAATTTTTAACTAAGTTAAATTGTCACTTAGTTTATACAATGCCTCTATCGCTGAAATTCTCTAATGATTATGGCATGTTAACCCAGCGATTCCCCGAAGACCCAAAAGTTTTGCCGATGGTTCCCGTACTGTGGCCGGATGGTAGCATCCACGACAAGGGAATGGAATTAATGCAGCAGATGGTATTAGCCAGAGCCTTTCCTGACCTAGCACCAGCAGAGCGTTTAAGTAATATTACAGAAATATTTGATGATGGAAGTAGCTTAGACCGCTTATGTCAGATGAGTGGCGGTCATGTGCGCGACTTGCTGCGACTGCTAAACACCTGGATTATGGAAGAAATGGCGCTTCCCCTATCCCGCGACACCTTAGAACAAGTAATACGTTCTCGCCGCAACGAAATGACAATGCCAATTTCTGATGATGAGTGGCAATTATTACGCCATGTCAAGCAGAGAAAAAGAGTTAGCGACGATCAAGGATATCAAAAACTGATTCGCAGTCGCTTCGTCTTTGAATATCGCGATCGCGGCGAGTCTTGGTTTGATGTTAACCCCATTTTGACCGAAGCCAAAGAATTGGCGTAAGAAGCAGGGCAACAATTGTAGAGACGCGATTAATCGCGTCTCTAACAAATGCCCAATGCCCCATGCCCCATGCCCAATGCCCAATGACAAATGACAAATGACAAACAACGATCGCTCTTTACAACAACTAGCTTGGGCTATACAAGCTTCTGTTGGGCAGTTTAAACTGATTTTGGCAAAGTGTAATTATGTGCAACAGCGCGATCGCTTAATTGCCGAATTACAAAAAATTTCTGCTGTCCAGATTAGCGTTTTAGCTCTCAAGCCATCCCAAAGGACGCTTTACACCGCCATTCGGGAGGAATTTGGGCATAATGTCCAGGCATTAACGATTGTGGGGTTAGATAAATTGCACGACTTACCCCAAATGTTGATTGCGGCGAATCAGGTGCGGGAAGAATTTCGCAAAAGTTTTCCCTTCCCGATTGTGATGTGGATTAACGATGAAATTCACCAGCAATTGATGCAAATCGCGCCAGATTTAGAGAGTTGGACAACTACGAAAAATTTTGCGATCGCTGTTGATGATTTAACTCAGTTTCTCCAAAATACAGCAGCGCAGTTATTTGCTAATGTTTTAAATATAAATTTACAAAATATCACAGAAATTCAATCTGCTTGGCAAGAATTACAAAATCAGGGACAAGATTTAGCACCAGAGTTAAAAGCTAACTGTGATTTTGTTTTGGGACTGGTTGAATATATTCATAAAAATCTTGATGGGGCAATTGAGTATTACCATCAAAGTTTAGTTTATTGGCGAACTGTTAATAATTATGAATATCAAGGAAAGATACTGGCACAAATTGCCATTTGCTATTACGAAAAAGCGAGAGCAGACGAAAGAAATCGCCCGATAAATCGCCCGCAGGCTAGAAGCCTGGGGCTAACGGAACAAAGCCTGCCTTCGCAGGCTGGAGATATTGAGGCGGATGATGGGGAAAATCGCCCGCAGGCTAGAAGCCTGGGGCTAACGGAACAAAGCCTGCCTTCGCAGGCTGGAAATCTTGAGGCTGCGAAGGCAGCCTTCGTTGATGTAGCCGCACCCTTTAGGGTGTCGGCGGTTAATCGGGAGACGATTACCAATTATCTCCAACAAGCTATAACCGCATTTCAAACCGCCCAACGCCCGAATTTAATTGCCAATTCCCTGGAACAATTTGGGATTATCCTCAGCTATTTAGAAGATTGGCAACAACTCAAAACCTTAGCTCAACAAGCTTTAACTGTCCATGAAGCTGAGAATAATTCTTTAAGAATATCCCAGGATTATGGTTTTTTAGCAGAAACAGAATTAGCACAAAATAACTGGCAACAAGCACAAGAATTTGCACAAACAGCATTAAAATTGGTTGCCACCACTCATCAGCCCGTACCGCCGGAATTATCCCAGTTAAATATAATTGCTCACCGCCAGAAATTATTATTAATTATTGCCGAAGCTCAAGAAAATTTAGCACAACAGCCAGCAGCCATTAATTATTTAGAACGAGCTAGAGAATTAAGTATCGCAGACAACGACCCCCAGATTTATTTGATTATTCTTGATAAATTAAAAAGCTTATATTTTCAACAAAAGCAATATCTCAAAGCATTTGATGCCAAACTAGAAGCACGTTCTATTGAGCAGCAATTTGGTTTGCGGGCGTTTATTGGTGCAGGGAGATTACAAGCGACAAAACAATTAGATACCCAAGTTTTAACAGCAGTACCAGGAGATAATCAAGGTAATATTGCCCCAGAAATCGCCGCATCTGGTCGTCAATTGGATGTAGAACGGTTAATAGAACGCATCGGTCGCTCAGATTATAAATTAATCGTGATTCATGGGCAATCGGGTGTGGGTAAAAGTTCTTTAGTTAATGCGGGATTAGTCCCAGCTTTGAAACAAAAAGCCATTGGCGTGCAAGATAATTTAGTTGTTGCTATTCGCGTGTATACCAATTGGGCGGAAGAGTTGGGGCGGGTGTTGCTTGGAGAGAGGCAGGGGGCAGGGGGAGAGAGGCAGGGGGCAGGGGGCAGGGAGCAGGGGGAGTTAAGAAGTGACAATTCTGCTTTTTTACTGGACAATTCGAGTTCTGAAGGCGATAATTCGAGCTTTTTACTCGATAGTTCGAGTTCTGAAGGCGACAATTCGAGCTTTTTACTGGACAGTTCGAGTTCTGAAGGCGACAATTCAAGATTTTTACTCGACAATTCCAGTTCTGAAGGCGACAATTCGAGCTTTTTACTGGACAGTTCGAGTTCTGAAGGCGACAATTCAAGATTTTTACTCGACAATTCCAGTTCTGAACATGACAATTCGAGTTCCGAAGGCGAAAATTCCACCTTTTCACCAGACAATCTAACTTCCGAACCAAAAAATCCAACCTCACAACCGCCCCTTGTCCCCCTGCCCCCTGCTCCCTGCCCCCTGCCCCCTGCCCCCTGCCCCTCACCCCTCGCCCTTCTCACTCAATTGCGAGAAAATGAACAACGCAACCTGCGAACTGTACTAATTTTTGACCAATTTGAAGAATTTTTCTTCGTTTACCCAGAACCAAAACAAAGACGGCAGTTTTTTGAGTTCTTGGGAGAATGTCTGAATATCCTCTCTGTAAAAGTGATTTTGTCACTGCGGATAGATTACTTGCATTATTTGCTGGAATGTAATCGCCTTGAGAGTCTGAAGATTATTGGCAATGATATTCTCAGCAATAACGTGCTTTATGAGTTGGGGAATTTTTCGCCCAGTGATACTAAGGCAATTATTCAGCGTTTAACTCAGAATACTAGCTTTTATTTAGAACCTGGGTTAATTGATAAACTAGTTCAAGAGTTAGCCGGAGAACTGGGAGAAGTACGCCCAATTGAGTTGCAGGTGGTAGGGGCGCAACTGCAAACTGAGAATATTACAACTTTGGCGAAGTACCGAGAATTAGGGGGTAATGCTAAAGAAGAATTAGTGAAGCGCTATTTAGCAGAGGTGGTTAATGACTGCGGTGTAGAGAATCAACAAGCGGCGGAATTGTTGCTTTATTTGCTGACTGATGAAAAAGGAACTCGCCCCCTGAAGACTCGCGCTGAAATAGAAAGAGATTTACAAGTATTAGTGGTAGATGTCACCACAGACCGCCATAAATTAAATTTAATCTTAGAGATTTTTGTTAAATCTGGCTTAGTTGTTTTATTACCAGAAAAACCAGCAGACCGTTATCAACTGGTGCATGATTATTTAGCCGCCTTTATCCGCCAGCAACAGGAACCGAAGTTAAAGCAGGTAATGGCGGAACTGGAAGAGGAAAGAAAACAAAGAAAAATTAGCGAAGCCAAACTTAATAAGTTACTTAAACGCGCCTTGATGGGTTCAGTAGCAGCCGGATTGGTATTAGCTGGGTTAGCAGTTACCGCCTGGGATGCAGCACGCAGGGCAGATGAACAAAAAAAACAAGCCGATGTTAGTGAAATCAACGCCATTACTAATTCTAGCGAAGCACTTTTTCTCTCTGAGTTGAACTTTGATTCCCTGATAGAAGGCTTAAAAGCAGCAGAAAAACTCAAAAATGCCGAATTAGCACCCCCAAACACCAGAATGCAGACAATTGCTACATTAAGGCAGGCAGTATACTTACAACCAGACGAAAATAAATTCAGAGAACGTAATACCTTAGAAGGGCATAGCGGTTTTGTCAGGGGTGTGAGTTTCAGTCCCGACGGCAAGACCATTGCCACAGCAAGTTCTGACAGCACAGTCAAACTCTGGAACATCTCTGGCAAACCACTCAAAACTCTCAAAGGCCATAGCGGTGCTGTCAGGGGTGTGAGTTTCAGTCCCGACGGCAAGACCATTGCCTCTGCCAGTGATGACAGCACAGTCAAACTCTGGGACATCTCTGGCAAACTACTCAAAACTCTCAAAGGCCATAGCGGTTATGTCTATAGTGTGAGTTTCAGTCCCGACGGCAAGACCATTGCCTCTGCCAGTGATGACAGCACAGTCAAACTCTGGGACATCTCTGGCAAACTACTCAAAACTCTCAAAGGGCATAGCGGTTCTGTCTGGGGTGTGAGTTTCAGTGCCGACGGCAAGACCATTGCCTCTGGCAGTGTTGACAGCACAGTCAAACTCTGGGACATCTCTGGCAAACCACTCACAACTCTCAAAGGACATAGCGGTTATGTCAGGGGTGTGAGTTTCAGTCCCGGCGGCAAGACCATTGCCACAGCAAGTTCTGACAGCACAGTCAAACTCTGGGACATCTCTGGCAAACCACTCACAACTCTTCCTTCGGAACGCTACGCGAACAAAGGGCATAGCGGTTATGTCAGGGGTGTGAGTTTCAGTCCCGGCGGCAAGACCATTGCCTCTGGCAGTGATGACCGCACAGTCAAACTCTGGGACATCTCTGGCAAACCACTCACAACTCTTCCTTCGGAACGCTACGCGAACACAGGGTATAGCGGTTATGTCAGGGGTGTGAGTTTCAGTCCCGACGGCAAAACCATTGCCTCTGCCAGTGTTGACAGCACAGTCAAACTCTGGGATATCTCTGGCAAACCACTCACAACTCTCAAAGGGCATAGCGGTGCTGTCAGGGGTGTGAGTTTCAGTCCCGACGGCAAGACCATTGCCTCTGCCAGTGTTGACAGCACAGTCAAACTCTGGGACATCTCTGGCAAACTACTCAAAACTCTCAAAGGGCATAGTGGTTATGTCTTAAGTGTGAGTTTCAGTCCCGACGGCAAAACCATTGCCACAGCAAGTTCTGACAGCACAGTCAAACTCTGGGACATCTCTGGCAAACCACTCACAACTCTCAAAGGGCATAGCGGTTATGTCTTAAGTGTGAGTTTCAGTCCCGACGGCAAAACCATTGCCACAGCAAGTTCTGACAGCACAGTCAAACTCTGGGACATCTCTGGCAAACCACTCACAACTCTCAAAGGGCATAGCGGTTATGTCTTAAGTGTGAGTTTCAGTGCCGACGGCAAGACCATTGCCTCTGCCAGTGTTGACAGCACAGTCAAACTCTGGGACATCTCTGGCAAACTACTCAAAACTCTCAAAGGGCATAGTGGTTATGTCTTAAGTGTGAGTTTCAGTCCCGACGGCAAGACCATTGCCTCTGCAAGTTCTGACAGCACAGTCAAACTCTGGGACATCTCTGGCAAACTACTCAAAACTCTCAAAGGGCATAGCGGTTATGTCTTAAGTGTGAGTTTCAGTCCCGACGGCAAGACCATTGCCTCTGCCAGTGAGGACGGCACAGTGATTTTATGGGATTTGGATTTAGATAATTTATTAGCCAGTGGTTGCAATTGGTTAAATAATTACCTAGCTACCCATCCAGATGTGCTGGAAGACCTTAAAGCCTGCCAAACTTCAGCTATTACAAAAGCAGCCGCACCAGCATTAGTTACCCAAGGTGAAGAATTAGCCCGAAATCAAGATATTAATCTTGCGGTTGCCAAGTTCCGCCAAGCATTAGAATGGAATCCCAGCTTAAAATTTGACCCCCAAGCAAAAGCCAAACAATTGGCAGATGCTTCAGCCTTAGTTGAAAAAGGTGAGAGCCTAGTACAAGCAGGCAATTTTGACGGTGCAGTTGCTAATTTCCAGCAAGCATTACAACTAGACCCCAGTTTAGACTTTAAACCAAAGGTAAAAGCAGCTACTTTATTAGTTGAGCAAGGAACAAGCCTTGTATGGCAGGATAAGTTTAAGGAAGCATTAGCAGCTTACACCAACGCCCAAAAGTTAGATCCAAAAGTCAAAATTGCTGCTGATGATTGGTATACATTATGCTGGCAAGGTAGTTTGCAAAAACAAGCCGCAGATGTGATGTTTGCCTGTAACCAAGCCGTGAAGCTTGCTCCTAAAAATGGCAATATTCGTGATAGCCGTGGCTTGGCGCGGGCGTTAACAAGTGACTATCAAGGCGCAATTGCTGATTTTGAAGCTTATATCGCCTGGACTGATAATAAAGATAACAAAGCACAACGGCAAAGCTGGGTTAAAGACCTCAAAGCTGGGAAGAATCCTTTTACAGATGATGTGTTGAAAAAATTGTAGAATTGGTAATTAAGAAAGTCGTTATATGAAAAGTGCGATCGCTTTTCCAGCTTAATTCAAAAAGTGCGATCCCGTTTCTAAAACATTAATAAGACTTGCGCACTGAAGCCAAAAACGCCGATCCCCCCTAGCCCCCCTTAAAAAAGGGGGGAAAAGAAAACTTCTTAAAGTCCCCCTTTTTAAGGGGGATTTAGGGGGATCTAAAACTTTTTGCTACCCACGAGAGGACTTTTAAAACATTCTCTCAAAATGCGATCGCTTTTCCAGCTTAATTCAAAAAGTGCGATCGCGTTTCTAAAACATTAATAGAACTTGCGCACTGAAGCCCCAAACCTCGATCCCCCCTAGCCCCCTTAAAAAAGGGGGGAAATCATCAAATTCCTCCTTTTTAAGGGGGATTTAGGGGGATCTATAACTTTTCGTTACCCACAACAGGACTTTTAAAACATTCTCTCAAAATGCGATCGCATTGAAAATGAATACATTTATTGTGTAGCAACTTCAGGGTTCCCGGAATCAACTTCAGGGTTCCCGAAATCAACTTCAGGGTTCCTTGAATTAACTTCAGGGTTCCCGTTTCCGTGTTTCGCGTACCCTGAATCAACTTCAGGGTTCCCGGAATCAACTTCAGGGTTCCCATTTCCGTGTTTCGCGTACCCTGAATCAACTTCAGGGTTCTTGCAATGACTGTCAAGGGTAATGTCTAAGTGTTTTCCTCAGAAATAAAAAAATGTAGAGACTGCGGAACAATCTCTACAGATTATAGGGTTGTAGGAGTAAACTTGTTTTACCGAAATGCAAAAAATGCGATCGCTTCAACTATCTAACAAACTTGTCCCCGTAAAGCTTCCGTATCAATGGGTTTAATCAAGTAAAGTAGCAATAGATTCCAAACAATCGCTGTAATAAACGGTATTTTCCGCATTAATTTGACAAACTTAGGCTGAGAACTGCGCTCAATTTCCATCAATTTGAAGTTGTAATCCGAGCAGCGATGCAACCGGGAGAAAAATTTGGGATGTTCCGTATTTAACATCACCGGAAAAGCGCGTCCAGCCGTTTCATTAGTATTGCGCACTACTTGACGGTCAAATTCCGTCGCATCCAGCCCCAAAGAATGATAAAATCCAGCGCGTTCGTGAACTGTTAAAGTGTGGGTAGCAAACACCGATAACAAGAAAAAGCGACTCAACAGTCTAGATTTCCAGGTTTTCCACAATTGGGGTTGAGAGCGCAATAAAGCTTTAAAAATATCCCCATGACGGTTTTCATCCTGACACCAGCTTTCAAAATAGCGGAATATCGGGTAAAACTGGTTTTCTGGGTGCTGTTGTAAATGACGATAAATAATAATGTAACGCCAATAGCCGATTTTTTCTGAAAGATATACCGTGTATATTACCCACTCAATCGGGAAAAATGTATAAGTGCGTCTCTTGGTAATATCAGCCAAATCCAGCGATAATTTAAAATCGCCCATAGCTTTATTTAAAAATCCTGCATGACGGGCTTCATCACGCGCCATCAAGTTAAATATTTCCGACAACAGGGGACTGCGATTTTTCAGCTTGCGTGACAGTTCCTTAAACAGCAAAAACCCAGAGAACTCGGAAATACAAGAACGTTCCAAATATTCAATAAAAGACTGACGTGCTTCGGCTTCAATATGTTCCCAAGACTGCTCAAACGCCTCATCCCGCACAAAATGGTGGCGGTTGTAATCTGCCCGCATTTCTGCTAGCATCGCCTGCAACTCTGTTTCCTGAGCAGACAAATCTAGGCTAGCTGCAGTTTCAAAATCTGTAGTGTAAAACCGGGGAGTTAGTACCGTTTCTTTGCTTGGTGCTTTAATTCCCGGCTTTGGTTCTTTCGGGGCAGACTGGGATAAGGTATTTACCATGAGTTCTCCGGTAGTTAGCTTAACAATTACATAGCCATTAAGTTATGATTAGTGTAATTTGTAGACCAGCCTATTTTGCAAAAAGATTTACAATCCTTTAATTTTGCAACCCTGCAAATAGGAATTTCCCATGTAACACAACACCCCCAACCTTGATAGAAAGTAGGGTGTGTTGTCGCGCAGCGCAACGCACCACACCGTAACACCACACCGCCAAAACCTCTCGGTGCGTTAGCCTACGGCATAACACACCCTACTGGCGCGTCTAGACTAAAATGTGACAATATAATTTTGTTGTGGGGTGGACATCTTGTCCGCCCAGGACGGGCGAGACGCCCATCCCACAAGAGTTTTATTAATGCACCATTTTAGCCTTGTTGCGCCAGTAGGTTGGGTTGACGTAAGGAAACCCAACACAAGCATCTATGTTGAGTTTCTGAAATTCATGTTGGGTTTCGCAAAGCCTCAACCCAACCTACATCTAATGCACTTCCCAATGCCCAATGCCCAATGCCCCATGCCCAATGCCCAATGCCCAATTTATTAAGTTTTGAAACATACTTATCATAAATAAACTAAATAACCATAGAGTGATTTACGAAAGTGATCACGCTTACTAAGAGTTTAAGAGATATTCAGTATGGGTCGTCATTCAGACAATCGTTCTCAGGAACACAACAATCACACAGCATTGCTCACACCTCCCATCAATGCAGCAAACTTACCACCCGCAGATTCACGCCAACGGGTGAAGCAGTTTATGCAGAATATCCAAGATGAAATTTGCAGTGGCTTAGAACAACTGGATGGCGAAGCCAAATTTCGTGAGGATCATTGGGAACGCAAAGCAGGTGGTGAAGGGCGTACCCGTGTAATTCGGGAAGGGCGAGTGTTTGAACAAGGTGGCGTCAACTTTTCGGAAGTTTGGGGTGATACCTTACCACCATCGATTTTAACTCAACGCCCAGAAGCAGCCGGACATCAATTTTTTGCTACGGGAACCTCAATGGTACTGCATCCTCGCAATCCCTATGTTCCCACAGTACACCTTAACTATCGCTACTTTGAAGCAGGCCCCATTTGGTGGTTTGGTGGCGGCGCAGATTTAACACCTTACTATCCTTTTACAGAGGATGCGATTCATTTTCACCAAACTTTTAAATCTGCTTGCGATGGGCACCATCCAGAATATTACCCAACTTTCAAACGCTGGTGTGATGAATACTTCTACCTGCGCCATCGCCAAGAACAAAGGGGTATAGGTGGTATATTCTTTGACTATCAAGATGCCAGTGGAAACCTTTATGTGGCTTCCCAGACGGATACACCAGCCGCAGTTTACAGTCAACAGGTAGGAAAAGTTACACGGAATTGGGAAGATTTATTTGCTTTTGTGCAGAGTTGTGGTAAGGCGTTTTTACCTGCTTACTTACCAATTGTAAACCGCCGCCAAGATATTGAATATAGCGATCGCCAGCGTCAATTCCAATTATACCGTCGCGGTCGTTACGTAGAATTTAATTTGGTATATGACAGAGGAACAGTATTCGGGTTGCAAACCGATGGTAGAGCGGAATCTATATTGATGTCTTTACCGCCGCTAACACGCTGGGAGTACTGCTACCAGCCAGAACCCGGCACGCCAGAAGCGCAACTAACTGAAGTTTTCCTGCAACCGCAAGATTGGGTGTAGGGCATTGGGCATGGGGCATGGGGCATGGGGCATTGGGCATTGGGCAGACGCGATGAATCGCGTCTCTACAATTGTAATTTCTTTCCCCCTGCTCCCTGCTCCCTGCCCCCTTCCCTTGTTATTGTGAGGATGTATCTGTGAGATTGAAATTACAAAATTTTCCGGTAAAAGATGAGCCTTTGCGTCTGGATTGGCTAACGGTGCTGTTTTTTGGGGCTATTCATGGATTAGCTTTATTGGCTCCTTGGTTTTTTTCTTGGTCGGCTGTAGGGATTATGCTGTTACTGCACTGGCTATTTGGTAGCATTGGCGTTTGCTTGGGCTATCACCGACTTCTTAGCCATCGCAGTTTTAAGGTACCGCGATTTTTAGAATATGCGATCGCTATTCTGGGTGCTTTATCATTACAAGGCGGGCCGATATTTTGGGCAGCTGGACATCGCTTGCACCACGCACATACTGAAGACGAAAATAAAGATCCCTACTCTGCCCGCAAAGGTTTCTGGTGGAGTCACATGCTGTGGATTTTTTATCCCCGTGCAGAGTTCTTTAATTATGATGACTACCAGCGATATGCTCCCGATTTAGTGCGAGATCCCTTTTATCGCTGGCTAAATACAAACTTTCTCTTTCTGCAAATTCCTGTTGCATTATTATTGTATGCTTTAGGCGGTTGGTCGTTTGTGGTGTATGGGGTATTTGTCAGAGCCGTGATTCTTTGGCATACAACTTGGTTGATTAACTCAGTCACCCATATGTGGGGTTACCGCACCTTTGAAATTAACGATAATTCCCGCAATCTCTGGTGGGCGGCTTTACTCACCTATGGTGAAGGCTGGCATAATAATCACCATGCTTATCCCCATGTAGCTAGGTGTGGTTGGCGTTGGTGGGAAATTGATATTACTTGGTGGGCGATTTGGTGTTTAAAAACCGTTGGCTTGGCGAAGGATTTAAATTTGCCACCTGCGAAGGGTTAAGTGCGGGAAATTTAAACGCAAAGGGGCGCAAAGGTAACCGCAGAGGTACGCGGAGGGTAAATGGTGAAATCAGTGCTGGAAATGTTCATTCTTTTTTCTCTGTGTTCTCTGTGCCTCTGCGGTTAAGGACACTCTACTAACTCTTGGCGTTCTTGGCGTCTTGGCGGTTCAAAAAATTATGGATTTGGGAAATTTTTCACTGCGCACCTAAAGCCTCAAATTGCTGCCAGCAGAGATACAATGCACGCGGTACGTGGAAGCAGCCTTTCCATTTACCGCCTTTGAGGTTTAATAGCACTTCCCCACGCCGATTGAGATAGCCAAACCATTCACCATGCTGAGAATCTGCAAAATGCGACCAAGCATAATCATGCACTTTTTGATACCATTCCCAGCAAATGTCACGCCCTGTTAAACGATAACCCATTGCTAAGGCAACTAAAGTCTCTAAATGAACCCACCACAATTTTTGATCCCATTCTAATTGTTGTGGCGGATATCCCTTAGCATCCATAAAGTAATATAATCCGCCATATTCACTATCCCAGGCAAAATTAAGAATATTAATCACCACATCTACAGCTTGGTTGATGGTTTGGGTATCGTTGCGGCGACGGGCTATATCCATAATGAACCACATCGCTTCAATTCCATGTCCGGGGTTAATCACTCTACCTTCAAAACAATCTATATGGGAACCATCAGGAGCTATATTTTCGTACATTAAACCCTGTTTTTTGTCAAGGAAATCGTTCATCACTTCCTGAACTGTCATATCCAAGACTTGCTCTAGGGTTTCGTTGGGAAGTAACCAAGCCATTTCTAGAGTCAGGTTGGCTAAAATCATCGGTACAGCTAGAGATTTCATCGGGCGCGTACCGGGGTAAGTTTTAGTATATTTACCTTTTGGGTTATCTTTACGCCGTAAAACATTATTATAAGCTTGCATGGCTACATCCCTAGCCCAATCTTCACCACAGGCGAGGGCGTATTGACTAAAAGCCATTGCAGCAAAGCAATCAGAAAAGATATTGTAAGGCTGGACTAAAGGCTGTCCTTCACGGGTGAGGGAGAAGTACCAGTTACCATCAGCATCTCTGCCATGCTGAGAAAGAAAATTTGCGCCATTGGTGGCAATTTGTAGCCAATTTTCCCGCTTTTCTAGCTGGTTGTACAGCATCGAGAAAGTCCAGACTTGACGGTTTTGTAACCAGATAAATTTATCTGTGTCATATACATTACCCTCACGGTCGAGACAAGTAAAATAGCCGCCTTGCTCCCAATCTATTGAGTGTTGTTCCCAAAAGGGGAGTACATCGTTGAGCAGTGCGTTTTTGTAGAGTTGAGCGAGTTTGTGGAATTCCTGTCTCATAAATGTACCCCTATTTTGTGTCAAACAGCGTCAATTATCACCTGAGCGTCAGCCAATTGCGAGCTTTTTGCTACGGCATCAGTGCAGAATGGAAAATAAGAGCTATTTAAATTTAGAGTTTGTACATGAGTGCTGATATAACATCTAAGACTACACCTGATTTTGCGATCGCATTATCGCAAGCTGCGGCTACTTATCGCGGTGAAGGTGGTAAACTTCCAAATCCGGCTGTGCTGGTGGATGCATTGCTAGCAGCAGAAACAGCAGCCAAGCAGCAACGGTTAGCTTATAACTTTGAGTCACTGTTAGGTAAATGGCGGCTTTGCTTTGCTACGGGAACTCGTAAGGTAAGACAGCGTGGGGGAATTGTTTTAGGTAAGGGTGTATATATGCCCAAATTTGCCGCCGCGCAGATTTCTTTTAGTGCAACTTCCGAACAAGATTTAGGTAAAGGCGAAATTGGCAATCAGGTAAAAGTAGGCCCGGTATTATTAAAGTTAACGGGGCCAGCTAAATATTTAAATAAAAAAAATCTTTTGGCGTTTGACTTTACGCAGATGCAAATTAACTTAGCTAATTTGACTGTTTACAATGGTAAGATTCGCTCTGGTAAAGTGGAATCAGGGGATTTTTACAGTCAACCGATTGCGAAATTACCGTTTTTTGCTTTCTTTTTAATTACAGAAGATTTTATCGCAGCTCGCGGTCGTGGTGGTGGATTGGCGTTGTGGATTCGGGAGAAGAGTTAATAGTCATACCAATTCAAAATTCAAAATTCAAAATTCAAAATTAAGAATGCTGACAGAACAAGGGTTAAGGGTTGTGTATCTGTCGGATTGTCTTTTTAAATTGGTATCAATTGTCCATTGTCCAGGACTTACGCGAAAATTGCTAAAATTCTTAATTGATTGAACCGCCAAGACGCCTTCGCGTTAGCGTCTCGAAGAGAAGAACGCCAAGAATGCCAAGAGTTAGTAGAGTATGAGTACATCCTATTGGTATTAAAACCCAATGCCCAATGCCCAATGCCCAATGCCCCATGCCCCATGCCCAATGCCCAATGCCCATAGGGGCTATTATGCCCCTACTGAGTTTATTCTGAATACAAGAGATTTTTATACCAAGATAATGTCAGTTGTTGTTGAGAAGCCTGTTGGCTTGTTCTCAAGAATGGCGAACTGAGTACCTTGGAAGGATAACCCACCAGAATAACTGTCATAGTGGAACTGGGAAAGGGAACTAGCACCAAATCCAACTTTGCTGATTTCAATTTTGTCTGATAAGCTGGGTTGCGACCAGTTTTTCTGGAAATCTTTGATGATATCAATGCCTTCAGCTACATAGGTAAAGGCAAATTTATCTGCACCCGCACCGCCATAAAGTGTGTCAGCACCGTAACCACCCACGATATAATCATTACCATTGCCACCGGAAAGCAAGTCGTTACCACCCTTGCCATAGAGTTTGTCATCACCGTCGCCACCATTGAGGGTGTCATGAGCGCTACCACCAATGAGCAAGTCATTACCTGCATCACCATTACCTAATAGGCGAGTGCTGGTATCGCTACCATCTAGGGTGTCATTGCCGTAACCACCGGAGAAGCTTACCCAGTTGACGCCTGTGTAGCTTAAGTTGTTGACATCTAAAGAGTCATTACCGCCTTCACCGGAAACAGAAAATTGCTCGGCAGTATCTACGGTGAGTTTAAATGGTACTAGGTTAACTCTATCGAAGATGGCGAGATTTCCTTGTTGACCGAGAACAAATTTGTCACCTAAAGTAACTGAGCCTTCAACTTCAATTGTATCAATACCATGATTGCCGCTAATGCGATCGCTTCCATCACCATCATCCCAAGCCAGGGTATCATTCCCCGCACCACCAATCATGGTGTCGTTGCCTTTCTCTCCTTCAACAAAGTCATGACCATCGCCACCATTAAGAGTATCATTGGCACTGCTGCCAGTTAGCAAGTCATTACCTGCATCACCTTTGGCAAATATTCGCGTACTGCTATCGCTAGCATTGAGGGTATCATTACCCTCACCGCCTGAGAACTCTACTAAATCTACACCAGTACCAGCCAGATTATTGACATCTAAAATGTCATCGCCACCTAAACCATTAATCTGGAATTTTTCTGCTGAGTCTACGGTTAAGGTAAATGGTACCAAGTTGAGACGGTCAAAAATGGCTTGTCCTTGGGAATTGCGTTGCAAGCGGAAGTTATCGCCAACGCCTGCGCCATTAACTTGAACTGTATCATAGCCTGTTTCGCCACTGATTCTATCGGAACCGTCGCCGTTGTTCCAAATCAGCAAATCGTTGCCAGCGCCGCCAAGGAATCTATCTGCACCGCGATTGCCGATTAAGGTATCATCGTCATGACCACCGGATAGATAATCGTTACCGTCACCGCCTTGCAATAAGTCTTTCCCTGCATCGCCATAAAGGCTGTCGTGAGCAGAACCACCAGTTAGGGTATCGTTACCATCATTGCCATAAGCGCGCAAAGTTGTTTCTGTACCGCTACCATCTAGCCAGTCGTTACCTGCGCCGCCTGTGAACTCGACTAAATTCACACCAGTGCCAGCCAGACTATTGACATCTAAGATGTCATCGCCACCTAAACCGTTAATCTCGAATTTCTCTGCTGAGTCTACGGTTAAGGTAAATGGTACCAAGTTAAGGCGGTCAAATACAGCTTGTCCTTGGGCATTGCGTTGTAAGCGGAAGTTATCGCCAACACCTGCGCCATTAACTTGAACTGTGTCATAGCCTGTTTCACCACTGATTCTATCGGAACCGTCGCCGTTATTCCAAATCAGTAAATCGTTACCAGCACCACCAAGGAATCTATCTGCACCGCGATTACCAACTAAGGTATCGTTACCATCACCACCGAATAAATAATCATTACCATCTCCACCAAGTAACAGATCGTTTCCTTTATCTCCATAAAGGCTGTCATTACCAGCGCCACCATCTAGAATATCATTGCCTGCTAATCCATAGATTTGATCGTCGCCATTAGTACCTGTGAGGATAGGGTAGTATATTCCGTTTTGAGTTGTGCCGTTGTCGTTGTAAATAGTGCCGTTTTTAGTAGCCATGTCAGTTTCTCAATAAAATTTAATACAATTTTTGACTCTATGCTTGTTGAACAAAGGTGAGTTGAATAATGGATAAAAGGAAGATTAAATTAAATTTGTATGTCGATAAACTTGATATAAACTATTTGGAAATATCACGTTTATTGATTAATCTTCCTGGTGTGGTTCGCATCTCCTTTGTGCCGTTGTTATTATTTAGAATCTCTTATAAATTCCAAAAGATAAATGTGGATAATTTAAGGAGTTTCTATGGCTCAATTTGGCTACTAAAAAACTGAGGTAAGGTTAGGTAAGGAAAGGTAAGGATCTAAACAATTCAAAATTCAAAATTCAAAATTCAAAATTAAGAATTCTATTTGCCCCCTGCCCCCTGCCCTCATGCCCAATGCCCAATGCCCCATGCCCCATGCCCATTTACTTACAACAATCTACTAGCGGTTCTGAAGAAATGTTATTTAAGCCGATTGATTGTAAAATTTTAGACCAATTATTTTGTTTAGGGTCTTGGCGGTGAAGTTCTGCGGAAGTAGTTAAGTAATCGTACCAAATACCATTGGTATTATAAATAGCAGCGCGTTGGTTAAGTGTGGCTTTATTTAATTGATTTTTCGCTGTGGCGTTGAGTTCTACTCTTTTAATCCAACCATCAACATAAACAGGTGGTTGTTGGCGATCGCAGTATACATCTAAATACCAATGATAACGCTTGCCAATTTCTAAGGAGAAATCTGTTGATGGCACAGACAGCTTGATAATTCCGGGTTTTCCTGAGAGTGACACTGGTTTTTTATATACAGTTTCTCCAGCTTCATTCTGCAAACTGAACTCTGCGTTAGCTGTGGTGACATAAGGAACGTAAAACCAGAAGGTAGGATGGGAAAGAGTTGTTAATCCAAAGACGACTTGGGGATTTGCAGAACCATAAACCGGAACTAAAGCTGTAAGCTGCTTTTCGTTACTTGTATCCCCCTGTTCTGTCATCACAGAACAACCACGTTTTCCGCCGGCTGTGCGATTACCGGGTGCGCCAAGCCCTGGTGGTGGTGGGGGTGCATTAAATATTTCTGTTGCGGGGATTTGCGAGTTTACGGGTAGGGTGCAGCACAGCGATAATAAAGCGATCGCACAAGCTAGTTTACCTGTTTTGGAAAGAGCGTTGACGGTTGACTGTTGACTGTTGACTGTTGACTGTTGATTCTTAAGAGAGATTTTCATGGCAAGATTTGTGTGATTTTCTCGTGAATCGCTGATTTGTCAAGATTCTTAATTAAGAGAGTCAGATTTAATCTGTGTTTTCTTTTAAATAATCAACATCATGAGATATATTTGTGCAATTATTTCTGTCTTCGTATTCGGCTAGTTTACGCATTACTACTAATACGCTAGTGCCTGTAAATACAAAATTTATAGCAGCAGGAATTAGGGGTATCCAAATTCCTTTTAATAGCAGAATCATGCTGGTTGCTGAGATGACGACAATTACAGCAACTCCGACTAATCCTAAAACTAGGTAATTACGAATACGCAACGCGATAATTGCGCCGAAAATAGACCAGAAAAATATCCATACAATTTCGCCCCAAATCGGCCAAACCCCTAACAAACTGCGCCCATCTAAGACTGCACTGAGAATTTGACTCGCCATTTGTGCATGAATAATTACACCAGGAATTTCTTGCTTTTGCTGTGTGGTGTAAGGTGTGGGGAAATAATCGCCAGCACTTTGAGCAGTAATACCGATAAGGATGATGCGATTTTTGACTTTATCGGGAGCGATCGCACCTTGAAGCGCATCTTTCAGGGTAATTTGCTCTATCGCCTTTAAGGGAGAGCCAGAGGAACGGTAATTGAGTAAGATTTGATAGCCTTGATCGTCTAATTGCTGATAACCACCCATGCGCGATCGCAAACGTTGAAATATCACTTTACCAATCTGCAATTCCTGATTTTTGGTGTACTGTGCAGATATACCCTCAGCTTTTAAGTAACGAAATACTAATTGCATACTAATACTGTAGGGTGTAGTACAAGGGGATGATTTGCTCGGTTGTATTACAATTAACTGGCGGCGGAGGATACTATCTGTGTCTTGGGTAAAATCGCTAAAGCCTTGACGTTGTACGGGAATTTCTGGCGCTGCTGCAATACCTGGTTCGTTAATTTCTGGTTCACTGGCTCGACAAATCGTAAAAAATTTATCGCTGCGTCGCATCCAATCGCCTAGCGGTGCTTGTTGGGAATTAACGGGGAAATCTCGGTAAATATCTAAACCAATGGCGCGTGGTTGCAATTTTTCGAGTTTTTCCACCAATAAAGCCAATGCGCGATCTGATAGAGAGCCTTTTCTATCTTGCTGTTCTGGTAGCTTAAAATCATTTTCTGCGATCGCTATGACTAACAATCGAGAATCTACCGGTTCTTGAGGACGCAAGCGCATAATTCTATCGAAAGCTTTTAATTCCGCACCTTGTAATAATCCTAGATGACGCACGCCTAATACTAAAGCGGTGACAATCGCAGGTAAAATTAACAAAGTTTGCAGTTGGCGCTTGCTGGATAAGGTTTGCAGTGGTTTATCGCCTAATTCTAGACTAAATAAAGCTTTATCCAGCCAATTTTGATGAAAAATAGCAGCATAAATCCGGTTATAAATCCTTAAACAACCTTGCTGCTTGACTACCAATCCTGATAACCTTAATTCCATTTGCTCAAGGCTGTTATTGGCTGCGATTTGTCCTCTGCGTAAAATTTGCTGATAAAGTTTGAGTAACTTGTGAATGCGCTGTTCGTTTCTCAAGCTATGATCGCTGCAACGATAAATTAAGCGATCGCGAATTGTTCTTAAATGCTGCGGTTCATCTTGAGATTCCCAGTTGTCAATGATTTGCGATCGCACAAGTTTCGCAACATAATCTGCTTCATTATCTGGGGGAATCATCCCAGAAGATGCAATCGCTAACTGACACAGCTTTTGCGTCAAAAAAGGTTGACCGCCAGTCCAAGCTAAAATTTCTTGTAAAATCCTCTCAGGACGAGCAAATTTACCCGCTAATCCCTTAACTAATGGTTGCGCTTCCGAAAATTGAAACCCGTTGAGTTCAATTGCGCGTCCAATATTAAACGGTGTGCGCTGTTTATCTTGAATTAAATCGTAGGGAGTAGTTACCCCTAACAAAGCAAAAGTCAGACGTTGGTAAGCGGGATTATCGGCGCGTTTGTTATAACAAGCGCGAATCAAAGCTAAAAAGTCATCTTTAAAGCTGATTTGGAGAATGCTATCGATTTCGTCTACAAAAATCACGATATTTTGCGAAACTTCTACCAATAGTACCGACTCAATAAATTCACTCAAACATTCTACAGGTGAAAGTCCAGTGCGATCGCTCCACCAATTTAATACTTTAAATTTAGGAATAAAACTCCGCGCCAGTCGCCGCAATACTCCCAAATACCACTCAGATTGAGTAATATCCTGACTGCCGATAGCTGTAATATCTATCACACCACAAGCCACATCTTCTGCTTGCAACTTGCGCATAGTTTGCACCCGCAGACTAGACTTACCCATCTGGCGCGAATTAAACACATAACAAAATTCCCCAGCCTTCAGCGCCGCATAAAAATCTCGATCCGCTTGACGCTGCACATAACTGGGAGCATCAATTTGTAAGCTCCCGCCAACTTGATATTTATAAGCTGAATGTTCTGGATTAGTCAATGGTCAATAGTCAATAGTCAATAGTCAATAGTCAATAGTCAATAGTCATTTGTCCCCCTTATCCTTCTCCCCTGCTCCCTGCTCCCTGCTCCCTGCTCCCTGCTCCCTGCTCCCTTCCCCCTTCCCTAACTCCTATCCTTTAATTCTAAAATTTTTGTGGTTGCTGTTAATAATTTTTCTAATTCAACTGGCTTAGATAGGTGCATTTGAAAGCCGGCTGCAATTGCTTGTTTTTGGTTCATTTCCCCGGCAAAAGCTGTCAGTGCGATCGCGGGAATTTTCCCTCCTTGTTCTGGTGGCATAGCGCGAATTAAACGGATTAACATATAGCCATCAATTCCCGGCATACTAATATCGCTTAACAGTAAATCTGGGCGAGATTTGGCAATGATTTCTAAAGCTTCGCCAGCAGAAGTGACAGCCGTGACTGATGCGCCTAAATTTTCCAGCATAATCGTGATAAATTCACCTGTATCGCGATCGTCATCTACTACTAAAATCCGTAAACCTGCCAAATTTTCATGATTATTTAATGTCCGCTCGTTGGCTGATATTTGTGATTGTTTGGGCATTAATGGTAAATTTACAGTAAATGTTGCCCCTGTACCTTCTCCTTGGCTTTCTACTTGCACTGTTCCGCCATGCAATTCTGTGAGATGGCGCACAATTGCTAGTCCTAATCCTAAGCCACCAAATTCTCTGGTAATTGTGCCATCAGCTTGACGGAAATATTCAAATACATGGGGGAGAAAATCTAAGCTAATGCCTTTACCATTATCTTTAACTTGAATTACAGCATGGCTATCTACTTGTTCTAGCCTTACTTCTATTTGTCCTCCTGATGGTGTAAATTTTACGGCGTTAGATAGGAGATTCCAAAATATTTGTTGCAAGCGAGCGATATCACCAGCTACTAAGCCAATATGACTATCTAAACTAGTTTTTATTTGAATATTTTTCGCTTCTAGTGCTAAGTGCATTGTCTCCAAAGCTGTTGTAATTGTCTTCGCTAAATTCACTGGCTGGATATTTAATACCATTTTGCCTTGTTGAATGCGAGAAACATCTAACAAGTCTTCAATTAGTTGAATTTGTAACTTAGCATTGCGCTCGATAATTTCTAAGCCGCGAAATAACTTTTCTCCCTCATATTTATACATTTTAATTAATGATACCCAACCTAAAATCGGGTTGAGGGGAGTACGTAATTCATGGGAAAGTACGGCTAAAAATTCATCTTTGAGGCGGTTGGCTTTTTCCGCTTCCGCCCTTGCAGCTTGCTCTCTAGTCAATAATTGTTCCCGTTCTACTTCTGCTTGCTTGCGTCTAGTAATATTTCTAAAAAAGATACCCAAACCATCTTCTCCAGGGTAAGCATGGGCTTCAAACCATTTACAATCACGTTCGCAAAAAGCCTCAAAATGTACGGGTATTCCTTCAGTTAATGCGTGACGATATTCGCGCTCAAATGGTGTACCATGACTGTCTGGCCATTGTTCCCAAAAGTTATTTCCTAATATTCTATCTGCGTCTACGCCGATAATGTTCACTGCTTGTTGATTAATATAAGTAATTTGCCAATCTTGATTGACTGCGATAAAAGCATCAGTCATGCTTTCAAGAATATTGGCTAGACGTTGCCGCAAAGATTTTTCGCGCTGGAGTAATTCATCTTTTTCTCGGTTAGATTCCTCTAGGCGAATATTAGTAGCAACTAAAGAATCATTCAGATAAATCAGTTTTTCAGAAAGTTTAGCACGGGCTTGATATTCACCAAGTTTGACTCTTTCTACGGCTAATGTTACTTGGGTTTTGGCTCTTTCTGTAATTGCCGTTCCTACCAGTAAACTTACAGCACATTGTACTAATAAACTTAGTTTATGAACGTGTAAAACTTCACCAGGAAGCGTAAACTTGTCTATGGAAATAGTATCAGGGTAGACAATGAGATAACAAAATAAAGTTACTAATACGCAGAATGTAGAGATTAACATTCCACTGGTAACACCAAAGCGACTGGCAGCCCATAAAACGGGAACAAAGCTTAAAAAAGATAATTGTTGGAAGCGAAAATGTGTTTGCTGAGTTTGGGTAACAGTTAAAATAGCGATCGCAATACACAAGAAAATAATCGTGCTAATTTCCAGAATATATCGCCGCGATCGCTGAAAGTTAACAGCATTTAAGCTAGAATCTGCGCCTTCGTCACGATCTATCCAGCCCATAGACTGAAAAAATGGCGTGAATACTAATAAAGCAGTTGGTGTAATTGCCATCACTCCCATAGCATTACCTAACCACCAATTAGGGATACTTTGCGTCAAGCTAGCCCAAGACATTTTTCCCACAGCTACCCAAGTTAAGCTACCAATCGCAGCTAAAGTAGCGGAGGCTGCTATGGGTACGGTTAAGGTAAAAATTGCGGCATCTCTGAGATTATTTAATCGCAGCGAACCTTGTTTGACACGACGATAGAGTAACCAAGCAATCAAAGGCTCTATACCATCAGTAAAACCAATGAGTTGTTCCCAACCTTGCAAGCCCCAAAACGGTGCCATCAAAAACGATGCCAATCCTGTCAGCAGGATACCATCAGTCCCTAACCAAAAAGTGAGCGCGATCGCTACTCCTGATGGCGGAAACCATAAAGAGATTCCTGGCTGAATTTGGTAGATGAGAGCCATTTGATGAGCCAGAACTAAGGCTAATAACCCTAAAACTGTAATTACAAGCCTTCTACGCATAGGCTTAAGCAGCAAATCTCCTAATTTTTAGCTCAAACGTTGTTGCAACCACAAACCTAATAATGGCAAAGCTAGTTTATAACCCTGCTCTGCATTGTAAATTAAACCCTTATGCTGTAATCCAGTCAATGCACCTTGTAGGCTGCCGCCTCTTGATAGTCCATGTTTTTGAATATACTCTTTACTTTGCGGTTTTGCTGTGGGATCTAAAGCTAAACATTCCAGCAAGTGTACCTGATTTGCAGGTAATAGCATCAGTAATGATTCAAAAGTAATCGATAAATCTTTGAGTAATCCGGCAATTGCTTGTTGTACATGTTCTTCTGTAATTAATTCATCAGCAGGACACAAAGTTTGCAAGCGGCGAATCAACGCCATTGCATCGCCTATATGTCCTTGTACTGCATCTAAGAAGAGTTGTAAAGCACAAGAACGAGAATCAAATTTTAAGCCTTGTGTATGTAACATCTCCCTTGCCCACAATCCTAAAACATCTTTAGCTAAGGGAGGTAACTGTATAGTTTCTAGAGGATAGTTAGCCTCATCTGTGTGCTGATTTGTCTCGGCAATAGTCGCAATTAAAACATAACTAACTTCCGTTTGCGCCTTAATTTCTCTGCGGAATGTTGCTTCCCACAAATTATTTCGATCCCAAGAGCGAATGTGGGGAAAACTATGTAAAATTAATACTACTCGTTGCTGTAAATCTACGGCGATAATTTGTGTCAATTGCAACAATAATTCAAATGCTTGCCATACCTGTTTTTGGTTAAGGGAAGGTAATATTTTTAGTTTTCCTTCAGAATTGTAGACAAAAAACTCCCTAGCATTCTCAGCCACCCAACTTTGGATTTTTTCTAGTTGCCAATTTTGGCTAATCGCCTCCGCCAACAATTGCACAAATCGCTGCCCATCGATAGCGCGGATACAATCGATTTCTAAAGCGATCGCACCTACTTCTTGAGCTGCACCTCGCACTAAAGTACGCCTCCCACTCCCCGGTACTCCCGTAATTAGCAAATCACCATCTCGCGCCAGCACTTCGACAACATGCTGAAATTCCACCGAGCGCCCAATTAGTTGTAAAGGAGTAGCCAAGTCCAAAATATACCCGCCTGCTGAATGCAGCCCTATCTGTAACGTCAGCATACTAAGTTGTGGGAGTAGTGGGCAACCGTGGAATAGGTTGATGGTTGACGGTTGACTGTTGACGGTTGTTCCATGCTGAATAACTATGATTATTATTTAAATATTTTAGTGTTCTTAAGTATTTGGCACTAAGGTTTCGTGTTATACAAAATATAACACTTTAAAAAAAGGGAATAAAGAGTTATGGCTCCAGCTGTATCTACCATCGCTCCAGAAGATAAGCAGCTGACTGTTTGGCATGGCTTGGATATTGGGGAAGCGATCGCGCGGTTGCAAAGTGATGCTGAATATGGGTTGAATGATGCAACAGCAGTTATGCTGTTGAATACATTGGGCGCAAATGAATTGGCGGCGAAGCCGGGTAAACCTTGGTGGTTGAAGTTTCTGCTGCAATTTAACCAACCGCTACTAATTATTTTGTTGTGTGCGGGGTTGGTGAAGGCGGTAACAGGTAGTTTTGTCAACGCTGGGGTGATTTGGGGTGTGACGACTACTAACGCCATCATTGGCTTTATTCAAGAGTCAAAAGCCGAAAGTGCGATCGCGGCTTTAGCCAAAGCAATTACTACGGAAGCCACAATTATCCGTGACGGTCAAAAAATTCGCATCCCTTCCCGCGAGTTAGTCCCTGGAGATATTGTATTACTCACTTCTGGCGATAAAGTCCCAGCAGATTTACGGTTAATTAAAGTAAAAAATTTGCAAATTGATGAATCTGCGTTAACTGGGGAATCAATAGCCATAGAAAAACATACCGCAACCTTAAACCCAGACACCGCCCTAGCCGAACGAAAAAACATGGCTTACGCAGGAGGTTTTGTTACCTTTGGACAAGGTACGGGAATTGTCGTAGCTACAGGGAATGAGACGGAAACCGGGCGCATTTCCCAGCTAATGGAGCAGCATACCAACCTTTCAACGCCTTTAACTAGAAAATTTGATAAATTCAGTCAAAATTGGTTGTACATGGTGCTAGGGCTAGCTACCCTGTGCTTTTTCGTCGGCTTAAGTTCCCGCAGTTTTCAAGATGCCTTAGAAGCGGCGGTAGCGTTAACAGTCAGCGCCATTCCCGAAGGTTTACCAGCAGTTGTCACAGTTACCCTCGCCATTGGCGTTTCCCGGATGGCTCGACGCAATGCAATTATCCGCAAATTACCGGCGGTAGAAACCTTGGGTAGTGCAACTGTGATTTGTTCCGATAAAACCGGAACTTTGACAGAAAACCAAATGACAGTACAAGCCATCTATGCAGGAGGACATCAATATACTGTTACAGGTGTAGGTTATGCACCAGACGGGGAAATTCTCAACGATGAGAAACCTGTAGATTTGAATAGCGATAAGGGTTTGCAAGAATGCTTAATCGCTGGCTTACTCTGCAATGATTCCCACCTAGAGACGAAAAATGGTAGATGGGTAGTCATGGGAGATCCCACCGAAGGCGCATTAATTACAGCTGCAAACAAAGCCGGTTTTAGCCAGCCGACTTTAATCAAGCAAATGCCTAAATTAGATGGGATACCCTTTGAATCAGACTATCAATACATGGCGACTTTGCACGCCACACCCAAAGGTAAAACCATCTATATCAAGGGTTCTGTCGAGGCGATTTTACAACGCTGCACCTTGATGTTAAATACAAATGGACAACCTCGTCCCCTTGATTGTGTGGAGACATTAAAACAAACTTCCATCGAACGGGAAGTGAATATTATGGCGCGACAAGGCTTGCGGGTGTTGGCGTTAGCGAAAAAGCCTGTGAGCGATGGGCAAAATACAGTAGATCGTGCAGATATTGAGGATGGCTTGATATTCTTAGGCTTACAGGGAATGATCGATCCGCCGCGCGAGAGTGCAATTAAAGCCGTTCAAGCCTGTCAATCAGCCGGAATTCAAGTCAAGATGATTACCGGAGATCATGCTATCACAGCTGGGGCGATCGCTCGTCGTATGGGCATTAACAAAAACGGTTCAGTTCTCGCCTTCACAGGTGCAGAATTAGCCAAGATGGAACCAGTAGAACTCGCCCAAGTAGCCGAAGAAGGCGTAGTCTTTGCCCGTGTCGCCCCCGAACAAAAGCTGCGTTTAGTCGAAGCCTTACAATCAAAAGGCGAAATCGTCGCCATGACAGGAGATGGTGTCAACGACGCACCCGCCTTAAAACAAGCAGATATCGGGATTGCGATGGGTGGCGCAGGTACAGAAGTCGCCAAAGAAGCTGCAGATATGCTGCTTACCGACGATAACTTTGCTTCTATAGAAGCAGCTGTAGAAGAAGGAAGGGCGGTTTATAAAAACCTGATCAAAGCGATTTGCTTTATTTTGCCTGTCAACGGTGGCGAATCAATGACAATTTTGATTAGCACCTTATTAGCCAGAGATTTACCGATTTTATCCTTACAAGTACTCTGGCTCAATATGCTCAACTCCATCACCATGACAGTACCCTTAGCTTTTGAACCCAAAGGACAAAACGTCATGGAACAAGCACCGCGCCATCCCAACGAACCCTTATTATCGGCAAGTCGGTTAAAGCGGATTTTAGCAATTTCATTGTTTAACTGGATTGTGATATTTGGCGTATTTGAATATATCCGCCAAACCACAGGCGATTTAAATTTAGCGCGAACAATGGCGATTAATTCCTTAATTGCTGGGCGAATATTTTACCTGTTGAGTATTAGCCAATTAATTCCCAATTTAATTGCCAAAATGGACGGCACAATTCAAGAGAATGTGGATATTCCTGCCATTGCTTTTGGGATTATAGGGGCGATTATTTTGCAGATTATCTTTGCCCATGTGCCGTTTATTAATTACGTGTTTGAAACAGCGCCTTTAAGTTGGCAACAGTGGTTATTCTGTTTAGGTGTTGGTTCACCGATGATTCTTTGGGCAGCCGTTGTCAATCGTATCGATCCGCCCAATTAATAGTAGGGTGGGCAATGCCCACCTGATTTTTTAATTGAACCACAGAGACGCAGAGAGCGCAGAGAAAAAGATTAAATTTTCAATTTATTATACCAATTGGAAAAAAGAATGCGACAGATTGTAGGGGCACTGGCACTGCCATGCCCTCTAGAATATTTTGATGTGTCGCAAAGATTATTTGAATTGGTATTAGTTACTATCTGCATTTACAGATTTATCTTCAGCTAATTGCTTTAAAGACTGGGCAAATTCTGCTAAAGAATCGTTTCTCCTAATTGTTTGATTTGTAATTTCTATCACTTTAGCGATTTCTGGAGATTGTTTTTCATCATATTGCAGTTCTTTTAAATTTCGGGGTTTATCTCTGAGGTTAGGATTTTTCTTAATTAATATCTCCTTAGACAGCTCTTCAAGATATTCTTTGGCATTTTTACCATCTGGTGTAGCTTCTGCTATTAAATTAGTTTTACCCAATTGTTTGCGATTAGCAAAATCTATCCATTGTCGGTTAGCTCTATTCTCAATATTTTTGGTAAAGTAGCAGCATATACCAAGGCAATCAACTAAAAGCCAAGCCTCGACTTCTTGCAGGATGAGAATTAATTTAGCTCTACCTCCAGATGACTGAACTACTTCTAAAATTCTGTTAAATAGAGAATTTCTTTCCTTCAACCTTTGCGTTTGAGATTGTATACCATCAGCATCTATGAGAAAAATGACTAAATCGTCTCTTTTCAGATAAATATCAACTGCTTTCTTCAAACCATTGGGTTTACGTGCTGCATCATTGTAGCCTTGCTTGGTTGCATATTCAATTTTTAATTCACATTCATAATATTCGACTATTTTTTTAGCAATACAGCAGACTGCATCTCTATCATAGTCAGACTCTGGAGTCCAAATCCGAACACTAGGCATATTAAGCAGCTAAAATTTCTTCAATTAAGTGACTATGATAAATTGCGCTACCTAGTCCAAAATCAGTCATCCAATCTAAAAGATCATCTCGATTTTCAGCTAGTTTATCTAATAAACAAGCTTTAGTTCCTAAATCTCCTTTTTTATTTAAAAGTATGACTGAAATATCCCCAGATATTTCCTCTGGTGAAAAGCAATCAAGTAGTTGCGAACTATGAGTAGTAAAAACAACTTGAGTTTTTTTAGATAGTCTTTTCATGATCGAAGCAACATCTTTAAGAATTCCTGGATGAAAATTGCGTTCGGGTTCTTCAATACCAATCAAGGTAGGCATATCTGAATCTGATTGATAAAGTAGGATTAAATAAGCAATTAATCTCAAAGTCCCATCTGACATACTAGACAAAGGCATTGTTTGACTATCGCCTTCTTGTACTTTGACAATAGGCTCTTTCGTGCCAACTACAGTTAAACTTATATTTAAACTAGCTTGAAGTTCTTTACTAATTGCATCCAGTTTTTCTTTTTCATATTTAGCCCAATAGTTTAAAACTTCCTGCACCTCACTAGCTTCATTATCCAAGCTTGGTGTAGTTTCTTCTTCTGGTGTTTTCACAAATTTGACTACTTCTAGAAGCACAACATTTTTCCTGATATCATCAGGATCTATATTGTAAAATTTCCAATTTCTGATATAGTTTGCTAATTTTTTAGTAAAGGGTTTATTCCCAAAGTTACCCGATGAACGTAATGCAAGATTTTCGATAATCTCTGGTTCTGATTTATATTTTTGAATATTTTGTCCATCTTCATCATAGACTTCGCCTTCACCATTGATAATATTAATTACTTCATTGCCATTAATTAACAGTCTTTCTTGAGTAATCTGCACATTTTTTTTGTTGGCAGCAATGGATACAGTATACTCAGATTTATGTTCATCATCTTCTACAGCAATATTTGTATAAATATTTTGATTGCCAAATCTTACCAATCTCTGCATAGATTCTACTGGTAACCCATCAGAAACTAACAGATTTTTGATAAAATTAAGTGACTCTAGGCAATTTGATTTACCGCTAGAATTTGAGCCTACTATGATAGTCAAATTTCTCAAGTTTAATTCAACATCTACTAAGCTTTTAAAGTTTTGAATTTTTGCTGTTGTGAGTTTCATTGTCATAAATTAACTCGCTTGGCTGATAGTTTCTCGTTTAAGATATCAATTAACTATAGGTAATAAAGCTATAATTTACATTATAAAGCTTAACTAATTTCTTACAGAACTTAATGAATAGGGTAATACAAAGCCGTTTCCCTAGCATGGCACGTTCGTCGAAGACGTTGCCGAAGGCATCGCGTGAATTTGATATGATTGAGCATCAATTAACACCTCTACTCTTATAGATGCTCAATTATGCGCCTGTCAGCAAGATTTAATCTATCTCGGTTCCTCAAGTTAATCATCAGTTTAGTAGTCTTATCAACACTGTTATTCCTCTGTCAGCGAGTTTGGGCGCAAGATTGGCTACCTGTGCGCGGTGGTATCCCGTTTGGTATAAGTGGAATAGCACTGATTGAACAACAAAGCGATTCCCTAAGTTTTCTCATTGTCCATGATAATAAAAAACCAAATCAAGGTCGTCTAGCAATTATTAATATTAAAGGTAAGCAGCAACCTGAATATTTAGAGTTAAACTGGCCAAGTAACGCAAAATTACCGGAAGATTTAGAAGCTTTAACATCTATTCCTGGGACAAATAATACTGCTTTTATAGGTTTAACTAGTTTAGGAAAAGCTTATTATTTAAAATTAAATTCTGATAAGAAAACTATTTCTTTAGTTAAAGAGTTTAATTTACCGACATATCCAAAAGGTAGTAATTTTGAAGCATTTGCTCTACAAGATATACATGAAAAATTAGTTGCAGTTTGGGCGCATCGCGGCGAAGCAGAACAACCAGCAACTCTTTATTGGGGATTGCTAGATTTGAATAAATATCAAATTGTTCCCGCAGGTTATAACAATTTAGTAGTACCCTTTCCCGCTGAGAATGTGCGCCATATTTCCGATTTAAAAATAGATTCAGCAGGAGTTGTATATATTAGCGCAGCTAGCGATCCTGGTGATAATGGGCCATTTCAATCGGCTGTATATGTTGCAGGTTCTTTGGGATATCGTAATAACAAAATAGTCTTCAAGCAAAGTTTTCATTTTGTACCAATTTACCGGACTAATTATCACAAAATTGAAGCTTTAGAGCTTGTTGCTGGTGCTAAAGGTGGTATTGTTGTTGGTACTGATGATGAGAATTTTGGTTCTGCTGTGTATATTGTGGGCGGAGAATGAAAAATATCCAAATTATTAACTTACCAAGCCGGCAACTCGTAGGGGCGGGGTTACCCCGCCCCTACAATTTGGAAAAATTTATTTTTGGAGTTCCCTTATTCTGAAGGGTACAACGTCCATTATTTGAGTAAATTCTGATTATTTATTCGGTTGAGCAATCCGGGCTTCGATATCTTCTAATGTTTGCAATAATAGACGCTTCGCTTGTAATTGCCAACCCCATTTTTGAACTCTAAAAGCAGCTACAGAACCAGCGATGGCTGCTAATAATCCGATGGGTTGATTTAGAGAAATTCCTAATAATAAACCTAAGCCGGCAATTCCCCAAAAGGGTAAGGCTACTACTTGTCTTTGTTCTTCGACAATTTGGGCTATTTGATTGGGTTGCATTATCGCTAATAATTCTGACTTGATTTGCCGTTGCTCGGCTAAAGATACTGATAAACCAATTTTGCGCCGCAGCTTTTCAATTTTACGAGCGTCAGTACTGTACTCTGTTAGCTCGTCTTCCGCCATTCTTAGGAGTTTTTCTAATTGCGCCATCTTCAATTATATCTTTAATTTCCAATTTGTCTCAATAAGGTGATTATCTCAAATTATTGTTAATCTTTCTTGACTATATCTTGGTATTTTCATTACACAATCCCAAATTTAATCTCTAAAATTGAACATAGGCAAAAGAAACTAGCACGCCAAGGCGCAAATAAAAGTTATCGACAAACTTAGGAGAATTTCTGTGATGCTTGTTGTTCTCCTTGATCCCTGATGATTGGTGCTTGACTCTTATCCCCGGATGCTTAGGAGTACTAGCAATTTTGCACTTATAACCAGAGCATTTACTTGTGAGGTAATTCTGATGGTAACAGTAGCGAAGAATACTTTATCTGTGGATACCAAAGAGCGATCGCTGATTCTTTGGTTTGATGAGGTGGGGATTGCGGATATTCCCTTAGTTGGTGGGAAAAATGCGTCACTAGGTGAGATGATTCGGCAGTTGACACCTAAAGGTGTGAATGTTCCTACAGGGTTTGCAACTACGGCTTATGCTTATCGTTATTTCATCGAGTCTGCAGGGTTAGACGCCGAGCTACGAGAACTGTTTGCAGACTTGGATGTGGAGGATATGAAAAATTTACAAGAACGGGGTAAAAAAGCACGCGCCCTATTAATGCATACGCCATTTCCCCCAGAACTACGTCAGGCGATCGCATCTGCTTACGAAACTCTCTGCGAACCTTACAATGCAGATACAGATGTCGCCGTCCGTTCTAGCGCTACAGCTGAAGATTTACCCGATGCTAGTTTTGCAGGACAACAAGAAACTTACCTGAATGTTGTTAGCGTTTCTGGGGTGTTAGCAGCTTGTCATCGTTGCTTTGCTTCTTTATTTACCGATCGCGCTATTTCTTACCGTCATACCAAAGGCTTTGACCATTTTAGCGTTGCTTTAGCTGTGGGCGTGCAAAAAATGGTGCGTTCTGATTTAGCCTCTGCTGGGGTGATGTTCTCTATTGAAACAGAAACGGGTTTTAAAGATGCAGCCTTAATTACCGCCGCCTATGGTTTAGGTGAAAATGTCGTGCAAGGTAATATTAATCCCGATGAATATTATGTATTTAAACCGACTTTAAAAGCTGGGTTTCGCCCAATTATTGATAAAAAATTGGGTAGTAAAGAACTAAAAATGGTTTATGATGATGGCTCTAAATTTACGAAAAATATTTTAGTTCCTCAAGGAGAAAGAGGCAAATTTGTTTTAAGCGATGACGAGATATTACAGTTAGCAAATTGGGCTTGTGTAATTGAAGATCATTATTCACGAGTCAATGGTTATTACACCCCAATGGACATTGAATGGGCAAAAGATGGGATTACTAATCAACTATTTATAGTCCAAGCTAGACCGGAAACAGTACAGTCGCAGAAGCGGGGAAATGTACTGCGGAATTATCGCCTTGTAAAAACAGATGAAGTTGCAAAATCGCCCCAGCCTCTTGTTACTGGACGCGCTATTGGCGAAGCTATTAGTCAGGGAAAAGTTCGTTTAATTTTAGATGTAAATAAAATTGACCAATTCCAACCAGGGGAAGTATTAGTTACAGATAGAACTGACCCCGATTGGGAACCAATTATGAAACGGGCGAGTGCAATTATTACTAACTCTGGCGGACGCACTTGTCATGCGGCGATTATTGCCAGAGAATTAGGCGTACCGGCAATTGTTGGTTGTAATAAAGCCACAGAAATTTTAACAACTGGTCAAGAGGTAACAGTCTCTTGTGCAGAAGGCGATGAAGGACTAGTTTACCCCGGTTTATTACCTTTTGAAGTCCAAGAAGTTCTGTTAGAAAATCTACCCCGCACCCGCACGCAGATTTTAATGAATGTGGGTAATCCTCAAGAAGCATTTAGTTTATCTGCTATCCCTAATGATGGCGTTGGTTTGGCGAGAACAGAATTTATTATCGCTAATCAAATTCAAATTCATCCAATGGCGTTAGTTCACTATGATGACTTAAAAGATGAATTTGTCAAAGAGAAAATTAACGAAATCACCGCACTTTATGACGATAAACCTCAATATTTTGTCGATAAATTAGCCCAAGGTATCGGCAGAATTGCCGCAGCATTTTATCCCAAACCTGTGATTGTGCGGATGTCTGATTTCAAAAGTAATGAATATGCCAATCTTTTAGGCGGTAAACAATTTGAACCTGATGAAGAAAACCCGATGCTAGGCTGGCGCGGTGCTGGACGTTACTACGATCCAGGTTATCGGGAAGCATTTGCTTTAGAATGTCATGCGATTAAGCGAGTGCGGGAAGAAATGGGTTTAACTAATGTAATTCCCATGATTCCTTTCTGTCGTACTCCCGATGAGGGACGGTTAGTATTAGCAGAAATGGCAAAGAATGGTTTACACCAAGGCGCGAACGGTTTACAAGTTTATGTGATGTGCGAATTGCCTAATAATGTGATTATGGCGGAGGAATTTGCAGAAGTATTTGATGGCTTTTCTATCGGTTCTAATGACCTGACACAGTTAACATTAGGACTAGATAGAGATTCTGCATTGGTGGCGCGATTATTTGATGAACGCAGCCAAGGCGTTAAACGTATGGTAAAAATGGCTATCCAGACGGCGAAAAAATGCGATCGCAAAATTGGTATTTGTGGACAAGCACCCAGCGATTACCCAGAATTCGCCCAATTTTTAGTAGAAGAGGGTATCGACTCCATTAGTTTAAATCCCGATTCCGTTCTCAAAACAATGTTAGAAATCGCCAAAGTTGAGGATAATCAGTTTTAAATAGGCAAGGAGACAAGGAAGACAACTTGTAGAGACGCGATTCATCGCGTCTCCCCCATGCCCCATGCCCATTTTCACCCTAGCCAATCATTGCATTCTTTCTGGAGATATATAGACACAATAAGTAATTTGACGCAAATATGATTATGGAAATTATTTTATTTGCACAATGACAAATAAAAATTAATATTCCCCGAAATTAACCTGGGGGGAAAATGTGCTGGCAACCAGTTCCCTGTTGCAATGAAGCAAATTGACGCGAACAAACACCCTGATTCATCGTCTGACTGTTCGGAAGTTCAGTCAAGATTACGGGTAATGAGCAAAAATTGATGAGCAGAGATTCTGGTGGGCGGAGGTGATATGAGACAGCTGATGCGATCGCTTGATTGGTCAACTACCCCAATTGGTGATGTGGATACTTGGCCTCAAAGCTTAAAAACGGCGGTTCAAATTATCTTAGGTTCCCGTTACCCGATGTTTGTTTGGTGGGGGCCGCAAATGATTAATTTTTATAACGATGCTTACGCCCCTATCCTTGGTCAGCGTCACCCAAAAGCTTTAGGTAAACCAGCTTATGAAGTCTGGGCGGATGTTTGGGATGTTGTCGGGCCGCAAGCTGAAGCCGTTTTGCATTCCGGACAGTCTTCTTGGAATGAAGATTTACTGTTAATTATGGAGCGGAACGGCTACCCAGAGGAAACCTACTTTACATTTTCTTACAGTCCAGTACCCGATGATGAAGGTCACCGGGGTGGTATATTTTGTGCGGTAACAGAAGAAACACAACGGGTAATTGGCGATCGCCGTTTGCGCGTTTTACGAGAACTAGCTGCCAATACCGCAGAGGCGAAAACCGTTGAAGATGCTTGCGAAATCGCTGCCCAAACTTTAGATAATAATCCCTATGATGTCCCCTTTGCCTTGCTGTATTTGTTAGATGACAGCCAAACTAAAGCAAAGCTAATGGGTACAGCCAGATTAGCCCCAGGAACCCCAGCCAGTCCCCCAGAAATTGAAATCGGATCGCCAATTTGCGATCGCTGGTTGCTGTCATCTGTTCTAAATGAGGGGAAAAGTCAGTTAATCCAGGATTTACAAGCTAAATTTGGCGATTTACCTGGTGGTGCTTGGCCGGAGTCGCCAAACACGGCTATAGTCTTACCTCTCAGCAACCCAGCACAAGACAGCAAAAGCGGATTTTTAATTGCAGGTATCAGCCCCCGTCGCCAGTTTGACGATGATTATCAAGGATTTTGGGATTTAGTCGCCGGACAAATTACTACTGCGATCGCTAATACCCGCGCCTACGAAGCCGAACGCCTCCGCGCCGAAGCACTTGCAGAAATAGATCGCGCCAAAACAGAGTTTTTTAGTAACGTTTCTCACGAATTTCGTACCCCGTTAACTTTAATGTTAGGGCCGATAGAAGATGCCTTAACCGATACCGTCACCCCGCTACCAGAAGTACAACGCCAACGTATTGAAATTGTCCAACGCAATGGACTGCGCTTATTAAAATTAGTCAACACCTTACTAGATTTTTCGCGTATTGAAGCCGGACGCATTCAAGCAGTATATGAGCCGACAGATTTAGCTGCCTTTACAGCTGAACTAGCTAGCGTATTTCGCTCCACCATTGAACAAGCGGGAATGCAGCTAATTGTTGATTGTCCCCCATTACCCACAGAAATTTATGTAGACCGGGAAATGTGGGAAAAAATCATATTTAATCTGTTATCTAATGCTTTTAAATTTACATTTTCTGGCACAATTACAGTTAAATTACAATATTTTCCCAATTACGTTGAGTTAATTATTCAAGATACAGGTATTGGCATTCCTACAGCAGAAATTCCCCATTTATTTCAACGATTTCATCGGGTAAAAGGTGCGAAAGGGCGGAGCTTTGAAGGTTCGGGTATCGGTTTATCGCTGGTGCAAGAATTTGTTAAACTGCATAGCGGTACAGTGAGCGTCAGCAGTGTTCTTGGTGCAGGCAGTTGCTTTACTGTCACCATTCCCACAGGTTACGAGCATTTACCACAGGCAGCTATAAATAAAAATAATACAGAAAAATCTATTATTTTACGTGTAAATACTTATATAGAAGAGTCTCAGCGATGGTTACCAACATCAGGAAACGAGGAAGAATCTGCACCTGTAAGTCATTATTTATTACCTCCCACTACTCGGATTCTCGTAGCTGATGATAACGCTGATATGCGCGATTATCTCCAGCGATTGTTGAGTGCGGCTTATCAGGTAGAAACCGTAGCAGATGGTAATGTAGCTTTAAATACAGCGCGACAAAATCCCCCAGATTTGCTGTTAACTGATGTAATGATGCCGGGAATGGATGGCTTTGAATTATTGCGATCGCTACGTAGCGATCCACAAACCCAAGATATCCCGATTATTTTATTATCAGCTAGGGCGGGGGAAGAATCGCGGATTGAAGGTTTAACAGCCGGAGCCGATGATTATGTCGTCAAGCCATTTTCTGCTAGAGAATTACTCGCCCGTATAGAAGCCAGTCTCAAATTAGCTCAACTGCGGCAAGCGGCACAAGTGCGGGAACAAAGCTTACGCCAGCAAGCAGAAGCCGCATTACGCGATCGCCAGAAAATTGAAGTATCTCTGCGTGCTAGCGAGGAACGCTTTCGGCAAATGGCGGAAACAATTGAAAGCGTTTTTTGGTTATATGACCCAATTTTACAAGAACTACTATATGTTAACCCTGCCTACGAGCAAATTTGGGGGCGTTCCTGCGATAGCCTTTATCAAGATTTTAGCAATTGGCTAGAGACGATTCACCCTGATGACCAAGATATCGTTAAAAATAATACTCAAGAATGCATAGATACAGGTAATAATACGGTAGAATATCGGATTATTCGCCCTGATGGCACTATACGCTGGATACGCGATCGCGGTTTTTTAGTTCGGGATGGTAACGGGCAACCATACCGCATTGCTGGCGTGGCTGAAGATATTAGCGATATTAAACAAGCCGAACAAGAGCGAGAACAATTACTCATGGGCGAACGTGCCGCCAGAGAAGCAGCAGAACGAGCCAGCCGCATCAAAGATGAATTTCTCGCCGTTCTTTCCCATGAATTACGCTCGCCCCTCAATCCGATTTTGGGTTGGTCAAAATTATTACAAAGTGGTAAGCTTAATCCCAGCAAAACAGCAGAAGGATTAGCAACCATCGAGCGTAACGCCAAGTTACAAGTACAGCTAATTGACGATTTGCTGGATATCTCCCGGATTATCAGGGGGAAATTAGTTTTAAATGCCGTACCTCTCGATTTAGGTAAGGTTGTGTTATCAGCCTTAGAGACAGTGCGATTAGCGGTTGAGGCTAAGTCATTAAAAATTCACACCCATATTACCCCAATGGTAAGCGTCATCGGTGACGCCACACGATTACAGCAAATAGTTTGGAATCTGTTAACCAACGCCGTCAAATTTACCCCATCCGGGGGAAAAATAACAGTTAATTTAACCTGTGTTGGTAATCAGGCGCAAATTCAAGTGCAAGATACAGGTAAAGGTATTAGTGCTGAGTTTCTACCCTTCGTCTTTGAACATTTTCAGCAACAAGACGGCTCAACCACTCGTCAATTTGGGGGATTAGGTTTAGGATTAGCGATCGCTCGTCAACTTGTAGAATTACATGGTGGTACTGTAGCAGTAGATAGTCCTGGTGAAGGACAAGGTGCAACATTTACCGTACAAATTCCCCTATGCTTGGATATGTTACCCCCACCAACTTTATCACCAACAGTTGAGCCAGCCTTAAATCTTCAGGGTATGCATATTTTTGTCGTCGATGACGCTCAAGACTCCCGCGACTTAATCGCCTTTATCCTCAAACAACACCAAGCAAAAGTTACCACCTTAGCATCAGCCAAAGCCGCACTAGAGGCTTTAGCACAAACAGTTCCAGACTTAATCATTAGTGATATTGGTATGCCAGAAATCGATGGCTACATGCTCATGGAACAAATTCGCCGCCTACCCCAAGCCAAATCTATTCCCGCGATCGCCTTAACTGCTTATGCTGGAGAAGTGAACCAGCAAAAAGCGATCGCAGTCGGTTTCCAAAGACATATCGTCAAACCCATCGATCCTCACGCTGTCGTCGCTTTAGTTATCGAATTAGTTCACCAAAACGAAAAATTGTACAGACGCGATTCATCGCGTCTCTGACAACTGACTAATGACAATTAACAAATGACTAAAAATTGGTTTCGTATTGGACTTTTAGCTATATTTATTTTCTCATTTACCTTGCGTTTTTGGGGTTTGGATCGATTCAACACCCTAGTATTTGATGAGGTTTACTTTGCTAAATTTGGGAATAACTATCTCACTAATACTCCCTTTTTTAACGCTCATCCTCCCTTAAGTCAATATATTATTGGTATTGGTATTTGGATAGGGAAACATGTTCCTTTTTGGCAACAACAAGTTAATGGTTTAGCAGGTTCTTTATTATCGCCCTGGAATTATCGCTGGGTAAATGCGCTCACTGGTTCATTTATTCCCGTAGTTGTAGCTGCAATTGCTTATCAAATTAGTCATCGTCGGAGTTTTGCTTTACTTGCAGGATTTTTTACCGCTTGTGATGGCTTATTCTTGGTTGAATCTCGCTATGCTTTGAATAATATTTATATTGTTATTTTTGGTTTATTAGGGCAGTGGTTTTTATTATTAGCTTTAGAAAACCAAAAACGACAGCGTGCTTTATGGTTAATTGCATCCGGTATTGGTTTTGGTGCTTCAATTGGCACAAAATGGAATGGTTTATGGTTTCTGTTAGGAACTTATTTAATATGGGTTACTGCTTGGTTATTGCGATTGTTACATGCTTATTTAAATAAGCAACCAATTAATAAACCAATTAATAAAATAGATACAAAACCACTCACACCCCTAGAAAAGTTAACAGAGATAAATATTTTGCAGATGGGGTTTTATTTAGGAATTATTCCCGCCTTAATCTATAGCTTAATTTGGATTCCCCACCTGCGATTAGATACAAGTTATGGTTTTATCGAAGTACATCGACAAATTTTAAACTTTCACCTACACATGGGTGGTAATACCCCCGATGTGCATCCTTATTGTGCAGCTTGGTACAAATGGCCGTTGATGACTCGACCAATGGCTTATTATTATCAAACCACTCGTCATTTTAGCGATCCTTTACCTGTAATGGGGCCGAATTTACCTGCTGCTGATGGTATGGTAATTTATGATGTTCATGCAATGGGTAATCCGTTTTTGTGGTGGTCGGGAATGGGTGCTATGTTATTTTTAGCAGGATGGCTATTATCTAAAATAGTCATACCTTTATGGAAAAATCAGCCCTTATCTGTACCTGCAACTCTTTCCATTGACACTTGGATTGCTATATTTATCGTCTTCAATTATGCCGCTAACTTATTACCTTGGGTAAAAGTAACTAGGTGCGTATTTATTTACCATTATATGTGTGCTGTCGTGTATGTCTTTTTAGCGATCGCTTGGTTTGTCGATCAATCTCTGCGCAGCTATCATCGAGAATTACGCGCTGTCGGCGTGACTGTAAGTTTTTTGATTTTAGTTGGCTTTATTTTCTGGATGCCAATTTATTTAGGTTTACCCCTCACTTCTGAAGGTTATAAATTGCGAATGTGGTTTAATACTTGGATTTAGGGAACTCCAAAAAATAAATTATGCCAAATTGTAGGGGCGGGGTTACCCATTGGTGTCAACTTAAAGCAAAACCTTTCTCTATCTCGTTTCCAGCCTCCGGCTGGAAATGCGTATTGCGAGGCTCTGCCTCGGAAGCTGATAAATTGAGGCGGAGCCTTACGATAATAGCTCCCACGCAGAGCATGGGAGCTAGATGGAATCGGGGTTTCACGTTAAGTTGCACCAATGGGGGTTACCCCGCCCCTACGAGTTGCGAATTTGGTAAGTTAATGATTGGAATATTTTTTTATTTGGAAGTCCCTTAAACTTAACACATATCCACAGTAGTAACAGATCCCCGACTTCTCGAAGAAGTCGGGGATATAAACATCTGTGTTGCGTTTAGAAATCAAATATGAATTTTATATTCCACTATTGCTCACAAGTTCCTCACAGTTGTCTCTTATCTTGGTACAAAATCCACCTCAACACTTAACTAAAGCAGACTGAGGTGCAAAATGTAGTATCCAATGACATGTAAATTTATGACACATTATATGGAACTTTTAGCCACCAATCAGCCCTGGAACCTGCTGATATTTATGGCTTTACCTGTAATTTTAGCCGAGACAATTGCCGTATCTGAACTTTATATTTTGTTTACTCGCGACTTACAAGGAAGAGTCAGAAAGATTAATAAATTTGCAGGTGTGATTGTCGGTTGTTATTTTTTAGGAATATTTTTCTATCTGTTTTTTAAAGCTGTGATTCCCATTACCATAGCTGGAGAGTGGCGAACCATTATTGATGTTATAGCCGTTGGTTTTTATTTACTGGGCGTAATTCCTTTATTTGGTATTAGCCTGTTAGAATTTGGGGCTATTGGCAAATATAAAGGCGAAGAATGGAAATTAAAACTTCATGCTAAATTTGTCGCCTTGTTTTTGATTGTGGCGCATATTGCTATGATATTTGGGATGCTGAGTCCTTCCCTTTTAGATGCAAGTATGCAAATGCATCAAATGTAAATATATTGGTATCTTAGCTTGACTTTATCTAGGGTGACAAAACCTTATATCTGAACTTGAAATTGCAATAATGGGAGCATCCCAAATGTGAAAAAACGCCCTCACCCTATAAGGGTGGGGCTAGAAATACGAAGCCTGCCTTCGCAGGCTAAAAGTTTGATAGCCTGCGAAGGCAGGCTTTGTTGGTATAGCAATACCCTTCTAGGGTATTGCGTCAAAATTGGGATGCTCCCGCAATAATCGTGACACATGCCCACCATATCTTAGTTTTGGCGGGCATTTTTGCGTTTAGATGTATTTCTACCTATATTTATTGGTAAATTGGTATTTATCGGATTTATTTTGCCGCAAAATCTTTACATAAATTATGCATGAATTTAGTTAGCGATCGCTCAATTCACAACTGTTGTTAAAAATCATGTACTTTTCCCTTACCTGAGCGCTTATCTGTTGAGCAATTAATCCAACGGACTCAGCAATTATTAGCCAGATTAGCTTTACATTGTTGCTGATTAAATTTGATTTAATTTACTAACTGGAAACTTAATTTAATACAACTACATATTTACCAATTGATTTAATCACTCGGTTTTGATATATCTTATCCCTCGATGATGTAGCTGCCTGTTAAACTGTAAATTGCCAAGCAGAAAAGGGAGATACTGCGTATTGCTACTGAAAATTGTTAATTTTCAACATCAGAAATCATCAAGCTAGCGCAGTCAATAGGGCAAGAATTAGCAACTAACCCTCGATAAATCGTAATTGCTAAATTTGTCACTTTCATCCCTTAAGTTAAGTCAAAATAACCCAAGCAATATGACGCAACTTTAGGAACTTTTGACAAATGACCAATGACAGCCCTAACTAGTTATCTGAAAACTCCCGCCAAGTACTTATACCAATTCAAAATTCAAAATTCAAAATTCAAAATTAAGAAATCTATATATAACAAGGGTTTGTGAGTTTGTTTCTGAATTTTAGCGAATTGGTATTAACTATCTTAAAATTAAGGAAAAAATTTCCACTCAGGTATTTATCTCACTCCCTGCAAATGAATTGTTAACATCATCAGTAATGTGGAAATTTTAGTAAGTAATCTACACTGATTGCTACTTTACTTTTGATGCTCCCGCCCTATAGAGGAGAAGTCTCATGGTAGCCGAATTTGAAGTTCAAGGTATTAATGTTAGCAGCTTGAAAGAAGCCGCAATACATAATTCTAGCCGCATTCAGCCTCATGGGGTGCTGTTTGTGCTGCAAGAACCAGAGTTAAAAATTATCCAAGTTAGTAATAATACATGGAGCGTTTTCGGCATTGCGGCTGAAGATGTTCTGCAAAAAAAATTAGAAGAATTACTCGACCCTTTCCAAATTGAAAGAATTAAATCAGGGCTATTACAAGGTAATCTCGATTATATCAACCCTACTAAAGTATGGGTGAGAAAAAAAGGCGATGATTATGTGGTATTTGACGCAGTTTTTCATCGCAACCCCGAAGGAATTTTAATTTTAGAATTAGAACCAGCTATTTCTCAAGAAAGTATTCCTTTTTTGAGTTTTTATCATTTAGCGAGAGCTTCTATTAACCAGTTAGAAAAAACCACAAATCTGCACGATTTCTGTCAAATCATTGTCCAAGAAGTCAGGAAAGTGACGGGATTTGACAGAGTCATGCTGTATAAATTTGATGATGACGGACATGGCTCTGTCATTGCAGAAGAAAAATTAGACAGCATGGAACCTTACTTAGGGTTACATTATCCAGAGTCAGATATTCCTAAACCAGCGCGAAAATTATTTGCTTCTAATTTTATCCGCTTAATTCCTGATGCTTATTCGGAACCTATCCAAATTATTCCGGGAGAAAACCCAGTTAGTAAACGTCCGATTGATTTAACTAATTCGATTCTCAGAAGTGCAGCCTCATGTCATTTAGAGTATTTACATAACATGGGTGTAGGTGCTTCTTTGACAATTTCTTTAATCAAAGACGGTAAACTCTGGGGTTTAATTGCTTGTCACCATCAATCGCCAAAATATGTTTCCTATGAATTGCGCAAAGCCTGCGAATTTTTAGGAAGAGTGATATTTACAGAAATTTCTGCAAGAGAAGAAACAGAAGATTACGATTACCGCATGAGTTTGGCATATATTCAATCAGTTTTGATGGAATATATGTCTCAAGAAGAAAACTTTATTGATGGATTAGTTAAACATCAACCAAATCTTTTAGACTTAACTAGCGCTCAAGGTGCAGCTGTATGTTTTGGCGAGCATTGCACAGTAATTGGCGAAACTCCCAATGAAGAAGACTTGAGTTTTTTAGTCCAATGGCTCAAGAATAATGTCCAGGAAGAAGTATTTTATACAGATTCCTTACCACAAATTTATCCAGATGCCGAAAAGTTTAAAAATGTAGCTAGCGGTTTATTAGCTATTCCCATTTCTAAACGCAATTATGTGTTGTGGTTTAGACCAGAAGTCATTCAAACTGTCAACTGGGGCGGTAACCCTAATGAAGCTTTTGCAGTCAACCAATCAGAAGGAAATTTGCGCTTAGTTCCCCGCAAATCTTTTGAATTGTGGAAAGAAACGGTGCAATTAACTTCTTTACCTTGGCAATTTGCAGAAATCAAAGCTGCATTAGAACTGCGCAAAGCGATTATTAATATTGTTTTACGCCAAGCCGATGAACTAGCGCAATTAGCCCATGATTTAGAACGTTCTAACGCGGAATTGAAAAAGTTTGCCTATGTTGCTTCCCATGATTTACAAGAACCGTTAAATCAAGTAGCAAACTATGTACAGCTATTAGAGATGCGCTACGAAGCCGAACTCGACGAAGACGCCAAGGAATTTATTAACTTTGCCGTTGAAGGCGTAAGTTTAATGCAAACGCTAATCGATGATGTATTAGCGTACTCCAAAGTAGACATGCAAGCGATCGCATTTGGGCTAACTGAGGTAGAAACCCCCCTAAATCGTGCCCTCAGTAATTTACGTGGACGCATCCATGAAACTGGAGCCATAATTAAACACGATCCTTTACCAACAGTGATGGCTGATAGTACACAACTAATGCAGCTATTTCAAAACCTCATCGGTAACGCCATCAAATTCCGCAGCAACAACACACCACAAATCCACATCGGCGCAGAACGTTTAGATGATGAGTGGTTGTTCTCTGTGCGGGATAACGGTATTGGTATCGATCCCAGATTTAGCGATCGCATTTTCGTCATCTTTCAACGCCTACACACCAGAGAAGAATATCCCGGTACAGGCATGGGCCTAGCAATCTGTAAGAAAATTATAGAATGTCATCGGGGACGAATCTGGGTAGAGTCGCAGCTAGGTGCGGGTGCAAGCTTCTACTTTACGATTCCAGTCGGAGGCCGCGAGCGTGAGCGTAGAAACGGAAGAAAAACACAAAACAATCTTTTTGGTCGAGGATAATAAAGCCGATATCCGCTTAATCCAAGAAGCGCTAAAAAATAGCACCGTACCACACCAAGTGGTAACCGTCAGGGATGGTATGGACGCAATGGCTTATTTACGCCAAGAAGGTGAATATGCTGATGCTCCCAGACCTGACTTGATTCTCTTGGATTTAAACCTACCCAAAAAAGACGGACGGGAGGTACTAGCAGAAATCAAAACCGATCCCATACTCAAACGGATACCAGTAGTCGTGCTGACGACATCCCACAACGAGGATGATATCTTTCATAGTTACGATTTGCATGTAAATTGCTACATCACTAAATCTCGTAACCTGAGCCAGCTATTTCAAATCGTCAAAGGTATTGAAGAGTTTTGGCTCTCTACTGCCACATTGCCGACGGAGTAAGCGTGAGGCAGGGGAGCAGGGAGCAGGGGGACAAGGAGGACAAGGAGGACAAGGAGGACAATTGTAGAGACGCGATTCATCGCGTCTTTGCCCAATGCCCCATGCCCAATGCCCCATGCCCCATGCCCAATGCCCCATGCCCAATGCCCCATGCCCAATGCCCAATGCCCATTTTCAAAGAGGAGGTAGAACCAGAAAATGATGGCGACAGACTCAGTAAAAATCTTGTTAATTGAAGATAACTTAGCAGAAGCGAGATTGTTACAAGAGTTTCTGAAGCAAGCTCAATCTCAAGACTTTATTGTAGTTCACGTACAACGCTTACAGAATGCGCTCCAGGAATTAACTCAAGACCACGGATTATACTCCTATAATGCCATTTTGTTAGATTTAACTCTCCCGGATAGCGAAGGATTATCATCTTTACCTAAGTTAATTGATTCTGCCCCTAGTGTACCGATTGTTGTCTTAACTAACACCAATGACGAAGCCCTGGCAATTGAAGCAGTAAGACAAGGGGCACAAGATTACTTAGTGAAACGACAGGTAAATGTTGATGTGTTGGTGCGCTCTCTACATTATGCGATCGCCCGCAAGCAAGTTTTAGAATCATTACGGACAACTAATAAAACTTTAGAAACTCGCGTTGAAGAACGCACGGCTGAACTGGTGAAAGCTAAAGAAATTAACCAGTTCAAATCAGAATTTGTTTCCATGATTTCCCATGATATCCGCAATCCTTTAAATACAATTCTCCTAGCGGCTGGGTTACTTCAAGATAGCGGTGATAAATTAACCAAAGAGAAAAAAAGCTCTCATTTTCAAATGATTCGCTCGGCAATTAAAAACATGGCACAGCTATTGGATGAAGTGTCGTTAATCGGTCAAGCAGATTCAGGTAAATTGCAATGCGAACTCATCTCCCTAGATTTACAGAGCTTTTGCCGACAACTTATTGATGAAGCACAACTGAATCTCAAAGATAAGCAAATCAATTTGGTGTTTACCAGTGTCGGAGAATTTAGAAATGCTCTGTGGGATGAAAGTTTACTGCGGCATATTTTAGGCAATTTGCTCACAAATGCCATTAAATATTCACAACCAGGTGGTACAGTTAAATTTGAACTTATTGGTCAAGAACAAGCGATCGCATTTCGGATTGCAGATGAAGGCATAGGTATACCCGCAGCAGACCAACAGCGCTTATTTCAACCATTTCAGCGTGCAGAAAATGTTGGTTCTATTCCTGGTACAGGTTTAGGTTTAGCAATTGTGAAAAAATGTGTTGACGCACATGGCGGTGAAATATTCGTCAATAGCCAAGTGGGAGTAGGTACAACCTTTACGGTGATTTTACCATTGCTGGAGTTGTAATTGCTGCGCGATCGCTTCCAGTTTAGGGATTTCCAAATAAAAAAATATTGCGATCGTTAACTTACTAAACCCGCAACTCGTAGGGGCGGGGTTACCCCGCCCCTACAATTTGGCATAATTTATTTTTTGGAGTTCGTTCATTGAATTGGGGTAGTCGTTCATTGAATTAGGGTAGGCGTTTATTGAATTAGGGTTGTCGTTTATTGAATTAGGGTTGTCGTTCATTGAATTAGGGTAGGCGTTTATTGAATTAGGGTAGGCGTTTATTGAATTAGGGTTGTCGTTTATTGAATTGGGGTTGTCGTTCATTGAAAGCGGCGGAAAATTTCATCCCCTCATAGGTAGAGAGAGACAGCCGCCCCGCCGCTTGGGGCATTGGGCAGTGATAGTATATTTTTTGGTTAGAAGTCCCTAACATCAAAACATATTTATTCGTTCAACCCAGTGGAAGCGGAAGTTCATGCGCCGAGAGCAGTTGTTACAAAAAATTCTGCTAATTGATGTTAACTCTGTCGATCGCGCTCTCACCATCCAAGCACTGACTCACGCCTTCCCAGAAGTTGATATTGCAGAAATTGTCAATGGTGATGAGTTAGCTCAGGCGATCGCATCTGCTAACTTTGATTTAGTAATTACCGATTATCAATTACCTTGGACAACCGGACTGGATATTTTGCGGACTCTCAAAGCTCAGATGAGCGATTGTCCGGTGATTATGTTCACAAATTCCGGTAGTGAAGAAATTGCTGTGACGGCGATGAAAGCAGGGTTAGATGATTATGTCATCAAGTCACCCGCAAATCTGAATAAATTAGTGCAAGCTGTTATTACTGTTTGGCAAACTACGCCAACTCATTATCAAACCGCTCAAGCTTTAAAAAAAAGCGAACGGCGTTTATCTACTTTAATTAGCAATCTTCCTGGTTATGTTTACCGGGTAGCCAACGATCGCAATTATACCCCAGAATTCATCAGCGAAGGAGTAGTGAAAGTTACTGGTTATTCCTGGGAAGAATACTTAATTGAACGCACAATTTACTGTGGTCGAGAAATTCACCCCGATGACCGCGATCGCGTCTGGAAATCGGTTCAAAAAGCCGTCGCCCGACAGCAACCCTATGAATTTGAGTTCCGCATTATCACCAAATCGGGAACGGAAAAATGGGTTTGGGAACGGGGAAGAGGTATATTTTCTGACCGTGGTGAACTGCTATATTTAGAAGGTTTTGTCACAGATATTTCGGCACGCAAAGCTGCGGAAACTGCGCTGCAAGAATCGCAACAGCTTTATCAAACCTTGGTGGAAAATTCCCCGGATATTATTGAACGCTTCGATACGCAATTGCGGCATCTTTATACTAGTCCAGCCTTGACAAAAATCACCGGCATTCCTGCAGAAGTGTTTTTAGGTCGCACCTGTCGCGAAATTGGAATGCCAGAAACAATGGTTAATACCTGGGAAGCTGCTGTACACATATTATTAACCACAGGGCAAAAGCAGATAATTGAATTTGCAACGCCCACACTTAATGGCATACGTTATTTTGAAATGGCGATCGCGCCGGAGCTAACTCACGAAAATGTCATTAAGTCAATACTGTGTATTTCGCGGGATGTTACGGAACGCAAAGCCGCTCAAATTGCCTTACAGCAAAAAGCACAGCAAGCGCAAACTTTAAATCGCGTAGTCCAAAGTATTCGCAGTTCTCTAGATTTAACTACAATCTTTTCCACGACCATCGCGGAAGTCACCGAATTATTGGGACTGAATCGGACTACAATTGTCCAGTACTTTCCAGAACGTGAATGTTGGCAAGTTCTGGCGACTCACCGCCAAGATACATCCCTTGTAGATACGACAGGTTTAGAAATTCCCGATATTGGGAATCCCTATGCTGCACAACTCAAACAACTCCAGGTAGTGCAGGTAAATACTGTTGAGAGCATTACAGATCCAATTAACCAGAAAATTTCCCAGTCTCTTCCCCCGGCTTGGTTGTTAACACCTATCGTTGTTAACGGAACAATTTGGGGTAGCTTATCGCTGTCAAAAGCCATTGCGGAAGCTCCTTGGAAGCAGGAAGAGATAGAATTAGCAACTAAAGTAGCCGATCAATTAGCGATCGCTATTCAGCAAGCACAACTTTATCAACAAGCACAGCAAGAACTACGCGATCGCCAACGCGCTGATGCAGCTTTACAACAACTCAACCAAGAACTAGAACAGCGCGTACAAGAACGCAGTTCCCAATTGCAAATGGCTCTCTCAGCCGCCAAAATGGGCACTTGGGAATTAAACCCACAAACAAAAGTCGTCCGTTGGTCGCCGGAAGAATATGAGCTATTTGGCTTTAAAAGCGATGCTCAAGGACGGGTTCTTGATGAAAATGGTAGCGAAATCAGTCCTTATCCTAACTTTGAGTTGTTTTTAAGTTGCGTCCATCCCGACGATCGCGACTATGTAGTACAAAAAACCCAGCAAGCGATTCAACAAGGTGCGACCTTTGAAGTAGAATATCGACTGCTACGGCGAGCAGGCTGTTGGTTATACGCCAGAGGTGCTTGTGTTCTCAACGCCGAGGGAAAAGCGATCCGCTTAGTGGGAGTTGCGATGGATATCACTAATCGCAAACGCTCAGAAGAAATCTTCCGCCACCAAGCCAGACAAGAGCAGGTACTAAGGCTGATTACCCAAGAAATCCGCCAATCTTTAAATTTAGATGCTATCCTCACCACCGCAGTTACAGAAGTTAGGCAGACATTACAAGCTGACAGGGTAGCGGTTTATAAATTTAATCCCGATTGGAGTGGACATTTTATCGTTGAATCAGTTACCCCCGGTTGGCTGGAACTAGTGCAACCCAATGTCCAAAAAGTCTGGGTAGATACTTATCTGCAAGAAACTCAAGGAGGACGGTATAAAAATCACGAAAGCTTTGCGGTGGCAGATATTTATACAATTGGGCATCAAGATTGTCATATAGCCCTTTTAGAACAGTTTCAAGCCAGAGCTTACGCGATCGCGCCGATTTTTTCGGGAGACGATCTTTGGGGTTTGTTAGCAGTTTATCAAAATTCCGCGCCCCGCCATTGGCTACCTTGGGAGATGGAACTATTGCAACATATAGCCAACCAATTAGCGATCGCCATCCAGCAATCGGGGCTGTATCAACAACTACAAATTGAACTCCAAGAACGTCAGCAAATAGAAGAACAAATCCGCGCATCTCTCAAAGAAAAGGAAGTTTTATTGCGCGAGGTGTATCACCGGGTAAAAAACAATATGCAAATGGTTTCTAGTTTGTTAAACCTGCAAGCCAGTACCATTGACGATCCTACCGTCCTCAAATTATTAACTGAAAGCCAACGGCGAGTCAAAACAATGGCACTAATTCACGAACGGCTCTATCGTTCGGAAAACCTAGCCCGGCTTAACTTCGCTTCCTATGTGGAAAAACTCGTTCAAGATATAGTTCGTTCTTATACTTATAGTAAATCATCTATCCGTATTTTCCTAGATGTAGCCGATGTGGAACTTGACCTAGATACAGCTGTTACCTGCGGCTTAATCATCAATGAGTTAGTATCTAACGCCTTGAAATATGCCTTTCCCCAACAAGCCGGCGAAATCACTTTGCAATTTTGGCTCACCGATCCTGAGTATTATTGTCTAGTTGTCAAAGATAATGGAATTGGAGTACCTGCGCATATCGATCCAGCAAGTACAACTTCGCTAGGAATGCAACTTATATATGGGTTAACAGAACAGCTAGGAGGTAAAGTACAACTAGATAGACAAGGAGGTAGTCAGTTTAAAATTATCTTGCACAAAAGGGTTTAAGGTATCATGGCGCAAGTTTCTTCTTTGCCAACTATTTTGATTGTCGAAGATGAGTGGGTGATTGCTTTAGATATCAAACAACATCTTCACAAGTTAGGCTATAGCGTTTGTGGTACTGCTAATTCTGCCGCCCAAGCTTTAGAACTGGTTGCAACCACAAAACCCAATTTAGTGTTGATGGATATTTACCTGCAAGGCGATAAAAGCGGTATTGAAGCAGCAGATCAAATTCGCCAACAGTTTCACATACCCGTGATTTTTTTGACTGCCCATGCTGATGAAGCTACATTAACACAAGCGATCGCCACCCATCCCTATGGTTACATTGTTAAACCCTTTGAAGAACAAGATTTAATTATTGCAATTCAAGTAGCCTTAGCTAATCATCTCGCCGAACAAGCTACTAGACAAGCATTAAAGAAAGAAAAACAGCTTAACGAGCTAAAATCTCAATTTGTTTCCATCGTTTCCCATGAATTCCGCAATCCCTTAAGTTCTCTCCTCCTCACATTGGAACTCTTGGAACAACCAGATATACTCACCCCCGAAAAGCGACAAGCACATATCGAACGGGGAAAAATAACCATTAAGCACATGGCGCAACTGATTACAGATGTGTTAGTTCTCGGACAAGTAGAACAAGAACAATTTCACTGTCAACCAACACCACTGAATATTTATCATTTTTGCTCCTACTTGGTAGAAGATTTACAATCTCGTTCTCCAACCCAAGAGAGATTAGTGTTTACCGTTTCTGGATGCGACACCACAGCCAATCTTTTTTATGAGCTTGATGCCAGCTTATTGCAGCATATCCTGACAAATTTGTTAGAAAATGCCCTGAAATATTCTCCAGAAGCCAGCAAAGTCACCTTTACGTTACACTGTGAGCCAGATTGTATTGAATTCCAGATTCACGATCAAGGTATTGGACTGACAGAGCAAGATCAAGCTAAATTATTTACTCCCTTTCATCGCGGAGTCAACGTCAACAAAATTCCTGGAACGGGATTAGGGTTATCAATCACCAAAAAATGTGTTGATGCACATGGCGGACAAATTTCCGTTAATAGTACTGTGGGCGTCGGTACAACTTTTACCGTCATCATCCCCGCACAAAGAATTTTTACCTCTAACTCAGCCTCCACTGTGTAGGCAGAGGGGCAGGGGGCAGGGAGCAGGGGGAAAAAATAAGAATATCTTCTCTCGGAAATTGGATAATTTATTTTCTGGCAGTCCTTAAATAAAATTCCCCGTGTATAGTACAATTGTATTGTATATTGATCTCAATACGCGTTCCTGGTAAATCCCTCAGTCCTCCTCTGAGGGATTTTATTTGGCGATGAGTCGGTCAACAGTCAACCGTCAACCGTCAACAGTCAACCGTCAACAGTCAACAGTCAACCGTCAACCGTCAACCGTCAACAGCTATATCTACAGATCCATCTGTCGCAAAGGTATCTGAATCAGTAATTCTGTACCGACATTGGGGGTAGAATAACAGTCTAATTTACCGTGATGGGTTTGGGTGATGATTTGATAGCTGATTGACATCCCCATACCTGTACCTTTTCCTACTGGTTTGGTGGTAAAGAAAGGGTCAAAAATGCGTTGGCGGATGTCTTCTGTCATTCCTATGCCATTATCTGCGATCGCAATTTGCACAAACTGAGTATTAATAACTGTGGTGCGGATAGTGATTTGTCGGGAACGATGGTGAATATCTTCTAGTGCATCGATGGCGTTGGCAAAAATATTCAGTAAAGCTTGGTTGAGTTGTCCGGGATAGCACTCGACTATGGGTAAGTTACCATATTCGCGAATAATAGCGATCGCAGCAGCATCGGTTGTAGGGTTGAGACGATGTTGCAAAATTAACAAGGTACTCTCAATGCCTTCATGGATATCTACTTCCTTAATTTCGGCTTCGTCTAAGCGGGAGAAATTGCGCAGTGATTTGACAATTTCGCGAATGCGTTCGGTGCCGATTTGCATGGATGCGAGTAATTTCCGCAAATCTTCGCTGACAAAGTCTAAATCAATATCGCTAATTTTCTCTTGAATTGCGGCTGTAGCATCGGGATATTCTATTTGATATAGTTGCACTAACTCTAATAACTCTTGTGTATATTCACTGACAAAATTCACATTGCCATGAATAAAATTAACCGAATTATTGATTTCATGGGCAACTCCCGCCACCATTTGTCCCAAACTAGACATTTTTTCTGATTGAATCATCCGCGCTTGGGTTTGCTGCAATTCTTGGAGAGTATTTTTGAGTTCGGCGGTGCGTTCTTCTACTCGTTGTTCTAATTGTTCATTAGTTTGAGCTAATTTCAGAAATGATTCGTACAATTGCTGCGCCATGTGATTGAATGTCTGCGCCAAATTATTCAATTCTTGGACGTTGGAACCAGGGACAGCTTGATCGAGTTTACCATTGGCGATCGCTCTAGCGGCTTGACTCAAGCGTAAAATTGGCTGGGTAATCCACTGGGAAGTATACATTCCTAAAACAATGGCTAGCATCAAAGCCACAATACACAGCAACATAGTAGTGTGATTGTTAGCATTGATTTGTGACATAAAATCAGATTCCGGTACTACTACCACCACTAGCCAATCTAAACCGTACTTATCTCGCCAAGGTTTGATTTGCACAAACTGCTTTTGTTTATTGAAGAAGATATTAAAATCCTGCTCTTTCTGGATTGCTTGTAATGTGGGAAACTGTATTTGTAAATCTTTGCCGACAATTTGAATCAGGCGATCGGGAGCATCAAAAATACTATAGCGATCGATTTGCTCTTGTTTCCTATATAAGATGGGACGCTGACCAGAACTGCCGACTAATTTACCATTGCGTTCTATAATAAATACTTGCCCAGAAGGACTAACTTGGATTTGGCGGAGAAAATCGCTAATACTCGTCAATGTGAGATCGATACTCATCACGCCCAGTAACTTCCGGTTAGCGTCGTAAAATGGAGCCGCAGCCGAAACCGCAATGTAATATTCAATTCCCCCATCCAGAGGATTATCCGGCAATTTCAAAGTTTTTCCCTTGTCACTCACAGCAACTTTAGTAATGGGTGCGGCTTTGATTTGACTCCAGATTTGTTTTCCGGCGGCGATTGTCTCTTGATACCAAGGCTCGGTTAAGGGATTATAGTCATAGCTTTGTAAAAGTTGCGCGCGCTTACCTTGACGATCTGCAAGGTAGTCTGAGGCTCTACCTTTTCCCTGATTTTCATACAATAATAAATCAATGCCTTTCACCCAGTGCCCTGCACCGGCTTCTCTCCCATCCGTTAAAGCATAGCCAATATAGTTAAGATTTCTAAATTCTTTGGCTTGTCGCCAAAAATAACGCTCGCTACTGATGGCATCGTTGAGATTTATTTCTTGATTGGCGATCGCATCAATATTAATATTATTTAGTTGTACTGGTAAGGCTAAATAGGTATTCAACCGTTCATCAACTTGCTGTCCTGCTTTATCAATCAACTGATTTGCTAGCTCATTCACAGCTTTTTGACCATTTTTGAACGACAAATAGCCAACTAACCCCACCGCCGCAAAAATTTGTAGCACAAAGGGAACAACAAGAATCAAGCGGAGTGTTACTCGATCAGTTAACATGGGAAAGCGCAAAGGCATGGTTTCAGCAAGATGCGGGAGAATATGGCAACTTATAGTAGCTTTATAATTCCCAAATCCTCAATGGTTCTCAAATTCTCTGGCTAGCTTCCCAACCTAAAATTGCCGCTTTCCGCGCCAAACCCCAGTGATAACCGCCTAGTTCTCCCGATTCGCGAATTACACGATGACAGGGAATAATATAAGAGATGGGATTTTTCCCCACAGCATTACCCACGGCTCTCACAGCAGTTGGATGCTGGATTAATTGCGCAATATTTTGATAAGTTGTCATTCCCCCAAAGGGCACTTGTAATAATGCCCGCCAAACTTGAATCTGAAAATTAGTACCCTTGACTAATAGGGTTAATGGTTGACGCAGATTCACAGTTGAAGGATGAAAAATTTGTGCATGTAAAGGTTGAGTAGTTTGGGAATCGGGGATAATTTCGGCATTTTTCCAAGATGTGCGCAGTATTTCTGCGGGATTTTGCTCGTCTGTATCATCACAGAAAAATAGGTTACAAATCCCGCGAGGAGTTGTAGCTAATAGGGATTTACCAAATAATGTCTCATGAATGCCATAACGAATTTGTAAACCTGCTCGCCCAGTTTTAAATTCACCAGGAGACACGGCTTCTAATTTGACAAACAAATCGTGTAATCTTCCCGGACTGGATAGCCCTACATCTAAGGTTAAATCTAAAAGGCTTTTAGTTTCGCTAATTTTTGCCTTAGCATATTCCACAGTCAGATATTGTAAAAATCGTTTAGGGCTGATACCCGCCCATTGACTAAATAACCTTTGAAAATGAGATTCACTCAAACCGATTTGCTGGGCTACAGTTGCCAAATCTGGCTGCTTGAGGTGATTTTTTTGGATAAATGCGATCGCCTTAGCTATACGGCTGTAGTCTTTGCTGTCCTCAGCATTTACAATATTGGGATGTATCATATCGACTGCATCTATAAAATCTGGCGCATTTTTTACTTTACAGATGGAGTCACGGAAAAACCACCCGTTTCTTGCGCTGTCAAACATGTAACGCCGCTAGCCTATTGCAGTTAAGCGGCATTGCAAATTTTGCTGAAAACATTGATTAATCAAGTAAAATTAGCCTAAATATCGGAAAAATCTTTACAGCATCAAGTTATTTACTGAAAACATTGATTTACGAATTGTGAAGTTAATGCACGAATTGAAAACTTGATTTACAACTTGTATACTTGATTTACGAATTAGAAAACTTGATTTACAACTTGTATACTTGATTTACGAATTAGAAAACTTGATTTACAACTTGTATACTTGATTTACAAATTAGAAAACTTAATTTACAACTTGTATACTTGATTCACGAGTTTTTAAAGAGCGATCGCTTTACATTGAGCGTAAAATTCTTGTGGTGCTTCTGGAAAATATTTTAATAAAGCTGGACAAAGCCACCCTTCCATTTCCAAAGCTGCGTTATAGTACCAATTACCGCCATATTCCTCCCGTCGCCAATCAAATTTCACCTATTCCCGCAAGGAGGCTCACACTGAACCTGTACTCAGGTCAGTGTCGAGACGGCAGTTGCTACAAGTCGGGAAACCCGCCCAACGCACTGCCTCAGGAATTGCGGGTTAAAAACGAAACGTTAAGCGACTAATAACAACCGCTCTTTGTTGAGGGAGTGGGAACAGTTGAGTTTTAAACAAATAACGTCAGCACAGTTATGTAAACATCGTGATGGTAACTACTACATCCACATTCAAATTAAAGACGAAGCACCAGAACCAATCAAATCAACTAATGTAATTGGTGTTGACTTCGGAAGGCGAGACATTGCTGTAACTAGCAATGGTGATAAGTGGGATGGAAAACAAATTAACGATGTTAGAGATAAATTTTCTAGAGTAAGAAGTTCTCTCCAGCATATTGCCACGAAAGGCACAAGGTCTACTCGCCGCAGGGCAAGGCAGATTTTGAAACGGTTGTCGGGCAGGGAGAGAAGATTTCAACAGTGGCTAAACCACAACATTAGCAAGTCCATTATTCAGAACGCATTAAAAAATAATGCAGCAGTAGCAATTGAGGACTTAACAGGTATTCGTGAAAGGACTAATCAAAAACCAAGAAATCAGACAGAGCGTAGGCGTTCTAATTCTTGGTCTTTTTATCAGTTGCGTTCTTTCTTGGAATACAAAGCCATCCAATTTGGAGTAGAGATAATTGCTGTTCCTCCAGCTTGGACAAGTCAAACTTGCCATCAATGCCTGCACATTGGACTGCGTTCTGACAAGCGTTTCAAATGTACTAATGAAGCTTGTTCTTGGAGTGGTGACGCTGATTTAAACGGGGCAAAAAATATTGCTGCTATTGGGGTGAATTTTGTAAACTCGCCCAGAGGCTCGAACTGTTTGTGCTGTACTTTGTGTACGGATAGTTCAGGGCTACTAAAAGCCTACACTGACGCTTCGCGTACAGTGTAGGTAGTTTACTTGGTAACCGGGAAATGGGCGAGCGGAAAAAAGCAAGAAAGTAAAAGGTTCCAAGAATCGCGCCAAAGCTGTTAAGAAGCCGGCTAAACTACAGGCTAAAGTTGCAAACATCCGTAAGGACTCAATTCATAAATTGTCTCACTATCTAGCTAAAAACCACAGCGTTATTAAGATAGAAGATTTGCTTCTTTTAGCTTTCTTAAAGAACCATAAATTAGCTCTGGCAATTGCTGATTGCGGTATGCATGAATTTCAGCGTCAATTAGAGTACAAAACTAAGAAATTTTCCAGTAAATTGATTCTGGTTGCTCGGATGTTTCCTAGTTCTCAGATTTGCTCTAATTGCGGACAGCATCGCCATAAGATGCCATTAAAAAACCGCGTTTATGTCTGTCCTGACTGCGGTCACATTGAAGACAGAGATTTAAACGCAGCTAAAAACATAGACCGATGGTTTGAGAATATTTTTATTCCTGAAAGGTCAGAAACGGTAAGCTCTACCGGGATAGCCTGCGGAGTGGACAAACCTCTTAGGAGTCATCCTAAGATCACGATGAAACAGGAAGTTAACACCAAAATAACCAGTGTCCAGTTAAGTCTAGACTTGGGTAATTTTGGGTAGGTTTATCAAAGCGGCTATTCGACTAAACCATGCTTAATGGCAAAACGAACCAGTTCGGCTCGGTTACTGGTTGCGGTTTTTCTCAATAAGCTACTGACGTACTTTTCGACTGTACGGGCACTCAGGTGTAGCTGTTGACCCATATCGGCATTAGAAAGACCATGCGTCAACAGTTCTAGAACTTCTTGTTCTCTGGCAGTTAAAGCTGAGAGCATTTCCGATTTTTGAGTTTGAGTAATTTCTCCAGAATGAGCATCTACAGCTTTTATTTGCGGGGAATTGCTCAAATTTTCTGTATGAGAAAAGCGATACTCAGATTGAATGATTTGCGATCGCTCCAGTAAATTCCGAATAGCGGCTGCTAACTCTTCTAATTCAAAAGGTTTGGGTAAATAGAGATCGCAGCCTGACTGATAGCCCAGAATCCGTTCCTGAGTCTTGGTACGCGCTGTTAATAAAATTACAGGTAACAACCGGAACTCTGCTTTTTGCCGCACTCGCCGCACCAACTCATAACCATTCATTCTTGGCATGACAATATCGGTGACAATCAAATCAGGATGGTACTCCTCAACCATGAGTAAAGCCTCTTGACCATCATTAGCCGTAATCACTGAATAGCCAGACAGTTCAAGATAATCACTAATCGACAACCGAGTGCCCAAATCATCATCCACTACAAGGATCGTCAAGGGCATGGAAAGTACACCCCTAGCATTTTTTTTACTAACAAATTGGCTTGTTTGAGCACTATGAGCGAACACAGGCAAGAATGATGTGCTCTTATGTTTCATACTATGACAGGATTACCAGCTAATTACTGCTGTAGCACTGATTTATAAAGAAAATCTTAATTCTTTAGAAATTGTTAATAAATTTTAACGCAACTGACCATTCTACTGCTGGGCAAAGATAAATAATGTAGCACTTCATAACAAATAACCAATAAGATAGAGTAATCTTTTACCCTACTGTAAATTAAATTTACTAGATCAACAGTCTGGTGGAGAAAAAATTTGCCGGAAAATTTTTCATTGCGAGGTTGAAAAAGTTAAATTAGTAAGATAAGTCTTATCTCTAGACTAAGCATTTATATTGATTTAACACAGACTAAATCAATTTTTCTACCAACTCAAACAATTTTTTAGACACATTTTCAGTACGCACGATTTTCCATGAGCGATAAAAGTGACGGTTACAAAGTAGTTAGCGACAATCGACAAGCTCGTTATTTGTATGAAATCCTGGAGACCTACGAAGCCGGAATTCAGCTGACAGGCACAGAGGTCAAGTCAATTCGGGCTGGAAAAGTCAATCTTCAAGACGGGTACGCCTTGATTCGCAATGGCGAAGCCTGGTTAATCAACGCGCATATTTCACCGTACACTGCTAGCGGTCAATATTTTAATCACGAACCACGACGGACGCGGAAGCTTTTACTACACCGTCAGGAAATCCGCAAGCTAATTGGCAAAGTGGAACAGCAGGGTTTAACTTTAGTACCTTTAAAGATGTATTTCAAGCGCGGTCGAGTTAAGGTCAGTATTGCCCTTGGTAAAGGTAAAAAGCTCCACGATAAGCGCGAAGACCTGAAAAAACGTCAGGATAAGCGAGATATGGAACGAGCAATGAAAAATTATTAGCTGTACTTCACTATCCAAATTGTCAGTAGTAAAAAGCTACTTTTATATCTTCAGCCAGAGTGAAGTACAAGCTGAGTTTATCGCCAGAGATTGATTTTGTTCTTTCTCGAACTCGATAAAGTGGTGAGTAACTTTGGATGGGATGAGGAACTTTTACCATGACAAGCAAACTTACTAAACTGATGAGCGCTGGTGTTCTCTCGTTGAGTATGGCGGTTTTATCTTTAACTTTGCCCGTACAAGCCCAAACTACCACTACCGATCCCGGAACCGGCACTACTACCACCACTACAATTGACGATCGCAATGATTTTGATTGGGGTTGGTTGGGATTACTTGGTCTGTTAGGTCTAGCTGGTTTAACAGGTAAAAAACGTGACGATGAACCAACCCGTTATCGCGATCCCAGCACCCCAGGGACTTCAACCTACAGAGACTAAGCAATTAAGAATTTGTTGAGAGTTGATCGAGAGTTAGTTGTCAGTTTTTGATTAATAATGCTGATTTTGGATTGGCGATTCGGTAAAATTCACACATCTGTTTGGGGAAACCAATCCAAAATTATTTGACCAAAAGAGGCAAGGCTAAATTTTTTTATGGGGTTCTCCCCCGCCCCCTGCCCCTTTTCCTCTTCTTTGACCAAAAAAATGGGATACAAGCCCCGTCCTTATAGGACGGCTTGGTGTTATTATAGTATTTGATACCAGCCATTCCAGTATCAAACGTGTTGAGCTACGAGTTTAAAGTCAATCCAAAATCACAACAACTAACCGCCATTGATGAAGCAATTAGGACATCTCAGTTTGTCCGAAATAAAGTGCTGCGTTATTGGATGGATAATCGTGGTGTTGGGAAGACAGAAATGTTTAGATATAACACGTTGTTAAGGAAGGAATTTAAGTTTGTGGAGGACTTAAACTCTCATGCTTGTCAAACTGCTGTTGAGCGAGTTTTAAAAGCAGTTAACCGCTTTTACGATAACTGCAAGAAGCAAATTCCAGGCAAGAAAACGCCACTTGCTTCAAGCCGGGAAACCCGTCCAACGCAGTGGCTCGGCTATCCAAAGTTCAAGAAAAATACTCGCTCTGTTGAATATAAAGTCTCTGGATGGAAACTGTCAGAAAATAGGAAGCATATTACTTTCACAGACAACAAAGGAATAGGTACTCTGAAGCTGATAGGCACTAGAGACTTAAACTTTTATCAACTAGAGCAAATCAAGCGAGTCAGAATTGTACGCCGTGCCGATGGGTACTATGTGCAATTCTCGGTGCAATTAGACCCCAGAGATACGGTTAAGCCAATAACTCCTAGCCAAAAAGCGGTGGGTGTTGATGTGGGCATCAAGTATTTCTTGGCAGACAGTCAAGGCAATACTGAACCCAATCCACAATTCTACCGCAAGGGAGAAAAGCAACTTAATCGCTTAAATCGGCAAAAATCTAACAAGTGCAAAAAAGGCAATCCACAGTCCCGAAATTATTACAAAGCTAGGCAGCGATATGCCCGTAAACATTTAAGGGTAAGTAGGCAGCGAGAAGAGTTTGTCAAGAGAGTGGCACTCCGCTTAATCAAGTCTAACGACTTAGTAGCCTATGAAGATTTAAATGTTAAAAGCATGGTTAAAAATCGACATCTGGCTAAGTCGATAAGTGATGCAGGATGGTCAAAGTTTCGCTCTTGGCTAGATTATTTTGGTTATAAATACGGGAAGATAACCATTGCTGTTGCTCCCCATCATACCAGCCAAAATTGTTCTAACTGTGGTGAAAAAGTGCAGAAGTCTCTATCAACCAGAACTCATATTTGCAATCATTGTGGATTTGTTGCGGATAGGGACATTAATGCTGCTATCAATATCTTGCAAAAGGGATTAGGTGAGTCACTTGCGGTGGACGGGTTTCCCGGCATAAGCAAAGTGAAGAACCCGAAGGGTACCGTGGGGCACACGGGAGCTTATAAGCTTGGGGAGTTTGATCCTCTAGCTTCGTTGGAGCAATCCTGCGAAGGTAAGATTGGACTGTGAACCAAGAATCCCCGCCCTTATAGGGCGGTGGAGTGTTAAAACTAACCTATTTGAGTAATTTTAGTTTGCTGCGGCTTCGGGACTAGCTGAACTGCGGTCTAAACTCTGGTTTTGGCTTAAAGGTGTCCAATAACTAGCAATTATAGCCACTACTAACCACCAGAGACTATTTACCTCTGGACGAAACCAGACAGTATCAACAGTTCCATGGGCCAACATACCTACCATCGAAGCGATCGCACCAATTAACCATAATCCTTCTCTGTTTCCCAATTGGCGCAAGCGGCGTAATTGCATGTAACCAGTATTAAAAGTTACAACCAACAGCCATAGGAAACAGCCTAAACCAATAAAGCCAGTTTCTACAGCAATTTCTAGCAAAATCGAATAAGCACTTAAAGCACTGTAACGGGGACGCTGGTAAAGGGGATAGATTTTATTAAACGCATTGTGACCTGGCCCGATACCTAAAATCGGGCGATCGCGAATCATCTCAAATACCGCATCCCAAACATTGCGGCGAAAATTATTACTGCTGTCTTGGCGATCGGCAAAAATACTAAAAACTCGCAATCGCACAGGCTCAATAAAAATTACAGCTAGCACCAAGACCCCAATTAAACCTCCTAAAATAATTGGCAGCGACCAAGTACGCCAAAACGGAGGCATTTGCACGCTCCACCAATAAATGAGCAATGCCATTACCGTTAATATTGATACTACTAAGCCAATCCAGCCACCACGACTAAAAGTAAGGACGAGACAGGCACTATTAACTATCAATGCTGTTAATCCTAGTGCTTTCTTATACCAGCTTTGCCAAGCAACAATTGCTACTAAACTAAACACAACTGCTGGGATTAAATACCCTGCCAATAAATTGGGATTACCTAAATAACTGTAAACTCTTGTAGTTTTAGACAAAGGCGAAGTAGGGTCAACCCAAGTGGCTAAAGCATCTGCGCCAAAAAACCATTGTCGTAATCCATACACGCTGACAATGAGCGATACATGTAGATAGAGAACTATTAGCCAAGACCGCAAGCGGGAAGACCTCAACACCCTAGCACATAGAGCAAATAACAGCAAATATAGCGTTAAAGTCACTAAATCGTTCAACGCCGCCTTTTTTACAGGAGAGAATGCTGTAGCGATTGCAGCAATTGCCCAATAGGCTAATACCAGCAAGTGAATTGGGGTAAAAGATGAGCTATTGGTTGATGTGCCATCATCGGATAAAGTCAGCAACAACCAAAATCCAAAACAAGCTACCAGTAACAACCCTAATAAAGTGGTCGAAACAAACGGTGCTAGAAGATAAATTAAGCTGAGTAAAGCAGCCGCTATTGTATCTCCCCACTGGAGCAAGATACTACTTTGTCGCCAAGACGATAACAGCCCCACCAAAGCACGGTGGATGTAGCTGGTAGCAAAATAATCTTGGACTCGGAAATAAGATAACGTAAATCTTTGCCAGACTAAATTCATAAAACACGCTGTGACTGATTAGCAAGCCCTCAAAGAACTTGGACTCGATCATAATCTATGTCACCGTGTCTACAACTTTTGTTTTTTCTTGCAGATGTGAAGCAATTCTCTAGCAAAAATCACTGGGAATGGTGTAAACTAAACGATTATGGCAAATTTCGCCAACAACGAGCTAAATAGCGGGAATAACTATTTAGAGTTAATATTCTCCGCGTCTTTGCGTCTATTGATAGACGCGGAGCGATGAGTTCAAGTCTGCGAGTTGGACGATATACAAAACTTTGCGCAGATTGCGCTGCTTGTTAAAGGTGAAAGTTGGATTTACGGGAAGGTGAAAAGAAAAATTTTGGATAACTGTTTAGCAGGCTGGAATGTACTGCTTAAACATCACTAACTACTTCTGAAGAAGCTGCTATTTGCAATGGTAAAGACAACACATAACGATATCCTGATTCTGGAGAACCTTGAATAGCGATTTGTCCACCATGTAATTCAGCTAGCTGACAGCTAAGTAATAAACCTAAGCTTTCGCGAGACAAATTATTACGTGGTTGCGCCACATCCATTGCTGCATTCATCGTCATGACATCTGAGTGAGAATCGCTCAAGTGGTTGGCTGTTTCCACCACTAGAGGTAAATTGCTGACAGATTCGTGATTGTCTAAATGGAGATTATAATTTCCTGTCTCGCCGGTTAATTCCAGCAAAGACAAGGGACTGAGACGAAAATAAGGATCGACCTCAGTAATACCGTCTCCTAGCCAAGGATGTGAAACCCATACTGTAATATTGAGCATGTTTTCTTTGTAAGAAACATGAATTCGCACCACACTACCAGTAGCAGAGAGTTGAATCACGCTAAAAATTAGGTGATACAGCATTTGTCTGACTTTATCTTTATCTAAAGGACAAATGCGGCTGTGTCCTGGTTCAATAGATAGACGAATATCTTGCTCGCGACGATTGGCTGCTTCTTCTAGAGTATTGATCGCTTGTTGGCAAACCATTTCAATATCTACAGGAGCAATATTCAATTCGTTGGAACCATCATCCATTGCGCCTAGTTCAGTAATTTCATTGACTAAGGATAGTAAATATCGACCACTGTGTTGGATGATATCGAGATATTCTCTTTGCTTAGTTGTCAATGGCCCGTATATCTCTCTCCCTAAGACGCTAGCCATACCTAGTACAGAAGTTAAGGGTGTGCGTAACTCCTGAGTTAGCTGTGCTAATAGTTCCAGCTTGAGTTGTTTAGTAGAAACAGAATCTGGTTCTAAAGCAGGTGAAGTAATTTTGATTTCCGTGTTAGGGCGATCGCTAAATGGTAAACTCAGGGTGTTTTGCCCAACACTGACTTCTGACTTAGCTTTGAGCAATCGATTCCGCTCAAATTCGCTCATGCTCCAACGAGCGATGATTTGTAAAAATTCAATATCACGAGTAGTAAAATTACGGGGTACTAAATCCATTACCGCTAATGCACCTAGACAATGGCCAGAAGCATCAATTAATGGCGCTCCCAAGTAAGCACGGATGCCATAATCCTGAATTAACTTACTAGAGGCGAGTACGGGATCTGTAATTTTATGTGTATCATTTATGACTAAAACTTGAAAGCTGTCTACTACTTGGGTACAAAAAGATTCCCGGCGTAATAATTGACGGCTTTGTGCTAAATGATTCATTAGTCCCAGTCTCGATAAACCGACTGCGGACTTAAACCAATGACGTTCTTGATCGACAAATCCTAAAATGGAAATTGGTGCTTCCAAAAAATGAGCTGCAGTTTGAGTTGCTTCTTCAAAGACAGGAATTGTTTCTGATTGCCGCAAACCTAATTCGGATAAGGCTTCTAGGCGTTGTTTCTCTCTTGTTTCTTGGGAAGTCCAACCATCTTTTAGAGCAGATAATTTGTTTTCAGGCTCTACCATTGCCACCATGACCTTGATAATTGTTTGATACAGGAGTTTATATAACCACTTCTTGTGGGTTATTATTTGCTATTTTTAAGCATTCCCCAAATTCACCTCAGATAAACAAACTTCGAGCAAAATTTTTTATTTTCTTCTGTGAGTTTGTAAAGAGTATCAGTAAATATTCGAGTAAGCACTCAAAGAATCACTATTAATTTAGCTTTTACTACTAGACAGCGTTAGTTTTGGTTTTCACTTGGGTAACATAACAGCAAGGATGGAAAATAAAGTTTACCATGCTGATGTCTATTCAGACTTTTACTTTGTATATATTCAGCGCTCGTTACTGAAAATAGTTATCTATTGAGTTTCCGATGAGCATAATTGGAAATATGAATAATATTGTCGATAAAATTGTCCAAAAACTTTAAATTATTTATTTTGGCTGGGATTTTCTGCATATAAAACATAGTATTTGGCTAAAAAATTCTACAATAGCCTATCTAAAATTAGAGATTTAAGGATTTTGCACAACAAATTATCATTTCAGTACATATCTTAAATAAGAAAAATTTATTAATTTATTTCATCGTTTCTACTGAAGGAAAATCAATAGATTATGAATAAAGTAAATAAATATTTACAAGTATTTTTCTAAGGTGAGGACAAATATCCTGGCTAGAAGAATCATTATATAAATATTTAGTTAAATAGCATAATTAGTATGCTGTCAAATATAACTGATATCTCTAATGGGTAGTTTTGTCAAATAATTAAATATTTTTATAAAATATTTTAATTAATAAAAGTAAAAATTAACAATTCCTCCACAGCAGCAAGATTTTCCCGATTTAAAGATTGAAATTCCCCGGATATATAGTGATGAATAAAAGCAGTATTAAAATTCCTTTTGTTAATCTAAATTTGCAACACCAACCGATACAAATTCAGTTAGAGCAAGCAATCCAGGCTGTAGTATCTCAAGGAAATTTTATTTTAGGACAAGCAGTCGCAGATTTTGAGCGAGAATTTGCAGCTGCTTCTGGTGCAAAATATGGTATCGGCGTGGCGTCAGGAACCGATGCGATCGCACTCGGTTTACAGGCTTGTAATATTGGTAGTGGTGATGAGGTTTTATTACCCGTTAATACCTTTGTCGCCACCTTAATTGGCGTACTACAAGCTGGTGCTAAACCAATTTTTGTAGATTGCGATCGCCAAACAGCTTTAATTGATTTAGCAGCAGCAGCAAAATTAGTGACACCAAAGACTAAAGCAATTATTCCTGTACATCTATATGGTCAAATGGTATCACCCATAAAGTTGCTAGATTTTGCTCAGACATATAACCTACTAATTTTTGAAGATGCAGCACAAGCACATTTAGCAGCAAGAGAAGGATATTTTGTAGGTTCGGTGGGAATAGCAGCCGCTTTTAGTTTTTATCCCAGCAAAAATTTAGGAGGATTTGGCGATGGGGGAATGTTATTAACGCGAGATCCAGATGTAGCTCAAAAAATGGTGCGTTTGCGGAATTATGGCGCAGCGCAAAAGTATTTTCATGTTGAAGTGGGGACAAATAGTCGCTTAGATACTTTACAAGCAGCAGTATTACTAGAGAAACTACCATATTTAGCCAAATGGAATTGCGATCGCAATCATATTGCTCAACAATACGATCGAGAATTATTACCCTTAGCATCTTTTGGGATTACTCCTATAGAAAATCACAGCGATGTCGGGCATGTATATCATCTTTATGTGATTAAAATTGATGATTCTTGTACTTTCGCACGCCAGCAAATTCAAGACAAACTCGCAGAATTAGGAATTCAGACAGGAATTCATTACCCCATTCCCTGTCATCTCCAACCAGCATTTACTCATTTAGGCTATCAACCGGGAGATTTTCCCCAAGCAGAAGCATTAGCCAAGCAAATATTATCCTTACCCATGTATCCAGGTTTAAGCAGTAGTGAAATTACAGAAGTTGTAAGTGCGATCGCATCAATACTTAGTAATTCACAACAATTATTATGCCTTTAATTATTTCCTAGACACCTAAAAACCACCCACTCTTGGGTTCGGGTATTAGACTCCTTCCAAAAACAACTGTAAGGGCGGGTTCACAGATATCTTCGCTGCTTAAGGATGATTTCGCATCAACCCGCCCCTACTAACAACTGACACGCGAAGCGCAATAAATTTTGCATTGCTGAAAATTATGGCAATACAACAATATCTCAAAATTAGGAATACAGAGCAATTACTTAATCTAGCAATTTTAGGCGTTTTAATCTTACTTTATGCGCCGATATTACTACATTGGGTTGATGGTTGGTTGCATAAAAATATTAGTACAGAACACGAATATTTTAGCCACGGTTTAATCGGGCTACCTTTCGCTAGTTATCTAGTATGGCTACAACGCAAACAATGGCAAAGGCTACCAAATATCATTCATCCTCTTGGCGCTGTTTTACTATTAATTGGGGGAGTATTTTATTTAAGCGGTGTAACTGAGTGGGTTAACCTTTCCTTACCCGCTATTTTAGCCGGATTGTGTTTATGGTTCAAAGGTATCCCAGGTTTAAAATTGCAAAGATTTCCGCTATTACTAATATTTTTAGCAACCCCAACGTCATTACCTTATCTGATTGCGCCTTACACTTTACCATTGCAAAGTTTCATAGCTGGTACGGCTGGGTTTATACTCAATCAGTTTGGTATGGAAGTAAATGTTGAAGGCATAAATTTATTTGTAGGAGGAAGAATTGTAGAAGTTGCACCTTATTGTGCAGGGCTAAAAATGTTATTTACTACTCTATATGTCAGCTTAATGTTGCTTTATTGGACAGGTGCTTTATCTTCACGCCGCACAACCCAGTGGTTTTTAATCATTGCTGTTGTGATTAGTATTAGTGCCAATATTATTCGCAACACTGCATTGACATTTTTTCATGGTACAGGTCAAGAAGCCGCTTTTAAATGGTTACATGATAGTTGGGGTGGTGATTTATATTCTGCTTGTATGTTGGTTTTATTAGTGCCTTTGTTGAATAAAATTAATAGTTATTTTGCTACAGTTTCAGATATAGACTTAGAAGCAGAGACTGAAACAGAAATATAGATAAAATTTCCTCTTTTTTACTTAGTTAAGGAAATTTCAAAAAATAAATTATCCCAAATTGTAGGGGCGGGGTGATACCCATTGGTGTCAACTTAGCGTGAAATCCCCATTTCATCTAGCTCCCATGCTCTGCGTGGGAGCGAAAATCGTGAGGCTCTGCCTCAATTTATCAGCTTTCGAGGCAGAGTCTCACAATATGCATTTCCAGCCTCCGGCTGGAAACGAGATAGATAAAGGTTTTGAGCGTAAGTTAACACAGGTGGGTGATACCGCCCCTATGAGTTGCAGGGGACTTACAAAAAATAAATTATCCATATTTCGCAGTGCGAGCATCTTGCTCGCTGGTGTTCAAAAGCGAGCAAGATGCTCGCACTACAAATTTATTCGGTATTTAAAAAATTGTATGTCCCCAGGTTTAGTAAGTTAATGATTGGGATATTGTTTTTCTTTGGAAGTTACTAACTGATTTTGTAATTTTCAATTATTTCTAAGAGATACCCAACTTCTTAAAAAAGTAGGTTATCAGAGAACTATAAATTAAATAAATCAACTATAACTTATGTAAAATGACAGCCAGCGACCTACTTATTCATGCAAAATTTAAGCTTGCACAATATTATTTAAATCATCTTCAGTTGCAGTTCCCTGTATCATTTCATAGAAATATTGATTGAGTGGTTTTTCAGTGCTTACTTGTTTAAGGATAATTCTATCCTGTTTGAAATGTTCAATAACTCTTTTAGCTGTTAAATTCTCTATTGAACCATCTTGGCAAAATATTTTATCATGCTCACGGAATGATAATAAATACAACAAAGACAAAAATGCATTTTGTTTATAAGTATAATCAAAACCTGTATGTGGTTTACTAAGTAAATATTCCATAATTAAGCTAAAATGTTCTTGATAATTCAGAGAATTAACTGAAAAATCAAACTTATAATACCAAAGTAAAATACGACTATACCCCCATAAGTATTTATTTTTTTCTAGTTTATAAAAAGAATGAAACCAATTAAAATACTCATTTTGCTGTCTTAAATTTATTGCCACTTTAGCAAGCAATTGCAAATATTCATTGCCTGAAGTAAGATATTGAATTTTATTAATATTATTAAAGATTTTTATATCAAATAAATTTTCTTTTAAAATATTTTCTGAGAAATAATAAAATTTACCGATGAAAATAACTGCTGTATTTAGACAATTTTTTTGTATGGTATTCAATTGTGTATAATTGGACAAATTTATCAATTCAATTATTAAATCAACTATTCTATGAAGTTTAGTATTTTTTATATCTTCTTTCAGTTCACTAACAACTGACTGATTGGATACAGTATTAATTAATTGCAGTGCATATAATCCAGCACTATTCTTATTAATTATTCTAGATGCTTTGCTAAGTAGATCATTTAAATTTATAAAACTTGCTCTCTCAAAGCGTACTCTTGAAAGAGTATCTAACTCTTTTGAGAGATTTAGTAAAGCCATTTTAAATTCTATAAAATCTTGATATTTTTGTAATCTATCAATTTGATTTAAAGATTCTTGCTGACGAGTGCTAGTGATTTTTGCAAGTGGAATATAGCTATAGGATGTTTGTATTCTATCTGCCAGAAAAGTATTGATATTATTATATTTACCATCTATATCTGTAACTTTAAGTTCAGGAAAAGAACCAGGTTGCAGATGAAACTCTATACCTATGCGGACATCCTCAGTACCTTCATAGTCTTTAATTTCAATTTTATAGTCTTGTGGTATCCTATATTTACAGTAATCCTCACCATTTACCTTAATAGGTAAATTAGCTATTTTATTTTTGATGCGGAAAAAATTCTGATCTAAACTGGGAATATTACCGATTAAAACTTTGCGATCGCCTTCATAAGAAATAGCATCTTCTGGATTAGATAATTGAATCCATTGTCTTGATACTCTCCCTTGATCATCTGGAATACCGATGGCGAATTCTATTTGATCGAGATAAATCCCAAAAAGCGGGAAATTATACTGAATTTTTTCTTCCCATATTTGATGAAACTGTAGAGATAGGGGGTTAAGACAGATAAATTCTGGTAGTAGTTGCTGGATATGTGCAAAAATATTGTATTGTGTGACTAATGCAAATTGATATTGCGGATGCTGACTAGCAAGTTGTCTGAGATATTGAATATTGATTGTATTGGATACAATATTTGCGATCGCACCTATTGATAAAGTTACATTTTTATAAAAAATATGTTGATTATATAAAATCTCTGTAACAAAATTTATAGTTTTTTCATTTATATAAAGCTGGATAATCTTAAAAATAGAAATTTTCTGTAAATAATTATTTAGGTGATTAACCGTATCAATATTATCAGCTAATACAGGAAAGTTATCTTTTAGAATTTTTACTGCTAAACTTATACAAATGCTTTGATATGTTTCTTGACCATTGTAGGCTGAATCAAGAATTATGGCGTTTTGAGTTTGAAGAATTGGAACTTGATAAGGGCTATTATCGGGACAAAATAAATCAACGGGAATTAGTTTAAGGATACCAAAATTATCTAGCTCAACAAAAATTAAAGATTTATTTATTTGCTGATGGCTAATTTGAGAATAATAATTCCAGTAATGATAAGCGCTACTGTATAAATAACCGTCTCGATGTTCTAAAAAATTACTCATACTCAGCGTCATCAAATCCACTGTATCTCGGATAATGAATAAGCGCTGTTTTTCTGCTTGAGTTAGTTCTGTACCTACCAAGAAGTAATCTATGTTATTGCGGTTGATTGTCAACTCTTGGGGATAATTTGCATTGATTATTTCTTCTTGAATATAGGGATGATTGAAATATTTTTGTAATAATTTTTTGTATTCTCTGGGTAAATCTTCAGGTGAGGGAACTAATGGCTGAAGTGGCTCATCAAATAGTTGAGAATATTGGCAACATTCAATGTAAGATTCTAAATTTAATAATCTAGTCATAAATTAAATATTTAATGAGTTAAGATTTTTAATTAGTTGATCAATTTCTTGTTTATTATTAGTCTTATACATCAAATCATGTAGTGACAATGCCCTACTACTAAAATTAAAATTAACTCCGCCAATATAAGCGACTTGATTACCTAAAAGAGTAATTTTGGCATGAAGTCTATTGGTTCTGCGTACATTAAATCCTGGTTGATTAACGGGAATTTGCGAATCAACAAATATGTGTGTGTCTAATAAATTTAGATATGCTGCTATTTCTGGAGATGGTTGGAAGCTGCGACTGTAAATTTTTACCTTTCCCTGAAAATGGCTCAGTTGTTGTATTAAATCTTTTTGGTATTGGCGTGGTGTTAATAAATTAGGATCATGCTCATATCTGTCATCAGCATAACGATTTATAGAACGGAGACGAAAACCATCATAGCTCGTATCTGGTATGACTTCATCTCGGCTACGTTTGTACCAAAATTTGCGAAATAAATTAATTAATTGTTCGTGATTAGCATAATTACGAGTGACTACACCTGCTTCAATATTAAAATCTAAGCTTCCTCTCGTGATATTTGCAGAACCTAAATAAGCATATTGTTCAGAAATATAGGTTTTTAAATGAAACGCGCCACTACGAATGCGAACATTATCACGTAATAGTTTTCTTAAACACCTCTTTTTTAGCTCATCAGAATATTGATAAATTTCTGGTACAGATACATTAATTGATGTTTCAGTATCAATTCTATCAAGGACTTCATTCCTCAAGTCAGTTAAAATCCAAACTCCTAAAGGTAACTCGCGTGATTTTTTGCAAATTAATTCTGTTAAATTTTCATCTTCAATGATGTAACTGGAAATTAATAAGAATTGACGGGCGGTAGAAATAATTGTGTTTAACGCAGAACGACTATTATCTCTACCAATTATCAATCTAAATCCTGGAGATAAAGATGGATCGTGACTAATTTCATCGGATAGGTTGACAATTGGTACTTGATTATATTGATGTTGATAATTTTGAATAAGTAATTGGACAGGTTGTGATAAATCCGTGGATTCGCTTACATATAATCGCAGATATGTAATTGCTTCTCTTAACTCTAAAGATAAATCCTCTTGTGTAATCCATATTTTTAGCTCAGGATATTCAGGATGGAGAATAGAAAAGTTATTGAAATCTAGAGACTGTAAAGCTAAATGTATTTTATTAATATCTGGTAAATCATGCCAAAAATTTACAGCAGATTGCCAAATAGTTTCAATAAAAGTATCAGATAAGTCTGGATAATAAGGGTTTTCTAAGGTAAAAGTATAAATTCCTGTTTGCACTGAATTGTTACCTATCCAGACAGGAATTTGTGGATTGTCTGGGGTAAGATTTAATTTGGCTATGGGGGAAATAAATTGATAACGGTATGTGTTTGCAACCTGTGTTTCTAATTGAGATTTTATTGGGTGAAGAAGTTGCAAGGATGATACTTGATATAGTTGATTTTCTGTTGCTACTCCCTGCGCTTGTTTTAACAAGTTAATTAAAACAGGTTCTGGAATAAAATTTAATCCAAAAGATTGACGTAAGATTTGCGGGGTGCGCGTGCGGTTTTGTGTTGCTACTGCTTGTATTTCTCGGATGATATCGACTAGTGAAACAGGAATTGAGTCTGTACCAGTCAACTGAATGCGATGAAATTCACCTTGGAGTTGGTACTGAAGTTTCATGATAAAACCACTCCGCGTTCTTTGTATAGTTCTGGTTGCGATAATAAAGTTCTTAGTGGTGAACCGAGTTGTCTCCAGAAATCGAAATCACCAAATAAAATTAGATAGTCTTGTCCTCTGGATAAAGCTATATTGATATCAGATGAAGTCAAATTTTCGAGACTTTCTGGAAAATTTATAATCACGATCGCACGTTCTATTCCTGCCCATTCTCCTACTGTACCAATAAATAGTTCTGTAAAGTCTGTGGGAGAGTTAGCTGTTAGCCAATCTCGCGCTTGAGTGCAAAATGTAACGATACCAATTTGAGAACTGAGTTGCGAATTTAAGGTTTGGATAAATTGAATAATTTTCTCACCTGCTTTTTGATTGGGAACATCTTGCCAAATTAATCTATTTGTTAATTGTGGAATATGATAATATTGGCGGGAATATTTTGTGTGAATCCAGCGATCGCAGATGACTGGCTCAACAATTTTAAATATTTCTGGATGAATTCGATATTGTTCTGTTAACTGATAGCGGTAGCTTGGAAGCAAGTGCTGATTTAGGTAGTGAAAACTTTGGGTAAATCTGCTAAAAAATGATTTACCTGCATTAGATGAACGATGATTTTTGGTTTTTATATTGCCAAACAAAATGAGTTTATTAGCTAAACCAGATAGTAAAATTAATTCTATCCTACTTAGATATTCTGCTTCCTCCACAATTACTAAATCAAAGTTATTGTGCCATAAGGATTGATGTTGAATTTGCATAAATTCAGCAACAGTACCTACAATTGGTATCTGGGGACTTTCACTGATTTGTGAAACAAGTTCTGTAACTCCCTGTAAAGATAAATTTGCATAAAGTTGACTTAGTTTTAATTGCTGTTGTAATAATGGTTCTAATTGTTTGAGGCGATAAGCTAGCAGTTTAACTCTGTCATTTGTTAAATCAGGAAATTCTGGCTGTAACTGTTCAGTCAGTTGTGCTTGTGGAGTATTTTTAATAATGGGTAACCAATTTTCTAATTTTGCTGTTGTTCTGAGTTTTACTAATTCTCTATCTGGTAACAGATGTAATGGTAAGTAATCCATCTGTGGCTGAGATAAATGTTGAGAATATAGTTGTTCAATTACCCAACTCTGATAATCTTGCTGCTGATTTAGCCAGAAAGGATAACCTGGTAAATTGCGATAGGCGTTAAGAGTAGAATGGTGATGAGTTAAAAGTAAAATTCGTTTTGAAAAGTTAATTGCAGTATGGGCTAGAGTTTGAGCAATGCGAGTTTTACCTGTAGCTGGGGAACCAACAATTAATGCGATCGCACTATTTGATAAAGCCATTTCTAAGGCTAAAGTTTGATTAGCACTTAGAGGAATATTGGAGTTAATCGCTGGAAAATTTAACTGCGATCGCTCTTTTAAATAAACCGCACCATGACAAATTGTCTGGATAATTAATTGCGTTGGTAAAGTGGGGTAATTATGTAGCTGTACTAATCTCTCCCATTGTGCTTGTGCAATTTCTGGTGTTTGATTAGATTGATAAATTAGTTGCTGTAATTCTCCCCAAAATTCTCGCTCATTCATACCGGAAACTCTAGCGCTCTTTGAATTAGATGTGTTATTAGCACAAAAATTTGTGAAAACCCATGTGTTGTGATGATATCTGGTAATTGAACTACTGTCAGCTTGCTGTTAGTATATGACTGTATAATTCCGTTTGGAGAAAATTGATTTGGCGGTACTTGTAAATAAAATATCCAGGCTTTTTTAATACTATGGACATTCATTAAATTGTTTAAATATTGATTGATTTGAGTGAGTGCGTTATTACTTGGGCGATACCAAAATACCCAAATTGGAAAAACTAATTGCTGAAATTCTAATTGCGCTGAGTCTAATTGATGAATGTCTACAGTGAGTAGTAAATCACTTGAAAATTCCTCAGATGTTTTTTTCAAACTAAAGACGTAAACTTGATTTTTCAGAAATACTTTAACGGCTAGATTTTCTCGTTTATCAATATAGCGCCCTTGTTCAGGAACACTAGTACCAGTAATCTTAAGGTTAGCAGCGAAACCTATGTTTTGAAAACGTAATAGGGCTGCGGTTAATAAAACATAGATAGAATCAGCAAGTAAATAATTACGAAATGACCATAAACGCTCTTTTTCGTACTTTTTTTGAATGTATTCTAAGTAAGCTTGATAAAAGCTTCTATATATAGGGTTTTGTTGTAAGACATAGTTAGGTTTAGTAAATTGATATCGCCTATCTTGTATATCTTGAACTACTGGCTGTTGTTTGAATAAATCAATTGTTAAACTAAATTTGCGGATTTCTTCGAGATATTGACTTGCACCACTCCGTTGATATTGGTAACAATTAAAATATAAAATTTGGCTAAAATAAACCAAAAATTTATTTTCTGCCGTGTTAAAATCTTGATATCTTTGAATGCCCATTAACTGTTGTTTGGCTCCCGCCTTTTCTGCTGGAGTTGAACCAGGACGGCGGATATAGTCTCTCAAACAATAGCTATCCATTTCTTGAATTCTACCCAAAGGTATGAGTTCTGCTTGTCTTCTGAGTTGGTGACGAAGATGAGAGGCGATCGCTTCTAATTTGCGCCGGAGTTGATAACGGCGTTCTAAGCTAATTACTATAGGTATATTCGCCTCATCAACATTAAATTGATTTAACTTTTGTTGTAATTGGCTAACGAGAATTGTCGGCTGTCTACTTTGATGATTATCAAATATATTGGTAAAATTTCCCACTAAAATTCGGATGAGAAAAGACGTTGTATTGTCTAAACGTTGTTCTAAGATATTTTCCCATTCTGTAATTTCTTGTGTATCTTTGATAGTCTCAATATCTAGAACTTCATCAGTGATATGTAGATGATATATGTGTCCAGAAATTTTTACAGGAAAAACATACTCTAACTGCTGCGGATGTTGACTGATATCTGTTGGTTTTAGATAGGGGAAAGCAATTTCATAGACTCTATCAGCAATCGGAATTAAAAAAGATGATGCGGATAATTCCTCTTTTGGATCTAGTGCAATTATTGGGCGATCGCGTGGGTGTAATAGAGTCCCTATAGGTACAGGAGACTCATTTAAATAAGCAAATAAGCTAGGATAGAGTCTCATTTTACTGCTTCATCTTGATACACTAAACCCTGCCATTGAAATTGTCCGTAACGCCCTGCACGGGCTTTTTCAAATGCTACAATCAACGGTTGATCGTTAATTTCTGCAATAATGTTTTTTAATTGATCCAATTCCTCTGCAAACTCATCAATCATCACTCCTCGTAGTTTTGGTAGCAGTTTTTGTCCAAACTGATCTGCAATAGCAAACTTAAAAGCTGCTGAATTAGTGTTGTCAACTCCTGGATAGTTCACCACATACTGAGTAATTGCTTGATAAACACGATGAGCAAAAGGATGTCCCATTTTTTCCATTACTTGATTTGCTCGATCGAGATAAGATTTTACTTTCTCTACAACTTGAGAATGAGGATCTGGTGTTTTCACCCAAGCCCTAAAATCAGAGTAAGCTAAATATCCTGAAGGTCTAGGGACTTCCAGAGAATAAAATATACAACTTATAAGAATGATAATCATTCTGGTGGGGAAGGAAGAGGTTGCCAACGGCAACCTCTTCCTTCCCTTTTTGTAGTAAATTCAATGATGATTCGATTTTTGAATGTACATAGGTGTCAATGGAATTAACAGATTCATTGAAAAACTTGTTGAAGG